>VAWN01000187.1 GCA_005885555.1 Actinomycetota bacterium
CCGAATTGGCACCCAAGATATATGGTAATGTTTCGGGCGGGCGTGTATGACCGTCGTCACGCCGTGCCCTAGAACCGCCGGTAGCGGTGAGCCGATCCGAGAGTGGCTCACCACATTCCACCCGCGAGCCGGCCGCCGCGAACGGATTCGTGGCGTAGGGTTGCAGTAAGGGGATCACGGACGATCACCGGATCGCTGAGGCCGGGCCGACCGCCGCGCCACGGCTCCCACGCCAGTGGGAGGGGCACGGGCGGGGTTCCCGGGCCGGGGTGAAAACCCCGACCTCACGGCACCCCACCCTTCCCCACGGGGGACCATTCCCCGTCCTGCGGACCTCTCCCGCAGTCGGCCGCCCGCACCTCCCCGACCCGAACGTTGCCGTCGCACCTTCCGACCGGCGCGTGCCCCCCGCGGTACGCCCCGCGCGCCGGAAGCCCGACCGGGAGGTTCCGAGGTTTCCCGCCGCGCACGCGGGCACGTCCGCCGTGCGCGCCGACTGCCGGGTTCCGCCGGCAGAGACGAGAGAGGACGAGCGATGTCCGCGTACGACCTGGTCCTGGCCGCCGCCCTGTTGACCGCCCCGCCCGGCACCCCGGAGCAGGCCCCGCCGCCCGAGCAGTGGCCGGCCCTGCAGGCGGCCATCCACCAGACCGCGGTCCAGTGGGAGATCATGGACCCGCGGGAGACCCGCTACGTCCTGGCGCGGCCGGAGGACTTCGAGGCCGACCTGAACCTGCTCCGCCGGCGGTACGCGGACCTCGCCGACGCCCCGCCGCTGGCCGACGGGTCGCGGTTCCCGGACCGCCGCACGGTCAACGACCTGATCCGGTTCAACCGGGCCTACCGCAAGCACCTGGAGACGCGGCAGGTGTGGGAGGCCGACCGGGCCGACGCCCTGCGGGTGGCGGTGCTGGAGACCGACCGTCTCTACCGCGTCTGGGACGCGGTCCGCGACGCCCGGTGCGAGTTCTACTACGTGACCGTCCGCCGCCAGGCGCTCAAGAAGCTCAAGGAGATGCTCGGCGACGAGGCGTACGCGCTGGGCGAGTTGCCGCCCTACGTCCCGGAGTGGCGGTTCACCGAGGTGAAGTGAGAAGGTGGCGGATATCGAATCGTGAGCCCCGGAGGGGTGACAGAGCCATCCCGGTTCTGTCGCCCCTCCGGGGCTCAAGGTTTTCTCGTGTGCCGACGTTCCAGGGGTTTCGCTTCGCTCCACCCCTGGCTACACTCGGTCGCCGCTCCGCGGCTACAAACCCGCCCGTGCCTTGAGCCCCGGAGGGGCGGCAGATGGTAGCCAGGGGTGCAGCGCAGCGAAACCCCTGGTGCGTCACGCAACCCCTGGCTAACGCGATGTGCGAGTTTAGGCCGCCAGTTCGAGGTTGTCGAACGGGAGCGCGTGGTGCCCGTGGCGGCGGGCGAGGCAGACCATCGCGGTGTGGCTGGGCACCTCCCGGGTGATCCGGCTGGTGAGGTGCCACAGGTCCCGGGCCCACGCCCGCTTCGCCCGGTATCGGTCCGCCGACGGGCCGTCGACCGCGCCGCGCCGAGCCGGGCCGCCCGGGCCGGGCCCGGCTCCCTCGACCTGTGCGGGTACGGGGTCGGGAGCTTCACCCCGCCCCCGGCCGACTCGGCGGCCGGCACCGGGGGGTAGTACCCGCGGTCCCCGATCCCGATCGCCCCCGGCGGGCCGGCCGGCTCGGGCGGGAGGGCCTCGTCGGAGGCCCGGGCCGGGGCGACCCCGAAGTCCCGGATCACCCCGGCCCGGTCGGCCCGGGGGTGGGCCCGGAACCCGTAGGAGGTCCGCCTGATGCGGTGGTCGTAGCCGTAGTCCGCCTCCCCCGCGAGCCGCGCGCCGGGGGTGGCCCGGGCGAACTGGCAGGCCGGCAGCGGGAAGCCGTCGACCGGCCGGACCGATCGGCCGGCGGGGAGCCCCTCGGCCGGGCGGCGGCGCGGCGCCCGCTCGACCGCCCACGGGTCGGCGGCCCGGCGGGCGGAGGTGGTCCGGCAGACCCGGGCGGGGTCGGGGAACCCGGCGGCGTGGTAGGCGCGGGAGTGGCGGTAGATGGCCTCGTCGGCGCCGAGGCCCCGGAACTCCCCGACCGGCTCGGTGGTGATGACCCCGGCGTCGGTCGGGGTCGTGACCCGCCGCCCGCGGGTGCGGGGCCGGGGCGGGTGCGGGGCTTCCAACCCGTCGCCGATCGGGCAGAATACCCACGGCAGCAAGTCCCGCCGGGACGTGGCGGCTCCCCCGGGCGACCACGGGCCGGCACCCGTGATCTTAACGGAGGGGCCGCCGCCACCGGCCAAAACTTGCACACCGCGTTAGCCAGGGGTGCAGCGCAGCGAAACCCCTGGCGGGCGGCACGAGAAACACCCGAGCCCCGGAGGGGCGACAGAGCCGACCGAGGTTCTGTCGCCCCTCCGGGGCTCGGTACTTCTTCTCGTGGCGCTCTCCAGGGGTTTCGCTCGCTTCGCTGCGCTGCACCCCTGGCTACCATCGGCCGCCCCTCCGGGGCTCAAATCACAGCAGCGATTCGGTCTCCCGGGCGGTCAGTCGGCGGTC
>VAWN01000188.1:0-1906 GCA_005885555.1 Actinomycetota bacterium
TCGATCCCCGGACCCGCCATGAAGATCCAGATGACAGGCGCGAGTTGCTTGAATCACCGCGCCATCAGCCTCTTGGACGCCCGTGGCTTCGCCCGCTGTCTCCGTTGCGACGCAACAGTTTCTCGACTCCGACGCGCTGGCACGACCAAAACCGCTCGACGTCATCGGATGCTAGATCGACAATCTTGACCCGGAGCCCGACCGCGTCGACACGCGATCGCTGGGGCGCAAGCCGACGCGTCGCGGGGTCAGCACGGCCGAGCCCGTTAGCCGCCCAGGGCTGGCCAGGATCTCGTGACCGGAATCGAGGTTGACGCGTGTTGTCGAAGTACCACGCTGAGCGCGCGGTCATGCCGGACGGGTCGGTGTCGTGGGTGGTGGTCGACGCCGACTACCGGCTGCATGTCGAGGGGGCTGCGTGCCGCGGACCGGTCGGTGAACACCGAACGCGTCTACGCCGGCCGGGTCGCACTGTTCCTGGGCTTGTGCGCCGCGTCGGGGTTGGATTGGACGCGGGTGTCGCTGGGCCAGATGGTTGGGTTCAAGCGGTGGCTGGTTGAGGCCCCGCTGCCATCCCGCCGCCGCGACGGGACCGGGCCGGCCAGGTTCCGCTCGCCCGGTTCGGCGGATGCGGTGCTGGGCACGGTGTGCGAGTTCCTGCGGTTCTGCGCCAACCAGGGTCTCGGGGTGCCGGTGGAGGTGGCCCGCCGGTTCTACGAGCCGCGCTACCTCAGGCACCCGCCGGCCGGGTTCGAGACCGGTGAGGACGGCCAGTTCCGCACGGTGCGGTCCCGGCTGCTGGCGTTCACCGTGGCGGAGCAGCCGTACGAGTTCGTCGACCCGGCGCGGGTGCCGCTGTTGGTGAACGCCGCCGGCAATCCGCGGGACCGGTTCCTGGTCGTGCTGCTCGCCGTGACGGGGCTGCGGATCGGTGAAGCGCTGGGCCTGCACCGCTGCGACATGCACCTGCTGAGCGACTCCCGGCTACTGGGCTGCCCGATCCCCGGCCCGCATGTGCATGTGCTGCGGCGCCGCGACAACACCAACGGCGCGCTGGTCAAGACCCGCAAGCCCCGCACCGTCCCGGTGACCCCGGACGTGGTCGACCACTACGCCGACTACACCTACGAGCGGGCTCGACTGCTTCCTGACGACGGCAGCGACCTGGTGTTCGTCAACCTCTACAGGCCCCCGCTGGGCGAGGGCATGACCTACCCCAACGCCAAGGAGATGTTCGACCGGCTCACCACGGCCACCGGGACCACCGCGCGGCCGCATCTGCTGCGGCACACCGCCGCCACGACGATGCGCAAGGCAGGCGTGGCCCGCGACGCGATCCAGGCCGTGCTCGGACATGTCTCGCCTGCCTCGATGCAGCCGTACCTGCACACGGACGAGGCGGAGAAACGCGCCGCGGTGGAGCAGTCCGCGGCTTGGGCGGCGGCACAACGGTGACCCAGCCCGCACCCCGCCTCGCGCCAGTCACCGCCGCACCGGCCACCGGCGGCGAATCGGACCTGGATGCTTGGCGTGCCTGGCTCCAGCAACATCTGGACGGCAGTTGGCGCACCGGCGAATGGGACCCGGCGGCGTGGTTGTTCACCGGCGACCCAGCCAACCCGGCAACGAACTGCCGGGTCTGCGCGGTACGGGCCTGCACGACGATCACCGACGGGGCCAGGTTCTGCTACGCCTGCGATCAGGACCGACGCGGCGTGGACATTGCCGAGGCGTTGTTCGTCGACACGCACCAGCCGTCGGTGTTCAAGCACTACATGGGCGTAGCCGAACCGACCTGCCTGGTGGAGCGCGACGGTATCCGGTGCGCGCGGGTCGCTTACTCCGGCCGGCGCGGGCTGTGTCTGATGCACTCCAGCAGATGGCGCGCCCACGGAAGTCCGCTGCC
>VAWN01000188.1:1924-2399 GCA_005885555.1 Actinomycetota bacterium
GCGGTGCTGGGCTGCCCGCGGCAGCGCCGTGTCATCGTTGCGTTGTGCGACCTGCATTACCGGCGGTGGCGCGCAGAGTGCCGCGTGGGCCGTGTGCGCGAGGACGAGTGCGAGCGGTGGGCCGCCCGGCAGCTGCCCTACCTGGGTACCCATCAGTTCAGCCTCGCCCCGCTCAGCGACACCGTGCGGCTGGAGATGCGCTACGGGCTGCAGCTCCGCGACACGCTCGGGCGGCCGATCAACCTGCCCGCCGTCCGCGCCCTGGTGCGGGTCCTCACCAACGCTGACACCCTGACCGCCGTGCGCGCCGCCGACATCGCGCCCCGCGTCAGGACGATGGGCACGGCCCGGGCACATGCCACCGGCATCGTGCGCGCCGTGCACACCGCCTATGACGAGTACCACGGCCTCGACCCCACCCACCGGCCGGTATGGGACCTCATCGCGGTAGGCATCCCATCCCAGTTCGACCTGG
>VAWN01000188.1:2604-3635 GCA_005885555.1 Actinomycetota bacterium
GCCGCGCCAACTCACACACCGGACGGCCCTACCGAGACAAGAACCGCGCCACCCTGCTCGGCATGTTCCTCACGGTGCTGGACTTCGGCCGCAGCAACGAGATGCTGCCGGGCCTGTCGGCCGGGTTCGGCCGCCATCCCGACCTGCGTATCAAGTACGTTGACGAGAACGAGGACGAGATCGGCAAGGCCATCCCCGAGACGGTCATCGCGCAACTCGACACCCACATCGACCTGTTCGGCAGCAACCGCAGCTACGGCGGCTGGGCCCAGGACGACATCCAGGCCATGTTCCACACCGTGTACGTCGTCTTGCGCGACACCGGCCGCCGCCCCCGCGAGGTGTGCGCCCTGCCGTTGGAATGCCTGGAGATCGAGGGCGGCGAGTACAGCCTGATCTACCACAACTACAAGAAGCAGCGACTGCGTCGCCGGCTCCCGGTCACCGCCGCGACCGCCGCCGAGATCCAGACCTGGCAGCACCGGCGTGCCGGCCTGCCCCTGCCTGAATCCGCCCGGGAGTGGTTGTTCCCGGCCATGACCGACCGCGCCAGCAGGGGCCACCTGGCCACTAACAAGCTCACCTCGGTCATGCGGGCCTGGATCAACGCGATCCCGATCCTGCACGGCGACCTACCCGGACCCGACGGGACACCGCTGCCGTTCGACCGGTCGCTGATCTTCCCCAAGGCGTTCCGGTTCTCCTACGCCCAACGCCACGCCGACGCCGGCGTACCGGTCGAGGTCCTCAAGGAATTGATGGATCACCGCGACATCAGCACCACCCAGCGGTACTACTCGATCTCGTTGAAACGCAAACGGGAAGCCATCAAAGTGATGGACCGCTACGTCCACGACCGCACCGGCGCGCCCGCCGCCGCCGGGTCGGTGGCCGCCTACGAACTCAGGTCCGTGTCGGTGCCGTTCGGCAACTGCCGCGAACCCAGCAACGTCAAGGCCGGCGGCAAAGCCTGCCCGATCCGGTTCCAATGCGCCGGCTGCGGCTTCTACCGCCCCGACCCGTCCTACCTG
>VAWN01000189.1 GCA_005885555.1 Actinomycetota bacterium
TCCAGGTAACGCAGTTGGATCGCGCGCCGTTCGGCGGGGGCGAGTCTGGCCAGGGCGTGCGCGAACGGCCCCGAGCCGCAGGTACCTGCGGGGTTGCCGCTGGCCGGTACCTGCTGGGTGGCGGCCCGCTCGGCGACCTCGCCGATGGTCCACGCGGCCCGCAGATACCGTCGCAGCGCCCATTGGTGTCGCGTACAGGCTTTGGCTGCCAGCCCGATCAGCCAACCCAACACGTCCGGGTCGGCGGCGTGCAGTTCGGCCAGGGCGATGCAGAAGGTGTCCTGGACCAGGTCGGGTACCGCGTCGCGGTCCCGGTCGCGCATCCGGACGATGACGTAGCGCTGGACGTTGCCGACGTACCGGCGGTATTTACCGAACTGATCTTGAAAGGTTGATCTGCGAGTCCGGAGCCTCCTTGATCACGGTCACCCATAGTCGCCACAGAAAATCTTGCCTTCTTGTGGCGTTCGGGCGTGTCGCGCCACGAATTCCGACAACGGGGTAGCGACTTCTTGCTCCGCGCATCGCCCGCGAGGTGTTCGTGGGGCGCGCTGGCGAGCGCGATGTTCAAGGGGGCATCCCGTCGCGGCGGCGTGGGAGTGTTGAGTAGAACCGTCAGACCACGCAATCAGCGGAGCGCCAGCGCTTGGCGGTCAGCTACCTGGGCCGCCGCGAACGCTTTCATCGCGGCTACAGTGCGCCGTCCATGTACCCAGCACGATGGTCTCGGTGCCGCACGTCGGCGACCAAGACCTCAAGCCTGTGCGGAGGCCGGGTCATTCGTCGAGCGCGGCGGTCAGGAGGTCTCGGGTCGCCTCGTCAAATGCGACCAGCCGGATCCGTTCCACGGCCGTCGGCGTCGAGCGGATGGTGGCCACCGTGATCTGGGCCGCATATTCAGGTGGGAAGCCATACACCCCGGTGGCGATTGCCGGGAAGGCGATACTGCGCGCGGCGAGTTGGTCAGCTACGTGCAGGCAACGGCGGTAGCAGGAGGCGAGGATGTCCGCCTCGCCATAGGCGCCGCCGTCCCAGACCGGCCCGACGGTATGAATGATGTGCCGGACCGGCGGATCAAGGTCGAAGGCGGGAGTGGCTTTGGCGTCGCCGGGGTCACACGGAGCGATCGCGGCACCGGCCTCGGCCAGGCGCGGTCCGGCCGCCTGGTGTACCGCCCAGTCCACGCCCCCACCGCCCAGCAGCGACTCGTTAGCCGCGGTAACGATTACCTCGACCTGCTCGTGCACGATGTCGCCCAGCACTACCTCGATCCTCGCCATGGCGCCGATGATGACACC
>VAWN01000012.1:0-6202 GCA_005885555.1 Actinomycetota bacterium
GCGCTGCCGGTCGGCGCGGGCCTGAGCGCGGTGCTGGTGGTGTTCGACGTGCTGGACATCTGGCCGCTGATCGACCTTGCCGCGCTGTACTGCCTGGCGCTGGTCGGCGCGGCACTGGTCCACCTGGTCGCCGGCCCGACCTCCCGGCCTGGTCGCTGGCGCTCGCTCTGGCGGCGCTGGTCGTGCTCGGCCTGCGGGTGGTGACCCTGTACGAGTACGTGTGGAACCCGCCGCCGGTCGAGCAGTACCACGGGCTGCTCCGGCTGGGACTTGCCGAGGCCGGCGCGCTGCCGGCCGTCGCCGTACCGTTGACGGTGCTGGCCGCGCGCGGACTGCACCGCCTGCCCGCCACGCCGCCGGCGCTACGGAAGGCGTGACCGGAAAGGTGTGACCGGGATGGCCCGCGAGTGGCGCGTGGAAGCCGACGACGAATGGCTCGCCGAGCACCGCTCGAATGCCATGCGCCGGTTCCGCCGCCGGTTCGCGGCACTGGGCGGCGTCGGCGGGGCGGTGTCGGAGGCGGAGACCGGCCCGTTCGCCGGGGCACCGCGCCGGCCCCGGCTGCGCACCGGCGGAAAGACGTACGCGTATGTGCGGTACACCACCGAGCGGATCGCGTACACGTCGATCCGGGTGGATCCGGACCGGTGCCGGTGGTGCGGGCGGCGGATGGCGGAGGCATACCGGATCGGCAACACCGTCGGCGACGACGAGCCGGTCCCCGTCGGCACGGTCTGGATGTGCCGCTCCTGCCAGGCCGACTCGTGGTCGTTCCGGTCGCGGATGCCGGCCACGATCCGGGCGCGCGAGCGCGACCGCAAGGTCGTCCTGTAATTCGGTTGCCCGAAGGCGCTCAACCGGTGGGTACCCGTTCCAGCTCCAGCATCGTGCGCGCCGAGCCGGTCGTCTCGGCCAGTTGCCGTGCTTCCGCGGCGACGACGTGGGCCTCGTCCTGCTCTCCGGCGCGCCACAAGGCCACCGCGAGGCGGGCGAGGTACTGGCCGCGGTCGCGCCGGTACGTGGCCGGAAGCTCGTCGATGGCACGCCGTAGCATGTCGGCGGCTCGCGCGTGCAGGCCGAGGTCCCGATAGCACATCGCGCGCTGTATTTCGAGCCTGGCGGGGGACTGGTAGTAGATCCACGGCGGGGTCCGCTCCGGTTGGGTCGCCGCCTGCTCGGACAGGCGCATCGCCTCGTCGAGCGCACGCTCGCACCGCTCGCGGTCGCCGGTCAAGGCATGGCCCCGGGCGAGCTGCTGTGCGGCCAGCGCGCGGACGCCAGGGGAAGCGGTGGTGATCCGGTACGAGGCTTCGCTGAGGGCGATACACCGCCGTGCATCCTGGTATCCCCAGGCGGCGTTGGCGCGCATGCTCAGGATCGACGCCACCATGTCGTCGTCCGCGAGCTCGTGGCCCCGGTCCAGTGCCTGCGCGTACCACTGCTCGCTGGCCGCGTGGTCGCCTAGGTCCTGGTACAGCCAGCCGCAGAACTGTGCCCATTGTGCTTCCAGGGAAAGCAGCTCGTCGTGTAGTCGACCGTCGGCCCGGGCCCGCTGCGCGGTCACCATTGGTACCTGGTTCAGCGCGGTAGCCAGCACCTCCCGGGCACCGGCGTGATCCTCGGCGAGCCGCAGCTGGCCCAGCGTCATCGTCAGGAATGTATGCATCGCAGGGTCGGGGCGCGAGGTACCGTCGGCGCCTACAGCCCTCCGGCCGAGGCCGCCCCAGTCCGGGAGCGCGCTGCCCCCGTGACCGGCCAAGGCGCCATTGCCGCCGGCGCAGTCCCTGTCCTCCGCGTCGCGTACTGCGACCCACAGCCGGCGGAACTCGTCGGTACTGCCCCCGAGCGCCTCCACGACCAGCTCCAGCGCTCCCCATTTCGGAGTCCTCGCGCAGCGCAGGACCGCGTGTACGGTGGCGTGGCTTATCGCGCGTCCGGTACTGCGTGCCAGGTCGCGGACACTGGGATCGCCGCGTAGGCGGTGCAGGCGCTGGAGCCTGTTGCGCAGCTCGTCCAGCGAGCCCTCGGGCGATGGGTGGGCAAACCCCGCTGCGCTCATGCGCTACTCCTCGGTCGGGAACGGCGGATCTGCTGCAGGACGTGCATAACAGTGTGCACCTGGTCCACCACGCTGCGAATGCTGTCGCCGTTCGGTTTCGTCGTGCCCTGTAAGCATTCGTCAACGGCCGTCTGTTGATCGACATTCTTCGTTCTCTGCCGTCATGGTGCTCCTGCCCGGCGCGAAGGTGGTGGGAGAAATCAGCCGCGCCGATACAAGTCCTAGTGCAGACCACCGGACGAGGAGTGAGGACGAACGATGAACGTGATCAGCCAGCGGGACACCCTGGAAGAGCTGACGCTGGCACCTCGTGGGTACCCGCTGGACGACCTGCGGCAGCAGCGGCGGCGCTGGGAGCATCCGTCGGTGCGTACCTTCTGGCACTCGCTCGACGCGGCCGAACGGGAGGCGCTGGCCACCTGTGCGGAGGAGCGCATCTTCTGGGCCGGAACGGCGCTGTGCCGGCAGGACCACTCGACGACCGAGGTCATGGTCATCCGGTCCGGGTGGGCGAAGGTCAGCATGCAGTTCGACCACCAGGAGCGCATCATCGCCTGGCGTACCAGCGGCGACGTCGTCGGCGAGCGCGCCACGCTGTCTGCTGCGCCGCGCTCGGCGACCGTGGTCGCCGTCAACGACGTGTGCGCCCTGGTGATCTCCGCCGACCGGTTCCGGGCGGTGCTCGACGACCATCCGCGGATCATCGAGGTACTCCGCCGGCAGGAGTACGAGCGGCAGGCGGAGGACGCCAACGGCATCTTCGCCCACGAGTGGGGTGATGTGCAGCGCCGCCTCGCCTGTCTGCTGCACGAGCTCGCGCTGCGCAGGGGCGGGTACGAGTCCGATGGTTCGCTCACATTGAGCCTTCCGGTGTCGGAAGAGGAGCTGGCCGACTGGGCGGATGCGCAACCTGACGTAGTGCGCTGGTATTTGAACTCGTGGCGGTTGCAGGGCATCGTCTCGACGACCGCGCACCTGCTCACGATCGTCGACGCGGCGGCCCTGGAGAAGATCTGTCGCGAGGTGACCGGCCGGACCGCGATACCGGTCTGGGCCGGGTCCCGGACGCACGCCCTTCCACGGGCGCCACTGAACTACTCGATCTTCGTGACGGACGTCGTCCGCTTCGCCGATCCCTGCCGGGACGACGACGACCGTCGGATCGTCCGCGAGACGCTGTACCGCATCCTCCGCGAGGTGTTCGACGCGTCGGAGGTTCCGTGGGGCACCTGTGTACACGAGGACCGTGGCGACGGCACGCTCACCGTCGTTCCCCCCGAGGTACCGACCATATCGCTGGTCGACCCGCTGATCGCGTTGCTTGCCGCGAAGCTCAAGCGGTACAACCGCCGAGCCGGTGAGTCGGTCCGGATCCAGCTCCGGGTGGCGTTGAACGTGGGACCGGTCTCTCCGGATCCCCAAGGACTGCACGGGCTGTCGCTCATTCATGCGGCCCGGATGCTGGAAGCCCGGTCCCTCAAGGACAAGCTCACGGCAACCCGCGCCGACCTCGGGTTCGTCGCCTCCGCCCACGTCTACGACACGGTGATCCGCCACGCGACCGGCCTAGTCGAACCGGACGCATACCAGAAGATCCGTACCCGCGTGAAGGAATCGACGATCACCGGCTGGATGTACCTGGCCGGCGGAGTGCGATGACCGGTGAGGTCAACACCCTCGCCGGATACCTCGGTGACGAGGTGGCCGGTGAGGTCGTCGCGTGCGGACGCGAACGCGGCTGGACGGCCCGGGTACCCGCCCGGCCGTGGCGCTCGCATGGGTACACCGGGGCAGTTGTCGCACTGCTGAACGTCACCGGCCCGGCCGGGGTACAAAAGATGATTCTGAAGGTGGTTCCACCCGCTGCGGTGGTGCCGGCTCCGGAGCGGGCCGGCGATCCGTACGACACGGCCGCCCGGGACTGCCCGGCGGTATTCCGGGCCCACCTGGTCATGAAGGCCCAGCCACCGTGGCCGACCACGCGTGGTGGTCTGCTCGTGTTCCAAAAGCTGGCCGGAGACGACGTGCTGGCCTGCCGATCGCTGGACCAGCTGCCGTACCGCCAGCTCGTCGACGTGAGCCGGCTCATCGGGAGAGCGCTACTGCTGGACTGGAACGTCGACGGACTGAACCACAACACGGGTGCCTACGCCGGATCGCCGCCCACATATGCCGAGTTCCTCCGCCAGGCTCTCAGCGATCCGCTCTCCCGACGCAAGTCGATGCACCGGTACGCCGAGGACCACGCGCTTGCGCCCGACCGGGTGCGGGCGATCAGGTTCCCGGACGGCACCATCTGTCCGAACCCCCTGTACCTCGTGTTCCACCAGTCACCCCTGGACCGGCTTCGGCTCGACGTGCTGACCGGGCACAGTCACGGCGACCTACACCTGCGCAACGTCGTGGTACCCGACCTCGGTGGTGGGCGGCCCGCTCTCGACCAGTTCCAGCTCGTCGACCTGGATACCTACCGGCGCCACCGGTCCCTCGCCGCGGACCCGGTGTTTCTCCTGATGTCCGCGATGGCCGAATGGTTGCCCAACGTACCTGGGCGCCGCTGGGATGCGGTCCGCAACGCGATTCTGCACCCCGCGCGGACGGATGCAGCCGACCCACCGGTCGATATCGCCCGGGCAGTGTACGGCGCAACAGTCCGGGCTATCCGTGGCCTGGACAGCGGGCTGACCGGAGACTGGCCGGCACAGTTCCTGCTGACCACACTCGCCACGGCGTTGTCATTCACCACCTTCGCGGGTCTCGGGCCGACTCTGCGGGCGTGGTTCTTCCGGCTGGCCGCGGAGTGTGGCCGGTCGGTCATCAGCGCATTGAACGAGCCCATACCCGAGGACGCCATTTCCATGGGAGAAATGTTCCGATGAGTTACCTACTGTCCAAGACGCCGATCTGGTGATCACCCTGTGTATACATTAAGGTACGGTGCGATAAGATACCGCCGTTCACCGTCCCTTCATCTGTATCTTGGCGCTCATAGCACATCGTCGACTGTTAGGTTCGGGTTCCATCGTGTCTTTCGATCACGCGCCCGCCGCTCTGGAGAAGGTCCTCGGTCATCGGCCGGCGAAGGCGCTGACTGATTGGGCAGCGACGATGGGACGGACGGTCCGCCCCGTCCTACCTAACTGGACGGCACACGGCTATACGGGGGCGAGGCTGCTGGCTGTCAATGTCCGGACACCCGGTGAATCCGACGTACAGCTGATCGTCAAGGTATGTCCGCCGGGACCCTTCTCCCGGGAGACCGCGGCCCACAACGCCGCGAAGATCCATTCGGACCCCGGGTTTTTCGACAGTCACCTGGTCAAACAACTATTCGACCCGTACCCCGTGGGCAACGGGGGATACCTGATGTTCCAGGAAATCGCCGGCGGCCTGCTCACCTTCAAGTCGCTGTCGGCCCTCCCGGAAGACCTCCTGCCAACAGCCTGCGAGATTGTGGCACGCAGCGTGTTGATGGAGTGGCATCGCAGCGTGCAGTCGACCTACGGTACCGTCGGCGAATACCTGCGCAACGAAGCCCGCGGCGCTCTGGACCCGGGTGGCTCGGTTCAGCGGTGGGCCTCGACGCTGGGGTTGCTGCGACCGACCACGACCTGGATCCGCATCGCCGACGACGAGTCCGAGGTGCTACCGAATCCCTTTCTTATGGTCAACTCCGAGGAGTTGGGCGCCGACATCCCGTTCGATTTCGTCACCGGGCCGGCGCACGGTGATCTGCACGTGGAGAACGTTCTCATCCCGGAGGAGCACGGCCAACTACGGCCGTCCGAGTTCCGGCTTGTCGACTTGTCGGCCTTCACCGACTCGGCACCGCTGACCCGTGATCCGGTGACGCTCATGCTGTCGGTACTCGCTTCCGAGGTGTCACAGCTTCGTCCGGACGAACAGCGTGCCCTGCTCAAGTTCGTGATCAGTCCCTGGAACACCGCCCCGAGATCCAGGCTGAGCGCCGTCCTTGCGGATCCGATCGACAAGATCTATCGAACCGGCCACGATGCGGTCAAGTCGATGAAACTGGGGGACTGGCGCCGACAGTACCTCCTCTCGCTCCAGGCAACCGCGCTCCTCTTCACGTCGTTCCAAAACGTCGGCGATGTGGGTAGATGGTGGTTCTTTCGATTGGCC
>VAWN01000012.1:6220-11825 GCA_005885555.1 Actinomycetota bacterium
TCAGCCCGGTCCGCAACCATGGCCGGTGCACCGCCCTTCGCAGCTGCGCTTCCAATTGCAGGACTCGTTTGCGTCCGGCAGCCGGCAGGACCGTTTCCGGTCGGTTGTTCCGTCCGAGGACAGGGACGAGCTAGTCCAGCTTCTAGCTTCGGTACCCAGCCTCAGCCTGTCCGTCTCATATCACGAGACACTCGACGACGACAGGCCCAAGCAACAACCGAACTGGAGCGACCCTGGAGCGGTGGTCCGTCTCCTCAGCGCGACGGCGAGCGATGCCGAGGTACCGCCACTAGTCACCTTCGCCGACCGGCTGGCACACGTCGTCGGGGGCGAACAGGCCTTCTCCCTTCATCAATGGATCAACGACGTGGCGCAGAGGATCCACCTTCACGAGGACGCCGTCCGATCAACGTGTGCCGAGTCCAACCGGCGCATCCCTTCGGAGCAGCCACCGCAACACCCCGACGCCCATCCCGGTAGGGTGAGCGGCGCCACACCGGACGCCGCTATTATGCCGCATGTGTCTGCCAAACCCGATAAGTCGGTTTACCCTGCTGGAGGCGCTACTGTGACAGCTCCCGCGTCCGCTTCGCCTCAGCTGATGAACCCTGCGCCGCGACCTGCGGAGCCGAGAATCTGGGGAAATGTCCCGATTCGTAATCCAGACTTCACCGGGCGAGAAGCTTTGCTGGCGGAGTTGGCGTCCGCGCTGCAGACCCACAACAAAGCCTCCGTGCTGCCGCAGACGCTCCGAGGGTACGGAGGCGTCGGAAAGACGCAGTTAGCCATGGAGTACGTCTATCGGAATGGATCGGACTATTCGCTTATATGGTGGATTCCCGCTGAAGACAGATCACAAGTTCGTGAATCACTTGCCGAGCTGGGAAAAGCGCTCAAGCTGCCGCCCAGTCAGGACATGACGCAGACCGCCGCCGCGGTACTGAACGCTCTGGCGTCCAGAGATCAACCATGGCTATTGGTGTACGACAATGTCGATGACCCAGAAAGCCTCAGAGATCTGCTGCCGACCAGCCAAGGGCACGTCATTGTCACATCGCGAAACAACGCGTGGGCCGCGGCTGGAATCATCGAGGTCGACCTTTTCAAGCGGGCGGAAAGCGTCGAGTTGATCCTCCGTCGAGGTAAAACCATCACGGCTGCCGAGGCTGACCGGCTCGCCGAGAAACTTGGCGACCTACCACTCGCTCTTGATCAGGCGGCGAATTGGCATGCCGAAACGGGAATGCCGATCTCCGAATACCTCGATCTCTTCGACATGAACATCGAGGAGCTGCTTTCCGAAGGAAAGCCGGTAACATATCCGACGACGGTCTACGGGTTCCTCGCGGTCGCGTTTCAGAAACTACGCGCCGACAGCCCCGAAGCCGCGCAGCTTCTCGAGCTCTTTGCCTTTCTCGGACCGGAACCGGTATCCGTCGCGCTCTTGCGCGCCGGACGCGGCGCGGAAATATCATCGCCGCTGCGCGAGGCCCTGCAGCGGCCGATCATCCTGAACCGCACTGTTCGTGATCTGCGTCGCTTCGGCCTGGCCAAGGTCGACCCGAACGGGCAGCGGATACAGGTGCACCGGCTGAACCAGATGGTCCTGCGCGAAGAACTACGGGCCGACCGTCTGGAAGAGAGTCGGGCGAACGTTCAGAAACTGTTGGCTCAGGCGAACCCGGGCTACCCGGACGAGGCGCCGAACTGGCCAATGCACGCAGAAATCGGGCCGCATATCAGGGCCGCCGAACTCCTTTCGGCGAAGACCGAGAACCGACGGGCGGTCGTGCTCGACCAGTTACGGTACAAATTCAAGATCGGTGACTACGAGGGCAGCCGGGACCTGGGCGAGACGGTGATCGCTGCGTGGGCGGCACCACCGGAGCAGGGCGGACTCGGGCCTGATCACGAACAGACCTTGATCGCGAGCCGGCACCTGGGAGACGCCCTCCGCTTTCTGGGCGACACCAAACGAGCCAGGGCGATCGATCAGGAGACATTCGCGCGGTTACGCCGGAACTTCGGAGAGAACCACGAACACACTTTGAACACTGCCAACAGCATCGGTGTCGACCTGCGCATCGCTGGTGAATTCGAGGCGGCGCTGAAGTCGGACGAGGAGAATCTGAAACGACACCTCGCTGTGTATGGTGAGCAGGACGCAAATACCCTTCGCACGAAGAACAACCTCGCAGTCAACTACCGCATTCTGGGCGACTTCCAGCGCGCGTACGAGCTGGACCTCCGGGTACTGGCGCAATGGCGCGAACGCCTCAGCGAGACCGATGGTCGAACGCTGTTCTCAGTGTCCAATCTGGCACGCGACCTGTACGGCCTCGGGCAGTACGAAGAGGCGCTCGGCGAGCAGCGCAAGGCGCTGACCGGGTATCAGGATCTGCTGGGACGGGAGCACAACGATGTATTGTTGGCTGAGCGGACGATCGCCATCGCGCTGCGCAAGACGGGCCAGTTCGGCGAGGCGCGGGACGTGGCACGCAAGAATTACCGCGACTTCGACCACCGGTTCGGGGCCGATCACGAACACACCCTCGCCGCGGTCATGACGTTCGCAAACGCGTTACGCGCCTCGGGCGCGGCCACCGAGGCGCTCAGCTTGGCCGGGGACGCGGTGGAGCGGTATGAGCACAGGTTCGGGGCGCGTCATCTGCTGACCGTCGCGGCCAGAATCAACCTCGCCGTCATCCTGCGCACGCTCGGCGAGAAGGACGAAGCGCGCGCCACCGACGAGGCGTGCCTGGGGATCGCGGCCGAAGTCGTCGGACCTGACCACCCGTACACATTGTGCGCGGCGACCGGGCTCGCCAATGACCTGGTTCTTGATCACGATCTTGAGCAGGCCTATCGGATGGATCTCGACACGCTGGAGAAGTCACGCCGCAGCCGTGGAGCCGACCACCCGTACACCTTGTCCTGCGCGATAAATGCCGGACTCGGCATGCAGAAGGTCGGCGACTCGGCGGCCGGCCGGGCACGTCTGCAGGAGACCGTAGAGCGCATGGCGCAGGTGCTCGGATCAGAGCACCCGGAAACCCTGGACGCTGGGCGGGGAAAGCGCGCCGAATGCGACATCGAGCCGCCACCGACGTAGCCGAGGTCACGGAGCGCGGCCGTTGCGTTCCTGCCATGCAACGCGGTTGCGGCGTAGCTCTTCCTGGGCGCGTACCAGAACGGCATCGGGTACTTCGATTGCATGCAGTGCGTCCAGTGTCGAACGCATTCCGTTGGTAAACCGCCTGCCAAGGGCGGTTAGGCTGGACAGTTCAAGGAGTGTGGTGAGCGCCGCGTCAACCTGTACCCGCGCCGCGGCGAACTGGTGCTCGGCTGCCGCGCGTCCGTCAGGGGCGGTGCGCAACCGGTGCCACATGTCGGCGACTGCGAGGAATGCGTACGTACCTTGGTAGAGGCCGCCGACCGGACGGGGGTCCTCCCGCCACGGCGCGAAGTAGGTGTCCGGGGCCTTGGCGTCGTACAGGCGCATGAGATCGACGATCGCACTGAGTTTGGAATGCTGAAACTCATGGACTATCGTCAATGCAAGACTGGTGCCGGATTCCGGACGGGTCAGTCCGAAAGCGCCGAATGCGTCACGCATGGTTGCGCTGTCCGCCGATCCGGGAGCGCCGTGAACGAGTGGAACCAGGGTGCGTAGACCAACCGCGATCTCGTCGGCCCGCTCCGGCGCATAGGTGGTGAGTAGGCGCCACGCCTCAGCGAACAGTTCCTGCCAATCGTCGAACTCGGCGTCGGTAAGGCGGCCGGCGGGTGCGACGTGATGGCCGCCGCGGTACGGATCGGTGTCTTCGAGTACCACGGCGTACCCGGCGTCGCCAGACCGGAGTCGGCGCACCCGGTACCACGCTCCCGCCTCGTGCTCTACGGACACCTCGCCGGACCGGACCCGTACTCGTACCGGCTGATGGCGTGCGGCGTTCACCGCCACGGCGCCCACGGTGGGCAGCATGACGAATCCGTCTCGCGCCGGCGTCAGTACGTCGGCGTCGCTGCCGCATCGGGTCGCGGCAGCGGCCGCGATGGCGCCGAGGTGGCCAAGGTCCACGTCGACGTATACCGAAGCTAGGATGCGGCGACAGGTTCGCGCGGCCCATGCGCCGACGATGGGATCTGCCAGTATCTCGTCGACAGCGGCCCGGTTCTGCGCCTGTGCGTCGGCAAGGGCGGACAGGGCCGCCTCGCGCTCGGCCGGTGGGCCGGGCCAGGCGCGCGCGATGAAGCGCAGCAGTAGCAGGTGCTTACTGAGCCGACTGTTCCGCAAGATCGTAACTGCCTCGGCTCCGCCGTATCCCCTCGATAGTTCCCTGAACTGCCGGTCGACCAGGCGGTGATATTCGGTCATCGTTGCTTACCGGTAACCCGAGCGCGGATTTCGGTGGCCAACCGACGCTGTACGTGTGTTATGAGGCGGGTCAGATCCGCACAGTAAACGGAGGGGTTGAGGAATCCGCTTCCGACTTTGTACCGGTGAGCGTAGTGGCCGGCGCCGCAGATCTGATGTACCGGACAGGCGAGGCACGTCTCGCAAAGCGCGGCGCGGCCGAGCTGGCGCGCCATGATGCCCGGATGCGTTAGCGCCTCATCGAACGAGTTGGTGAACAGATGAAGCCCGGTGGCGCTCGCACCCGGGTACGCGGATTTCAAGGAGTCGACCTGCTCAATGGAGCCGTCGGACTCGATGACGGCCACCGCCACCGGGCTGAGCCCGAGGTGCTCGGAACGGCTCGCGCCGCCGAGCGTCAGGTTGATCAGCTCTTCGAGAAGGCGAATGCGGGTCTCCTGCTGCGGAGCCCCGAACCAGCGGTCGAAGACGGCGACGAGCCAATCGCCGTAGGGGGTCGGGCTACGACCGGCCGGCCTAGGTGGTGGACGTGACCAGTTCCCGTGCGGCAGCAGAAAGTCGATTGTCGGCGGTGAATGCCGTAGTAGGGCCTCATAGCATTCGACGGGGTCGGCGTCCACGTCGACCGTACACAGCAGCCCGGCGAATGCCGGCCGGTACCTGGTCAGGCTCAGCAAGCGCAGCGCGCCGGCGACGGTATCGTGGCTACCCCGCCCGTTCGCCCAGCGCCTGTGCCTGTCGTTGTCTTCCGGGGTACCGTCGAGGCTGACTCCCACCTCGACCGAGCTCGTCAGCAGCACCTGGAGTGTCGGCTCGTTGAGGAGGACGCCGTTGGTTTGCAGTGAGGTTCGCAACCGGCATCCGGCCGGAAGCGCCCGCTGTACATCCTCGACCATGGTGAGCAGCCGGTCGATGCCGGCAAGCAGCGGCTCACCACCGTGCAGAACGATCCGCACCTCGGTCAGATCATGGGTCAAAGCATGCTCGGCGATGCGGCCGGCAGCTGCTTTCCATATGTCCCGGGTCATCGTCACGGGCTTCGCATGCCAGGTCTCGTCGCCCATCGTGTAGACATAGCAATAGTCACAAGCCAGATTGCACCGTTGGTGGACCTTGAGAACGAACTCACGGAACGCTCGTGGTCGGAATCCCGATATCCCGGCCGTAGTGACATCGAGTTGGCTGAACGGCCATTCGTCCTTCGGGCTCATCCCGATCTATTGCCGA
>VAWN01000012.1:11832-12345 GCA_005885555.1 Actinomycetota bacterium
TCGAGGACCCGGCGCAACGAGTTGGTGAGGACGTCCGCTTCTGACGAAATGAGTTCGGGCAGGAGCATCCGGGTGACGTCGGGGAGATCCAATTCAGCCTCCCCGTCATCTCCGGTGCGACTGCCGACCACCTTGTCCATCCACAGGCCTCCCGTGCCCCACTGCCGCCGCCGAGTGATGGTTCAAGATCGGCCACGCTGCCGACCGGTTCGTACCCCCGCCAGAACGCGTAACGTCTGGTACCGGAGCGTTCGAGCAAAGCCAATGGTGACGACGCCCGCCCGCCGCGGAATCTGATCGACACGATACGTCGACACCCATGATTTTCCCAGTCTTTCTCCCTAGCGACAACCGGGGATATTGGCGGTGATGCGTGGCCAGAATGCCCGGCGTCCACCTCGTCGGTACCCCACGATCGGCTGCGCGTCTATGCCATGTGGCAGGTTTGGCGATCGATCTTGCTGGCGCGAGATGATCGGATGCCGGCCACGATCCGGGCGCGTGAGCGCGACC
>VAWN01000012.1:12390-21547 GCA_005885555.1 Actinomycetota bacterium
CGAAACGGTACGGCGCCGGGGTGTGTCCGGTGGAGTCGAAGGGAGGCGATGAGCGATGACCGCGATTGTCGCGCGGTGGATTCCGCTTGCCCCTGTTTCGACTCCTGACAAGGACTTCCCCAGTTGCGCGATAGCGACTACGAGCGCGCCGGCAAGAGCCGCCGCCGACGTTTCGACGATGACGAACCCGATTTCCTGAAGCGATCCCCCCAACCCCAACCGCAGTCCACCGACGAGGACGCACCCGAGGCCGGTGACCGCTGGTCCACCTGGGACCTGTCCACGGCCGGTGAACGCGGTCCGCAGCCGTACCCGGACTGGGTGGTCACCGAACTGGCCGCCGTCGACACCGAGCTCGGCATCGTGAAGACCGGCAAGGAAGCCGACGTGCACCTGGTCCGGCGCGGGGTACCCGGCACCGACCGCGACTGCCTCATGGCCGCCAAGCGGTACCGGGGAAGCGAGCACCGGATGTTCCACCGCGACGCCGGATACCTGGAGGGCCGGCGGGTCCGCGAGTCCCGGACCAACCGGGCGATGGCCAAGCGCACCGGCTTCGGTCGCGAGATGATCGCCGGCCAGTGGGCGGGGGCCGAGTTCGCTGCCCTGTACCGGCTGTGGGAGGCCGGCCGGCAGCTCGGTGTGCGGGTGGTGCCGTACCCGGTGCAGATCCTCGGTACCGAACTGTTGCTGGAGTTCATCGGTACCGCCGACGGGCAGGCCGCGCCGCGACTGGCACAACTGCGCCCGGAGCCGGCCGAGCTGGCCGACCTGTGGCGCCAGCTGGTCGACGCGCTGAGCGTGCTGGCCCGCTGCCAGATCATCCACGGCGACCTGTCGGCGTACAACATCCTGGTGCACGAGGGCCGCCTGGTGCTCATCGACCTGCCGCAGGTGGTGGACGTGGTGTCCAACCCGCACGGCGCCCGGCTCCTGCACCGGGACGTGTGCAACGTGGGCACCTGGTTCGCCGCGCGTGGGCTGGCCGGCGTCGACGTCGACGAGCTGACCCACGACCTGCTGGGCCAGGCCGGCATCCGCTGAGAGAATGCGGGCGTGTCGGTACGCCGCTGGTTGCTCGTCGCACTGGTCGCCGCCGCCGCGCTGGCGGTGCAGGTGACGGCGGCCGGCGCGGTGTGGCGGTACGCCCGGCCGGCGCTGCCGCCGCTGGCCGCCGCGGTACCCGCGCTGGACCGGGCCATCGCGCAGGTCGTCGCCGCGGCCGGGGACCGGGCCGCGGTCGCGATCGGTCCACTGGTACCGGTGGCCAGCTGCCAGGACACGCCGCTGGCCAGGGGCATCCGGGTCAGCCGCACCGCCGACCTCTACACCGACCCGGGCCAGGAGGACGCGTTGATCGGCCGGGTCGCCGGTGCGCTGCCGGCCGGCGAGCACGCCCGGCGGGGTACCCCGGTCGGCGGCGGGCCGCCACCGCTGACCGCCGACCTGGGCAGCGGCGTGAACCCGCACGTGACCCAGCTCGCGCAGGGCTGGCTCGCCGCGATCGCTGCGACCGGCTGCCGCGCGGTCGGCCGGCCGGCCGGCTCCGTGCCCGCCCCGGCCGCCGCGACGGCGGCGGCCACCCGCCTCCTCGCCGCGCTCGGTACCACCGCGACGACCTGGCGCACCGACTCCGTCTCCTGCCCGGCCGGTTCGATCGTCACGGTCGCCACGATCAGCGCCGAGACCGACGCGGACAACCTGCGCAACCGGCTCGCCGACGCGGTACCGGCGACCGCCCGCCGGTTCGTGTCCGGCGCCAACCGGCTGGCCTGGCGGGACGGCGGTACCAGTGTCGTGGTGGCCGCCTCCGACGACGGGCGGCACATCACCGTCCAGGACACCGGTACCGGCTGCTGAAGGCATCCGCTAGGCTGCCCGCGTTCGCCGCGTCCGGGAGGGGGGCCCGCGATGGTGTATCAGCTCGTCGTCGATCTGGGCACCTGCCACACCGTCGCTGTTGTCAGGCGGGACGGTCAGGCACCCCGGCCGCTGCTCTTCGACGGTTCGCCGCTGCTGCCCTCCGGCGTGTACCGCGACCCGCACGGCGCGCTCACCGTGGGCCGCGACGCCGAACGGTTGTCCCAGCTGGATCCCAGCCGCTTCGAGCCGTACCCGAAACGGTGCGTCGACGACGGCACGGTACTGCTCGGCGACGGCCCGACCCCGGTCGTGGAACTGCTCGCCGCGCTGCTGCGCCGGGTGGTCGCCGAGACGTCCTCGGAAGGGCTGCCCCGCGCGGTCACGCTGACCTGCCCGGCGGACTGGGGTCCGCAGCGGCGCGACGTGCTGCGCGCCGCCGCCCGCGCGGCCGGGCTGGCCGAGGTGCGGCTGCTCGACGAGCCGATCGCGGCCGCCACCTACTGCGCCGAGGTGCTCGGCCAGCCGATCCCGCCCGGCGGCTGCCTGCTCGTGTTCGACTTCGGCGGCGGCACGCTGGACGTCACCGTGGTGCGGCGCGACCCGGACGGGCTGCGGGTGCTGTCCGTCGGCGGCCTGGACGACCTCGGCGGGGTCGACGTCGACGCGGCCCTCGTCGGGCACCTCGGCCAGCTCGTCGCGCTGCGCCAGCCGCAGGCATGGCAGCGGCTGGTGCACCCAGGCACGCCGGCCGAGCAGCGGGACCGGCGCGCGTTCTGGGCCGAGGTCAAGGCGGCCAAGGAGATGCTGTCGCGGGCCCCGGCCGCGCCGGTGCAGGTGCCGGGCACCGACGACGCGATCCACCTGACCCGGGAGGAGCTGGAGCGGGTCGCCGGGCCACTGGTCGACCGTGCGGTCGACGAGACCCGGCGGGTGCTGGACCGGGCCCAGCTGCCGCCCGGTGCGCTGGCCGGGATCCTGCTGGTCGGCGGGTCCAGCCGCATTCCGCTGGTGGCCAGCCGGCTGCACGCGCGGTTCCAGCTGGCGCCGACGGTACCCGAGCAGCCCGAGCTTCCGGTCGCGTTCGGCGGCCTGCTGACGGTACCCCCGCAGCCGAGCGCGCCGAGATCACCCGCAGCCGGACCGGCCGGCCCGGTCTCCGCGGCGCCCTACGCCTCGTCCCCGGTGACCGGCCCGACCCCGCTGCCGCCCCCGGCGTGGACCCCGGCGCCGCCGCGGACCTGGGCGCTACCCCCGCAGCAGCAGGCACCCTTTGCGCCACAGCCGCCGGTGCCCGCGCCCGGCTACTACAAGCGCGTCGTCAGGTACGCGTACCTGCGGACCTTCCTCATCCTCCTGGTGGTGGTCGCGCTGGTCGTCGTGCTGGCGATATTCGGCGGCCGGCTGATCACCTCCGGCTCGAACCTGTTCAACGGCCTGACCCACGGCGGCGGGCCCGGGTCGGGCGGCGACCCGGGCCAGCCGGGTACCGGTGGCCCGCTCACGCTCGTCGGGTCGGAGATCGACCTGGGCGGCGACGGTGCCCACGCGGTCGCGGCCGGCGCGGACCTGGTGTTCTATGCGGTCACCGGCAACGGGAAGACCGCGGTGCACGCGGTGGACCCGGCCTCCGGCAAGGACAGGTGGTCGGTTTCCTCGGCCGTCGAGCCCGCCGAGGCGAGCCTGACCGTGGCCGGCGACCTGCTGCTGCTCGACGCGAAGAAGTCGGCGACCGACGGCGGCAAGGACATGCGCGTCGTGTACCAGGTCAGCGACGGCCACGAGCTGCGCAAGCTGGACTGGTCGGCGCGCAAGGACGCGGCATACCTCGGTTCCGACGTGATCGTCTCGTCCGACCGGCCGTACCAGACCCAGCGGGTCAACCTGCGTACCGGCCAGGTCGCGTGGACCCATCCGGCGCCGAAGGACGTGTTCATCGCCGACCACCGGGTCAACCCCGAGCTGACCTGGAACCCGGACGGCCGGAACGGACCGGTACCGGTCAAGGGCGTCGCGGAGTCCTTCGGCGCCAACCCGAACCGGGTCGTCGAGCTGAACACCGAGGCCGGTACCGCCGACGTGCTGGACGGCAACGGAAAGCAGCTCGCCAGCGGCCAGGTACCGGTCGACGACAAGCTGTGGACCGCGTTCGACGGGCTGCTCGTGGGCGCGCTGACCAGCGAGGCGTCCGCCGGCCGGCCGCAGCTTGCCGGGTACCGCCTGGACAACCTCAAGCCGGCGTGGCCGGCCATCGGGCTGACCCCCGGCGACGAGATCAAGTACGTGCACCCGTGCGGCGCACAGCTGGTCTGCGCGACGTACCAGAAGAAGTCCGACGACACCAGCGCGATCCTCGTCGTCGACGCGCGTACCGGACAGAAGGTCACCTGGACCCGCCAGCCGGCCTACGGCGAGTTCTCCGAAGAGCCGTACTGGCTGGTCCAGGGCGGCCTGATGGTGTACGGCGAAGGCACCTTCCCGCCCCAGCTGGGCTGTCGCCGTACCGGCATCGAGGTGCTCAACTCGACCACCGGCGAGCTGCTGCACGCGCTGGCCGCCGCGCAGCTCGGCTGCCCGGACAGCCTGATCGGCGCGGCCGGGAAATACGTGGCGATGTCGAGCGTGCACGTGGACGTGAACACCAGCCGGACCTCGTGGCAGGTGTCGCTCGTGGACGTGAGCACCGGCAAGCAATCCGACCGGCTCGACGTGGGGCCGGCGTCGGGTCAGGTCGACGGGATCGCGGTACTGGGTACCACGCTGGGCGTCATCGGCACCGACCACAAGCTGCGCGTCGCGTCCGCCGCGAAGCTGGCCTGACCGGCGGCGTCCAGGATCCAGCCGCGCGGAGCCGGCAGTGTCAGCGCAGCATCCGGCGCAGCACGTACTGCAGGATGCCGCCGTGCCGGTAGTAGTCCGCCTCGCCGGGCGTGTCGATGCGTACCACCGCCTCGAAGCTCTTACCGTCCTCAGTGGACACCCGTACCGTGTCCGGCACGTCGCCGTCGTTGAGCGCGGTGATCCCGCTGATCGAGAACGTCTCCGTCCCGGTCAGTCCGAGGGACGAGGCGTCCGAGCCGTCCGGGTACTGCAACGGCAGCACGCCCATGCCGATCAGGTTGGACCGGTGGATCCGCTCGTACGACTCGGCGATGACCGCCTTGACGCCCAGCAGCATCGTGCCCTTGGCGGCCCAGTCCCGCGACGAACCGGAGCCGTACTCCTTGCCGGCCAGCACGACCAGCGGCACGCCTTCGGCGGCGTAGGCCATCGCGGCGTCGTAGATGGTGCTCTGGTCGCCGGTCAGGTGGTTGACGGTGACCCCGCCCTCGACCCCGGGTACCAACTGGTTGCGCAGCCGGATGTTGGCGAACGTGCCGCGGATCATCACCTCGTGGTTGCCGCGCCGCGACCCGTACGAGTTGAAGTCGCGCTTGTCCACCCCGTGCGACGCGAGGTATTTCCCGGCGGGGGAGTCCGGCTTGATGGAACCGGCCGGCGAGATGTGGTCGGTGGTCACCGAGTCGCCGAGCTTCGCCAGTACCCGCGCGCCTTCGATGTCCTCACACGGCGCGGGTTGCGCGGCCATCCCCTCGAAGTACGGCGGCTTGCGCACGTAGGTGGAGTCGGTGTCCCAGGCGAACGTGTCGCCGGTCGGCGTGGGCAGCGACGTCCACCGCTCGTCACCGGCGAACACGTCGGCGTAGTCGCGGCTGAACATCCCCGCCTCGATCGCGCCGCCGATGACCTCCTCGATCTCCTGGGAACTGGGCCAGATGTCGCGCAGGTACACCGGTTGCCCGTCCGCTCCGGTGCCGAGCGCCTCGTTGGCCAGGTCGATGTCCATCGTGCCGGCCAGCGCGTACGCCACCACCAGCGGCGGCGACGCGAGGTAGTTCATCTTCACGTCCGGGTTGATCCGGCCCTCGAAGTTGCGGTTGCCGGACAGCACGCTGACCACGGCCAGGTCGTGCTCGCCGACGGCGGCGGAGATCTCCTCGGGCAGCGGGCCGGAGTTGCCGATGCAGGTCGTGCAGCCGTAGCCGACCAGGTTGAACCCGAGCTTGTCCAGGTACGGCGTCAGCCCGGCCCGCTCGTAGTAGTCGGACACCACCTTGGAACCGGGCGCCAGCGTGGTCTTCACCCACGGCTTCCGGCTCAACCCGCGGTCGACGGCATTGCGGGCCAGCAGGGCCGCGCCGATCATCACCTGCGGGTTGGAGGTGTTGGTGCAGGAGGTGATCGCCGCGATCACCACCGCGCCGTGGTCCAGTTCGTACTCGACCCCCTCCGGGCTGGTGACCCGGACCGGGGTGGTCGGTCGCCCGCCCGCGCCGGCCGCCGCCGACTCCAGGTCGTGCGGCGCGTCGGCCGGGTCGGCGTGGCCGTAGGCGGGGGAGTCCGAGGCCGGGAACGATTCGGCGCTGGCCTCGTCGGCCGCGCCGCCGATGCCGTTGCGCCCGCCGGAGGCGTAGTCGCGCAGCGCCGCGCGGAAACAGGTCTTGGCATTTGCCAGGGGTACCCGGTCCTGCGGCCGCTTCGGTCCGGCCAGCGACGGCTCCACTGTGGACAGATCGAGGTCGAGCCGCTCGGAGAAGTCCGGCTCGGCGTCGGGGTCGTGCCACAGGCCCTGCACCTTGGCGTACTCCTCGACGAGCGCGCGCTGCCCGGCGGAGCGGCCGGTCAGCTCCAGGTACCGCAGCGTCTCCGCGTCGATCGGGAAGATCGCGCAGGTGGACCCGAACTCCGGGCTCATGTTGCCGATGGTGGCCCGGTTCGCCAGCGGTACCGCGGCCACGCCGGAACCGTAGAACTCCACGAACTTGCCCACCACGCCGTGCTTGCGCAGCATCTCGGTGATGGTCAGCACCAGGTCGGTCGCGGTCGCGCCCTCGGGCAGCTCGCCGTGCAGGCGGAACCCGACCACCCGCGGGATGAGCATCGACACCGGCTGGCCGAGCATGGCCGCCTCGGCCTCGATGCCGCCGACGCCCCAGCCGAGCACGCCCAGCCCGTTGACCATCGTGGTGTGCGAGTCGGTGCCCACGACGGTGTCCGGGTAGGCGACGCCGTCGCGGGGCATCACCACGCGGGCGAGGTGCTCGATGTTGACCTGGTGGACGATGCCGGTGCCGGGCGGCACGACCTTGAACTCGTTGAACGCGGTCTGGCCCCAGCGCAGGAACTGGTACCGCTCCTTGTTGCGGCCGTACTCGAACTCGACGTTGCGCTCGAAGGCGTCCGGCCGGCCGAACACGTCGGCGATCACCGAGTGGTCGATGACCAGTTCGGCCGGGGCGAGCGGGTTGACCCGGGTCGGGTCGCCGCCCAGGTCGCGCACCGCCTCGCGCATGGTGGCCAGGTCGACGACGCACGGTACCCCGGTGAAGTCCTGCATCAGTACCCGCGCCGGGGTGAACTGGATCTCCACACTGGGCTCGGCCGCGGAGTCCCACCCGCCGAGTGCCCGGATGTGGTCGGCGGTGATGTTCGCGCCGTCCTCGGTGCGCAGCAGGTTCTCCAGGAGGATCTTCAGGCTGTACGGCAGGCGCGCGTGCCCTTCCACCCGGTCGATCCGGTAGATCTCGTAGCTGTCGTCGCCGACGCGCAGCGTGTCTTTGGCACCGAAGGTGTCGAGGCTGGCCACGTCCGTCACTCCTTCACCCGTCGTCACTTCCCGCAGTCTCCCGCAAACCGGCGCGGCAAGCAAACCGTACGTCCGTCTTGTTAGATCCGCCAGTGCCGTCCAGGCTATGAAACATGATCCGGCACGTTCGGTTCGCGCGGGGCTGCGGTGGGCCGATCTCGATGGGCTCGCCGCGCGATTGTCCCTTTCGGGGTACCCCGTTCGGTTGAGCGATGAGTTGCCCGGGTACCGCTGGTTCTATACCGTCGATCCACGCGGGAATCGACTGGAGTTCCCTACACCCCGATCAGATCGCTGACACTGAGCGTTAAATTGATGTATTCCGCTCTTTGTCAGCGCAGACTGTCGGCATGCGGGTTCAGTTTCACCGCAGCGACCATGACGGCGGCGCGTACGTCGTCATGGTCCGGCGGGAGGACGGGCTCACCGTCCAGCTCCCGGGGTACGACCAGGATGGGGTCGTACCCCATTATCTGGCCCATTTCGTCGCCGAGCACGAGTTCCGGCTGACGCACGGGGTCTTCGGCTGCATCGCGGCCGGCGCGATGTTCAGCAACATGTCGATCGTCGGCACCCGGCCGCGCTACGACACCGGGGGCCGGTCCCGGGCGGTACTGCGCGACCACGCCGGCGAGCTGAGCCTGGCCGAGTCGCTGTCCGGCGTGGTGCACGACGCGGTGGAGCAGCGGTTCGACCTCGGCACCGGGTACCGCCGGCTGCGCGAGGCCTGGGGCGCACTGCGCCCGACACCGTGCCCCTTCGGCCCGGCCGATCTGGAGCACGTGCTCGGCCTGCTGGAGGAGCTCGGCCGGCGCTGGCGCGCGCTCGGACCCGGCGAGGTGCTCGCCCTGCGCTGGGGGGCGCACCCGCGACGCAACGCCGGGCCGGTACCGGCACCCCGGGATGCCGCACCGGCCCGGCGGTTCAGCCTCAGTGGTGGCCGTCGCGGCGGGGACGCACCAGCGTGAACCGGTCGACCGGGGTGAGCGCGCCGAACGGGCCGGACACGGCGTAGTAGGTGACCGTCATCGTGGTCGGGCCGCCCGGCCGGGTACCCGGGTCGACCGCGAACGCGGCGAAGCCGTACGAGTGCTCCTTGTCCCGCACGGCCGACCACGGTGCCGGCTCGTGCACGTAGACCGGCGGCCGCTTGCCGTTGGGGCCGACCGGCCCGACCGCGGTGATGACCCGGCACTGCGCCGGCTCGAAGAACAGCGCGTTGGACGGCGCCGAGGTACCGCCGCCGCCGATCACCATGTGCACGGTACCCTTCGTGGTGTCCACTGTGGACAGATCCGTCGCGACCGGCACCGGCGTCAGCGTGTCGTTGGGCTGCTGGCCGCGGATCGGGTGGGAGCGCTCGTAGTGGTGCTCGTGCCCGCACACCACCAGGTCGACGCCGTACCGGTCGAACAGCGGTACCCACTCCTCGCGGACACCCCGGTCGGCGCCGTTGAACTGGTCGGCGGTGGAGATGACCACCTGGTGCATGACCACGACCACCCAGTCGACGTCGCGGTCCTCCCGGGCCGCCCGCAGCTCCCGTTCCAGCCAGCGCTTCTGCGCGCCACCGGAGTACCCGCGCACGTAGGAGTTGCCGCCGTCCTGGTAGCACACGTCGTCGTTGTTCAGGCTGATCACGCGTACCGA
>VAWN01000012.1:21592-41167 GCA_005885555.1 Actinomycetota bacterium
TACCCGATCGGCCCGTTGCCCAGCTCGTTCTCGTGGTTGCCGGCCGCCGGCATCCACGGCCGGAACCGTGCCGAGCGGCTGTTGTTGAGGAACCAGTCCGACCAGGTGCGGATCCGGTCGGTGGAGATGTTGGCGTAGCACAGGTCGCCGTTGACGAGGTGGAACAGTGGCGCGATCCGCTCGATGCCGGTCACCGTGTCGGCGCCGAACGGCGAGCCCAGGTTGTCGTTGACCCAGACCCCGCCCGCCTGCTTGCCCATCGTCGGGGTGCCCTGGTCGCCGAAGCTGGTGAACACGAACGGCGCCCGGCCGCGCGGCGCGGTGCGGAAGAAGCCGGGGATCGGCGTGGTCCCCTCGTGCACCGCGGCGTACCCGTACTCCGTGTCCGGGCGCAGCTCCGTCAGCCGGGCGTGGTGGATGAAGACCTCGGTCTTCGAGGCGGCGTCGGTGTAGGTGACCGTGTCGGCCGGTACGCCGCGGCCGAAGTCCTCGCCGGCCCGGCCGAGCAGCACCCGCGGCCGGGCGACCGACTGCGGCGTGCTCCACGACACCACGACCTCGTGGGCGGCGTCGGCGCCGAACTGCAGGTGTACCCCGTGCACGTCGGGCGCGCCGGCATGCCCCGGCTGGGACCAGAGGGTGACGCCCGGGTTCGCGGACGCGGGCGGGGACAGCAGCGTCGCACCAGCGGCGCCGGCGCCGGCCGCACCCAACAGGGCACGGCGGCTCACGCTAGGGGTATCGCTCATGCGGCCATGCTTGTGCATGGCGGTTGAACTGCGCGTGCCCGGTCAGGCCAACTTCGGGGAAACCGTCGCGTCGAGCCGGCCGACCGCGGTGGCCAGCAGCCAGTACACCGCGCGGGGATCAGGTGTCACCGTCTCGCCGCGCACGGTCACCCCGACCACGGTGTCGCCGCGCCTGGCCACGGCGAAGCCGGGTCCGGTGTACGCCTCCTCGCCGATACCGGGCAGCGGTTGCTGGCGGCGCCCGGTGCGCATCGCGAACTGGGCCGGCAGGCCGCGCATCACCATCACCATCAGCGCAATTCGGCCATCCGTCGTGTGGAACTGCGCGGCGCCCACCGGCATCGGGCCGGCGGCGGCACCGCCGCGCGCGGTCACGGGTACCCCCAGAGCCCGGCCGACCTCATCGGCGCTGAGCAGGGCCGCGGCGCTGACCGGCGCGGCCGGGCCGACGACCTGCGGCCCAGGGGGACCGCCCAGGGCGAGCGCCACGAGCGCCTCGGTGTTCTGGGTGTCCTGGTCGGCCACCTCCACCCGGCGCATCGTGCCCTGCTCGACCACGGTCAGCTCGACCACCCGCCGGCTCCACGGCCGGACCGTGACGGCCACCGTGTCGCCGTCGGTGCACCGGCGCACCTCGCCGCTGGGGATGATCCAGGCGGTGGTGCGATCGTCGGTACCGTCGTCGACGGCGAGGTAGTGCAGCACCGGGGTGGGCGGGGAGTTCTCGCCACCGGAGGTCGACCGGAAGACCTGCCGCCACAGCACCTGTCCGGTGAGGTGGCGCGGCACGGCCAGGTCGACGATGGTGCGCGCGAGCACGTAGAGCCCGTAGCTCAGCGCGACGATGCCGACCAGCAGGCCGACGTCGGTGACGGTGCCGACGAGGTCGGTGGCCCGGCCGGTGCGCGACGCGGCCGCCGACACGCCCCTGGCCCACTGGCTGAGCACGAGCACACCGAGCCCGGTGGCCAGCAGCCCGCGCATGACCAGGCGGGGCGCCGTCTTGCCGTACCGCGGCCAGAACTTCGGGTACCGCACCCGCACCCGGTGCCACGTGCCGCCGAACGACGACCAGACCCGCTTTCGGTTGCCCATGCCCAGATCGATCACGGCGCTCGCGACCCGGGTCGCGCCGAGCGCGTCGCCGTAGGACAGGTACCGGTCCCACACGGCGACCGCGGCCGGCGGCAGGTCGGCGAAGGCCGCGGTGTTGCGCAGCCACGCCTTGACGCCGAGCCAGCGGGCCGCCGCGGCGCGCCCGGCGTCGGTGTCCCGCTCGCCATGCGAGCGGTGCGCGATCCCGCTCAGCACGCCCGCGGTGATCAGCCAGCCGAACAGCGCCGGGCGTACCGGGTCGTGGCTGTGCCGGGTGCCCAGCGCCACGGCGCCGCCGACGATCAGGCCGGCCACCAGGGCGGCGCCGCTGAGCAGGGTGAGCAGGGCCGGGCCCAGGCGACGCCGGGACAGGCCGCGGGCCCGGGCGTCCGCGATGACCTCCGCACGCAGCCGCTTGTCGAACGCCGCCGCCTGGCCCGGGTCGCGGAACGTCAGCGCCGGCAGGGGTACCACGCCGCCGACCGCGAGGCCGGTGACCCGGTCGAGGATGCGCCGCTCGTACGGCAGCAGCCCGGTCGGGTCCGGGTTGCGTACGTGCACCGTGGTCTGCATCGGATCGTTGCCCGGCTGCCGGAACTCCAGGTACCGGCGGGCCGCCAGGTCGATCAGCGTGGATTCGGCGGCGTCCTCGCTCAGCTCCCAGTACCCGGCGAGCAGGCTCACCACCGCCGGCGGTTCGCTGCCGGGCAGGTCCTGGGTGGCCGGGGCGGGATCCGGTCGGGCCGGCCGGGTGGCCAGCAGTACCACGCTGTACAGCGCGAACCAGCCGGCGACCGCGCCGGCGCCGAGCACGACGGGGAGCACGAGGGTGTTCATGGCCGGCTAGAACCGGACCTGTACCGGCCCGCGCTCGTCGCCCATCGCCTGGAACAGGTCGCGCGCCCGGAACCCGCCGATCCCCGCGACGATGTTGGTCGGGATCGACTGGGTGCTGGTGTTGTAGGTCTGGACGGCGCTGTTGTAGAACTGCCGGGCGTAGGCGATCTTGTCCTCGGTGTTGGCCAGCTCGCTCTGCAGGCCGAGGAAGTTCTGGTTCGCCTGCAGGTTCGGGTACGCCTCGGCGAGGGCGAACAGCCGGCCGAGCGTCTGGGTGAGCGCGTTCTCGGCCATTGCGCGGTTGGCCGGCGGCGTGCCGGCCGCGTTCACCGCGGAGTTGCGCGCCTGGATCACCGCGTCGAGCGTGCCGCGCTCGTGTGCGGCGTACCCCCGGACCGTCTCCACCAGGTTGGGGATCAGGTCGTACCGGCGCTTGAGCTGCACGTCGATCTGCGCCCAAGCGGCGTCCACCTGGTTGCGCTGCCGGACCAGCCGGTTGTAGCACGACGCCAGCCACACGATGATCAGTACGGCTAAGAGGCAGACCGCGCCGCCGATGACACTGAGGACAACCGTGCCCATGCCAGGGCCTTTCCGCCGGGGGATCGGGATGCTGACCATGGTCTCCGCAGCGGACCGGCGATTCAGCTAAGTGTCAGCCACCTGACTGCGTGCGTGCCGGACATCACCCGGGCAGGCTCGGTCAGTCCGGCAGGCTCGGTCAGTCCGGCAGGCTCGGTCAGTCCGGCAGGCGGGGGCCGGCCGCGCGTTGGTCGGCGAGCCAGGTCTGCACGTCGTCGGCGGTGCGCGGCAGGCCGGCCGAGAGCACCTCGGCGCCGTGGGCGGTGACCAGCACGTCGTCTTCGATGCGCACGCCGATGCCGCGCAGCTCGTCGGGTACCAGGTCGTCCTCGGGCTGGAAGTACAGGCCCGGCTCGACGGTCAGGACGTACCCCTCACCGAGCGTGCCGTCGCGGTACCGCTCCTTGCGGGCCCGCGCGCAGTCGTGCACGTCCATGCCGAGCATGTGGCCGAAGCTGTGCAGCGTCCACCGGCGGTACACGGTGGACTCCCGGGTCATCGCCTCGTCCACGCTGACCGGCAGCAGTCCGAGGTCGTGCAGCCCCTCGGCGAGTACCCGCATGCACGCCTCGTGCACGTCCTGGTACCTCACCCCGGGCGCGATCGTGTCGATGCCGGCCTGCTGGGATGCGTACACCAGGTCGTAGACGCGCCGCTGCACCGGGGTGAAGGTGCCGCAGACGGGTACCACGCGGGTCACGTCGGCGGTGTACAACGCCGGGTTCTCCACGCCCATGTCCATCAGCAGCAGCTCGCCCGGCGCGGTCGTGCCGGTGTTGCGGTTCCAGTGCAGGATCGTCGCGTGCCGCCCGGCGCCGACGATCGAGCTGTAGCCGACGTCGTTGCCGTCGTGCCGCGCGCGCAGCCCGAACACGCCTTCCACCAGCCGCTCGCGCACCGGCCGGTCGGCCGGCAGGACGCGGGCCACGTCCTCGAAGCCGCGAACCGTCGCCCCGATCGCGTCGCGCAGCTGCGCGACCTCCCACTCGTCCTTGACCAGCCGGAGCTCGGACAGCGTGCGCGCCAGCTCCCCGTCGCGCTCCGCGGTGCCCCGCACCGCCCGGTCGACGGCCGGGTCCAGGTCGCGCAGCACGCGGGTCCGGCCGGGCGCCAGGTCGTCCAGCGCCGCGCCGAGCGTGTCCAGGTGCGCGGTGTCGATGCCCAGCTCCGTCGCCGTCTCGGCCAGCATCTGCCGCCGGCCGATCCACAGCTCGCCGTGCCGGCTGCGGAAGAACTCGTCGCCGTCGCGCGGGGAGCGGGGCCGCATGTACAGCGTCGCCTCGCCGCCGGGCCGCACGATGAGCACCGCGTCCGGGTCGTGGTGGCCGGTCAGCCAGGCGAAGTCGGTACCGGGACGGACCGGGTACGCCGTGTCGTTCGCCCGTACCCGTTCGATACCGGTCGGGACGACCAGGGTCTCGCCGGGGAACGCCTCGGCCAGCGCCGCGCGGCGCTTGGCGTAGTGCGGCGTCTGGGGTACCGGCGTCACGTCCAGCTTGGAGTCGCGCCAGCCGGTGCGCATGAACTCCAGGAATTTCTCCGGGAAGTCGGGGTCGTGCGACTCGGTACCCTGCTTCCTGTCCTGATCGGCCATGCCCCCGAACTTAGCGCGGATCAGCGGGCGGCGGGCGGCCACTAGGATTCAGCCCATGTGCGGACTGCTTACCTTCATCAGCGCGCGCGGCGAGGCGGCGGCCTACCGGCAGGCGGTCGCGGAGGCGCTGGAGAGCCTGCACCACCGCGGTCCGGACGACACCGGCGTCGAGGTCTTCGGGTCCGACGTGGTCTTCGCGCACAAGCGCCTGTCCATCATCGACGTGGCCGGCAGCCACGAGCCGATCCCGTACGCCGACGGACGGTACCTGCTCACCTACAACGGCGAGGTGTACAACTACATCGAGCTGCGCGACGAGCTGATCCGCGAGCACGGTGCGCGGTTCGACACCGAGGGCGACGCGGAGGTGGTCGTCGCCGGGTTCCACTACTGGGGCGAGGCGGTACTCGACCGGCTGCGCGGGATGTTCGCGTTCGTCATCGTGGACACCCAGCAGAAGCTGGTCTTCGGCGCCCGCGACCCGTACGGCATCAAGCCGCTGTTCCACCTGGTCACCCCGGACGGGCTGTACCTGGCCAGCGAGAAGAAGGCGCTGCTGCTGTTCGCGCCGGCCGCGCAGGCCGGTGACGACGGGGTCGAGGCGGCGAACCTGTCGCACTACCTGACGCTGCAGTACGTGCCGGAGCCGGGCACGCTGCACAAGGGCATCGGGCGGGTCGGCTCGGGGGAGTGCTTCACGTACCGGGCCGGCGGCGTGTTCGCCACCCGGCGCTACCACCAGCCGCGGTTCCGGCCGACCCCGGTCGACGCGCCCGCCGACCTGTACCGGCGCATCCAGGCCACCCTGCGGGAGAGCGTGCGCATCCACATGCGGTCGGACGTACCGGTCGGCGCGTTCCTGTCCTCCGGCATCGACTCGACCGCCGTGGTGGCGCTGGCCCGCGAGTTCAACCCGAACATCCTGACCTTCACCGTCGGGTACGACGTGGCGGGGTACTCGGAGATCGAGGTCGCCCAGGAGTCCGCCGGGCACCTCGGGGTGACCACGATCCCGACGAAGATCGGGCCGGCCGAGATGATGGAGGCACTGCCGAAGATCGTCTGGCACCTGGACGACCCGGTCGCCGACCCGGCGCTGGTACCGCTGTACTTCGTCGCGAAGAAGGCCGCCGAGCACGTCACCGTCGTGCTGTCCGGCGAGGGCGCGGACGAGTTCTTCGGCGGGTACACCATCTACCGGGAGCCGCTGTCGCTGGCCGCGGTCAACCGGCTGCCCGATCCGGTACAGCGGGGGCTGCGCAAGGTCGCCTCGGTGATCCCGGAAGGGGTGAAGGGGAAGAGCTTCCTGGAGCGCGGCACGACGCCGCTGGAACAGCGGTACTACGGCAACGCGCGGATGTTCACCGAAGCCGAGAAGCGCCGGCTGCTGCGCCGGTACGACGAGCAGGTGCGCTACACCGACGTGACCGCGCCGGTCTACGCCGAGGCGGCCGCGGCCGGCCTCGATCCGGTGACCACCATGCAGTACGTCGACCTGTACACCTGGCTGCGCGGCGACATCCTGGTCAAGGCCGACCGGATGTCCATGGCGCACTCGCTCGAACTGCGGGTGCCGTTCCTGGACCGCGAGGTGTTCGAGGTCGCCGCAACCGTTCCGGTCGAGCTCAAGCTGCCGCCGCACTCCGCCGACACCAAGTACGCGATGCGGCAGGCGCTGCGCGACGTGGTACCCCCGGCGATCGTCAACCGCAAGAAGCTCGGTTTCCCGACGCCGACCCGGGTGTGGCTGCGCGGCGAGATGTACGACTGGGCGCACGACATCCTGGACCGCTCCGGCGCCGGGGAGCTGCTCGATCTTGAGTACGCGCGGGGGCTGCTGGACGAGCACAAGCGCGGCGACGCCGACCACTCCCGCAAGGTCTGGACGGTGCTCGTGTTCTGCGTGTGGCACGCGATCTTCGTCGCGCACACGCTGGACCCGGGCATCACCCGCGCCCAGTCCGCCCTGCTCACCAAGCCGGTCGTGGGCTCGGTGGTGGCGTAGGCGCGCCCCGGCGCCGCCGGATCGGGCATGCTGGAAGCTGAGGGGGTCCCGGCTACCGGCGAGCGGAGCGGGGATGGCGCGGGATATCGATCCGCGGCGGCTGATCGCGGCGCACGCGGCTGCGGCGGCGTTCTACCGCGAGCGGCTCCCGGGTCACCTTCCGGCGCTGGCATACCTGCACAGCCGCGGCGTCCCGCCGGCGCTCGCCAACCGTCCACCGTGGACGGTCGGGTACGCCCCGGCGGGGTGGACCGAGTTGCGTACCGTCCTGCACGCGGCCGGCTTCGCAGACCGTGAGCTGCTCGCCGCAGGACTCGCGACGACCTCCCGTACCGGCGGGATCATCGACGCCTTCCGGGACCGGGTGGTGTTCCCGGTCCGCAACCGGGCCGGCCACGTCGTCGGGTTCACCGGCCGGGACCTGTCCGGCCATCCGGACACCCCGAAGTACCGCAACACCGTCACGACCGCGATCTACCGCAAGCGGCGCCTGCTCTACGGGCTGGCCGAACAGGCCGAGCGGGCGCCGGCCGCGGTGCTGCTCGTCGAGGGGCCGACCGACGTGCTGGCCCTGGCCGGCCTGGGCCACCGCCTGCCCGGCGTGGGCCACCGCCTGCCCGGCGTGGGTCAGCGGCCGGTCGGCGTGGGTCAGCGGCCGGTCGGCGTGGGTCAGCGGCCGGTCGGCGTGGGGTACTGGCCGCCCGGCGTGGGGTACCTGGCCGTGGCGCCGTGCGGTACCGCCGTCAGCGCCGACCAGGTGCGGCTGCTCGCCGATCGGGTGGCCGCCGGTACCCCGCTGGTGGTGGCCTTCGATGCGGACACCGCCGGGGCGGCTGCGGCCGACCGGACCTACCGCCTGACCCGGGACTGGGCCGGCCCGGTCGACGCCGTCGTACTTCCGCCCGGGACCGATCCGGCCGGTCTGGTCGCCCGGTACCGCCAGGGTGCGGTACCGCTGCTGGAGCACCTGCGCGTCGCGCTGGTCGAGGTGGTGGCCGAGCACCGGCTGAGCCGGTTCCGGCTGGACGAGCCCGAGGGGCGGGTCAATGCGCTGCGCTCAGCGGCGCCGCTGGTCGCCGAGATCGGTGAGCAGGACACGAGCCGCGCCGCGCAGCTGTGCGCACACCTGAGCGCGCGACTGCACCTGGATCCGCTGACCGTCTTCGAAGCCGCCTACCCGGAACCGTAGCAACAGCAGATCTTGGACGCGACCACCCCCTGAAGGGGGCACAAACGTCCAAGATCTCGGAGCTGGGCGGGCCAAGGGGACGGTCTGACGCACCTGGTCGGCAACCCATTCCGGATGGCTCCCGCCGGCGCCCCAGCAGAACTTCCACAGCTCCCGGGTGGCCCGCTGGTAGCGGTGCACCAGCTCGTCGACGTCGTAGGCATCCAGCGTGCCGGCCCGCCAGCCGTCCACCGCTGTCGCGACGTGTTGCACGAGCTCATCGAGGCGGGCCTGGTGGTATGCGGCAACCGCGTCGCGGGCGGCACGTCGCCGTGTGCGGGCCGCCGCCCGGTCGGAGGTCTGGCCACTCGCGCCTCAGTAGCGCTCCACCAGATGTTCCCGGCCGGGCGGCGGCTCGTACGGCACCGGCCAGAAGTCGGTGATCCGCGCGATCAGCCCCGCGTCGTCGAGGTCGACGAACGAGATGCCGGTCTGGTCCGGCCCTCCGTCGACCGCGAACCGGATCCAGCTCGCCCCGTGCCGGCCGGATCCGACGATGCAGATCGGTGCAAGGTCCCAGTCACCCGGGTATTGCGCGTTGAACCGTACGTACGCCTCCCGACCGCGTACCCGTTCCCGGGTCTGCGGCAGCTCGTAGACCACGTCCGGGGCGAGCAGCGCACCGAACCTGGCCCAGTCGCGTGCGGTCACGGCCGTCCAGAAGGCGGTGATGACGTCGATGGCGTCCATGCCAGGCAGTCTGCCGCAGGGGTACGACAATATCGTTGGCACGGCGAAGGGAACTCCAACGGTGATAGTCCGCCTGGAGCGACCCGGCGGCCGCTACCGGATCCGGCAGGCGGTCAGCAGCGAGCGCAGCCCGGCCCGGTAGGTGTCGAGGTCGGGTTGGCCGGTCAGCATCCGCTGCAAGGCGTACCCCAGTACGAGCGAGAACAGCGTCGCGCCGACCGCCTTCGGGTCCGCGTCGGCGGGTAGCTCGCCGGCCTCCACCGCCCGCTGCGCCAGCTCCACGAAGTTGCCGCGCATGGTCACGTAGATCTGTTCGGCGACCGCTGCCACGGCCGGGTCGCGCAGCGCCTCGGCCCATACCTGCACGGCGAGCCGCAGTACCCCGTCCGGCCCGGTGTTCTCGTCGACGACCTCGACCACGCGCTCCATGACCTCGCCCAGCCCGAGTTCCGGGTCGGCGGCCAGGTCGCCGATGACCTCGCGCAGCCCGGTCGCGTAGGACCCGGCGATGGCCGCGATGATCTCGTTCTTGCTGCGGAAGTACCGGTACACCGCGCCGGTCGACAGCCCGGCCTCGGCGATGACGTCCTGCATCGACGTGCTGTGGAACCCGTTGTGCAGGAACCGGCGCCGGGCGGCGTCGAGGATCTGCTCCCGGCGGGCGGCGAGGTGGGCTTCGGAGACGCGCGGCACGCCCCGAATGTAAAACGAACGCTCGTTCTTGACAAGCGCGGCGCGCGGCGACCACCATGATGAACGATCGCTCGTTTCAAAGGGGTGGCGCCATGGCACGGAGAGCCGTTCTCTTAGCGGTGGGCGTGGTCGTGGTACAGGGGCTGCTGATCCTCTGGTTCGCCTGGCCGGCGGCCAACCTGGCGCCCCGTGACCTGCCGGTCGTCGTCGCCGGACCGGCTCCGGTCGCGACCGCGGTGGCCGGCCGGATGCAGCAGGCGGTCCCGGGCGGGTTCAAGATCACGATGGCGCCCGATGCGGCCGCCGCCGACCAGGCGCTGCGCGACCGCACCGCGTACGCCGCGTTCGTCATCACGCCCAGCGGCCCGAGCCTGCACCTCGCCTCGGCCGCGAGCCCCACCGTCGCCGCCCTGTTCACCCAGGAGGCCCAGCAACTGGGCAACGGGCAGCCGGTACCGGTCGTCGACGTGGTACCCACGCCGGCCAAGGATCCACGCGGCGCCGGCTTCGCCTCCGGGTTCCTGCCGTTGCTGCTGACCAGCGCCGCGGCCGGTGCCGCGCTGCTGTTCGCGGTCCGTTCGCACGCCGCCCGGCTGGTCGGCGTACTGCTGTTCGCCGTCCTCGCCGGGCTGGTCGCCGTCGCGCTGCTGCACTGGCTCGGCGTGCTGACCGGCGGGTACCTCCTCGAAGCCGGCGCGGTCGGCCTGCTCGCCCTCGCGGTCAGCGGGATCGTCTCCGGCCTCGGCGCCGTACTCGGCCTGCCCGGCATCGGTATCGGCGCGTTGCTCGGGTTCCTGCTCGGCAACCCGATCTCCGGGCTCACCGCGGCGCCGGAGCTGCTACCCCAACCGTGGGGCGAGGTCGGCCAGTTCCTGCCGCCCGGCGCGGCCGTCACGCTGCTGCGGTCGGTCGCGTTCTTCGACGGTGCGCGGGCCACGATGCCGCTGCTGGTACTCGCCGGATGGGGCGTCGTCGGCCTCGCGCTCACCGCGGTCGGGCACTACCGCGACCGGCGCCGGTCAGACCCGGCCGGACAGCTCGGCGTACCCCCGATGGACAGCGACGAGCGACGACTCGGCGCCGAACGGTGACTTCGCCGCGACGGCGCGCTCCGGCGCACCGTCGGCGTGCCCGTCGCGGATCAGCCAGTCCAGCTCGGTGAGCAGGCCGTGCTGCGCCCGCACGAACGCCTGGTCGACCGGCGCGCCGTGGCCGGGCACGACGACCGACGCGGGGGAGAGCTGGTGGGCCAGTGCGGCCAGCGTCTCCGGCCATTCCAGGGGGTACCCGTCGCCGAAGTCGGGCGGCCCGCTCTCCTCCACCAGGTCGCCGGCCACGAGGACGTCCACATCCGGTACCCACACCAGCAGGTCGCCGTCGGTGTGCCCGCGCCCCAGGTGTTCCAGCCGCACCGCCCGGCCGCCGATGTCCAGGGTCGCCTCGGTGCGCACGGTCCGGTTCGGCGGCAGGATCGTCGCCTCGGCCAGTCCCTCGGCGAGCTCCGGTTCGGTCGGCAGCCACTGCCGGTACCACTCGCGTTGCCAGTGCGTGCCGCGTTCCCGCAGGTGCGCCGCGGCGGCGGCGTGCGCCCAGATGTCCGCCCCGTCCGCGGCCAGCACCGCATTGCCGAAGCAGTGGTCGAAGTGGTGGTGGGTGTTGACGATCGTCACCGGATGCGGCGTGACCGCCCGGACCGCCGCCCGCAGTTCGGCCGCCTGCGCCGGGGTGGACAGCGTGTCCACGACCAGCGCCGCGCCGTCGCCCACGACGAGCGTGACGTTGACGTCGAGCACCGGGTACCGCAACAGGTGAACCCGGTCGGCCAGCTCGGTGAACGCGGTCATGGCACCACCTTCGCGAGGAACTTCTCCCGGTCGACGAGCGTGCGCTCGACGGTGCCCCGGGCGGCCAGCCGGTCGCCGTCGTGGACGGTGAACTCGAACACGAGCCGGCGACCGTCCACAGTGGACAGCCGCGCCTCGGCGGTGACCGTGCCACCGACCGGCGTGGCGAGCAGGTGCTCCAGCTGCACCCGGGTGCCGACAGTGGTGGTACCCGGCGGCAGGTGCCGTGCGGTCGCCCGGACGGTGGCCGCCTCGACCAGTGCCAGTACCCGCGGCGTACCCAGGACCGGCACGTCGCCCGAGCCAAGCGTCTGCGCCGTGTCCGAATCGGTGACGGTCAGCGCCACCCGGGCACCGAGTCCCGGTTCCAGCTCCATGCCCGCAGCCTACTGTTGGGGGGTGACACAGTTGTCGGGCGCGCGGCGGATCGTCGCGCTGACCGGGGCCGGGATCTCGACCGACTCGGGGATACCCGACTTCCGCGGTCCCAACGGTGTCTGGACCCGCGACCCTGAGGCGGCGAAGCTGGTCACGCTCGACGCATACCTGGCCGATCCCGCGGTACGGCAGCGGGCCTGGCGCAACCGGCGCGACCATCCGGCCTGGTCGGCGGAGCCGAACGCGGCCCACCACGCGCTGGTGGAGCTGGAACGCGCCGGCCGGTTGCACGCGATCGTCACGCAGAACATCGACGGGCTGCACCAGCGGGCGGGCTCCGACCCCGACCGGGTCATCGAGATCCACGGCACGATCTTCGCGGTCGAGTGCCTGACCTGCGGCGAGCGCACCACGATGGCCGCGGCACTGGAGCGGGTGGCGGCCGGCGAGCCGGATCCGGCGTGCCGGTGCTGCGGCGGGATCCTCAAGTCGGCCACCATCTCGTTCGGCCAGCGGCTCGACCCGGCGACGCTGCGCCGCGCGGTCGCCGCCGCGGCAACGGCTGACCTGCTGCTCGCCGTGGGTACCTCGCTGTCGGTACAGCCGGCGGCCGGCCTGGTCGAGGTGGCCGCGCGGGCGGGTGCCCGGGTGGTGATCGTGAACGCCAGTCCGACGCCCTACGACGAGCTGGCCGACACGGTGGTGCGCGAGCCGATCGGTACCGTGCTGCCCGCCCTGGTCAGCGCTGCTTGAGGTCGTAGTCAGCGGCGCCGCCGACGCCCATCAACGGCGAGATCTTGGACGCCTGTACCCCCTGCATGGGGGACTGGCGTCCAAGATCTCGGGTGGCCGTTACAGCGGATCGACCTCGCGCAGGAAGCCGCGGGCGTCCAGGAAGCCGCCCAGCGACTCGCGGTGGTCGGCACAGGCCAGCCAGACCTTGCGCCGGTCGGGGGTGTGCAGCTTCGGGTTGTTCCAGCGCAGCGCCCAGACCGCGGGGGTATGGCAGCCCTTGGCCGAGCAGCGCAGCGGCTCGTCAGTCACGAGATGTGGATTCCCCAGAAATGAATGAGCGCCGGGCGGCCACGGGGGAAGCCGCCCGGCGACGGTTGAAATGTTACCCGCGTACCCGCCCCTGATGTCTACCCGTACGGCGTGCCCATTCGACGGATTTCTCGCGACCTGATCGAGATGCCTCGCCGAGCAGCCACCGAGGAGAGCGTGACAAGCTAGGACGGACGGGTCGGTGACCCGTCCGTCCACGTCCGGATGCAACTGCTCAGTGGAGGACCGGTGGCCCAGCCGACCCCGCCCGCGAAACCGCCCGCTCCGGTCGACGACCCCGGCGGCACGGCGCCCGGCCCGTCGTCGCCCGGCCCGGCGGCGTCGAGCACGGCCGCGTCGAGCGCGGCGTCGTCGAGCCCGGTCGGGTCGGGCACCGTCGGCAGCCCGAGTACGCCCGCGCAGGACGCCACCCTCCTCGAACGCGCGCTGTTCGAGGTCAAGCGGGTGATCGTCGGTCAGGACCGGATGATCGAGCGGATGTTCGTCGCGCTGCTGTCCCGCGGCCACTGCCTGCTCGAAGGCGTACCCGGGGTCGCCAAGACGCTGGCCGTGGAGACCCTCGCCCGGGTGGTCGGCGGCTCGTTCGCCCGCATCCAGTTCACCCCCGACCTGGTACCGGCCGACATCGTCGGTACCCGCATCTACCGCCAGGGTGCCGAGAAGTTCGACGTCGAGCTCGGTCCGGTGTTCGTCAACTTCCTGCTCGCCGACGAGATCAACCGGGCGCCGGCCAAGGTGCAGTCGGCCCTGCTGGAGGTCATGGCCGAGCAGCAGGTCTCCATCGGCGGGCAGACCTACGACGTACCGCGCCCGTTCCTGGTCATGGCCACCCAGAACCCGATCGAGCAGGAGGGCGTGTACCCGCTGCCCGAGGCCCAGCGCGACCGGTTCCTCATGAAGATCCGCGTCGGGTACCCCACCGACGCCGAGGAACGCGAGATCGTGTACCGGATGGGCGTCGCGCCGCCCCAACCGACCCAGGTGTTCGAGCCGAGCGACCTGATCAACCTGCAGGGCAAGGCCGACGAGGTGTTCGTGCACAACGCGCTGGTCGACTACGCGGTGCGGCTGGTGCTCGCCACCCGTTCGCCCGGCGACTACGGCATGCCCGACGTCGCGCAGCTCATCCAGTACGGCGCCAGCCCGCGCGCCTCGCTCGGCATCGTCCGGGCGGCCCGGGCACTGGCCCTGCTGCGCGGCCGCGACTACGCGCTGCCGCAGGACGTGCAGGACTGCGCTCCGGACATCCTGCGGCACCGGCTGGTGCTGTCCTACGACGCGCTGGCCGACGACATCCCGGCCGACCGGATCATCGACCGGGTACTGGCCACCGTCCCGCTGCCGACGGTCGCACCGCGCCAGCATGCGGGTACCGGCCCGCCGCCGGGCAACAGCGTCCACCGGCCGCCGTCCTACGGCGCACCTGCGCGGACTCCCACCTGGCCAGCCCCCGGCCGCACGTCCTGAACGGACCGGCATGACCGACGAGAGGATCACCGGGGTCGGCCGGCTGCGTCGCCGGTCACCCAAGCGGGTCGGCGACCTGCCGCTGGACGCCGGCCGGGCCGAGCCCGTCCTCGGCAAGCTGCAGCTGCTGGTCAACCGCAAGCTCGACGGGCTGCTGCAGGGCGACTACCTCGGCCTGCTGCCCGGGCCGGGTACCGAACCGGGCGAGTCGCGGGAGTACCGCGCCGGCGACGACGTGCGCCGCATGGACTGGCCGGTGACCGCCCGGACGACCGTGCCGCACGTCCGGCAGACCGTGGCCGACCGGGAGCTGGAGACCTGGCTCGCGGTGGACCTGTCGGCGAGCCTGGACTTCGGCACCGCGACCTGCCTCAAGCGTGACCTGGCAGTTGCCGCGGCGGCGGCGATCAGCCACCTGACCGTGCGCGGTGGGAACCGGATCGGCGCGGTCGTGGGTACCGGTGACCAGGTCACCCGGCTGCCCGCCCGGCCCGGTCGCAAGGAGGCGCAGGGGCTGGTCCGGGCGGTCGCGAAGACCGCCGTGCGGCCCGGCCGGGCCGATCTCGGCGCGCTGATCGACGCGCTGGTCCGCCCGCCCCGGCGGCGCGGGCTGGCCGTGGTCATCTCCGACTTCCTGGTACCCCCGGCGCAGTGGGAGCGGCCGCTGCGCAAGCTGGGGGTACGCCACGACCTGCTGGCGATCGAGATCGTCGACCCGCGTGAACTGGAGCTCGGCGACGCCGGCGTGATGGAGTTCGTCGATCCGGAAACGGGCCGGCTGCACGAGGTACACACGGGGGATCCGGCGTTGCGCGCGAAGTACGCCGCGGGCGCGGCGGCGCAGCGCGCGGCGATCGCGTCGGCCATCCGCGGCGCGAGCGCCGCCCACCTGCGCCTGCGCACCGACCGGGACTGGCTGCTGGACATCGTGCGTTTCGTCGCCGCGCAGCGGCACGCCCGCACCAGGGGGACCACGCGATGATCAGATTTCTCGAACCGATCTGGCTGCTGGCGGTCGTGCCGGTGCTGGCCCTCGCCGCCGTCTACGTGTGGCGGCAGTACCGGCGCCGTTCCTACGCGGTCCGGTTCACCAACGTCGACCTGCTGCGCACCTTGGCGCCCAAGGGTCTCGGGTACCGCCGGCACCTCGCGGCCGGCGCGTTCCTGCTGTGCCTGCTGACCCTGGCCTCGGCGCTCGCCCGCCCGTCGATGGACGCCAAGCAGCCGCTGGAACGGGCGACCGTGATGGTCGCCATCGACGTATCGCTGTCGATGCGCGCCGACGACGTGTCGCCGACCCGGATCCAGGCGGCCCAGGAGGCGGCGAAGGAGTTCGTCAAGACGCTGCCCGACACGTACAACATCGGGCTGGTCTCGTTCTCCAAGGAGGCCAGCGTGCTGGTCTCGCCGGGCAAGGACAAGGCCGCGGTACTGCAGGCCATCGACGGGTTGCAGCTGGCCGAGGCCACCGCGACCGGCGAGGCGGTGTTCACCTGCCTGAGCGCGATCCAGTCGGTGCCCGCCGATGGTGCCGCGGGGCCGCCGCCCGCGCGGATCGTCCTGCTTTCCGATGGGTACCGGACGGCTGGCCGCCCGATCGAGGATGCCGCGTCCGCAGCGGCGGGAGCGAACGTACCGGTGTCGACGATCGCCTTCGGCACCGACAACGGGACGGTCAACATCCAGGGGCAGCTGCAGCGGGTACCGGTGGACAAGCCGTCGCTGCAGAAGCTGGCCGAGACCACCCGGGGCCACTACTACGAGGCGGCCAGCCTGACCGAACTCAAGCAGGTGTACCAGGACATGGGCAGTTCGATCGGGTACAAGACGGTGCCCCGCGAGATCACCCAGTGGTACGTCGGCATCGGCCTGCTGTTCGCGTTCGCGGCGGCCGGGATGAGCCTGCTGTGGACCTCCCGGCTGCCGTAACTAATGGGTCGTACCGCTGACCAGAACGAAGATGAAGGCGACCCAGATCGCGGCGAGCGCGAAGCCCACCGGGGCGGCGAAACGGCTCATGACGGCTCCCGAGGAGTGGCGTTCGGGTGAGGGGAACGGACTCGCGTCGGGCCCGTCCCACACCCGACCCGCACGCCCGGGGGCGCGCGGTCGCGGGGGAGCGGTCAGCGGTGCTGACGGACGGGCCCGGCCCTATGACTCGGGGGATCGCTACTTCGCACAGCGATCACCTCCTCGAGCCGGCCGGATGGGAACCGTCGGTCATCGTACCCCCGTACCGGCGCCCGGGAACCACCGCCTAGTCTCCTTCACGACCGTCCGATCACACGAGGGGCAGCCATGGCGCGTACCGTGCTCGTCACCGGAGGTAACCGAGGGATCGGCCTGGCGATCGCCCAGGCGTTCGCCAAACAGGGCGACAAGGTGGCCGTGACACACCGCGGAACCGGTGCGCCGGAAGGACTTTTCGGCGTCCGGTGCGACATCACCGACCCGGCCGCGGTGGACACCGCGTTCAGCGCCGTCGAGGCCGAGCTCGGCCCGGTCGAGGTACTGGTCGCCAACGCCGGGGTGACCGACGACACCCTGCTGCTGCGGATGTCCGAGGAGCAGTGGGCCCGGGTGCTCGACACCAACCTCACCGGCTCGTGGCGGGTCGCCAAGCGGGCCAGCACCAAGATGCTGCGCGCCCGCTGGGGACGGATCATCTTCATCTCGTCGGTCGTCGGCCATCTCGGCGCGCCCGGCCAGGTCAACTACGCGGCCAGCAAGGCCGGGCTGGTCGGCATGGCCCGGTCGATCGCGCGGGAACTGGGTACCCGCAACATCACCGCGAACGTCGTAGCCCCCGGCTACGTCGAGACCGACATGACGGCGGTGCTGTCCGACGAGGTCAAGGCCGGGTACCTCAAGCAGATCCCGGCCGGCCGGTTCGCCACGCCCGACGAGGTGGCCGGGGCGGTGACGTGGCTGGCCAGCGACGCGGCGGGGTACGTCACGGGAGCGGTCATCCCGGTCGACGGCGGCGTCGGCATGGGTCACTGAAGGGACGGGACATGTCAGGACTGCTGGCCGGCAAGCGGCTGCTCATCACCGGGATCATCACCGACCAGTCGATCGCGTTCGCGACCGCGAAACTGGCCCAGGAGGCGGGGGCGACGGTCGTGCTCACCGGGTACGGCCGGCTGTCACTGGTGGAGCGGATCGCCAAGCGGCTGCCGGAGCCGGCGCCGCTGATCGAGCTGGACGTGACCAACGACGAACACCTGGCCGGGCTGCCCGGCAAGGTCCGCGAGCACGTCGACGGGCTGGACGGGGTGGTGCACTCCATCGGGTACGCCCCGCCGAGCTGCCTGGGCGGCGGGTTCCTGGACGCGCCGTGGGCGGACGTGGCCACCGCCCTGCAGGTGTCGACGTACTCGTACAAGTCCCTCGCGGTCGCCTGCCTGCCGCTGATGGACCGGGGCGGCGGCGTCGTCGGGCTCACCTTCGACGCGACGAAGGCCTGGCCGGTCTACGACTGGATGGGCGTGGCCAAGGCGGGGCTGGAGTCGGCCAACCGGTACCTGGCCATGCACCTGGGCAAGCACGGCATCCGGGCGAACCTGGTCTCCGCCGGTCCGCTGCGCACGATGGCGGCCAGGTCGATCCCCGGCTTCGAGAAGTTCGAGGACGCCTGGGCGGTACGGGCGCCGCTCGGCTGGGACCTGTCCGACCAGGCGGCGGCGGCGAAGGCGGTACTGGCGCTGCTGTCCGACTGGTTCCCGGCGACGACCGGCGAGATCGTGCACGTGGACGGGGGGTACCACATCCTCGGGGCCGACCCGACGTGAGCGCAGCGGGGCGCGGCGGCGCCTGGACTGAGGAGCGCAGCGACGAGGGAAGGCGGCGCACCGGAGCGCCTCGCGGAGCGAACCGGGAGGCACCGTGACCTCCTCCTACGACGCCTTCGTGCTGGTCTCCTTCGGCGGGCCGGAGGGGCCGGACGACGTCATGCCGTTCCTGCGCAACGTCACCCGCGGCCGCGGGGTACCCGACGAGCGGCTCGCCGAGGTCGCCGGGCACTACCGGCACTTCGGCGGGGTGTCGCCGATCAACGCGCAGTGCCGGGAGCTGCTGGCCGCGCTGCGGCCGGAGTTCGACCGGGCGGGCATCGACCTGCCGATCTACTGGGGAAACCGCAACTGGGCGCCGTACCTGGCCGACACCGTGTCGCAGCTGCGCGACGACGGGGTACAGCGGGCGCTGGCGTTCGTGACCAGCCCGTTCGGCTCGTACTCCTCGTGCCGGCAGTACCTGGACGACATCGCGAAGGCCCGCGCGGCGGTCGGCGACGGCGCGCCGGTGATCGACAAGCTGCGGCACTACCACGACCATCCGGGCTACGTCGGGCCGCACGCCGACGCGGTACGGGCGGCGCTGGCCACGTTGCCGGCCGGCGCCACCCGGATCGTGTTCACCGCGCACTCCATCCCGACCGCGATGGCGGCGACGGCCGGCCCGACCGGGGGCCGGTACGAGGCGCAGCTGCGCGAGACGGCGGCGCTGGTGGCCGCCGCGGCAGCGCCCGACCTGCCCTGGGACCTGGTGTGGCAGAGCCGGTCCGGCCCGCCGCAGGTACCGTGGCTGGAGCCGGACGTCACCGACCACCTGCGTACCCTGCCGGGGTCGGGTACCACCGGCGTGGTGGTCAGCCCGATCGGGTTCATCTCCGACCACATCGAGGTGCTCTGGGACCTCGACAACGAGGCCGCCGACGTCGCCAAGCAGCTCGGCCTGGACTTCGCCCGCGCGGCTACCCCGGGTGCCGATCCACGCTTCGTGACGATGGTCCGTGAGCTGGTCGAGGAGCGGCTGCGTCCGGGTACCCCACGCGCCGCGCTCGGCACTATTCCCACCTGGGATTTCTGTGATGTCGCTTGCTGTCCGGCCACGCGACCCAGGCCGGCAACATCGGCCTGAGACACTGGGGGGTATGACCGACCGTAAGCCTGTCGAGTCCTGGCTGACCGACATGGACGGGGTACTCGTCCACGAAGGGCAGCCGGTTCCCGGGGCACCCGAGTTCGTCGGCCGATTACGCCGCTCCGGCAAGCCGTTTCTGATCCTGACCAACAACTCGATCTACACCGCCCGCGACCTGCAGGCGCGGCTGGCGCGCATCGGCATCGTGGTACCGGAGACCGCGATCTGGACCTCGGCCCTGGCCACCGCGCAGTTCCTGGACGACCAGCGGCCGGGCGGCACCGCGTACGTGATCGGCGAGGCCGGCCTGACCACCGCGCTGCACAACGCCGGGTACGTGCTGACCAACCTGGACCCCGAGTACGTGGTGCTGGGGGAGACCCGCACCTACAGCTTCGAGGCCATCACCACCGCGGTCCGGCTGA
>VAWN01000012.1:41188-59774 GCA_005885555.1 Actinomycetota bacterium
ACCCGGACCCGACCCGCCCGTCCCACCAGGGCATCCTGCCGGCCGCGGGCTCCGTGGCCGCGATGATCTCGAAGGAGACCGGGGTCGAGCCGTACTTCGTCGGCAAGCCCAACCCGATGATGATGCGCTCGGCGCTGAACACCATCGGCGCGCACTCCGAGACGACCGCGATGATCGGCGACCGGATGGACACCGACGTGCTGTGCGGCCTGGAGGCGGGCCTGGAGACGATCCTGGTGCTCACCGGGATCAGTACCCGCGCCGACGCCGACCGGTTCCCGTACCGCCCGTCCCGGGTCATCGCCTCGGTGGCCGACCTCATCGAGGAGGTTTAACCCGGTTCGCCCCCGTGCGCCGGTGAAACCGGCCAGACTGGGGGGCATGGTCAGATGGTGGCCGGCCCGCACCGCGGGCGCACGACATCCGCTGGTCAACTCCGTTGACTCGCTGCTGGCGGCGCTGGACGCGGCGCCGACGGTACTGCTGGTCACCGACGAGGCCGGCGAGATCGTGTACCGCAACCAGGCGGCCAACGAGATGGCCCGGCGCACGATGGCCACCCAGGGCGAGAAGGCGCTCGTGGTGCTGCGCGACACGCTGCGCCGCGACGTCCGCGAGGCGCGCGCCTTCCCGTACACCAAGACGAACGAGCTGGCGGTCGGCGGTGCGCTGATGTACGGCTCCAGCACGATGAACCGGTTCCCCGGCGGGTACATCGTGACGTGGGAGGACGCCACCGCCCGGGTACGCACGGCGCAGGTGGTCGAGGAGCTGACCCGGGAGCTGTCCGCGGCGAGCACGCAGCTCTCCGCGGCCGGCGAGGGCCTGGTGGCCACCGCGGGCGAGGCGGCGAACCAGGCGGACGCGGTCTCCCAGGGATCGACGGAGCTGACCGACAGCATCAGGGAGATCTCCGAGCGGGTCAGCAACGCCGCGTCCAGTACCGGCACCGCCGTCTCCTCGGCACGGGAGGCCGCGCTCAGCATGGAGCAGCTGCAGGAGTCCAGCCGGCAGATCGGCAGCATCACCCAGCTCATCACCGCGATCGCCGACCAGACCAAGCTGCTGGCGCTCAACGCCACCATCGAGTCGGCCCGGGCCGGCGAGATGGGCAAGGGCTTCGCCGTGGTCGCCGGCGAGGTCAAGGAGCTCGCCGCGCGTACCGCCGAGGCGACCGCCCAGATCATCGAGATGGTGCACGGCATCCAGGCGGAGAGCGCACAGGTGGCCGACGGGATCACCGGCATCGTCGGGCTCATCGACACGGTCGCCGAGCAGCAGACCATGATCGCCGGGGCGGTCGAGGAGCAGACCGCGACGAGCGCGGAGATGTCCAGCGGGATGCGTTCGGTGGCCGCGTCGGTGTCGGCGTCGGCATCGGCCGCGCAGACGGTGCTCGGTGCGGCGGCGTCGCTGCGCGAGCAGGCCACGCGGTTGCGTGACCTGACGGTGGCGCCGTAAGTCAGTTCCTGACGGTGGCGCCGCAGTCGGCTCCTGACCGTCGCGCGGTGGTCAGATCAGGGGCGCGTTGCAGGCCGCGGCGAGCGCGCGCCGGCAGGCCATGGTCAGTGGCCGCAGCGCCTCGTCGCGTTGCCGCGCCTCGTACCCGCTGACCGCGCCGCCCGGTGCGCTCTGCCCGGCCAGCAGCAGCACGCCGTCGAGTACCGCCGCGCGGGCGTACAGTCGCCGCGCCCGGGCGTCGTACCCGGGCGGCAGGTCGCCGGCGAAGTCCGGCTTGCGCAGCGTGGCCAGCGCACCGGCCAGCTCCGGCCGCCACTGCGCGACGTCCAGCCGGGCCAGCTGCGCGGTGGCTTCGGCGAGCGCGGCGTTCAGGTCGCCCTCCGCCTCGGCCGGTCCCGGACCGGGATCGACGGGCGCTGCGGGCAGCTCGAAGAACCGCCACAGTACCGTCTCGAAGACGTCACCCGAGCCGGACGTGTGCTGGCGGACCTGCGGTACCAGGCCGTACCCGCCGGCGGTCACGGCCTCCTCGGCGACCAGGGCGGCACCGGTGAACTCACCCGGCCCGGGCAGGCCGCGCGGGTCACCCGGCACCGGCAGGACCACCCGGATCTCGTCGGGGTGCAGCTTGGCGAACAGCCGCAGCACCTCCCGCAGCGGCACCTCGGTCCAGGTCTCCGGCACGTCGGCGACGAGATGCTCCTCGCCCTCGGCGATCTCGTCGGGTATCTCGTCGTACGGGATGAGGCCGGCGCGCCACGACCGGACCCAGGTGACGAAGCGGGTGCTGCGGCGCGCAGTGAGCGTCGCCGCCCGCGCTGCGGGGGACATGCAGGCAAGGGTACGTGCAGTGACGGCTCGGTGTCTCGTTGGCCGCCGTCACCGCCACCGCGGCGCGCCACCGCCACCGGGGCGCCGACCGGCGCTACCGTCGACTCCCGTGTATGGGGAGGATGTGCTGGCCGGCGACCGGCGGCGGCGCCGGGTGGTACCCGAGGTCGACGCGGAGCCCGACCTGGTGGTCGAGGACGCCGACTCCGGTTTCTGCGGCGCGGTGGTTGGCTTCGAGTCGGGGGCGGTGGTCCTGGAGGACCGGTTCGGCAAGCGGCGCAACTTCCCGCTGGCGCCGGCCGGGTTCCTGCTCGACGGGCAGCCGGTCACGCTGCGGCGCCCGGCCGCGCGGCCCGCGGCGGCCCGCCGGTTCACCGCCAGCGGCTCGGTCGCGGTCGCCACGCCGGCGAGGGTCGCGCAGGCCAGCCGGATCTGGGTCGAGGGCATCCACGACGCGGCGCTGGTGGAGCGGATCTGGGGCGACGACCTGCGGGTCGAAGGCGTGGTCGTGGAACCGCTCGACGGCATCGACGCGCTGCCCGAGGCGGTGCGCGCGTTCGGTCCCGGTCCGGGACGCCGGCTCGGCGTGCTGGTCGACCACCTCGTCGCCGGTACCAAGGAAAGTCGCATTGTCGCGGCGGTGACCAGCGCGGACGTCCTCGTGACCGGCCACCCCTACGTGGACATCTGGCAGGCCGTGAAGCCGGCCCGGCTGGGCATCGCGGCCTGGCCGGTGATCCCGCCCGGCCGGCCCTGGAAGGAGGGCGTCTGCGCGGCCCTGGGCGTACCCGAACCGGCGGCGCTGTGGCGGCGGATCCTGGCCACCGTGCGCACCTACCGGGACGTGGAGACGCCGCTGGTCAACGCGATGGAACGGCTGATCGACTTCGTCACGACCGGTCCGGGTCCCGGGTGAACACGAACGTGGCGACGTCCAGCGCCACGACGCCGCCGTCCGGGGCGCGCCGCACCGTCAGCGTCTCGCCGTCGTTCATGCCGGAGCGGCCGCGCCAGCGGTCGGTGCCGTCCGGGGTGAACCGCCACGCCTCCGCCGGGTTCGCGACCGGGCACATGACCAGCCCGCCGTCCCAGGAGACCTGGAACTCCCGGCCCATCCACCACCACCGGCCGGTCAGCGGCTCGACCTCGGCCGGCGGCGGGGTACCCGGTCGCCACGGCACGATCCGCGCCGGTTCCCGGTCCAGTACCGCACCGAGCAGCGTCAGCCCCAGCTCGCCGATCGAGCCGCCGGCCATCGAGTAGGCGTTGGCGTAGGCCACCACGCCGGTGCGCGAGGCGCGGTGCACGGCCAGCACGGCGAGGTACCCGGGCATCGAACCGGTGTGCCCGAAGTACACGCGTTCGCCGCGCCGCCACAGCTGCAGGCCCAGCCCGTGCCCGGAGGTCCAGCTCTCCAGGTCGCCCATGGCCACCGGCGCGCGCATCTGCGCGACGGACGAAGGTGCGAGTACCGAGGGCGCCGGATCGGCCAGGCACGCCGCCCACTTCGCCAGGTCGGCGACGGTGGACCAGAGCTGCCCGGCCGGCGCCATCGCGCCCGAGTCGTGCCGCGGCTCCTCGCGCAGCGTGCCGTGCCACGGGTGCACGACGTACCCGCGGGCGAACGGTTCGGCCGGGTCGTAGCTGGTGCGGCTCATGTCCAGCGGCTCCAGCAGCCGCTTGCCGATCTGGGTCCACCAGGACTCGCCGGTGATCCGCTGGGCCACCGCGCCGAGCAGGCCGTAGGCGAGGTTCGAGTAGTGGAATGTGTGGTGCGGCGGGTGCGCGGCCGCGTCGGGTGTCAGCTCGGCGAGCAGGTGGTCCGGGTGGACGCCCGGCGCGCGCTCCCACCAGTCGCCCTCGGGCTCGCGCTGCAGCCCGCCGATGTGCGCGAGCAGCTGGCGGATCGTGACGCCGCCGACGGGGGTACCGGGAAGGTGCCGGTACAGCAGGTCGTCGAGGGACAGCCGGTCCTCGTCGCGCAGCTGGAGGATCAAGGCGGCGGTGAACGTCTTGGAGATCGAACCGATCCGGTACTGCGTGCCGGCGTCCGGTACCGGTACCTCGCCGGCGCCGCTGACGTGCACCAGCGCGCCGTCCCGGACGATCCCGGCGACCAGCGACGGTACCCGGCCGGTCGACTGCGTCGTCGCGACCAGCTCGTCGACCCGGCGGATGGTCTCCGGCAGCATGGACGGTCCCCTCCCGTTTGCGCGCTCGTCGGCGAAACCCTATCCGCTGATAACTTCGGAATTCTGCCCGGGTTACCGGTGGGGTGCACCGGCGTGACACGATCAGATCGTGGCCTGGTTGTGGCTTGCTGTCGGGGTGGCGCTCGTGGTCGCCGAGGTGTTCACCACGACGTTCGTACTGCTCATGCTCGCCGCCGGCGCGCTCGCGGCGGCCGTGGCCGCGGCGCTGGGCCTGCCGCTGTGGCTGCAGGGCCTGGTCTTCGCCGCGGTCTCCGCGGCGGCGCTGGCCGGGGTCCGGCCGCTGATCCAGCGGCGGGTCAATCGCAACGCCGACCCGGCGCCGATCGGGCTGGCCGCGATCGAGGGCGCGGTGGTACCGGTGATCGAGCGGATCGACAGCGACCATGGACTGATCAAGATCGAGGGTGAGTTGTGGACCGCCCGGCCCCTCGACCACACCCAGGTCATCGAGCCGGGAGAGCGGGTCCGGGTCATTGAGATCAAGGGCGCGATCGCCCTTGTGTGGAGGGAGTAGCGGTGGGACCGCTGGAAGCCATAGTTCTCATCGTCGTCGCGATCATCGCGCTGTTCGTGGTGGTCACGCTGTTTCGATCGGTCCGGGTGGTTCCGCAGCAACGGATGGACGTGGTGGAGCGGCTGGGCAAGTACCATCGCACCCTGTCGCCCGGCCTGAATCTGCTGATGCCGTTCCTGGACGCGGTACGCACCAAGGTGGACATGCGCGAGCAGGTGGTCAGCTTCCCACCCCAGCCGGTGATCACCTCGGACAACCTCGTCGTATCCATTGACACTGTTCTTTACTTCCGGGTACAGGACCCGGTCCGGGCGACCTACGAGATCGCCAACTTCCTCCAGGCGATCGAGCAGCTGACCGTGACGACGCTGCGTAACGTCATCGGCTCGATGGACCTGGAACGCGCGCTGACCAGCCGCGACGAGATCAACCGGCATCTGTCCGGGGTACTGGACGAGACCACCGGCCGCTGGGGCATCAAGGTCACCCGGGTCGAGATCAAGGCGATCGAGCCGCCGCCGTCGATCCGCGACTCGATGGAGAAGCAGATGCGCGCCGAGCGGGACCGCCGGGCCGCGATCCTCAACGCCGAGGGCATCAAGCAGTCGCAGATCCTCACCGCCGACGGTGACCGGCAGGGCGCCATCCTGCGCGCGCAGGGCGAGCGGGAGGCGCGCATCCTGCAGGCCGAGGGCCAGGCGAAGGCGATCCAGACGGTGTTCAACGCGGTACACACCGCAAATCCCGACTCGAAGGTTCTGGCCTACCAGTACCTCCAGGCACTGCCGCAGATCGCCGCCGGGCAGTCGAACAAGATCTGGATCGTGCCGGCCGAGCTGACCAAGGCGCTCGAAGGCATCGGTGGGGCGCTGGGCGGTCTGATCCAGGACAACGCCGGCCCGATCTCCACCGAACCGGTCGAGCAGGCCGACCCTGCGGCCGTCGATCAGGCTCTGGCGGAGGCCCGGGCGCTGGCGGCCGAGACGGAGAAGGAGGCGGTGCGCGGCCTGCCCTCGGCACCGTCGTCGTACAGCTCCGGATACAGCACGAACATGGACCGGGTGGAGCAACGCGAACAGGCCTGACGGCCGGGCGCGGGCACCGGGTCACAATGGCCCGGTGCCCGACCCGATCGCGATCACCGACCCGGCCGACGAGCGGCTCGCCGACTACCGCGCGCTGACCGACGTCGACCTGCGTACCCGCTGGGAACCGCCGCACGGGCTGTTCATCGCCGAGGGCGAGCTGGTCCTCGGCCGGGCGCTGCGGGCCGGGTACCGGCCGCGTTCGCTGCTCGTCGACGCCAAGCGGGTCGACGACGTGAACCGGATCGACCGGGTACCCGACGTCGACGCGCCGCTGTACGCGGCCACCCAGGACGTTCTCGAAGCGACGACCGGGTTCCACGTGCACCGCGGCATCCTCGCCTCGTTCCACCGGCGGCCGCTGCCCGACGCGGGCGAGGTGCTCGCCGCCGCGACCCGGGTCGCGATCCTGGAGGACGTCAACAACCACACCAACCTCGGCGCGGTGTTCCGCGGCGCGGCGGCGCTGGGCATGGACGCGGTACTGCTGTCGCCGTCGTGTGCCGACCCGCTGTACCGGCGCAGCGTGCGGGTCAGCATGGGCGAGGTCTTCGCGGTGCCGTACGCCCGGCTGGCGCCGTGGCCGGGTGCGCTGGACGAGGTGCGCGCCGCCGGGTACACCCTGCTGGCGTTGACCCCGGCGCACGGTGCGGTACCCCTGCAGCGGCTGCCGGCCGCGGCCCGGCGCCGGCCCGCGCTGCTGCTGGGGGCTGAAGGCCCCGGCCTGTCCCGCGCCGCGCTCGCGGCCAGCGACCTGCGGGTGGCCATCCCGATGCGCAACGGCGTCGACTCGCTCAACGTCGCCGCCGCGGCGGCCGTGGCCTTCTGGGAGCTCAACCGGGACTAGCCAGCCCCGTCCACTCGCTTCGCGGCGCTCAGACGCGCCGTCTTCCCTCCTCGCTGCGCTCGTCAGTCCAGACGACGCCGCGCCGCTCCCACTCGCTCCCTCAGCCCTCTAGCGTCAGCGGCATGAGTGACGAACTACTCAGCCGCCACCGGGCGGTGCTGCCCGCGTGGATGCCGCTGTACTACGACGAGCCGATCGAGATCGTCTCCGGCTCGGGGCGCCGGGTGACCGACTCGGCCGGCCGCACCTACCTCGACTTCTTCGCCGGGGTGCTGACCACGATGCTGGGCCACGACCTGCCCGAGCTGCGCGCGGCGCTGGACCGGCAACTGGGCACCGGCATCCTGCACACCTCGACGCTGTACCTGATCCGGTCGCAGGTCGAGCTCGCCGAGAAGATCGCCCGGCTGTCCGGTATCCCGGACCCGCGGGTGTTCTTCACCAACTCCGGCAGCGAGGCCAACGAGGCGGCGCTGCTGGTGGCGACCAACTACCGGCGCAGCAACCAGATCCTCGCGCTGCGCGGCAGCTACCACGGCCGCACGTTCGCGGTGCTGGGCGCGACCGGGGTCCGCAGCTGGTCGGCGTCGCCGCTGTCCGGGCTGCGGGTCAGCTTCCTGCACTCCGGCGACCGGATGCGCGGCCTGCTCGCCGGCCGTACCGACGAGGAGTTCGTCGACGCCTCGGTCGCCGACCTGCGCGAGCTGCTGGCGACCACGACCAGCGGCGACGTCGCCTGCCTGATCGCCGAGCCGGTCCAGGGCGTGGGCGGGTACACGTACCCGCCGGACGGCCTGTTCGCCGGGTACCGCAAGGTGCTCGACGAGTACGGCGTGCTGTTCATCGCCGACGAGGTGCAGACCGGGTGGGGCCGCACCGGCGAGCACTTCTGGGGGTACCAGGCGCACGGCATCACGCCCGACCTGCTGACCTTCGCCAAGGGCGTGGGCAACGGGCTGGCCCTGGCCGGAGTCGTGGGCCGGGCCGAGGTGATGAACGCGGTCAGCGCGGTCAGCTTCTCCACCTTCGGTGGCAACCCGCTGGCCACGGCCGGCGGCAACGCGGTGATCGACTACGTCCTCGACCACGACCTGCAGGGCAACGCCGCCCGGGTCGGGCAGGTCCTGCTGGACGAGCTGCGCCCGCTCAAGGAACGGCACGCGATCGTCGGTGACGTGCGCGGCAAAGGGCTGATGATCGGCATCGAGTTCGTCGAGCCGGGTACCAGCGAGCCCAACGGATACGCGATGGCCCGGGTCTTCGAGCAGTGCCGGCGCGACGGACTGCTGGTCGGCCGGGGCGGGCTGTACGGCAACATCATCCGGCTCGGTCCGGCGCTGACGCTGACCGAGGCGGAGGCCCGGGAAGGCGCAGAGATCCTGGTCGATGCCGTCGCGCGCGTCGCCGCCGGGTGAACCCTCGGTGAACGGCCGCAGATCGGCCGCGCTCTGATAACGAATCTGAAAACTTCTGCCATAGCCTTGACAAGATGGGGGTCGCAGTAAGAACTTTTACCAATCGTAAGAAAAGTTTGCAGTAAACGGAGCGCCCGATGACCGAGCCCGACCCGATCCCCGCGAACACCGCGGTGGCTGAGGCGCCGGCGCTGGTGTCATCCGACGGGGTGCTGGTCCGGATCCGGTCGCGGCTGACCGAATTCACCGGTGCCCTGCAACGGGTCGCCGAGCAGGTGCTCACCGACCCTGCCGCGGCTGCTCGGGCGACGATCGTGGAACTGGCCGAGCGCAGCGGTACCTCGCCGGCGACGGTCACCCGGTTCTGCCGGGCGCTCGGCTTCGACGGGTACGCCGACCTGCGGCTGAGCATCGCCAGCGAGACCGGCCGCGCCTCCCGGCAGTCCGGGTGGACGGTGGACATCGGTCGGGAGATCCAACCCGACGACCCACTCGACCGGGTCCTGCACCAGATCATGGCGGCGGACACCCGGGCGCTGGCCGACACGTCGGCGCTGCTGGATCTGAAGGCGGTCGAGCGGGCCGCCGACGCCATCGCCGCGTCCTCCCGCGTGGACATCTACGGGATCAGCGGCAGCGCGCTCGTCGGCGCCGAGATGCAGCTGTGCCTGCACCGGATCGGGCTGGCCGCCTGGTCCTGGACCGACGTGCACAACGGACTGGCCAGTGCCGCGCTGCTGCGGCCGGGCGACGTGGCCCTGGCCGTGTCGCACACCGGCCAGACCCGGGAAACCATCGAGATGCTGGCCGAGGCGGGCAGCAGCGGCGCCACCACCATCGCGCTGACCAGCTTCCCCCGCTCGCCGCTGGCCGAGGTCGCCGACATCGTGCTCGTCCATGCGATGCAGGCGACCACGTTCCGCCCGGACGCCCTGTCCGGGCGCCATCCCCAGCTGGTCGTCCTCGACCTGCTCTACATCGCCGTCGCACAGCGCACGCACGACCGCGCCCATGCGGCGTTCCAGGCCACCGCCCGGGCCGTAGCCGGTCACTGGGCGGCGCGGGAGGAGCCATGAAGATCGTCGACTCGAGACGCCGGACCCGCCGGTGACCGCCGGATCCTCCGCAGAAGAAGCCACGGCTGCGGCGGTCGCCTCGCCGCCGCGCCGCGTACGTCCCCGGTCGGGACGAACATGACCAATAACCTCGTGTACTCGTAGCCGCAAGCGACTACGAACGACCCTCACCTACCGAGGAGAGAAGAATGCCTTCTTCCCCAGAGAATCCGAACAGTCCACTTGGTATCGGTACCGGCACCAGCCGGCGGACGCTGCTGCGCAACGCCGCCGCGGTCAGCCTCGTCGCCCTTCCCGGCGCGGCCCTGCTCGACGCGTGCGCGACCAGCAGCGGCGGTGGCGGCAGCACCTCCGGCGGCGGGACCAAGTCCGCCGAGAACCCGCTCGGCGTCGACCCCAAGGCGCCCCTTGAGGTCGTCATCTTCGCCGGTGGGTACGGCGACGAGTACGCCAAGCAGGTGCACGTACCGATCTACAAGAAGGCGTTCCCGGAGGCCGACGTCAAGGAGTCCGGCATCCAGAAGATCGCCACCACGCTGCAGCCGCGGTACAACGGCGGTACCCCGCCGGACGTGGTGGACAACTCCGGCACCGAGCAGATGGACTTCGGCGCCCTCTCCAGCGCCGGCCAGCTGCAAGACCTGACCGATCTGTGGAACGCGCCGTCGGTCGACGACCCGAAAAAGAAGGTCAGCGACGTCGTCCAGGTCGGCATGATCGACCAGGGCAAGCTGGACGGCAAGTCCTACATCTTCAACTACGTGTCGACGGTCTACGGCATCTGGTACAACGCCAAGCTGTGGGCGAGCAAGGGCTGGACACCGCCGACCACCTGGGACGACTTCACCGCGACCCTTGACAAGATCAAGGCGGCCGGCATCACGCCGTACGGGTACGCCGGCGCCAACGCGTCCTACTACCAGTACCTGGTGATCCTCACCTCGGCAGCCAAGCTGGGCGGCGCCGACATCCTCAAGAACATCGACAACCTGGAAGACGGCGCGTGGACCAACGACGCGGTGCACAAGTCCGCCGAGGCGTGGGCCGCGATCGGGGCGAAGTACACCGACAAGTCGTTCCTCGGCCTCAAGCACACCGAGGTCCAGCTCAAGCAGAACCAGGACAAGCTGGCGCTGTACCCCAGCGGCAACTGGCTGGAGAACGAGCAGAAGACCAACACCCCGGCCACCTTCGAGTACGCGATGTTCCCGGTACCCAGCCTGACCAGCTCGGACAAGCTGCCGGTCACCGCGGTGTGGGCCGGCGCCGGCGAGCCGTTCATCGTGTCGGCCAAGGGCAAGAATCCCAAGGGCGGCATGGAGTACTTCCGCCGGATGCTGACCAAGGAAGGCGCGCAGGGCTTCACCAAGCTGACCGGCTCGCTGACCGTCCTGCAGGGTGCCTCCGAGGGCCTGTCGCTGCCGCCGGGCATGACCAGTTCGGCCAAGGCGCAGACCGCCGCCGGGGCCAACACCTTCTACTACAACTTCGATGGGTGGTACAAGGATCTGGACACCGAATTGCGGGCCGCGACCAACGAGCTGTTCTACGGCGGCGGCACGGCGGACAAGTTCGTGACCCGGATGCAGGCGAAGGCCGACGCCATCAAGAAGGACAGTTCCATCAAGAAGTTCAAGCGCTGAGCGGAGCGTAGTGGTCATGCGGCACGGCAAGTACCGGTTCGTCGCGAGCTTCCTCGCGGTACCGCTTGTGTTGTACGTGTTCTACGTCCTCTGGCCGTACGCACAGGCCTTCAACATCGCGTTGACGAACTGGAACGGGTTCGCGCCACCGGTGTACGTCGGTTTCGCGAACTTCCAGAGGATGTTCCACGACCAGCTGTTCATCAAGGCGGTCGAGCACAACCTGTTCCTGCTGCTTGCCTTGCCGCTGATCACTGTCACGATCGCACTGTTCCTGTCGTTCATGCTGGGTCTGGGGGTCGAAGTTCTACCGCCTGGTGTTCTTCTTCCCCCAGGTCCTGGCCGTGGCCATCATCGGCGTGCTGTTCCAGCAGATCCTGCGACCGGACACGTCGGGCGCGTTCAACGGCCCGCTGCACGCCCTGTTGGGGATCGGCCCGGTCGGCTTCCTCACCAATCCCACGGTCGCCATGTGGACGGTGCTCGGGGTACTGGTCTGGCAGGCGGTCGGTTTCTACGTCGTGCTGTTCTCGGCGGGCATGGTGTCCATCCCGCAGGACATCTACGAGGCCGCTGAGCTGGACGGGGCCAGCCGGGTCAGCATGTTCTTCCGGGTCACCCTGCCGCTGCTGTTCGACACCATCCAGGTCGCCTGGGTCTACCTGGGCATCGCCGCCTTCGACGCCTTCGCCCTGGTCCAGGTGCTCACCGTGGAGCAGGGCGGTCCGGACGGCGCGACGACGGTGCTGGCCAACGAGATCTACCGCTCAAACTTCGTCTACTCCCGGGCCGGGTACGCCTCGGCCATGGGCGTGGCGTTGTTCTTCTTGACGCTGGCATTCGCGGCCCTGACCATCCGCATCACCCGGCGCGAGCGCATCGAGTTCTGAGGATCCACCATGACGACCATCCACACCGATGATGTATCCGCCACTACGCCCTCCGCGCCTCGGCCCGCCTCGCACGCCGCGCCAGCCCGATCCGACCGGCGCCAGGTCAACGTCCTGGCCAGCCTCGGCCACGTAGCGCTCGCAGTCTGGGCGCTGCTGGTGATCGCACCGCTGATCTGGACGTTCATGGCCGCGTTCAAGACCAATCCGGAGATCTTCGGAGACGCCTGGACGCTGCCCAGCCACTTCAACTTCGACGCGTTCGGGCGGGCCTGGTCCAGGGCGCATATCGGCACGTACATGTTCAACAGCGTGGTCATCGTCGCGTTCAGCACGTTCGGCACGATGCTGTTCGGGTCGATGGCGGCGTACGTGCTGGCCCGGTACCAGTTCTGGGGCAACCGGTTCATCTACTACCTGTTCATCGCGGGCCTGGCGTTCCCGGTGTTCCTGGCCCTGGTGCCGCTGTTCTTCCAGGTGAAGAACATGGGCACCCTGCCGGTCGTCGGGCCGTACCTCGGCCTGGGCTCCCGGGCCGGGCTGATCCTCGTGTACATCGCCTACTCGCTGCCGTTCACCGTGTTCTTCCTCGCGGCGTTCTTCAAGACGCTGCCCAACTCGATCGCCGAGGCGGCGATCGTGGACGGCGCCTCGCACACCCGGCTGTTCTTCCGGGTGATGCTGCCGATGGCCCGGTCCGGCATCATCAGCATCACGATCTTCAACATCCTGGGGCAGTGGAACCAGTACCTGCTGCCGGTCGCGCTGATCCAGGGTGAAGGGGCCGAGCAGCGCCAGGTGTTGACCCAGGGCATCGCCAACATCTCGACGCAGGCGGGGTACCAGGCGGACTGGCCGGCGCTGTTCGCGGCGCTGACCCTCGCGATCCTGCCGATGCTCATCGTGTACGCGATCTTCCAGCGGCAGATCCAGGCCGGCCTGACCGCGGGTGCGTTGAAGTAACTGTCGTACCCCGTGGTCAGAATGGGGGCGTGCTGGTTGCCGCCGTCCCCGACCCCGCTGGGGGCGCCCGGCTGCGTGACGTGGACGGGGGAGCGGAGACCGGCACCGACGACTTCGCCGCCGCGGTGCGCGCGGCCGGCGGTGCCCGCTGGCTCTGGCCGTCGACCGCCGACTGCTATCCGCGCCTGGTCCGCGCCGGCGTGCGGGTGGCCCGCTGCCACGACCTGGAGCTGACCGAGGGGCTGCTGCTGGGATATGCCGGGCGGTGGGGCGAGCCGCGCGGGCTGGCGGCGGCGCACGCCCGGCTGACCGGCGGGCCGGTCCCGGCCGATCCGCCGCCGCGGCCGGCGGTCCCACCCGGCAACGCGCAGGGCACCCTCTTCGACCCGGCGCCGGAAGCGCCGGGCCTCGATGCTCTCCTCGACGTGTACCGCGACCAGCAGGCCCGCATCGAGGCGACCGCCGACCCGGCGCGGTTCCGGCTCCTCGTGGCCGCCGAGTCGGCCGGCGCGCTGCTGGCCACGGAGATGGGCGTCGACGGCCTGCCCTGGCGCGCCGACGTCCACGACGAGCTGCTGCACGACCTGCTCGGCGAGCCGTCCCCGGTCGGCGGCCCGCCGCGCAGGCTGGCGGAGCTGGCTGCGCGGATCGCCGAGGCGCTCGGCGGGCAGCGCATCCATCCCGAGTCGCCGGCCGAGGTGCTGCGCGCGTTCAGCCGCGAAGGCATCACGCTGCCGTCGACCCGGGCGTGGGTCCTGCGCGGCGTCGACCATCCTGCGGTGCCGCTGCTGTTGGAGTACAAGGAACTGCACCGGATCTGGACGGCGCACGGCTGGGCGTGGAAGCAGCAGTGGGTCCACAATGGACGGTTCCACGCCGAATACGTGCCGGCCGGCGTCGTGTCCGGCCGCTGGGCCACCCGGGGTGGGGGAGCGCTGCAGATCCCCAAGGTGGTGCGCCGGGCGGTACGGGCAGACCCGGGCTGGACGTTCGTGGTGGCCGACGCCGGGCAGCTCGAACCGCGCATCCTCGCCGCGGTCTCCGGCGACGCGAAGATGGCGCGGGCCGCGGGAGCCGGCGACATGTACGCCGTGCTGGCCGAGGAGTCGTTCGGCGGCGACCGGGCGACGGCCAAGGTGGCCCTGCTCGGCGCGATGTACGGCCAGGTCGGCGGGCAGGCCGCACCGGCACTGGCGACGCTGCGCCGGTCCTACCCGGTGGCACTGTCCTATGTGGAGGATGCCGCGCGGGTCGGCGAGGCGGGCGGGCTGGTCCGGTCCTGGCTCGGCCGCACCTGCCCGCCGCCGTCGGCGACGTCGGTGGAGATCGATCCGGAGACCGGGCCGGGTGCGGCGCGCGCCCGCGGCCGGTTCACCCGCAACTTCGTCATCCAGGCCACCGCCGCGGAGTGGGCGCTGGTGCTGCTCGCTTTGCTGCGCGCCGACCTCGCGGGCACCGGGGCGCAGCTGGTGTTCTTCCAGCACGACGAGGTGGTGGTGCACGCCCCGGCCGGGCGGGCGACGGAGGTGGCCGCCGCCGTTGACGCGGCCGGTGAGCGCACCCGGCGGCTGCTGTTCGGCGACACGCCGGTGCGGTTCCCGCTGGGCGTGTCGATCGTCGACTGCTATGCCGACGCGAAGTAGCGCGCGACGGCCGTCGTCGACGTGGTGAAGGCCAGCTCGCGGGGTGCCGTGATGACCAGCCACCCGGTCGTCTCGTCGGTCGGCGCGGAGGGCGGCAGATCGTCGGTGTGCCGGGCGGGGAGCAGGGCGAAGATGTTGATCGTGCCGGCGGTACTGATCACGTCGAACAGGCGGACGGTACCCACGTCGGCCGGGATCCCGGTCTCCTCCCGCAGTTCCCGCACCGCCGCCTCCTGCCATGTCTCGCCGGTCTCGATGAAACCGCCGGGCAGCGCCAGTTCCCCGCGGGCCGGCTCGATGTCGCGCCGGATCACGACCAGGCCGGTCGCGTCGCCGGTGATCACCGGGAACAGCACCATGGCGACGGGCAGCGGGTTGTGCCAGCTGGTCTCGGTACAGCCGGGGCAGGTGCGCGGCCAGTCCGCATCGTCCGGGTACCGGGTGCCGCAGTACGAGCAGTGCGAATGCTGGACCAGTTCGGTGCGCTGCCAGGCGTGCGGGCTCAACCCGGCGGCCCTCCGTCCGGCCCTCCGTCGCGCAATCTTGGACGTTTGTGCCCCTTGCAGGGGGTAGAAGCGTCCAAGATCTCGGGGTGTGGCGCGGTCACCGGTCGAATTCGCCGCTGGTGAGGGCGTGGACGAAGGCGTGCCACTCGGCCGGTGGGAAGGTCAGGACCGGTCCGTCCGGGTCCTTGGAGTCGCGGACCTGGACCGTACCGTCGTGCCGGCGCACCTCGACGCACTCTCCGCTGTTGCCGCCAGACCTGCTGGCCTTGGTCCACGGGGTGTTCATGGTGAGTACTCCTCGATGGGCGTGGACTTCTCGTAGATCAGGTCGTAGATCCGGCGGTATTCGGCCAGCTCTTCCGGTCGCTCCAGATAGCGGGTGCCGGTGTGAGTTTCGAGGTAGACCACGGACGGGTCGTCGGGCTCGGGAAAGTGAAAGATGGTGAACGGTCCCAAGTGGATGGCCGCGTGCGCTCCGGCGTCCCAGGCGATGATCCGGATGTCGATGTGATCCAGCGCGGCGAGCTCGCGCAACCGGGCTTCTTGCGCGGCGACCGTCTGCGGACCACCGACCTGTCGTGCGAGGCAGCCGGCGCCGAGCACCGCCGTCAGCCGCAGCGGGGGCGCGCGCCGCGTCAGCACCTGCTGCCGCTCCTGCCGAAGCTTGACCACGCGGTCGGCTTCCTTCGCGCGAGCTTGGCGAGCGCATCCGTCGTGGCCATGTCGGCGCCGTACAGCCAGCACAGCGCCCGCACGTCGGCCACCTTCACGGGAGCCTTGCCGGTCTCGATCTTCCACAGCTTCGTCCGGGAGGCCAGGCTCGCCTCCTCCACGTCGCGCTCGGTCTTTCCGGCGGCGTTGCGCAGCCGGCGCAGGCGTACCCCCAACTGGCGGCGCACGACGGTCGAACCCGGGGTCGGCATGACCACCTCCAGAGTGTTTCACGGCGCGACAGCGCCCGAGTAGCTGGATTCTGGTTCGCGCACCTGCGGCCGAGCCACCTCGCAAAGATGAACGTTGCGCCGCCGGTCGAGCCGTCGAACGCTGAGGTCATGGACGCTGAGGTCATGGACGCTGAGGTCATGAAGGCTGAGGTCATGGAAGCCGCCGAACAGCCCGAATGGTGCTGGCGTCCCGACTGCTGCCGGACCGGGCCCGGCGGCGCGCACCTGTCCCGCCCGGCCAAGGTCCACTCGGCGCTGACCGCGCTGTGCTTCGACGGCGGATTCGCGCGGGTACTCGGCCGGGTGCTGGTCAACTCGGGGTCGCAGGCGTGTGCACGCGGTTATCCCCAGGGTGTGGACAACGGTTGGGGATAGCTGGCCAGCGCCGGTACGGCGTTGTGGACGAACGGTGCATGGCCGGTGGGTGGACGGACGGCGTCCACCGGATGTCCGAGGTTAGTGTGGGCAGCCCGTCAGATCTCCAGGTCGTACCGGTGCAGCAGCGGCCGGGCGAACAGCTCCGCACCGGCGGCCAACGCTACCAGAGCGAACGCCGTCCGGAGCACGAACACCTCGACCTTGCCGCCGACGGTGACCGCGATCGCGTCGGGTACCCCGATGTTGCGCCACATCCGGCGGCCGGTCGGGATCGGCCACAGTACCGGGCAGCCGTGGCTGGTCACCATGTCGCCGAGCAGGTGGACCAGGCCGCCGATGCCGAGCGCGATGCCGAGGACCAGGTACCCGCCGGCCACCAGCGTGACGATCAGCCAGCCGGCCCGCCTGGCCCACTTCTCGAACAGCCCGCGCAGCGCCATGGCGAACGTGACGAACAGCACCGCGAGGACGGCGGTGCGGCCGTAGTGCCAGCACAGCTCGAACACGCCGAACCCGACACCGACGTTGAACGGCAGCGTGTGGGTGAACGTGCGGTGCCCGTTGCGCAGGCGCGGATCCCTGCGGGTACGGGTCAGGTCGTAGATCCCGAGCGACAGCTTCTCCACGCATTCGGCGACGAACAGCGACAGCACGCCGAACGTGTGCGCGACGGTAGCGCCGCCCTGGTCGGTGGTGACCCGGCCGGACAGGTCGAGATCGGGCAGCAGCGCGCCGCCGGCGCACATCGCGGCGCCGACCGCGAGCTGTGCCGGCGTCTGGTGGAAGTGCGCGAAGTGCTGTACCGCAAGGGAACCGGCCAGCCACGTGGCCGCCCCGGACAGCGCGTGCGAAGGACCCATCACGGCGCAGACTGTGCCAGTCGCGGGCACCGCGTTCCAGCACCGTCGGATTTGGCCGTGTCAAACCACTTTGCCGCCTGCGATGTCGATCGTCACCCCGGTGACCCAGGACGACGCGTCCGAGGCGAGGTACCCGACCGCGGCGGCCACGTCAGCGGGCGAACCGATGCGACCGAGCGGGAACGACCGGCCCAGCTCGGCGATGCGCTCCGCCGGCATCGCGCGGTCCATCTTCGCGTTGTGCACGGCCGACGGGGCGAGACAGTTGACGCGGATGCCGGTACCGGCGAATTCCGCGGCGAGGTGCCGGGTGAGCATGACCACCCCGGCCTTGGCCACCGCGTAGGCCAGGTTGGCCCGGGACGGCGCGCGGCCCGCGGCGGACGACATCAGGATGACCGAGCCGCGACCGCGCGCCACCATGCCCGGCAGGAACGCCCGCACGGTCAGGAACGCCGAGGTCAGGTCGGTGTCGAGCACCTCGTGCCAGCGCTGCGGCGTCAGCTCCAGGCTCGGCACCGGGGCGCCGGCTCCGCCGGCGAAGGCCGCGAGGACGTCGGTACCCCCGACATCGCCAGCCAGCGCGGTAAGCGCGTCGGGGTCGGTGCAGTCGGCCACCGCACGGCTGACCGGGACCACCCGCATGCCGTTCGCGGCCAGGTACCGGCAGGTGGCCGACCCGATGCTGCCCGAGCCGCCGGTGACCACGGCGACCCGGCCAGCCAGGTCCGGATAGACCGCCGTCACCAGCGGGACCAGCGTTGCCGGTTCGGTCCCCACGGGCCGCCGCCGCTGGCGCGCCACCGCGCCCAGCTGGCGTGCCGCAGGAAGCCGAAGGTCAGGAAGAAGATCGGAATGAGCGGCCAGAAGAAGTGCGCGCCGGACAGCAGCCAGAGGCCGATCAGCGCGCCGATCAGGACCGCGGTGAACGAGCCGTGCCGGCGCAACCGGCGGCGCATCCCGGCCAGCGCCTCCGGCGTGCGGTACAGCGCCTCCCAGCCGCCGCTGGGCAGGTCGGCGGTCAGCGGGGCGAGCTCGTCGCGGTACCTGGCCGCATAGGCGCGGCCCAGCCGCTCGTCGCTCTCCGCCAGGGTGAGCCGGCCCTCGGTCGCCGCGGCGCGCAGGATCTCGGCGACCTGCTCGCGCTCGGTGTCCGAGGTGCGGACCCGGCCGCTGGCCGGAGTGTCGGTGGACATCGGTGCCTCCTTGGATGGGTGTGCCTTCGACGATGCGCCGTCGAGCCGGCCGCTGTCGTCGGACGGGGGCGGGCATCGGGGCTGCCGCGGGGGAGGTAGCGGGCGGGGTCGGGTACTCCCC
>VAWN01000012.1:59802-72748 GCA_005885555.1 Actinomycetota bacterium
CCTACCGTGGCAGACATGGGCGATGCGTGGGCGGCGCGGCGCCGGGGCTGGCGCCCCGGTCGCGCTCCCGCGGTACGCCTCGCGATCCTGGTCGCCGTCGTCCAGGTGATCGGGACGACGGTCACCGCGCGCCACCAGCCGGCCGCGCGGGAACTGCACTTCTGGGGGTACCTGCTGCTGCTGGCGGGACCGGTCGCACTGCTGTTGCGGCGGCGGTACCGGGTCGCCGTGGCCGCCGTCGCGATCGGTGTCACGGTGGCGTACCTGCTGTTCGGGTACCCCTACGGTCCGGTGCTCTTCGCGCCGGCCGTGGCGATGATCGGGGCGCTGCGGGCCGGTTGGCGGGTACCGGTCTGGGTGCTGGCCGGCGTCGCATACCTGCTGTGCGTCGGGCTGGGTCGGGTACCTGGCGTGCACCTGCGGTACCTGCGGTTCGGCGAGGCGGTGGCGGCGCTGGTGACGCTCGGTGCGGTACTGCTGGTCGGCGAGGTGGCACGCACCCACGCGCGGTACATGGCGGAGCTGCGGCGCACCCGCGACGAGCAGGCCCGTACCCGCGCCGAGCAGCAGCGCCGCCAGGCCAGCGAGGAACGGCTGCGGATCGCCCGGGAACTGCACGACGTCCTCGGCCACCACCTGTCGCTGATCAGCGTGCAGGCCGGGGTCGGGCTGCACCTGATGGACGAGCAGCCGGAGCAGGCGCGTACCGCGTTGCTGGCCATCAAGCAGGCCAGCGCGGAGGCGCTGCGGGAGGTGCGGTCGGTACTGGGGGTGCTGCGCGCCGAGGACGAGCAGGCACCCCGGTCGCCGGCCCCGAGCCTGGCCAACCTCGCCGCGCTGACCGACGACGCGGGCGCGCAGACCGTGATCGAGGGGGAGCCGCGGGAGCTGCCCGCCGAGCTGGACCGCGCGGCGTACCGCATCGCCCAGGAGGCGCTGACCAACGTGCGCCGGCACGCAGGTCCGGCGGCGAGCGCGACGGTCACCATCGGGTACGCGGCCGACGGGCTGACCGTCCGGGTGTCCGACGACGGGCGCGGCGGGCTCCCGTCCGGCGACGGCAACGGCAACGGCATCGCCGGCATGCGGGCACGGGCGCTGGCCCTCGGGGGTACCTTGGCCGCCGGTCCCGGGCCGGCCGGCGGATTCCAGGTCGAGGCCCGCCTCCCGTTCGCAGGTGCCGCATGACGCCCGCGCGGCGCCTCGGTGCATCCCGCGGAGCCAGCCAGGAGGTGCCGGCGTGATCCGGGTACTGCTCGCCGACGACCAGGCGCTGGTGCGCGCCGGGTTCCGGGCGCTGCTCGACGCCCAGGACGACGTCGAGGTGGTCGGTGAGGCGGGCGACGGCGCGGAGGCGGTACGGCTGGCCGTGCGGTACCGGCCGGACGTGGTCCTGATGGACATCCGCATGCCCGGACTGGACGGCCTCGAAGCGACCCGCCGGATCGCCGCCGACCCGGCGCTGTCCGGGGTACGGATCGTCATCCTCACCACGTTCGACCTCGACGAGTACGTCTTCGAGGCGCTGCGGGTCGGCGCCAGCGGTTTCCTGGTCAAGGACACCGAACCGGTCGACCTGCTGCGCGGCATCCGGGCGGTGGCCAGCGGCGACGCGCTGCTGTCGCCCGGCGTGACGCGCCGGCTGATCGAGGAGTTCGCGTCGCGGGCCCGGGCGCCCCGGCCACCGACCGAGCTGTCCGGGCTGACCGAACGGGAACGCGAGGTCATGGCGCTGGTCGGTGCCGGACTGTCCAACGACGAGATCGCCGAGCGGCTCGTGGTCAGCCCGGCGACGGCGAAGACGCACGTGAGCCGGGCGATGGTCAAGCTGGGCGCCCGGGACCGGGCACAGCTGGTGGTGTTCGCCTACGAGGCCGGCCTGGTCCGCCCCGGCTGGCTTGGCTGACTAGGTGTAGCAGCGCCAGGTGGCCGGGTCGGTGGGGTCGTTGGTCACCGCGTACGCGGTGTTGTCGAGGAACCGCCACCGGCACACGTCGTTGGGTCCGAACGGGAACCCGGGACGCTCGCGTGAACCGGTGCAGAACCAGCTTCCGTCGTCCTGCTGGCGCGCCCGTCCGGCCCGGCTGTAGGTGCAGAACGCCGCCGGGTCGGCGCTGGTGAGGGTACCCAGGACCACCGGGCCCGCAGGGGTGCGCCGGGGCGGGGTCGGTGACGCGGACGAGGCCGCCGGGGTCGGCGACGGGCTCGATGAGGGGGTCGGCGACGGTACCGGCGGGTTCACCGCGGCCACGCTGGGTGTGCGGGTCGCGGCAGGCGCCGGGCGGCTGAAGCCGCCGAGCCCGAGCAGGGCGACGATGGCCAGGGTACCGATGCCCAGCAGCGCGGCCACGAAGACGAGCATGCCCCGTTCGCCGGCGGGCAGCTTGCCCTCGGGGGTGGCCTGGTGACGGACCGGCTCGGCCGGCTTGGGCGGGCGTTCCTTCCGGCCGGTCACGAAAGCCGGCAGGATCACCGTGTCGGCCTCGGTGCGGACCGGCGGTGGTGGTGCCTCGGTGCGCTGGGCGGGTACTCCGCCGATCTGCTCCGAGCTGTCCTGCTGCACGGACCCGAACTCCTCCCGTCGGACGCCTCGCTCGCCGACTCTACCCAACCACGTTCGGTGAGCCACCCGGCCGCCACCCGGAGAGTGTGGTCACATGGTTCGTCTGGATTGGCGCAGCCAGCGTAAATCGACGTCGGCCTATAGACCTGAACGATCGTGAAGACTGATCATCCAGGTACCGCGCGGTAAGTCCACCCCTCCAGTCCACCCCATACCGGAGGTGTCCGATGCGCCGTGCCCTTGTCGCACTCGCCCTTTCGATAGCCGCGGCGTTAGCCGGCGTGGCGTGGGCCGACCCGGCCAACGCCGCCACGCTCGACCAGAAGCTGACCCTGCTCTCCTCGTTCACCCAGCCGACCAGCGGCAGCTACGGCGCGTGGAACTCGGCGCGCACCAACCAGAGCGCGTTCGCCGGGTACGCGCTGGACTGGTCGACCGACTACTGCTCCGCCTCGCCGGACGAGCCGCTCGGCTTCGACTTCCGGCTGCCGTGCTGGCGCCACGACTTCGGGTACCGCAACTACAAGCACGTCGGCCAGTTCCCGGCCAACAAGGACCGCGTCGACAGCGCGTTCTACTTCGACCTCAGGACCAAGTGCGCCACCTACTCGGTGTTCGTCCGGGCCGCCTGCTACAGCCTCGCCTGGACGTACTACGAGGCGGTGCGCGAGTTCGGCTCGATCGTGGTGCGCGCGGCCGACCTGGACCGGGCCAGGGCGCTGCAGGAGCACGGCCGGGGCGCGGAGTAACGCCGGCGGCTGTGCGATCGTATCGACGTGGTGAACTCCCATCCGGCGGTGCTCGCCGGTGCCCGCGAGGCACTGGCTCCGCTGGTCGACTCCGACCGGCGGCGGATCCTGGTCGGCATCACCGGCCCGCCCGCCGCCGGCAAGTCGACGCTCGCCGCGACCCTGGCCGAGGCGCTGCGCAGCGCGTACGGGTCGGGTGCGGCGGTCGCGGTACCGATGGACGGGTTCCACCTGGCCAACGCCGAACTGCACCGGCTGGGCCTGGCCAACCGCAAGGGGGCGCCGGAGACCTTCGACGTGGCCGGGTTCGTCAACCTGCTGCGCCGGCTGCGCGAGCCGGACGAGCGCGAGGTGGTGTACGCCCCGGAGTTCAACCGCGCGCTCAACGAGCCGGTGGGCAGCGCGATCCCGGTACCGGCGTCGGCGCGGTTCGTCGTGGTCGAGGGCAACTATCTGCTGGTACCGGATCCGCCGTGGGCCGCCGTGCGCAACCTGCTCGACCTCGTGCTGTACGTCGACGCGCCGACCCCGACCCGCGTCGAGGCGCTGCTGCGCCGGCAGCGCTCCCGCGGCCTGGACCGCGACGCCGCGCACGACTGGGTGTACCGCAGCGACGAAGCGAACGCGGCGCTGATCGCCGCAACGCGCGAGCGCGCCGACCGGATCCTGACCCGCCCCGGAGCGGCCTGACCTCCGGCGCCCGCCGCCCCGCCCGCCGCCCCGCCCGCACGCGGCGGGACGCTCGCCCCCGGCCCTTCGCCGATCTTGGAGTTGTGTCGACGACAAAAGCCGCGTCGCCCCGCGAGTCGGGCACCACAAGTCCAAGATCGGCGGGGGCAGGGGCGGCGCCAGGCGCAGGGGCGGCGCCGGGGGCAGGGGCGGCGCGGGAGGCGGGGCGGCGCGCGGTTAGCGCCAGCGGAGGGGTCTCGGGTCGGCGGGCCAGAGCAGGCGGCGCCACCAGGGCCGGCGGGCACGCAGCTCGGACACGTAGGCCAGCGCCTGCTGCTTGGCCCGCTGCGCGTCCTCCTCGCTCGGCGCCGTACCCGCATAGGTGGCCTGGTTGATCAGCGTCGCCAGCTCGTCCAGCGGTGGCGTCGACGGCCGGACGGTACCCTTGCGCCGCTCGTGCGCCGGTACCCCGACCCGGTTGGCGTACCCGGCCACCTCGGTCGCCGGCAGGTGTGCCGCGGCGGGCCGGCCGGCCAGCCGCAGCCCGTCGAGCACCTCCCGCCAGGCGCCCGCGACCCGGTTGGTCGGGGTACCCCGGTCGAGCCGGCGTCTTCGCTGGGCAGCCCGCAGCGCCACGATCGCGGCGAGCCCGCCGAGTAGCAGGGTGAGCCCACCGCCGCCGGCCGCGAACGGGATCCACGGCGGCAGCGGCGCGGCCGGGACCGCCGACGGTGAGCTGGACGGGCGGTGCGGCCCGGGTGGGGACACCGAGATCGAGATCGTCGGCGCCACCGAGGGCGGCGGAGTGGACGGGTTCGGCTTGGGCTTGAACGACTCCAGCGGCTCCGGACTGGTGTTCGGCTTGGGCAGCGGGTCGAACGGTACCCAGCCGATGCCGGTGAACAGCACCTCCGGCCAGGCCAGCGCGTCGCGACCGTGCACAGTGGACACTCCCGGCCGGGCCTGGAACCCGACGATCACCCGGCTCGGCAGGCCGAGCATCCGGGCCAGCACGGCGAAGCTCGCCGCGAACTGCTCCGAGGTGCCCTTCTGGCCGCCGAGGGCGGGCGGGGAGAACAGGAAGAAGTTCAGGTTCGGGTACGCATGGCCGCTCGGCGCGTCGTTGACGAGCGTGTAGTGGGTACCGAGGAAGTCTTCGAGGGCCAAGGCCCGCTGGTACCCGCCCGCGACGTTGCCGCCGATCTGCTGCGCGAGGTCGGACATGGACGTCGGCGGGGTACCCGGGCCGAGGCCGAGGAACCGGGCCACCGACCCGCCGCTGGGTACCTCGGCCGCACCGAGCAGGTTGACGTCCACAGTGGACTGTCGCGATTGGACGGTGTAGGAAAGGCCGGGGTACAGCCCTTCCGGGCGGATCACGGTGCCGCTGGCCTGGTCGTAGGCGACCCGGGTGCCGTCGATCTGGTGCACGGTCGGCGCGGCGGGCAGCAGCCGGCCGTCCAGGTCGTCGATGGTGATGCGCTGCCGGACGGCCGGACCGGTGGCCGGGGTGGCGCCGGGACCGTTGACCGCCGGCAGCACCCGGCCGGCCTCCCGGTAGTCGCCGCCGACCCGCCAGTTGACCCCGTCGTAGTCGCTGAGCACGGCCAGCCGGACGCGCAGGTCCCTGGCCGGCGCGGGACCGGTGATGTCGGTGTCGAACAGCTTCTGCGTCGGGTTCAGCGCCCAGCCGGACAGCCGGATCAGCGGGTTTTCGTCCTCGGCGTCGAGGCTGGGGGGCGCCACGTACCGGCGCGGATCGGTCGGTACGTGATGCACCCGGCCGGCGAGCAGCGGCGCGACGGCGACGGCGAGCCCGACGGTGACGGCCAGCCCCGCGCAGGCGCCGACCGCGAGCCGTACCCGGAACGTCATCCGCGCCGCCCGGCTCAGTTGCGCAAGCGCGTCGGTGCCGGAGCGCCCGGTCACCGCGAGCCCGACCGCGGCGGCGCCGGCGAACGCGAGCGGCTGCCACAGCGCCTGGTGCGCGTTGGGCCCGACGACGACGAGGCAGCCGACATAGAGCAGTACCGGTGGGGCGTACCCGAGCAGCACGTGCCGCCCCCGTACCGCCAACTCCGCGGCGGCGAGCGCGGCCAGCCACGTGGCGACCAGCGGAACCAGCACGGTGTCCGGCTGCGGCTCGATCGGGATCAGCGCGGTCAGCAACCGGGGAATGCCGTTGCGCACCGCGTCGGTCCACAGTGTCCACAGTGGACCGTCGACCTGCCCGGCGCGGGCGGACACCTGCACCGCCCACAGCGTGTACCCGCCCAGCGCCAGCACCGACACCGGCGCGACCGGATACGCCGGCAGGCGTTGCAGCGCGGTGCTGATGAGGACCGGCGCGAGCGCGGCGCCCAGCAGCAGCCAGGTGAGCAGGGTGCCGTGGTAGATGCGGCCCAGCGGCAGCGTCGCGATCGCGACCAGCGCGGCGAGCGACAGCGGTACCAGGACGGTGCGCGACTTCACCATCGGCCCAGGCTGTCCCACGAGGTCGCGAAGTCGGCCGCGTCGGCGACGGCGAGCACCTGCATGCCGGCCACCGCCGCGGGGACCCCGAACTGGTCGCCGAACACGCCGGCCACGATCGTCGGGTACCCGGGGGCGAGCGCGCCGACCGGGGCGAGGTCGTCGGGCCGGCCCGAGCCGGTGAGGTAGATCAGCGTGTCACCGAGCTTGTGCTGGCGCAGCCGGCGGGTCGCGGTGTCGAGCACCTCCGGCGCCGCGGTCGGGTCAGCCTCGGCGAGGCGGTCGAGCATCGGGCTCGCGTCGGCCGGGCCGGCGGCGCGGTGCGCTCCGGTGCCGACCGGCCGCTCGCCGCTCGCGACCACCAGCTCCACCGCGAGGTCGGCGCGCACGCAGGCGACGAGGACCGACGCGGCCGCCTCGCACACCGCCTCGAAGTCGGCCGACCCGCCGTCCTCGGTCAGGTCGCGGTAGGCGGCCTGGCGGTCGTCGACGAGTACCACCACGCGGGGCAGGCTCGTGTCGAGATCCTCGCGCACCATGAGCTGACCGACCCGGGCGCTGGTCCGCCAGTGCACCTTGCGCAGCTCGTCGCCGATCACGTATTCGCGCAGGGCATCGAAGGTGATCGTGCCGTGGGGTACCTTGTCGACCCGGCCGTCGAGGCTGCGCGCCACGCCGACCGGCACCGCCACCAGAGGGTGGGTGCGCGGGTGGACCCAGACCTGCGCGGTACCCCCGTTGTTGCGGGCCACCCCGACCAGGCCGAGCGGGTCACGGCGGGTGACCCGCAGCGGGCCGACCCGCACGACCCCGCGGCGTTCGGTGGGCACCGGGTAGTCGACCGCGGTGTCATGCCCCGGTCGCAACCGAAGAAGGGGTACCGGGACGGTGCGCGACCCGCACACGTCCTGCGCGATGAGCGTGACCACGCGCAAGCGGCTGCTGTTGCGCACGGACAGCGTCTGCGTGCACGGCTGCCCCCGGGTGACCCGCGCCGGGTTGACCTCGCGGTGCACCGTCAGGCGCAGCCGCCAGGCCGTGTACCCGACCGCGCACAGCAGCGCCACCACCCCGGCCACGCCGATCACCACGAGCTCCGGGTAGCCGAAGGTGAAGCCGCTGGCGATCAGTGCCGCGCCGGCCAGTGCGGTGCCGACGCCACGCGCGGTCGGTGCCATGGCCGTCAGGCGGGCGCCGCGACGGGTACCGCCACCGACTGGACCGCGGCGCGCAGGATCTCGCCGGGCGTGGTACCGCGCAGCTGCGCGTCGGGGGAGAGCAGCAGCCGGTGCGCGAACACCGGCTCCACCAGGGCCTGGACGTCCTCCGGAATCACGTAGTTGCGTCCATCGATGAGCGCGTAGGAGGTGGCGGCGCGGGTCAGCGCGATCACCCCACGCGGGCTCACGCCGACCCGGACCTGCGGATGGTTGCGGGTGGCGACGGCGAGCCGGACCGCGTAGGCGTACAGCGGGTCGGCGATGTAGACCCGTCGGGCGAGGCTGATCGCCTGGGCGATCGCGTTCGTGTCGGTCAGCGGCTCCAGCGACTCGGGACTGCGCCCGGCCGCCGCGCCGCGCAGCACCTCGATCTCGACCGACTCGTCCGGGTACCCGACGGACAGCTTCATCAGGAACCGGTCCAGCTGCGCCTCGGGGAGCCGGTAGGTGCCGTCCATCTCAACCGGGTTCTGCGTAGCCACCACGAGGAACGGCCGGGGTACCGGATGCCGGACCCCGTCGACGGTGACGAACCGTTCCTCCATGACCTCCAGCAGCGCCGACTGGGTCTTGGGCGAGGCCCGGTTGATCTCGTCGGCGATCACGATGTTGGCGAAGATCGGGCCCTGGTGGAACTCGAACCCGCCGCTGCCCTGGTTGTAGATCGTGACGCCGGTGACGTCGGAGGGCAGCAGGTCGGGAGTGAACTGGATGCGCCGCCACTGCCCGGCCACCACCGCCGCCATCGAGCGGGCCAGCGTGGTCTTGCCGACCCCCGGTACGTCCTCGATGAGCAGGTGCCCCTCGGCGAGTAGTCCGGCCATCGCCAGCCGGACCACCTGGGGCTTGCCGAGCACGACCGAGCTGACGGCGGCGGTCAGCCGGCGCGCGTACTCCGCGAAGCCGGCCGTCTCCTCGGGGCTGGGCGCCCCGGTGGGCGGGGCGGTCGGTGCGGCGGTCACGTGCGGCGCTCCTCGAACTGGCTCGGGCTCGACGCTCAGCAGGCGGGCAGGACGTTCACATTGTCCCGGCCGTCGTCGAGTCTGGCCCATGCGTCCGGGAAGTACTCCGTGCCCTTGCTGCCCGTGAACCTTAGCCAGATGTTGTTGTTCTTGCCGCCGTACGGCGCCGCGTTGACGTTGCCACCGGTCGTGTGGCACTGCACCTGGAACACGTGGCCGACCGGGAAGGCCTCAGCCGCCTGGCTGTATGTCTGGTTCGCAATGTGATATGCCCAAATACCGGTGTTGCAGTACCCACCGTTGTTGCTCGGGCAGATCACCGTCGCGTTGACCGCGCGGATGGCCACGCTGCCGCTGTACCGCGCCGAACCGGCCTTGTTGGTCGCCGTCACCGCGAAGTTGTAGGTGGTACCCGGCCACAGGCCGCCGACGGTGCCGCCGTTGCAGCCGATGCCGTTGGCCCCGCCGCCGTTGACGGAGATCGTGCACGTGGTCGCGCCACCGTTGTTGTTGGTGGTGAAGCTCACCGAGATCGCGTTGAGGCCATTGGCCGCCGCCGTGCCGCCGGTCAGCGTCGGCGGCCCGATCGTCCGGGCGACCGTGGTGGCCGGGGCACCGGCACCGGCCGCGTTGACCGCCTTCACCGTCACGTTCACCGGCGAGTTGTCCGGGAAGCCGGCCAGCTGCGCCGAGGTACCGGTCACGGTCTGCGTCGTGCCGCCCGCGGCGATCTGGTACCCGGTCACCGGCCGGCCGTTGTTCGCGGCCGGCTGCCAGTTCAGCGCGATGGTGCCCTTGGCGTCGATCGGTACCGGGGTGAGGTTGCGCGGCGCCCCGGGCACGGTGAACGGTACGACCGTGTTGGACACCGGCGACGGCTTCGACGCGGTGCCCAGGTTGTTGACCGCGGCCACGATGAACGCGTACTGCGTGCCGTAGGTCAGCTGCCCCGCCGGGATCTTCGCCGTGGTGCCGGTCGCGCTGGTCAGCGGTGCCTGCGCGCCGGCCGAGACCTGGGTGATGTCGTACCGCACGACCGGGTGGCCCTGCCCGTTCGCGGCCGGATAGGTGATCGTCACGGTGCCGTCCGGGTTGGCGGTCGCGGTCACCGTGGCCGGTGGGTCGGGGACGGCGGACGACGGTACGACCGGGTTCGAGGCCTTCTTCGGCCCCGGGCCCTTGGCGTTGACCGCGTAGACGGTGAACACGTACTGCTGGCCGTTGGTCAGCCCGGCGATGTCCAGGGCGCGCTGGTTGGCGCCCACCTCGTGGGCCTGCCCGTCACCCTCGACCACGTACTTGGTGATCGCCGCGCCGTTCGGGTTGGCCGGCCCCCACGTGAGGTGTACCGCGGCGTTGCCCGCGGTCGCGACCACCTTGGTCGGCGCGCTGGGCGGCCCGACCGTCGGCGGCTTCTGCGGCGGCGGTGGCGGCGGGTTCGGCGGCGGGTCACCGCCCAGGATGTTGTTGGCGTACTTGTCGACGACCTTGACCCGGCCCTTGTCGTCGACGACCCGGGCACCCGACGAGTTGGGCGCGTTGATGAACAGGTGCTCCCCGCGTACCTCAAGCTCCAGCTTGCCGCCGGCGTTGGGGATCACGATGGTGTCGACCAGCTTGCCGTCGGCGTCGAGCGCGTAGACGGTGCCGGCCGCCTGGTCGGCCACGTAGAAGCGGCCGCCGAACGGTACCGCCGGGTCCAGCTTCCCGGTGCCCGGCACGGTGAAGTCACCGACGTGGGTGCCGTTGACCACGTAGACGTGCCGGTCGTCGGGCACGGTCACCGGGATCGCGGTCGTGCTGGACTGGGTGGGCAGGCTGCCGTTGCCGGACAGCTGCGGCAGCGGCACGGTGCGGGGCTTGTCGCCCTGCACCACGGTCAGCGTCGTGGCCGTCGAGTCGAGCACCGCCACACCGTCGGCGAGCGTCGACATGGTCAGGTCGTGGTCGGGCTGGGCGACCGGGATCGTGCGCGCCGTCACCGGCGTCGACGTGGTGCCCTGGCTGGGATGCACGCTCGCCGGCCGGATACCCACGACGGTGCCCTCACTGGCGACGAGTACCCACAGCGTGCCGGTGCCGTCGAACTTACCGCCGGCCACCCCGGGCGGGAACCGCAACGGCTGGCCGACCGGGGTCAACGCGATCGGGTCGAGCTGGCGGACCACGCCCTGCACCGCGTCGATGACGAACGCGGCGTCGCGGTCCAGGGCCAGCGTCACGCCCAGGCCCGCGGTGGTCTGCGTGGTCGCCGCGATCTGCAGCGTGGCCAGGTCGAGCGAGCTGACCTTGCCGGTGGTCAGGTCGCGCAGGACGAGGTACCGGTCGCTCTGGCTGACCTCGATCACGTGGCCCTGCGCATCGACCACCTTGAAGCGGGTGTCGACCCGGCCGGTCTCCCCGTTGACCCGGGCGATCTCACCCCGGTTGGAGGAGTAGAGCCAGGCGCTCGCGTTGGATGATGCCAGGGCGTGGTCCTTGGCACCTAACCCGAACACGGTCGCACCCAGCGCCACCGTAAGGGCGATGACGATACCGAGGGTGACGAGTCCACCCCGGCTGCGCGAGAATCTCCCCAGTCGTGTCACGCTCAGCCCAACTACTCGGCGTTCCGAACCTCGTGTGGCTCGCCCCCTTAGCCAGGGCCATCATAGGGGGTACCCATCGAACATGGGTACCCGTCGCACACACGGTCCGCTAACGGCTTGGTGACGCAGCGGGTTTACCGGTGCGCTGGGTGCAGACCAGGTCCGACGGCGCGACGAGGTTGGCGCTGTACACCGCGACGACGCTGAAGCAGTAGTCCAGTTTCGGGTTCAGCCCGGCGACCGGGAATGTGGTCTCGCCCGGCCGCAGCTGGCCGATGATGCGCAGCTGGGTACCGGCCGGTCCGGCCTCGACGAAGAACGGCACAGTGCCGCCGCTCGGATCGGTCCAGGTCAACGTGACGGTGTCGCCGCTGTCGCGCAGCCTGACGTCGCGGGGCGGGGCGGGCGCCGAGCCCGACGGGGCGGGACTGCCGACGCTGGTGCTCACGGTCGGGCCGACCTGCGGCGGGGCCGGGTTCTGATGGCGGCCGCGGAAGGCGATGACGGCGATGACCGTCGCGGCGACCAGGGCGGCGACGGCGATCACCGCGAGGACGATCAGCGGCAACCGGCTGCGGTGGTGCTCCTCGTGCGCGGACGTGAGCTCGGGGTACGGGGACGTCAGCTCGGGGTACGGCGGCGGTACGGGCGGGGGATGGGCCACGGCGCGGGGCGGTGGCTCGGGGAGGGTGCGCTCGCCAGGGCGGTACACCCCAGGCTGCTCCTGGACGAGCGGCGGGTAGGCCGGGGACGGCTGCGGCTCCGGCGCCGCGTACCCGTCCGGCGCCGCATAGCCCTCCGGTGCGGCGTGCCTCTCCGGTGTCGCGCTCGGCGGTGGTTCGGGTGGCGCGTAGCCCGGGGGTGCCGCGTGGCCCGGGGGTGCCGGGTAGCTCGGGGGTGCCGCGTGGCCCGGGGGTGCCGCGTGGCCCGAGGGTGCCGGGTAGCTCGGCGGTGGCTCGGGTGGCGCGTAGCCCGGGGGCGGCGACTCGTAGCCGGCCGCGGGGGCGAACCCCGCCTGGGCCTCCGGCGCCGGCTCGGGTACCGGTGCGTCCGCGCCGAGGAACCGCTGCGCCGCCCGCACCTGCGGATGCTGCGCACCGAGCACCGTCGGCCCGTACCGGGCGACGCGGGTGAAGTTGCGCCGCGCCTCGTGTCGGTTGCCCAGTTCGTCGGCGATCGACCCGAGATCGGCGGAGATCCCGAGGACCACCGGATCGTCGTCGCGCAGCCGCAGTTGCGCTCCTTCGAGCGCCTCCTCCAGTACCCGCCGCGCCGACGCCAGTTCGCCCAGCTCCCGGTGTACCGTCGCCAGCCGCCGCATCGTCTCGATGACGTCCGGGTTGTCCGCGCCGAGCCGGATCGCCGCCACGTCGGCCACCGGTTCCAGCAGGTCCCGGGCGGCCGCGAGCTGGCCGCGGGTACGCAGGGCGTCGGCGTCCTGCCAGGCGGCGCTCAGGTGGTGCGGTGCGGACACTCCGCCATGCTGCCCGGCCCGGCCCGGTGACCGCCACCCGGGTCCCGGGCGTGGCCGCCTGCCGCAGTGATCGGCGTCTATGTCCGCGACACGTGGCAACCCGTGCGCGAGGGTACCTTCGACCGTGTACAGTGAGGGCCCGTGCGACCCGCCGACCGGCCGAGCCGGTCGATGCCCGCCGGTCAGCCTACGGGTACAGTGGACGCGCAGGTCCGAGTGGCGGAATGGCAGACGCGCTAGCTTGAGGTG
>VAWN01000033.1:0-65994 GCA_005885555.1 Actinomycetota bacterium
CGTATTCACCGCAGCGTTGCTGATCTGCGATTACTAGCGACTCCGACTTCACGGGGTCGAGTTGCAGACCCCGATCCGAACTGAGACCGGCTTTTTGGGATTCGCTCCACCTCACGGTATCGCAGCCCTTTGTACCGGCCATTGTAGCATGCGTGAAGCCCTGGACATAAGGGGCATGATGACTTGACGTCATCCCCATCTTCCTCCGAGTTGACCCCGGCAGTCTTCGATGAGTCCCCGGCCGAACCGCTGGCAACATCGAACGAGGGTTGCGCTCGTTGCGGGACTTAACCCAACATCTCACGACACGAGCTGACGACAGCCATGCACCACCTGTCACCGGCCCCGAAGGACCCCACATCTCTGCAGGATTACCGGCGATGTCAAACCCAGGTAAGGTTCTTCGCGTTGCATCGAATTAATCCGCATGCTCCGCCGCTTGTGCGGGCCCCCGTCAATTCCTTTGAGTTTTAGCCTTGCGGCCGTACTCCCCAGGCGGGGCGCTTAATGCGTTAGCTGCGGCACAGGAAACCGGAGAGGCCCCCCACACCTAGCGCCCAACGTTTACAGCGTGGACTACCAGGGTATCTAATCCTGTTCGCTCCCCACGCTTTCGCTCCTCAGCGTCAGTATCGGCCCAGAGACCCGCCTTCGCCACCGGTGTTCCTCCTGATATCTGCGCATTTCACCGCTACACCAGGAATTCCAGTCTCCCCTACCGAACTCCAGCCCGCCCGTATCAACCGCAAGCCCGCAGTTAAGCCGCGGGTTTTCACGGTCGACGCAACAAGCCGCCTACGAGCTCTTTACGCCCAATAAATCCGGACAACGCTTGCGCCCTACGTCTTACCGCGGCTGCTGGCACGTAGTTGGCCGGCGCTTCTTCTGTCGGTACCGTCACTCACGCTTCGTCCCGACTGAAAGAGGTTTACAACCCGAAGGCCTTCATCCCCCACGCGGCGTCGCTGCATCAGGCTTGCGCCCATTGTGCAATATTCCCCACTGCTGCCTCCCGTAGGAGTCTGGGCCGTGTCTCAGTCCCAGTGTGGCCGGTCGCCCTCTCAGGCCGGCTACCCGTCGTCGCCTTGGTAGGCCATCACCCCACCAACAAGCTGATAGGCCGCGAGCCCATCCCCAACCGCAAACACTTCCCACACCCAGGCATGCGCCCAAGCATGAATATCCAGTATTAGCCCCCGTTTCCGAGGGTTATCCCAAAGTTGAGGGCAGGTTACTCACGTGTTACTCACCCGTTCGCCGCTCGAGCACCCCCGAAAGGGCCTTTCCGCACGACTTGCATGTGTTAAGCACGCCGCCAGCGTTCGTCCTGAGCCAGGATCAAACTCTCCAACAAAAACCTGAAGAAAAAGACCCAGCAAAAAAACTGCCAAATCAATACCCCGACGGGGGTAAACAAAAACAAACTTGGCACTGGCTTTCACGACACCCTGTTGAGTTCTCAAAAAACAAACACACACACGTCAACCAGCACCGCTGGTTTTAGGTGGGAATTTGGCAGGCCGTTCTGTATATCGCCCGGTGCCCTACCGACTGTTAACCCTACCCGCCACGCTCGGCATCCGCAAACCGGATCACCGGGCGCCCTGCGGGCAGAGAGAAAGTTACGTCGTCGGAGGGCCGATCGTCAAATCGGCTCCCCGACCTCCACGCCGGCGATCGTCCGCTTGCCCCGGCGCAGTACCAGCCAGCGGCCGTGGAGCAGGCGGTCGGCGCCGATCCGCTCGTCCGGGTCGGTGACCCGCTCGTTGTTAACGTAGGCGCCGCCCTCCGCGATCGTCCGCCGCGCGTCGCCCCCGCTGCTGGCCAGCCCGGACTCCTTGAACAGTGCGGCAACGGGCGGCAGCTCACCCGGTACCGTCGTCAAACCGGCCTCGACCAGCGCGGCCCGCAGCGTGGCCGGGGCGAGCTCCACCAGCGAACCCCGCCCGAAAAGCGCCTGGGACGCGGCGACGGCCTGCCGCGTCTCGGCCTCGCCGTGCACCAGCCGGGTGACCTCCTCGGCCAGCCGGCGCTGGCCGGCGCGCGCCGCCGGCCGCTCGGCGGTCTCCTTCTCCAGCGCGAGGATCTCCTCCCGGTCGAGGAAGGTGAACATCCGCAGCAACTGCGGTACGAGCGCGTCCTCGACGTTGATGAAGTACTGGTAGAAGGCGTACGGGCTGGTCATCTCCGGATCGAGCCAGATGCTGCCGCCACCGGTGGACTTGCCGATCTTCTCGCCGTTGGCGTCGGTGATCAGCGGCGTGGCGAGCAGGTGCACGGACTCGCCGGTGGTCCGGTGGATCAGGTCGGTGCCGGCGGTCAGGTTGCCCCACTGGTCACTGCCGCCGGTCTGCAGGCGGCACCCGTACCGGCGGTGCAGTTCCAGGTAGTCCAGGCCCTGCAGGATCTGGTAGCTGAACTCGGTGTAGCTGATCCCGGCCTCGGAGTTGAGCCGCGCGCTGACCGCGTCCTTGCTCAGCATCTTGCCGACCCGGAAGTGCTTGCCGATGTCGCGCAGGAAGTCGATCGCGGACAGTTCCTGGGTCCAGTCCAGGTTGTTGACCATGCGGGCGGCGGACGGGCCGGTGAAGTCCAGGAACGGCTCGATCTGCCGACGGATGCGCTCCACCCAGTCGCCGACGACGCCGCGGTCGTGCAGGGTCCGCTCGGCGGTCGGGCGCGGGTCGCCGATCAGGCCGGTCGCGCCGCCGACGAGCGCCAGCGGCCGGTTGCCGGCCAGCTGCAACCGGCGCACGGTGATGACCTGCGTGAGGTGACCGAAGTGCAGGCTCGGCCCGGTCGGGTCGAACCCGCAGTAGTAGGTGATCGGGCCCTTGGCCAGCTCGGCGCGCAGCGCGTCGAGATCGGTGGACAGCGCGATCAGTCCGCGCCACTGCAGGTCGTCGAGGACGTCGGTCACGGGTTCATTGTTCCGTACGATCCAACGGGTTATCCGCCGGCCGTATGCTTCCAGCCGTGGAACTGTCCCGCCGTGACCGGGTGGCCGGGGCGCTGCTCGGCGTGCACACCGGCGACGCGCTGGGGTCGGCGGTGGAGTTCTCCTCGTGGGCGGACATCCGCGACCGGTACCCGGACGGGGTGCGCGACATCGTCGGCGGGGGCCCGTTCGCCTGGCCGCCCGGACACGCGACCGACGACACCGACCTGACCCGGGCGGTACTGCTCGCCTACCTCACGCCCAATCACGACATGGTCCGCGCCGCGGCCGACAACATGGTCGCCTGGCTCACCGGCGACTGGCCGGATCGGGTACCCGGGTCCAGCCCGCGCGACGTGGGCCGGGCGACAGCGGCCGGGCTGCGCCGGTACCAGCAGCGGCGCGACCCCGGTACCAGCGGCTGCGGCCAGGGGCAGGCCGGCAACGGCTCGCTGATGCGCTGCCTGCCCACCGCGCTCGCGGTGACCGACCGGGACCGCCGGATCCGCGAGTCGGTGCGGCTGTCCGCGATCACCCACGCCGACCAGCGGTGTACCGCGTCCTGCGCGGCCTACAACGAGATCTGCGCCGCCCTGGTCGGCGGTGCCACGCCGGACGCCGCGGTCGACGAGGGGCAGCGCACCGCGACCGGGCTGGACAACCCGGCCGTGGCGGCGGCGATCGGGTACGGCCGGCATCTCAAGCCGGCGATGCTCGCGCTGACCGGGCAGGCGTTCCTCGACGACGACGCGGCCGGTTTCGTGCTCGACTCGCTGAGCCTCGCGGTGGCCGCGGTACTCGACCCGCGGCCGTTCGTCGAGGTACTCGTCGACATCGTGCGGGTCGGCAACGACACCGACAGCAACGGCGCGATCGCCGGCGGGCTGCTGGGTGCGCGCGACGGGGCCGGTGCGATTCCCCCGGCGTGGGTGTCGAAGCTGCAGTTCGCCGACGAGTTCCTGGCCGCGGCCGACCAGCTCACCGGGGGACGTGGCGACGGTAGGTGCTGACCGTCGGGTCGCCGTCGAGCCAGAACCGCCACCGCACGTCGTGCGCGCCGGTCACGCCGACCCGCGGGCCGGCCCGGACCAGGGTCGGGTCGACCGGCGCGCGTGGCGGCGCGATCCGGATCGGGCCGGTGCCGTCGAGCACCGACGTGCCGTACGCCGAGCCGTCCACGCCGAGCGCGCTGACCAGCCGGGCCGGGCCGCGCGCCAGGTCGCGGTCTTTGACGGCCGGTCCGCGCCGGGCGCGGGCCACCTCGACGCCGGCCACGACCTCGCCGGCCCGCAGCAGTACCGCCGACGCGACGCCGGCCGGTCCGGTCACCACGTTCAGGCACCAGTGCATGCCGTAGGTGAAGTAGACGTAGGCGTACCCGGACGGGCCGAACATCACCGCGTTGCGGCGGGTGCGGCCGCGGTGCGCGTGTGAGGCGGCGTCGGTACCCTCGCCGGAGTACGCCTCCACCTCGGTCAGCCGCACCGTCACCCCGTGCGCGGTGACCAGGGCGCCGAGCAGGCCGCGCGCGGCCGGTTCGACCGGGCCGGCGAGCAGCCGGGCGAGACCACTGCGCGGGGTGTGGCCGGGCGGGGTGGGGCGGGACGGGGTGTGGCGGGTCAGCGGGGTACCACCCGTTGCGCCGCCCACTCCCGCCAGAAGTCCAGCCGGTCCTCGGCGACGGCGAGCTGGTCGCCGACCGGACCCGGGCCGGTGGAGCCGGGGGTGCGCCGGGCGGCGAGGGCTCCGGGTACCGACAGCACCTCCCGTACCTCCGGGGTCAGCAGCGGCGACACGTTGGCCAGGTCCTCGTCCGACACCGCGTCCAGCGCGCAGTCGCGGGCGGCGCACATCGCAACGAGCTGGCCGGTGATCTCGTGCGCCTCGCGGAACGGTACCCCGCGGCGGACCAGCCAGTCGGCCACCTCCGTCGCCAGGGTGTACCCGAGCGGCGCGGCGGCCGCGAGCCGGTCCACCCGTACCGTCATCGTCGAGATCAGCCCGCACACCGCCGGCAGTACCAGCTCCAGCGTGTCCACCGCGTCGAACGCCGGCTCCTTGTCCTCCTGCATGTCCCGGTCGTAGGCCAGCGGCAGGCCCTTGAGCATCACCAGCACCCCGGTCAGCCCGCCGATCAGCCGGCCGGTCTTGCCGCGGGCCAGCTCCGCGATGTCCGGGTTCTTCTTCTGCGGCATGATCGACGAACCGGTCGCGAACGCGTCGTCGAGGTCCACCCAGCCGAACTCCGGCGTGGTCCACAGCACGATCTCCTCGCCCAGCCGGGACAGGTGTACCCCGGCCAGCGCCGCCACGAAGAGGAACTCCGCCACGAAGTCCCGGTCGGACACGGCGTCGATGGAGTTCGGGGCGGCGCTGGCGAACCCGAGCTCCTGCGCCACCTGTACCGGATCCAACGGCAGCGACGACCCGGCCAGCGCGCCGGCGCCCAGCGGTGACACCGCGGCGCGGGCGTCCCAGTCGCGCAGCCGGTCCAGGTCGCGCAGCAGCGCCTGCACGTGCGCGAGCAGCCAGTGGCCGAAGCTGACCGGCTGGGCGTGCTGCAGGTGGGTCATCCCGGGCGCGGGCGTGTCGACGTGCCGCTGCGCCTGCTCGACCAGCGCGTCGGCCAGCTCGACCAGCCGGGTGGCGATGCCGCGCGCCCGGTCCCGCAGGTACAACCGCAGGTCGGTGGCGACCTGGTCGTTGCGGGACCGGCCGGCGCGCAGCTTGCCGCCCAGCGCGCCGAGCCGCTCCAGCAGGCCGCGCTCCAGCGCGGTGTGCACGTCCTCGTCCTCGACGCTGGGCCGGAACTCGCCCGACGCGCAGGCGGCCTCCAGGTCGTCCAGCGCGGCCAGCATCCGGCCCAGCTCGTCGGCGGTCAGCAGGCCGGCCCGGGACAGTACCCGGGCGTGTGCGCGGGACGCGGCCAGGTCGTAGGGGGCCAGCCGCCAGTCGAACTGGACGCTGACCGACAGGCGGGCCAGCGCCTCGGCCGGTCCGCCGCGGAAACGGCCGCCCCACAGGCGGGTGGAGCGTTCGGTCAAGGATTGATCGTTCACACCCGCTATTCTGCCAACCGCGCATCACGGGCGGCTGCGAGCTTGCTGGGCAGACCCCACAGCTCGACGAAACCCCGGGCGAGGGACTGGTCGAACATGTCGCCCTCGTCGTAGGTGGCCAGCCCGAAGTCGTACAGGCTGGCGTCGGAGCGCCGTCCGGTCACCGTCGCGCGGCCACCGTGCAGGGTCAGCCGTACCTCGCCGGAGACGTGCCGCTGGGTCTGCGCGATGAACGCGTCGAGGGCCTGCTTGAGCGGGGAGTACCACAGGCCGTCGTAGGTCAGCTCCGCCCAGCGCTGGTCGACGGTGCGCTTGAACCGGGCCAGGTCCCGCTCGACGGTGACCGCTTCCAGCTCCTGGTGCGCGGTGATCAGCGTGATCGCGCCGGGGGCCTCGTACACTTCACGGCTCTTGATGCCGACCAGCCGGTCCTCGACCATGTCCAGCCGGCCCACACCCTGCGCGCCGGCCCGCCGGTTCAGCTCGGTGACCGCCTGGTACGGGGTGACCGTCTCGCCGTCGATCGCCACCGGCCGGCCGGCCGCGAAGGTGATGACGACCTCGTCGGGGTCGCGCGGTACGGACGGGTCGGCGGTGTAGCTGTACAGGTCCTCGATCGGCGCGTTCCAGATGTCCTCCAGGAACCCGGTCTCCACCGCCCGGCCCCAGACGTTCTGGTCGATCGAGTACGGCGACTTGTGCGTGACGTCGATCGGCAGGCCCTTCTCCTGCGCGTACCGGATCGCCTTGTCCCGCGTCCACGCGAAGTCCCGGGCCGGCGCGACGACCTTGAGGTGCGGGGCGAGCGCGGCGATGCCGGCCTCGAACCGGACCTGGTCGTTGCCCTTGCCGGTGCAGCCGTGCGAGACGATCGTGCCGCCGTGGGCGCGCGCCGCGGCCACCAGGTGCTTGACGATCAGCGGCCGGGACAGCGCCGACACCAGCGGGTACCGGTCCATGTAGAGCGCGTTGGCCTGGATCGCCGGCAGGCAGTACCCGTCGGCGAACTCCTCGCGCGCGTCGACCACCTCGGCCTGCACCGCGCCGCAGGCCAGTGCCCGCTTGCGGATGACCTCCAGATCCTCGCCGCCCTGCCCGACGTCGACGGCGACCGCGATCACCTCGGCGCCGGTCTGCTCGGCGAGGTACGGGATGGCCACGGAGGTGTCCAGGCCACCGGAGTATGCGAGAACAACCCGCTCGCTCATGACTGTGTCTCCTTGGTCGCTACACGGGGCGCCTTGGTGCGCCGTATTCCTCGGACGCTTCGCGCGCGCGTCCAGACGGCGCCGCGCCCCGCTCCGCTGGTCATTTTCCGTTTCCTTCGTCCCGGCCGGCCCAGCCGGACAGCTTCGCCGCCAGCCGTTGACCGCTGGTGTCGTCGTGCTCGGTACGGGCCACGACGAGGATGGTGTCGTCGCCGGCGATGGTGCCGACGACCTCGGGCAGGCCGGACCGGTCCAGGGCGCTGGCCAGAAACTGGGCGGCTCCGGGTGGGGTACGCAGGATGACCAGGTTGCCGCTGGTGTCCACGCCGGTGAGCAGCTCGCGCAGCAGCCGGACCAGCCGGGCCGGCGCCTGCTCGGCGGGGCGCATCGGGCCGGCGCCCTCGGCGGGTACCACGTAGACGGCAGGGCCGCCGTCGGTGCCGCGGACCTTGACCGCGCCCAGCTCCTCCAGGTCGCGCGACAGGGTCGCCTGGGTCGCCTGTACCCCCTCGCCGGCCAGCAGTTCGGCAAGCTCGGTCTGCGAGTGCACGGCCCGGTCCCGGATCAGCGCGACGATGCGGGCGTGCCGGGCGGCGCGGGTGAGCGGTGCGGTCATCATCGCTCACCGGGGGCCGGCGGCTCCGCCGCAGCGCGCGCTGCGCCGGCCGGCGGCGCGGGCGGCGCCAGCAGCCAGGTCAGTAGCGCCTTCTGCGCGGGCAACCGGTTCTCCGCCTGGTCGAACACCGCACTCTGCGGGCCGTCCATCACCTCGTCGGTGATCTCCTCGCCGCGGTGGGCGGGCAGGCAGTGCAGCACGATGGCGCCGGGTGCGGCCGCGCCGAGCAGCTTGGCGTTGACCTGGTACGGCAGGAAGGGCGCGAACCGGTCCCGGCCGTCGCTCTCCTGGCCCATCGAGGTCCACGTGTCGGTGGCGATGACATCGGCGCCGTCGACGGCCTCGTACGGGTCGCGCAGCGTGTCGACCGAGCCGCCGGTCCACGCGGCGATCTCGTCGGCGCGGGCCATCACGACGGGATCCGGGTCGTACCCGGCCGGCCCGGCCACCCGTACCCGCATGCCGGCCGTCGCGCCGCCGAGCAGGTACGAGTGCGCCATGTTGTTCGCCGCGTCGCCGACGTAGGCCAGGGTCCGGCCGGCCGTGCCGCCGCACCGTTCGCGGATGGTCAGCAGGTCGGCGAGCACCTGGCACGGGTGGTACCCGTCGGTGAGCGCGTTGACGACCGGTACCGTCGCGGCCGCCGCGAGGGCGGCCAGGCGCTGGTCGGAGAACGTCCGGATGACGATCGCGTCGACGTACCGGGACAGTACCCGGGCGGCGTCCTCGATCGTCTCGCCCCGGCCGAAGTGCGTGTTCTGCGCGTCGATGACGACCGGGTGCGCGCCGAGTTGGGCGATGCCGACCTCGAACGAGACCCGGGTACGCAGGGACGGTTTCTCGAAGATGACCGCGACCGACCTGCCGGCGAGGGGCGCCGGGCCGGGTAGCGCCGCCGCCAGGTCGAGCACCGCCGCCTGCTCGGCCGGCGTGAGGTCGTCGTCGCGCAGGAAGTGCCGGGTCATGACGCGCCGTCCAGCGCTGCCGGCAAGGCCGCGAGGAAGGCGTCGGCCTGCTCGGCGGTCAGGATCAGCGGCGGCGCCAGCCGGATCACGTCCGGCTGCACCGGGTTGGTGAGGAACCCGGCGCGCTGCAACGCGCCGCTCGCCGCGGCCGCGGCCGGCGCGGTCAGCACGATGCCCAGCAGCAGGCCGGCTCCGCGTACCCCGGCCACGAGCGGGTGGCCCAGCCCCTCGATCCCGCGCCGCAGCCGCTCGCCGATGCGCTTCACATGGTCGAGCAGGCCCTCCGCGGAGATCGTGCCGAGCACCGCCAGCCCGGCGGCGCAGCTGACCGGGTTGCCGCCGAAGGTACTGGCGTGGCTGCCCGGCCCGAGCAGTCCGCCGGCGGTACCGAAGGCGAGCACAGCGCCCAACGGAAGCCCGCCGCCGAGTCCCTTGGCGAGCGTCACCACGTCGGGTTCCACGCCCTCGGCCTGGTGGGCGAACCAGTGTCCGGTGCGCCCGACGCCGGTCTGCACCTCGTCGAGCACCAGCAGCGCGCCGTGGTCGCTGGTGATCCGGCGGGCCGCGGCGAGGTACCCCGCCGGGGGTACCACGACCCCGCTCTCCCCTTGGACCGGCTCCAGGATCACCATCGCGGTCCGGTCGCTCACCGCGGCGGCGAGCGCGTCGACGTCGCCGTACGGCACGTGGTCCACGACGCCGGGCAGCGGCCGGAACGGTGCCGCCTTGGCCGGTTGCCCGGTCAGCGCGAGCGCACCCATGGTCCGGCCGTGGAACCCGCCGTCCGCGGCCACGACGTGGGTGCGCCCGGTCATCCGGGACAGCTTGAACGCCGCCTCGCTGGCCTCCGCGCCGGAGTTGCAGAAGAACACCTTGCCGGGCCGGCCGGCGAGGGCCAGCAGCAGTTCGGCGAGCGCGACCGGCGGTTCGGCGGCGTACAGGTTGGACACGTGCCCCAGCGTCGAGATCTGCCTGGTGACCGCGGCCACCACCGCCGGGTGCGCGTGCCCGAGCACGTTGACCGCGATGCCGCCGAGCAGGTCCACATAGGACTGTCCGCTCTCGTCCCACACCACGGCTCCCTCGCCGCGCACCAGGGCCAGCGGCGGGGTGCCGTAGTTGTTCATCACCGACTGCTGCCAACGGTAGATCAGGCTCACGACGCCGCCTCGCTTCGCTCGCTCATGAAGGCACCACCATGGTTCCGAACCCTTCGGACGTGAAGACTTCCAGCAGTGTCGAGTGGGCCACCCGGCCGTCGACGACGTGTGCCGCGGGTACCCCGCCGCGCACCGCGCGCAGGCACGCCTCCATCTTCGGCACCATGCCCGCCGCCAACGTGGGCAGCAGGACGGCGAGCGTGTCGGTGTCGATCTGGGAGACCAGGCTGGCCTCGTCCGGCCAGCGGGTGTAGAGCCCGGGTACGTCGGTGAGCACGACGAGCTTGCGGGCCTCCAGCGCGATGGCCAGGGCCGCGGCGGCGGTGTCCGCGTTGAGGTTGTGCAGCACCCCGTCGGCGTCCGGCGCGACCGTGGACACCACCGGGATCCGGCCGGCCGCGACGAGGTCGGTCACCGCCGAGACGTTCACCGAGTCGACGTCGCCGACGAGCCCGATGTCGACCGGCGAACCGTCCACAATGGCCGGTCGCCGTACCGCGGTGAACAGCCCACCGTCCTCACCGGACAGTCCGACGGCGAACGGGCCGTAGGAGTTGACGAGGTTCACCAGTTCCCGGCCGACCTGGCCGACGAGCACCATCCGCACCACGTCCATCGCCTCCGGCGTGGTGACCCGGAAACCGCCGCGGAACTCGGAGCTGATGCCCAACCGGCCCAGCATCGCCGAGATCTGCGGCCCGCCGCCGTGTACCACGACCGGCTTGAGCCCCACGTACCGCAGGAACACCATGTCGGCGGCGAACGCCCGGCGCAGTTCCGGTGAGGTCATCGCGTTGCCGCCGTACTTGATGACGACCGTCGCGCCGTGGAACCGGGCCAGCCACGGCAGCGCCTCGATGAGCGTGGCCGCCTTGTCCTGTGCGATGGACAGCGCCGCGGTCATGTCGAGTACGCCGAGTTCTCGTGCACGTACCCGTGCGACAGGTCGTTGGTGAACACCGTCGCGGCCGCGGTACCGGCGTGCAGGTCCACGGTGACCGTCACCGCGCGGCCGGACAGGTCCACTGTGGACCGGTCGTCGGCGGCGGCACCGGACCGGCACACCCAGACCCCGTTGACGGCGACGTCCAGCGCGTCCGGTTCGAACACCGCGGCGGTGGTACCCACGGCGGCCAGGATCCGGCCCCAGTTCGGGTCGTTGCCGAACAGCGCGGTCTTGACGAGGTTGTTGCGCGCCACCGCCCGGCCGACCGCGACCGCGTCGTCTTCGGTGGCCGCACCGGTCACCTCGATCGCCACGTCCTTGGTCGAGCCCTCCGCGTCGGCCATCAACTGCGCGGCCAGGTCCCGGCAGGCGCTCTCGACCGTCGCGGCGAACGCGGCGGGGGCGGGCGCCACGCCGGACGCACCGGAAGCCAGCAGCAGCACGGTGTCGTTGGTCGACAGGCAGCCGTCGGAGTCGAGGCGCTCGAACGAGACCCGGGTGGCGGCGCGCAGCGCGGCGTCCAGAGTGGACGGTGCCGCGACCGCGTCGGTCGTCAGTACGCACAGCATCGTCGCCAGCGACGGCGCGAGCATCCCGGCGCCCTTGGCCATCCCACCGACAGACCAGCCACCGTCCACAATGGACACCGTCTTCGGCCGGGTGTCGGTCGTCATGATGGCCTCGGCCGCCGCGGTACCCCCGTCCGGCGACAGTGACCCGACCGCCGCCGAGACGCCGGCGAGCAGCCGGTCCATCGGCAGCCGCTCGCCGATCAGCCCGGTGGAGCAGACCGCCACCTCACCGGCGCCGATCCCCAGCGCGACGGCCAGATGCTCCGCGGTCGCGTGGGTGTCCTGGAAGCCGGCCGGGCCGGTGCAGGCGTTGGCGCCGCCGGAGTTGAGCACCACGGCGCGTACCCGGCCGGACCGCAGCACCTGCCGGCTCCACCGCACCGGCGCCGCCTGTACCCGGTTGGCGGTGAACACCGCGGCCGCGTCGAACCGCGGACCGTCGTTGACGACGAGCGCCACGTCCCGGCCTGCCGACTTGAGCCCGGCGGCAACGCCAGCGAAGCGGAAACCCCTCACGGCGCCACCCCGTGCGCGGTCAGGCCGGCGGTCTCCGGCAGGCCGAGCATCAGGTTGGCGCACTGCACGGCCTGCCCGGCCGCGCCCTTGCCGAGGTTGTCGATCGCGGCGATCACGATGATCCGGCCGCTGTCACCGTCCACTGTGGACTGCAGGTGGACCGCGTTGGACCCGAGCGTCGCCCCGGTCGCCGGCCACACGCCGTCGGGCAGCAGCCGCACGAACGGTTCGCCGGCATAGGCGAGCGCCTCGCGGACCGCGGCCGGCGCCGCATCGGGCGAGGCGACCGCGGTCACCGTCGCGAGGATCCCGCGCGGCATCGGCGCGAGGACCGGCGTCATCGACAGCGTCCGCGCCCCGGTGGCCCGCTTGATCTCCGGTACGTGCTGATGCGCGCCGACCCGGTATGGCAGCAAGGAACCCATGATCTCGGTGGCGAGCAGGTGCGGTTGCGGGGTGCGGCCGGCGCCGGAGGTACCGGACGCGGCCACGACGACCACGTCGTCGGGCGACGCGAGTCCGGCCGCGATCAGCGGGGCGAGCGCGAGGATCGTCGCCACCGCGTAGCAGCCGGTGTTGGCGACCCGGTCGGCCGCGGCGATCGCCGCGCGCCGGCCGGGCAGCTCCGGCAGCCCGTACACCCAGGTGCCGCGGTGGTCCGAGCCCAGGTCGACCACCTTGACGGTGGCCGGCAGCGCGGCGGCCAGCGCCGCGGACTCACCGTGCGGCAGGGCCAGGAAGACCAGGTCCGCGTCGGCCAGGCTGACCGGATCGGTCGCGGTCAGCGCCAGGTCAAGCGCCAACTGCGGGTGTACCGAGACCAGCGGCGCCCCCACCTGACTGTGCGCGGTCGCCGCGACGATCTCAAGATCCGGATGCCCGGCGAGCAGGCGGAGCAGTTCACCGCCCGCGTACCCGCTCGCACCGGCCACGGCCACCCGCGCACCCATCGGCACCTCCCCGCATCGCTATGCGGGGAAGCGTATCACCATGCAATCGATCGAGCTACCCGTCATCGAGGATCTTCGCGAGCTGGTCGCGGGTGCGTACCCCGAACCGCCGGTACAGCCGGGTCAGGTTGGCCTCGACCGCCTTGACCGACAGGTACGTGGCCCGGGCGATCTCCCGGTTCGTCGCGCCCTGCCGGACCAGCTCCACGATCCGCCGTTCACTGTCGGACAGCCCACCGGTGCGGGCGCCGTCCAGCCGGGCCAGCTCCGCCTCGGCCGCCGCGCGCCACGGTGCCGCCCCGCACGCGGTGTACCGCCCGATCGCCTCCAGCAACGCCTCCCGCGCGGCACCCCGGCGGTGCGCCCGCCGCTCGATGCCGGCCAGCACGTGCCATGCCCGGGCCAGCTCGAACGGGTACGGATGGTCGGCCCAGATGTGCAGCGCGTCGGTGAGATCCTGGGCCGCCTCGCGGGGATGCCCGCCGAGCGCGGTGCACAACGCCGCCGCCCGGGCCAGGCCCAACTGCACCACGTCGCGCTCCAGCCGGCGGACCTGCGCGGTGATCTCGTTCAGTACCTCGGCCGCCTCGTCCCGGTGCCCGGCCAGTGCCAGCGCTTCCACGAAGTCGGCGTGCCAGAGGAACTGTGACGGGTCGCTCGGGCCGCGCCGCTGCTCCAGCGCGTACGAGCGGCGCATCGGCTCCACCGCGCCGACCGGGTCGCCGCGCACCAGCAGGATCTGTCCCTGTACCGCATAGGCGCCCTTGAGCCAGTCCTCGTCCCCGGCCGCCAGGCTGGCCGCGAGCGCCTGCTCGGCGTAGACCGCCGCCTGCTCGACGGTGCCGCCGCCGAGCTCGACCAGCGCGGCGACCAGCAGCCCCGGCCCCGGCGCCCCGGGCGCCACGTCGCTGAACAGCCGCAGGCAGTAGTGCCCGGCGGCGAGCGCGTCGGCCCACCGCCCGGCCCGGCTGTACACCGAGGCGAGCGCGGTCAGCACACTCGCCAGATCCCGGACGGTGCCGGCCCGTTCCACGGCGACCCGCAGTTCCTCGATGCGCCGTACCGCCTCGGCCACCTCGCCGCGCTGCATCCGGGCCAGCGCGGCCATCTGGCGGGCGGTGACCCCGGCCGAGGACAGCGGCAACCCGCGGGACAGCGTGGCGGCGCGCTCCAGCAGGTCCTCGGCGCCCAGCACCTGGAACGTACGTTCGAGGTGCCCGCGCCAGGCCAGCACCTCGACCAGGCACTCGATGTCGCTGACCTGCTCGGCGGCCTGCTCGGCGCGCTTGAGCTCGGCCAGCATGTACTCGCTGTCCCCGTCGTAGAACGCCTTGCGTACCCGGCACAGCCGTACCCGGGCGGTCAGCACCCCGGACTCCTCGGCCTCCTGGAACGCCGCGTCGACGATCGGCCCGGTGCCCGACATGTCCTGCCCGGCGAGGTCCACCAGCAGCAGCCGGGCGCCGATGCGGGTCACCGGGTCCGCGGCGTCGCGCAGCGCGTCGTGGGCCAGCCGTTCGGCCTCCTCGGTCAGCCCGCCGACGAACGCGTGCCGGGCGGCGGCGAGGCAGCGGTCCGCCGCCCGCGCCGGGTCCGGGGTCCGTTGCGCGGCGAGCCGGGCGAGGTCCGCGGCCACCACCGGGGCACCGCGCCGCCGGGCCACCGCGGCGGCATCGACCAGCGTGCTGGCCAGTGCCTCGTTCGGGTCCGGCCGGATCACCGCGAGGTGCCGGGCCCGCTCCACCGGATCGTCCAGCGCGGCGGCCAGCCGTTCGTGCGCGGCGTGCCGGTTGCCCGGGTCGGCGTCGGCGTACAGCATCTCGCGCAGCATCGGGTGGCTGAAGGCGAGCGAGCCATCGGTACCCCCGGTGACCAGGCCCGCCGCGACCGCCTCGGCGAGGTCGGCGCCGGCGTCGATGCCACAGCGTTCGAGCAGTTCGACGGTTGGGCGGGCGGCGGCGGCCAGCACGGTCAGCGCCACCCCGGCCGACGGGGACAGCGCGGCCAGCCGCGCCGACAGCAGCGAGCGCAACCGGTCCGGTACCGGCAGCGGCTCCAGCTCCGCGGTCGGTTCGCCGCGTTCGGCGACCGCGCGGCCGAGTTCGACCGCGAACAGCGGGTTGCCGCCGGAGGCCGCGTGCACCCGGGCGACGGTGGCCGGGGACAGCCCCGGTCCGAACCTGTCGCGCAGCAGGTCGGCGACGTCGTCGCGGGACAGCGGTCCGAGCGGCAGCTCCAGGTACGGCTCGGGGCACAGCTGCGCGCGCACCGGCCCGGTCTCGGCGCGCTCGGCGGCCAGTACCTGCACGGGCAGCCCGGCCAGCCGGCGCGCGACGAAGTGCAGCACCCCCGCGCTCGGCTCGTCGACCCACTGCAGATCATCGATCACCATGAGTACCGGCGACTGCGCCGCGAGGATCCGCACCAGCTCCAGCACGGCGAGCCGGACGGCCAGCTCGTCCTGTGGCGTGTGCGGGGCGACGGTGCGCAGCAGGGCGGCGTCCAGCGCGGCGCGTAGGTGGCCGGGCAGCAGCGAGCCCTGTTCGGTCAGCGCCGCGCCGAACAGGTCGACCAGCGTGAGGTACGGCAGCCCGGACTCGACCTCGGCGGCGGCCGCCCGCAGCACGCGGCCGGCGATGGAGCCGTCCGCCAACGCGTTGACTACGGTCGATTTCCCGATGCCCGGTGGCCCGACGATGAGCACACTGCTGCCGCTGGCCAGTTGCGTACGGGCCAGGCTGACGATACTGTCACGCCCCACCGGTGCGGCCGGCTGCCGCGCACTGACCACGGCCAGCCTGCGTTCGCCCGGATCGGGCGAACGGCGACCCTGCCGGCCCGGCACCACGGCGAGGACCCGCTCCCGCCCACCGGTCACCGCTGGCCGCGCCCCCCACGCCTTCCGCATTCCGGCATTGTCGTCGATCCTGCTGGCCGCGTCGAGACGCGTGGGTAACTACGCGCCGCGTAACATCGCGCCGTAACATTCCGCGGCGACCGCCACGGCGGCATCACGCGCCGCCACCGCCTCTTCAACCGTGAGTGTGCGGTCGGGCGCCCGGAAGGTCAGTTTGTACGCAAGTGACCTTCGCCCGGCGCCGAGCTGCTCCGAGGTGTACACGTCGAAGAGCCGCACCGACTCCAGCAGCTCCCCTGCACCGCTCACCAGCGCCGCCTCGACGTCCGCCGCGGGAGTCGCCGCGTCCACCACGAGCGCCACGTCGATCAGCGCGGGCGGGTACGTCGAGATGCGCGGCGCCGGTACCACGCCGGGCAGCGGCAACGCGTCGAGGCTCAGCTCCATCGCCGCGGTCCGCCGGGGCAGGTCCAGCGCGCTGCACACCGCCGGGTGCAGCTCACCGGCGTACCCGACGACCTCGCCGTTCACGACGATCCCGGCGCACCGGCCGGGGTGCCAGGGCGGCTGGGTACCGGCCCGGACCACCGCGTGCAGCCCGGCCGCGGAGACCACGGTGCGCGCCGCCTGCACCGCGTCCGCCCAGCTCGCCGCCCGCCCGGCACCCCACCATCCGGCCGGCTCGACGTCACCGGCGAGCACCGCGGCCACGTGCCACGGCTGCTGCGGTACGAAGCGTTCGGCCGCGACCAGGTCGGCCTCGTCCGGCCGGCCGTCGACGCCCATCACCGGCGGGGTACCCGTCGCGCCGGTCGCCCGGAACACCGGCCCCACCTCGTACAGCGCCAGGTCGCGCATGCCCCGGCCGAGGTTGCGCCGCAGGGTACCCAGCAGCGGCGGCAGCAGCGTGGTACGCAACAGCGGTTCCTCGTCGGACAGCGGGTTGGTCAGGCGCACCACGGTGCGCCGCGGGTCGCCCTCGGGCACCTGCAGCGCGTCCAGCACCGACGCGCTGGTGAACGGGTACGACAGCACCTCCACGTACCCGTTCTCCGCCAGCGCCCGCCCGACCGAGCGCTTGCGCCGCTGCCCGGCGGTCAGCCCCCGTCCGGGCGGCGCGACCGGCAGCACGCTGGGCACCTTGTCGTACCCGTCGAGCCGCACCACCTCCTCGGCGAGGTCCGCCGGCTGGAGCAGGTCCGGCCGCCACGTCGGCGGGGTGACCACGAGGACGTCACCGACCGGCGCGACGGCACAGCCGATCCCGGTCAGCAGCCCGGTCACCCGCTCCGCCTCGTACGGCACGCCGGCCACCCGCGACGGCAGGTCGGCCGCCACGCGTACCGGCTTCGGCGCGACCACGTGGTCCACGTCGAGGATCCGCGGGTCCAGCTCGCCGCCGCCGTACCCGGTCAGCAGCCGCACCGCCTTCTCCAGCGCGACCAGCGCCAGCCGCGGGTCGACGCCGCGCTCCCAGCGCTTGGCCGCCTCGGACAGCAGCCGGTGCCGCCGGGCCGTGCGCGACACCATGACCGGGTCCCAGTGCGCCGCCTCGAACAGCACGTCCACCGAGTCCGGCTGCATCTCGCTGTTCTCCCCGCCCATCACGGCGGCCAGCGAGATCGGACCTGTGTCATCGCAGATGACCATGTCCTCCGGGTCCAGCTTCCGGTCCACACCGTCCAATGTGGTCAGTCGCTCACCGGCGCGGGCACGCCGGACCAGCAGCGGGCCGGACAGCCGGTTCGGGTCGAACGCGTGCATCGGCTGGCCGAGTTCGAGCATCAGGTAGTTGGTGATGTCGACGGCGAGGCTGATCGAGCGGATGCCGGCGACGGCCAGCCGGTTGCGGATGACCGGCGGCGTCGGCGCGGCCGGGTCGATGCCGCGCACCAGCCGCGCCGCGAACCGGTCACAGCCCACCGGGTCCTCGACCGTCACCGGGTACGGCGGCTCGTCCGTGGCGCCGGGTGCCTCGACCGCGTGTGCCGGGTCGCGGTACGCCACGCCGAGCGCGTGCGACAGCTCCCGCGCGATGCCGCGCACCGACAGGCAGTACCCGCGGTCCGGGGTCACCTCCAGGTCCAGCACCACGTCGTCGAGGCCGACGAGCGGCCGGGCCGGGTCGCCGGGCGCCGCCGAATCCGGCGGCAGCACGATGATCCCGCTGTGGTCCTCGCCGATGCCCAGCTCCCGGGCCGAACAGATCATGCCGTCGGAGACCCGGTCGTACGTCCGGCGGGCCGCGATCGCGAAGCCGCCCGGCAGCACGGTACCGGGAAGAGCCACCACGACCAGGTCCCCGGCCGCGAAGTTGGTGGCCCCGCAGATGATCCCGCGCACCCGGTCGCCGGAATCGACGTCGCCCACGTCGACCTGGCAGTACCGGATCGGCTTCTTGTACCCGGTCAGCTCCTCGATCGAAAGGACCCGCCCGACCACCAGCGCACCGTCGACCGTGGCCGCGAGGTCGACGACCTCCTCGACCTCGATGCCGACCCGGACCAGCGCCTCTTCGAGCACGGCCGGATCGGCCGGCGCATCCACCCACTCACGCAGCCACGCGACCGATACCCGCATCAGACGTCCATTCCGAAGGCCCGGGTGAACCGCACGTCACCCTCGATCATGTCGCGCATGTCCGACACCCCGTTGCGGAACATCAGGGTGCGCTCGATGCCCATGCCGAACGCGAAGCCGGAGTACTCGTCCGGATCGACACCGACCGCGCGCAGTACCCGCGGGTTGACCATCCCGCAGCCGCCCCACTCCACCCACTGGGGACCGTCGCGGTGCTCGGGGAACCACACGTCGAACTCGGCCGACGGCTCGGTGAACGGGAAGTAGTGCGGGCGCCAGCGGGTACGGGCACCGGCGCCGAACATCGCCCGCGCGAAGTGGTCCAGCGTGCCGCGCAGGTGGGCCATGGTGATGCCCTTGTCCACCACGAGCCCCTCGACCTGGTGGAAGACCGGGGTGTGGGTGGCGTCCAGCTCGTCGGTGCGGTACGTCCGGCCGGGTACCACGACGTAGATCGGCAACGGCCGGGTCAGCATGGTCCGGGCCTGTACCGGCGAGGTGTGGGTGCGCAGCACCAGTCCGGGCACGTCGACGAAGAACGTGTCCATCAGCCCGCGCGCCGGATGGTCGGGCGGGATGTTGAGCGCGTCGAAGTTGTACCACTCCAGCTCCGCCTCGGGGCCCTCGGCGATCTCGTACCCCATGCCGACGAACAGGTCGCCGATGCGCTCCATCAGCGTGGTGAGCGGGTGCCGGGCACCGCGCGGCCGCCGGTCCCAGGGCAGCGTGACGTCGACCGCCTCCTGCGCCAGTACCTTCTGCTCCCGTTCGGCGGTGAGCTGCGCGGACCGGGCGTCGAACGCGGCCTGCACCGCGGCCCTGGCCTCGTTGACCCGCTTGCCGGCGTCGGACTTCGCGGCCGGCGGCAGCGCGCCGATCTCCCGGCGGGCCAGCGACACCGGTGCCCGGTCACCCAGGTGCGCGGGCTTGAGCGCGGTCAGCGCGTCGAGGTCCGCGGCCGCCGCGAACGCCTTCTCGGCGCCCGCCACCGCGTCGTCGAGCGCGGTCTGGTCCAGCAGCGCGACCTGCTTCGGGTCGTACGGATCACTGCGGTAGCTCATGACTCTCCCGGCGTTGTCGACGGCGAACAGTCTAGGGACGCGCGGTTGGACCGCCGCCCGCCAGGTCCGGGAGTGGGGAGTGGAGCGCAGTCAGCCCCGCCGCCCGCCGCGACCGGCGGGCCCGGTAAACAGGAAGCTGCGCACGGAGCACACGCTACCGCAACGCGCGGGCGCTCGCGTACAGGCAGACCGCCGCGGCCGCCGCCAGGTTCAGGCTCTCCGCGCCGCCGTAGATGGGTACCCGCACCCGCGCGTCCGCGGTCCCGGCCAGCTCATCCGGCAGCCCGTGCGCCTCGGAGCCGAACAGCCCGCGTCGAGGTCGGCGGCGCCGTACGGGTCGGCGGCCAGTACCCGCAGCCCGGCGTCGCGCAGCGCGTCGATCACCGGGGCCGGGTCGGCGGCCCGCACGAGATCCAGATGGAACAGGCTGCCGGCGCTGGCCCGCACGCACTTGCCGTTGTACGGGTCGACCGCCTCCCCCGCGAAGACCACCGCGCCGGCACCGGCCGCGTCGGCGGTGCGCAGTACCGTGCCGGCGTTGCCCGGGTCGCGGATCCCGGCCAGCACCGCCACCAGCGGCGGCCGGCCGGCGAGCGCCGCGGCAAGCGGTACCTCGACGGCGGAGCAGACCGCGACTAGGCCCTGCGGCGCCACGGTCTCGGCCAGCGCGGCGATCGCGTCATCGGTGACCAGCGACGCGGCCCCGGTCAGTTCCGGGTACCGCTGCCGCGCGGCCCCGGTGGCGAACAGTTCGCGGACCGCACCGGCGGCCAGCGCCTCCCGTACCGCCTGCGGCCCCTCCACCAGGAACCGGCCGGTCTCGTCCCGGTCGCGCCGGCGCAACAGCCGCCGCGCGGCAACGACCCGGGGCGTCCGTCGGGTGAACGGACCGGCCCCGGGTCGCCGGACGGTCAAGTCAGGCTTCGTTGGACGGCCAGGTCAGGCAGCGGCTGCGCCGCCGACGCCCTCGGCGGCCACCGCGGCGCGGGCCACCTCGACGATCGCCGCGAACGCCGCCTCGTCGGTCACCGCCAGGTCAGCGAGGATCTTGCGGTCCACCTCGACGCCGGCCAGCTTCAGGCCCTGGATCAGCCGGTTGTAGGTCATCCCGTTGGCCCGGGCGGCGGCGTTGATCCGGGTGATCCAGAGCTGGCGGAAGTCCCCCTTGCGGTCCCGGCGGTCCCGGTAGGCGTACTGCATCGAGTGCAGTACCTGCTCCTTGGCCTTGCGGTAGAGCCGTGAGCGCTGGCCGCGGTAACCGCTGGCGGTTTCCAGTACGGTGCGGCGCTTCTTCTGGGCGTTGACAGCCCGCTTCACGCGTGCCACGTCGGTATCTCCTTCTCGTCAAGGCACGCGTCAGCGGCCGAGCAGCTTCTTGATGCGGCGGGTGTCGACCTTGCTCGCCTCGACCAGGCCGGTCAGCCGGCGGGTACGGTGCGACGACTTCTTCTCCAGGTTGTGGCGCAACCCGGCCTGCTGGGCGACGATCCTGCCGCTGCCGGTCACCCTGACCCGCTTGCCCATGCCCGTGTGGCTCTTCATCTTCGGCATCGAATATGTCCTTCTGATACGGGCCGCCGGAAACCGGCGCCGGGGGGCGCCGCTGGCGGTCTGCTACGGAACCGCAGCCAACCGGGCGCCACCCGCGTGGCGCCCCTGCGGTCCGGGGTCTACTCCGAACGCCTGTCAACCCCGGGAGCGTCGCTTCGCGACGCACGGCGGGCCGGACAAGCGTTCCCCTATTGCGCGACCGTTTCCGGGCCGGGGGTCTGGCCCTGGTCCGGCGCGATGTCGCGCTCCTTTGTCGCGACGCCGCGCCCGGCGGTCGCGGCGGTCTTCGTGGCCCGGTGGGGCGCGATCACCATGATCATGTTGCGGCCGTCCTGTTTCGGTGCGGCCTCTACGAACCCCAGCTCAGCGACCTCTTCCGAGAGCTTGCGCAGGAGCCGGAAGCCCAGCTCCGGGCGGCTCTGCTCGCGGCCGCGGAACATGATCGTCACCTTGACCTTGTCGCCCTGCTTCAGGAACCGCACCACGTGACCCTTCTTGGTCTCGTAGTCGTGCGGGTCGATCTTCGGCCGGAGCTTCATCTCCTTGATGACGGTCTGCTGCTGGTTACGCCGGGCCTCGCGCGCCTTGATGTCGCTCTCGTACTTGAACTTGCCAAAGTCCATGAGCTTGCACACCGGCGGGCGGGCCATCGGCGCGACCTCGACCAGATCCAGATCCACGTCGCCGGCCAGCTGCAGAGCGCGCTCCAGGGGCACGATGCCTACCTGCTCGCCCTCCGGGCCGACCAGCCGGACCTCCCGAGCCCGGATCTGCTCGTTGACGCGTGGTTCGACGCTGATGGGGCCTCCTCAAGTCAGTTCCAGGTGTGGCGACCGACCCCAAACGGAAGGCCCCGGCGCATGCCAGGGCCCGCTCGACCGGTCGCCGCCAAATGGCGGTTCAACACCGCGGCGGGCGGATGCTTCCCGCGCGGTGGACCGGACCCGGCGGCCGTGACTGCCGGCGGGTGGGAGCGGGCTGCTCCACTTGGGACACTGCGCGCTGTCCGGGGACACCGCGCAGTCGGTCGACTCCAGGACTCTAGCACGGAAAGTGAGATCGAGACGCTTGGGGGTGATGCCAGGGGGCCGGTGCCGCCGCCCCGCCCCGGCTCACCCGGCGTCCGAGCCGGTGCGGTGGGCGGTGGCGAGCAGCGCGCGCAGTCCCCGTACCGCCGCCACGGCGTACTCCTTGTCGGCCGCCTGTACCGCCATCACCGCCACCACGTCGTCGTTCTCCAGCTCCAGGCTGGCCCACGGCGACCCGCGCCGGAACTCGACCGACCGGACCACGTCCCACGGCAGCTCGTAGCTGCCGATCACGTTGCGGATCCGGATCCGGTCCGCGTCCGCGGACACCCTCGGCCGGGTGAACAGCAGGATGCCCAGGGCGCCCAGGACGCCCAGTCCGATCATGGCGACCTGGTCGCCGGTCTGGAACACGCTCTTGCCGCTGTCGGTCGGCCCGCGCAGCGTGGTGGCGACCGCGCTGAACACGACCACCACGAGGACCGCGAGGATCCAGGCGACCTTCGTCGCCTTCACCGGTCGCGCGGTCACAGTCGGCATGCGTGGATGTCCGTGACGAGGATGGCCCGGGCACCCAGGTCGTACAGCTCGTCCATGATCCGGTGCACCTCGGCCCGCAGCACCATCGCCTGTACCGCCACCCAGCCCTCCCGGTGCAGCGGCGAGATCGTCGGCGACTCGATACCGGGCGTCAGCGCGCACGCCGCCTCCACCTGGTCGGCGCGCACGTCGTAGGCCAGCATCACGTACCGGCGCGCCACCAGTACCCCCTGCAGGCGGCGCAGCAGCTGGCTGACCGCGCCGTTCGCGGGCGCGCCGACCCGCCGTACCAGCAGCGCGGAGGACTCCAGGATCGGCTTGCCGACCGGTTCCAGGCCGGCCTGCCGCAGGGTGGCACCGGTGGACACGACGTCGGCGATCACGTCGGCGACGCCGAGCCGGATCGCGTTCTCCACCGCGCCGTCCAGCCGCACGACGTGCGCGTCGATGCCCAGCTCGCGCAGGTGCCGCTCGACGACGCCGGGGTATGCGGTGGCGATCCGGCGGCCGGTGAGCTGGCCGATGTCGGTCAGCACGTCAGGCCGGGCGGCGAACCGGAACGTGGCGCCGCCGAAGCCGAGGTCGAGGATCTCCTCGGCACCGGTACCGGCGTCGACGAGCAGATCCCGGCCGGTGATGCCCAGCTCAAGGTCGCCGGAGCCGACGTAGGTGGCGATGTCGCGCGGGCGCAGGTAGAGGAACTCGACGTCGTTGGCGGGGTCACGGCAGACCAGGTCGCGGTCGTCGGACCGCTGGCGGTACCCGGCCTCGCGCAGCATCCCGGCGGCCGGCGCGGCGAGGGTGCCCTTGTTCGGGACGGCGATGCGGAGCGTCATAGGTGGCGGTACACATCCTCGGGCTTCAGGTTCAGCGCCAGCATCAGCACCTGCGCCTGGTAGAGCAACTGGGATATCTCCTCGGCGGCCCGCTCGGGACCCTCGTGCTCGGCGGCCATCCAGGACTCGGCGGCCTCCTCGACGACCTTCTTGCCGATGTAGTGCACGCCCCGGTCGAGCGCGGCGACCGTGGACGAGCCGGGGGTACGGGCGGCGGCCTTCGCGGCAAGCTCCGCGTACAGCTCCTCGAAGGTCTTCACGAGGCCCGATTGTCGCAGGTGGTGCCCACCTACCGCGGACCGGGTACCGGAGGCAGCAGGTCGAGCAGGTCGGCCGGTACCGCGGCGACGACGTCGGCGAGCACGCCCCCGGGTACCCCGTGCGCCACCGCGTGCAGCACCATCCGGACCCGGTCGCGGGCCTCGTCGGGTGCGCAGCCGTCGCGCTCGGCCACCCGGTACAGGAAGTGCGGGCGGTCCAGGTGGGCACCGGCGTCGTCGCCCGGCTCCGGCCGGCGTACCCGCACCCCGGCCTCGTCGGGCACGTTGGTGGCGAGGTACCCGGCGGTACCGGCCGGCAGCTCCTCGCCCAGCGTGGTCAGCACCGCGGCGACGGTGCGCTCGACCGGCTCGGGTACCCCCGCCTGCCGCGCCTCTTCCAGCAGCTCCTGGTAACGCATAGCGGTGCGGTACCCCGGCTCGATGTTCTGGTGCCGACCCGCAACCGGCCCGCGGAGCTGGCGGTGACCCTGAGCGGGCTGGCCGCGCAGGGGGAACCGTTCGGCGTGGTCATCAGCGACCAGTCCGACGGCCGGCCGGCCTGGACCCAGCCCGCGGTCGCCGCGCTGGTCCGTGTGGCTGGAGCCGGGCAGCGTGGCCCGGATGCTTACCGCGATCGAGCAGCTGCGCTGCGGCTACCCCGATCTTCCCCACGTCCGGCTCCCCCATGGTGCCAACAGCTACCCGCCAGCCGGGGCGGCAAACGCGCGGGACACTGGTCCCGCATGGGTTGCCCGGCGGTGGGTAATCCGACCTCGACCGGCGATCCATCGAGGAGGCTGCCATGGCCGAAGGCGAGAACCTGATCAGCGTGTTGATGACCGACCACCGCGAGGTGGAGGAGATGTTCACCGAACTGGAGTCGGCCGGACTGCCCGCTCAGCGGCGCGCCGAGCTGCGCGACAGGGTGATCACCGAGCTGGTCCGCCACTCGGTGGCCGAGGAGATGTACCTGTACCCGACGACCCGCACCGCGCTGCCCGGCGGCGACCAGCTCGCCGACCGGGAGATCGAGGAGCACGCGGCGGCCGAGCGGGTGATGAAGGACCTGGAGAAGGTGGACCCGGACGACGCCCGGTTCGACGACCTGCTGACCCAGCTCATCACCGACGTCCGTGGGCATGTCGGCGAGGAGGAGACCGACCTGTTCCCGCGGCTGCAGGCGGCCTGCTCCGAGCAGGAGCTGGCCGAGCTCGGGGCGAAGGTGCAGCAGGCGAAGAAGCTGGCACCGACCCGGCCGCACCCGTCGGCGCCGGACAAGCCGCCGCTGAACAAGGTGCTCGGTCCGCCGGTGGGGCTGGTGGACCGGGTACGCGACGCGTTGAGCGGCCGCGCGACCTGAGCGCACCCCGGACCCGGCGGGCCGCGAGCGCGCCGGGTCCGGCCGCCGGGTTCTACCATGTCCGGCATGGCGGACCTCCCCGATGTCCCGCAGGACCGGACCCCGCAGCTGCGCGCGTCCAATGCCGACCGGGAACGGGTCGCGGAGATCCTCCGGACCGCCGCGGCCGAGGGTCGCATCGACCTCGACGAGCTCGACGAGCGGCTGGGCGCCGCGTACGCGGCCAAGACGTACGCCGACCTGGTACCGCTGACCCGTGACCTGCCGGTCGCCGCGCACCCGGGTCCACCGATGGCCGTCGACAACCGGATCGGCGGGGCACCGACCTCGTCCGGCGGCGTGGCCGTCATGGGCGGGTTCCATCGCAAGGGCCGGTGGGTGGTACCGCCGCTGTTCGTCGGCTTCGCCTTCTGGGGCGGCGGGGAGCTGGACCTGCGGGAGGCGCGCTTCGCCGAGGCGGAGGTGGAGATCCGGCTGTTCGCGGTCATGGGCGGGTTCGAGGTGATCGTGCCGGAGGACGCCGAGGTGATCATCAACGGCGTCGGCATCATGGGCGGCTTCGACGACCGGGCCGCCGGCCCCGGGGTACCCGGCGGGCCCCGGATCAAGGTGACCGGACTGGCCTTCTGGGGCGGGGTGGACGTGAAGCGCCTGCCGCCCAAGGAGGAGGTGGAGCGGCGCAAGCTCGCCCGCAAGCAGGAACGCCGCCAGGCCCGCCTCGACCGCCGCATGCAGCGCCGCCTAGACACCTAACCCCCGCCGCGCCCCGCCCCGCGCGCCCCGCGCGCCCCCCGCCCGGCCCGGCCCGCCCCGCCCCGTCGGCCCCGCCCCGCCCGCCGATCTTGGAGTTGTGTCGGGGACAAAAGCCGCATGACTTCGCGATTCGGGCACCACAAGTCCAAGATCGACGAGGGCTGGGCGGGGGCCGGGCGGCGGGGGCGGGGTCAGAACGTGTGCTGGTACAGGGAGCAGCCGCGGCACACCTCGGGCGGGTTGTCGTCGTCGGCGAGCCGGGCGCGGAACTCCTGGTACGCCGGGCCAGCCCAGATCGTCGGGAACGTCGCCTCGTGCAGGTTGCCCAACGCCACCCGGTCGTCGCCCATCACCATGCAGCACGGCTGGACGATCCCGGCACTGGTGACGTAGGCGGCGTCCCAGGGCCAGGTACACCGCGAGCCGGGGGTACCGGACAGGTGCGGCAGGCGCAGTTCCAGCCCGGCCGCGTCGGCCAGCGTCCGGGCCCTGCCGAACGCCGCCGCGCTCGCCGCCCGGTCCGCTCCGGTCCACAGCGCCTCGGCGGCGGTGTAGTCGCGGATCTCCCGGTACGGGCCGTCGTCGGGGGTGTCGGCGAAGTCGTGCGCGAGGTTCTGCACCCGCACCTCCTGGACCCCGACCCGGCCCATCAGCTCGACCAGCTCGGGAAGCTCGGCGACGTTGCGCCGCATGGCCACGAACACGACCCGGATCCACGGCTTGTCCCCGCCGGCCGCCCGCTTCGCCGCGACGAGGCCGGCCAGGTTCGCGACCACCTTCGCGAAGTCGGCGCCGTCGCGGATCGCCTCGAAGGTACCGGCGCGGGCACCGTCCAGCGAGACGTGCAGCCAGTCCAGCCCGGTGGCCACCAGCGCGTCGGCCTTCGCGCGGGTGAGCAGCGTCGCGTTGGAGTTGAACCCGACCTCGACGCCGTTGCGCTTGGCCAGCCGGATCATGTCCAGCAGGTACGGCGACAGCAGCGGCTCGCCCAGTCCCTGCAGGGTCAGCCGGCGCAGCGGGGGCACCTCGTCGAGCAGCCGGCGGTACAGGTCCAGGGGCAGCGCGCCGGCCAGCTTGTTGACCGGCGGGCGGTACCGCACCAGGCACATCGCGCACCGCAGGTTGCACGCCGAGGTGACCTCGACCTGCAGCGCCGAGGGCAGCGGCGGTACCCGGGTCAGCGTCGGGGTGCTCACGAGCGGGAGGTGATGGTCAACCGGCTCGGGTCGATCTCCCGCTCCGGGTACCGGGTGAGGTACTCCTCCTCCAGTTCGGTGGTCCGGGCCAGGTGCACGGCCAGGGCGTCGTCGGGGGCGTGCCGGAAGGTGTCCAGGCGGGTCCGGTGCAGGCTGGCCAGCTCCCGGAACAGGTTCTCGTCGGGCAGCTCGCTGGCGGGTACGCCGTCGGTGGTCGCCATGGTTTGCCCGGTACCCGGGGAGCGGCCGGCTAACCACAAGCTGGAGCAGAGGCGCGGCGGGGCCGCCGGCACCCGTGTCCGGCGGCCTCCGCCGCGACGGTCGCCCCCGCGTCCGGTTGGACCCCCACCCAGCTCGGCGCATCGGCGATCGGTCCCGCAATTTAGCCAGATCCGGGGTACCGGAGGAGAAACCCGCCCGCTTTCTTGATGAACTCTTGAGGCGTCAGCCGACCGTGATCTCGTGGCCGTCCGCGTCCGGGCCCGGACCGCCGGACGGGCCGGGCAGGTACGCGGTCACCAGGTAGTGGCCGGGCGGCAGCGCCACCGACAGGTGCGCCTCGCCGAGCTGCGGGGCCGCCGCGCTCAGCGTGACCTGCTCGGTCTTGACCACCGGGCCGCCGCCGGCCGGGGTGACCAGCAACTGGACGGTACCGCCGGGCGCCGTCGCCGCGACGTACACCGCGAACGTGCCACCGACCTGAGCGCCCTGCTGCGGGTCGATCAGCCAGACCGGCGCCTGGACGTCGGTGCGCGCGGCGCGTTCCAGCCGGCCGGCGACCGCCTGCCCCCAGAGGGTCGGCAGGGTCCGCCCGTCAACGGTCAGCCGCAGCCCGGTCGCCGCGCTGGCCCCGCTCCCCGCGCCGGCCGCGGTCGCCGTCCAGACCAGCTGCTGTACCGCCATCCGCGGATCGGCCGGCCGGGTCTGCGGTACCCCGGTCAGGTCGACGAGCACCGTGTCCCCCTCGATCCGCACGGAAGCCACCCGGGCGTTGCCCCAGGGGGTGCGGTAGTCGGGATCGGCCGGGCTGCCCGTGGTGAGCATCGCCTGCAGCGCCGCCCGGGTACGCGCCACCGGGTCGGTACCGTCGGCCGGCACCGGGTGGTACTCCCGGAACAGCCGGATCCCCGCGCTCGTGTCGCCCAGGTAGTACACCGGCACGTTGGCGCTGGGCGGTAGCTGGGCGACGCTCGGCGGGCCGGCCGGTGCCTGCGGTACCCGCGGCTTGTCCGGCGCCTGGGCCAGCGCGAGGGCGACAGCGGCGGCCGCGACGACCGCGGTACCCCCGGTGAAGCTCAGCAGCGCCAGGCCGCTCGGCCGCCACGACCGCCACCAGCGCGCCCGGCGGCGGGCGATGCGGCCACGGATCACGTTGAGCGCGTCGGGTGCCACCTCGACCGACTCGGCTTCCGCGGCCAGGATCTGCCGCAGCGTCTGCTCGGTCGTCATCGCGCCGCCTCCAGCGTCGTGCGCAGGGCGGCGATGCCCCGCGCGGCATGGCTCTTCACCGCACCCCGGCTGATGCCCATCACGTCAGCTATCTCGCTCTCCGAAAGATCCAGGTAGTAGCGCAGCACGAGGGCCTCCCGCTGGCGCGCGGGCAGCTTGCGCAGCGCGGCCAGCACCTCCGTCCGGCCGAGCGCGCCGAGGGCGCCGTACTCGGCGCTGGGCATGTCGGGTGGCGGCGGCAGGCTGGCCGTGTACCGGTCGGCCACCCCCCGGCGCCGCTGCGCCGACCGGGCCGCGTTGACCACGCTGGTGCGCAGGTACCCCAGCGCCTTGTGCGGATCACGCAGCCGCCCCCAGCGCTGGTGCAACTGCACGAACGCGTCCTGCACCAGCTCTTCGGCCACCGCCCGGTCGGCGAGCAGCAGTACCGCGAGCCGGACCAGCTGCCGGTAGTGCGCGCCGAACAGGCGGGTGACCGCCTCGTCGGCGCTCCAACTCGCCTCGTCGAGGCCGCTGACCACGGACTCACCGTCCCCCGAGCGGGTCATGAGGTTGAGCGCCACGAGAGTATGACGCGCGACCCGCCCGCGCGGTTTACCCGACCGGCTCGGTGAACCGCCGGACGTGTTCCTGCCAGTGTCGCTCCTCCGCCGCCGGGTCGGCCAGCGGCCGTAGCCGCAGCGCGGACATGCCCGCGTAGTGCATGGCGGTGACGGCGAGCACGGGCGTCAGCCAGCCGTAGGTGAAGTGATGGATACCGGCCACGTCTGGCATCATCCGAGCCGGTGACGGAGCGGGGTAACCGACCTTCGGGCAGGCCGGCGCGTCAGGCGTCGCGCAGCAGGCGCAGGACGGCCGACTCCAGGGCCGGCCGGGTGAACCGCGTCGGTAGCGGCACGGTCACTCCGTCGTGGTACAGATCGACGATGCGCGGGTCCACATAGGACGCCTTCGCCACCGCCGGGGTGTTGCCCAGTTCCTCGGCGACCTCGCGCATGACCCGGGCCACGGTACGGCGACGGCGGGTCAGCGACGTGCCGGTCGGGTCGTGCCCGGCGAGCAGCGTGGCGGCCAGCACGGTGGCGTGCCAGGTCCGGAAGTCCTTGGCGGTCATGTCGATCCCGCTGGCCGCCTTGAGGTACCCGTTGAGGTCGTCGCTGCGCAGCTCACGCCACTCGCGGCCGGCGCGGTACCTGAACAGGCGGCTGCCGCGACGGCGGCGCAGCTGGGTCAGCACCCGGCACACGTCGTCGTCGACGATCGAGCAGACCCGCTCGACGCCGCCCTTGGCGGGGTAGCGGAACTCCATCCCGGTACGCCGGATGCGCAGGTGCTCGGGGAGCAGCGTGGTCACTCCGTAGGTCGCGTCGTCACCCTTGGCGTACTCGTCGCTGCCGACCCGGAACAGGCCGAGGTCCACGAGCTTCGCGGCGGCCGCGAGCACCCGGTCCGCGGTCAGCCGGTCGCCGCGCAGGTCGGCCGCCAGTCGCCGGCGCAGCCGGGGCAGCCGGGCGGCGACCTCCAGCACGTGGTCGAACTTCTCCCGGTCGCGCTTGCGGCGCCAGGCGTCGTGGTACAGGTACTGGCGCCGGCCGGCGGCGTCGGTACCGGCGGCCTGGATGTGCCCGCGCGGGTCCGGCGAGATCCACACGTCCGTCCAGGCCGGCGGGATCACCAGTTCCCGGATGCGGGCGAGCGTCTCCGGATCGGTGATCGGGCGCCCGCCGGTACCGGTGTAGCTGAAGGACCTTCCCCGGCGCCGGCGCCCCAGGCCGGGAGCGGAGAGGTCACTGCGGCGCAGCCGCATGGGCGCAGAGCAGTCCGACGGCGGCGAGCACCTCGTCGACGGTGATCGCGTCCAGCGCCGGGTGCGGCGGGCGCCACCCGGTGCGCGGCGCCCGCCGGCCCGCGGTGTCGTACCGCTCCTCGTGCCACAGCACCCGGTGCCGGTCCCCGTCGAGCAGCGGCCCCCACCACGCCGGCGGGGTCGGCCCGAACAGCAGTACCGACGGGGTGCGGTACCCGGTGGCCAGGTGCGCGATCCCGGTGTCCCCGCAGATCACCAGCCGGGCGTGCGCGACGAGAGCGGCCAGTTCGCCCGCGTCGGTCTGCCCTGCGAGCACCGACCGGTCCGGCAGGCCGGCCCGGTCGGCGACCCGCCCGGCGAGCCAGCGTTCGGCCGGCGAGCCGGTCACCACCACGTCGTGCCCGGTGGTCGTCAGGACTGTGGCCAGCTCCGCGAACCGGGCCGGCGGCCAGCGGCGGGCCGGGTCCTTGGCGCCCGGATGCACGATCGTCACGCCCTCGGCGACCGGGCGGACCGCCGGCCGGTGCAGCAGCAGGTCGTTGGGCGAGGCGGCGATGCGGTACCAGTCGAGCATCCGGCACCACCGGTGCACCTCGTGCTCGTCGACCGTCCACTGTGGACCGTCCGGGAAGCCGGCCGCCGGGCAGGCGAAGGCGAGCATGCGCTCGGGCCGGGTACCGGCGAGCAGCCGGTGCGACCGCGGTCCCCGGCCGTGCAGGTTGACCGCGAGCCGGGGCGGCGGCACCTCTATCCGCGGCACCTCGATCCCGTCCACCGGCAGCACCCGGTCGACGGCGCCGGTCAGCCGGGCCAGCGGCGCCAGCCAGGCCGGTGCGGCCAGCACGATCTCCTCGGTCGGGCGGGCGGCCCGGATGCCGCGCAATACCGGTACCGCGGTCGCCAGGTCCCCGATCCCGAGCGCCCGCAACACAAGGACACTCACAGAGCCTCCCGGTTCGTTCCGCGGCGCGCTCTGGTGCGCCGCCTTCCCTCCTCGCTGCGCTCGTCAGTCCAGGCCCCGCCGCGCCCCGCTGCACTCACGGGTAGCTGCTCTCCTTGCCGGCGCAGACGACCAGTTCGCGGATCTCGCAGCCGGCCGGCTGGTCGAGGGCGAACAGCACCGCCTTCGCCACGTTGGCGGGGTCGTTGAGCACCGCGTCCGGCCCCGGCCGGTACTTCTCGTCGCGGTCGTCGAAGAAGTGGGTACGCATGCCGCCGGGTACCAGCAGCGTCACCCCGTACCGGCCGGCGAGCTCCGCGGCCAGCGCCCGGGTGAAGCCGACGACGCCGAACTTGGCGGCGCAGTACGCGGTCGCGTCGGAGACCGCCTTGAACCCGAGCGTCGAGGCGACGGTGACGATCCGCCCGCCGTCGTTGAGGTACGCCAGCCCGGCCCGGATCACCGCGACGGTGGCCAGCAGGTCCACCGCGAGGATGCGCTCCCAGTCCGGGCCGGGCAGCTCGGCGAGCTTGCCGGGGACGTCCATGCCGGCCGCGGTGACGATGCCGTCCAGCCCGCCGGCCCGCGCGGCGAGCTGCGCGGTGGCCCGCTCGGCGGCCCGGGTGTCGGCCAGGTCGACGACGACGTGGGGTACCCCGTCGACGGGTACCCGGTCCAGCACGTACGGGCTGCCGCCGGCCTTGTGCACCGCCTCCACCACGGCGGCGCCCAGCCCGCTGGCACCGCCGGTCACCAGGACGTTCATCAGCTGCCTCCTTCGATGGGTGCGGGATCGGGTCGCGCCGCCGCGATGAGCTGCGTGGTGGACCGGCCGGACAGGTACGGCACCACGACCGTCTGGCCGCCCCAGCGCCGGACCAGCTCGGCCTCGGGCAGCGCCGGTTCGCCGTCGGGACCGTCGAGGAAGTAGTCGCCGCCCTTGACCCAGATGTCCGGGCGCAGCCGGTCCAGCAACCGGTCCGGGGTCAGCTCGTCGAAGGTCACGACGGCGTCCACGCAGTCCAGGGCGGCGACCAGACGGGCCCGGTCGGTCTGCGGTACCACCGGGCGGGTCGGCCCCTTGAGCGAGCGCACGCTGCGGTCGGAGTTGAGGCACACGATCAGGCAGTCGCCGAGCTTGCGGGCCGCGCGCAGGGTCGACAGGTGCCCGACGTGCAGCAGGTCGAAGCAGCCGCCGGTGGCCACGACGGTACCCCCGCGCAGGCGGGTGGCCCGCGCCACCGCGTGCGCCGCGGCCAGGCCGATCGCGGCGCGCTCCGGCGGCCGGCCGGGCCCGCCCGGCTGCCACGCGGCCGCGCCGCCCGCGCCGACGTACGCGCTGGCCGCGACGACCGCCTGGGCGACCGCCTCGGACAGCACCTCGCCGCGGGTCAGCGCGGCGGACACGGCCGCGGCGAACCGGTCCCCCGCGCCGCACGGGTCGCCGCCGTGCACCGGCGGCGCCGGCACCACCAGCGGCGCCGCGGTGCCCTGCACGACCAGCGCGCCGTCGGCGCCCAGCGTCACCGCCACCGCCTGGGCCTGCCAGGTCCCGCACAGCCGCGCGGCCCGCTGCGCCACTCCCGCCAGCCGTCCCGTTCCAGGCTCCGGGGGTACCTGATGCGCCAGCTCCGCCTCGTTCGGCGTGGCCAGCCGCACCCCGGGCACCGGTGCGCCGCCGCGCGGATGCGGGTCCCACACCACCGGGCGGCGCTTGGCGGTCTCGCCGAGCACCCGGCGCAGCTCCGGTACCGCGGTGACCCCGCGGCCGTAGTCGCTGACCAGCACGCCGGTCGCGGCGCGCAGCACCGCCGCCGCCTCCCTGCCCAGCTTCTCCGGTACCGGAGCCGGCGCACCCGCCTGGTCGACCCGCATCAGCATGTGGCCGCCGGCCCGGATGCGGATCTTCTCCGGCATCGGCCCGGCGACCGGCAGCGCGCACAGCCGCACACCGGCGTCGTCGAGCAGGGCGCGCAGCCGGGTGCCGCCGGCGTCGTCGGGTACCGGCGCGACCAGCGTCACCTCGACGCCAAGATCGGTGGCGAGCGCGGCGGCCAGGGCCGCGCCCCCGGGCCGGTCCATGCTCTCGGTGGCGGCGAGCACCGGTACCGGCGCGTCCGGCGCGACCCGGTCGACAGTGCCGACGAGATCGCGGTCGAGCAGCGCGTCGCCGACCACCACCAGGCGCGGTGTCATGACACCATCGCCTCCGCCACGAGCACCGCCGGCAGGTGCACGTCGACGTACTCGCACAGCAGGTGCGCGGCGACCAGATGCAGCTCCTGGACGACCTGGGCCTGCGGCGACGGTACCGCGACGACCTCGGCGCAGCGGGCGGCCAGCGGGTTGGGCACCGGGCCGGTGAACCCCCAGACGTGCAGGCCGCACTCGGTACCGGTGGCGGCGGCCGCGATCAGGTTGGCGCTGCGGCCGCTGGTCGACATCAGGAGCAGCACGTCACCGGGTCGGCCGTGCGCGCGCACCTGGCGGGCGTACACCTCGGTGTAGCCGAAGTCGTTGGCGATCGCGGTACCGCTGCTGGTCTCCGCGTGCAGCGCCAGCGCGGACAGCGGGGTGCGGTCCTCGCGCAGCTTGCCGACCAGCTCGGCGGTCAGGTGCTGGGCCTCGGCCGCGCTCCCGCCGTTGCCGGCGACCAGCAGCCGCCCGCCCCGGCCGAGGACGCCGGCCAGCTTCTCGCCGAGCCGGGGCAGCTCGACGGCCACCTCCCGGAACGGCATCAGCGCATCCGCGAGCGCGGTCAGGTGCTCGTCGACGAGTCTCACGCGGTCATCTCCTCGCCCGCTCCGTGGGGCGCTCCGGTGCGCCCCACGCCGTTCATGCGACCGCCTCCGACAGCAGCGCCTCCCGGCCGGTGACCGCGCCGTAGAGCCGGCCGAGCTGCTCGGCGGTGCGCCGCCACGAGTAGCAGCTGCGCGCCCGGTCCACGGCGGCGGTGCCGTACGCCATGAGGCGCGACGGTTCGTGCAGCAGCTTGCGCAGCGTGCTGGCCAGCGCGCGGTGGTCCCGGGCGGGTACCAGGTGCCCGGTGACCCCGTCCACGACGGTGTCGGTGAACCCGCCGACCGCGTAGGCGACGACCGGTACCCCGCAGGCCATCGCTTCCAGCGGGGTCAGCCCGAACGGCTCGTACCAGGCCGGGCAGGCGAGCACGTCGGCGGAGCGGTACCAGCGCGGCAGCTCCTCGCGGGACACCCCGCCGACGAGCCGGACGCGCTCGGCGACCCCCACCGAACCGGCCAGGTCGGTCAGCTTGCGCGCCACCGGTTCGCTGGACAGCTCGGCGGCGGGCGGCCCGCCGACGATCACGCACTCGGCCTTCGGGATCGCCGGCAGCGCGCGGATCAGGTCGGCGTACCCCTTGCGTTCGACCAGCCGGCCGACGCACAGGATGCGGGCCAGCGGTCCGCGGGGTGCGGCCGGCCCATGCGGCGTGAAGTGCGCGGAGTCCACGCCGGAGGGGATCAGGTTGATCCGTTCCCGGGGCACCCCGAGCGCGATCATCTCGTCCAGCTCGTCGTTGCACTGCGCGACGACGGCGTCGGCCTGCCGGCCGATGACCCGCTCGTACCCGATCCGCTGCCGCGGGCTGGTGTCCGCCGCCCCCTGGTGGCGCCGCTTCACGGTGCCCAGCGCGTGGTAGGTGACCACCACCGGTACCGGGTACCGGCTGCGCGCGGTCAGCGCCGCGAGGCCGCTCATCCAGAAGTGCGCGTGCACCACGTCCGGCGCCCACGGCCCGTGCTTCCACCGGCCGAGCAGCCATTCGCCGAAGATCCCCATGTACGGCAGCAGCCCGTCCTTGGGTACCGGTGCGGCCGGCCCGGCGGGCACGTGCTCGACCACCACACCGGGTTGCAGCGGCACCTCGTCGGCCGTGTCCGGATCCGCGCGCCGGGTGTAGACGCGCACCTCGTGGCCGTCCTCGGCCAGCGCCGCCGACAGTTCGGCAACGTGCTGGTTCTGCCCGCCGGCGTCGACCCCACCTAACACGGCCAGCGGGCTGGCGTGTTCGGAAATCATGGCGATGCGCATGTGATCACCTCTTTCAGGAGTCGATCCCAGTCAGAAAGGAACCGGGGAAGGCCGTACCGGTCGCGCGCGGCGGACCGGGCGGCGGCACCCATCCGGTGCGCGGCCGCCTCGTCGGCCAGCAACCAGCGGGCTGCGTCGACCAGGTCGTCGACGCGGGTGGACAGCACGCCGGCACCGGGGGGTACGGCACGGGCGGCTTCGGTGACGGCGAGCGCGAGCACGGGCATCCCCAGGAACATCGCCTCCAGCAGGGACAGGCCCAGCGACGTCCACCGGGTCAGGTGCAGGTAGGCCCGCCGGCGGGGCAGTTCGGCGTGCAGCACGGACTGCGGCGGGTCGTCGTAGGCGACGAGCGTGGCGTCGGGTACCCGGAGGTGGCCGGTGAGTCCGGCGACGCCCATGCCGAACACGTCCAGCGGCGCGACCCGGGTGAACCGCGGCATCAGGTCGGTACCGGTGACCCGCCCGCGGCGCACCGGCTCGTTGGTCGCCACGCCGAACCGGGGCAGCTCGCCGGTGTACCGCCAGCCCGGGTCGGGGATGCCGTGCTCGATGACCGCGGTGCGGGTACCGCCGCTGTCCCAGAACAGCTCGTTGAAGTGGGTGACGTGGACCAGCGTCAGGTCGTCTCGGTCGGCCATCGGGTGCCGGGTACCGGGTACGCCGCCCTTGGGCGTGTTGTGCTCGACGTACACCGTCGGCAGGTGCCGGCCGAGCCACCGGCGGGCCAGCTCGTGCTCCTCGGGGCGTTGCAGCACGACCACGTCCACGTCGGTACCGGCCAGCTCGGCGGGGCTGACCTCGACGACGTCCTCGGGCCACTCGTAGGTCCGGGCGCGGCCGAGGCCGTAGGCGTCACGCCGGTCGTTGACCGGTACCAGGTAGGTGTGGCCGCCGTGGACGAACGCCGTGGTCCACGATCCGTGGACGTGCCAGAGCAGGATCCTCATCGGGCTTCCCCACACAGGAGTGCGACGGCGTCGACCACGTCCCGGCCGGTGACCGAGGACAGGCACGGGTGGCCGGGTACCGGGCAGGTCGCCGCCCGGCTGCCCCGGCACGGCGCGAGCGGGTCACCGAGGCGCACGTGCGGTACCCGGTACGGCGCCCACCGGCCAAAGGGGACGGTCGGGGCGAACAGGCTCACCACCGGGGTACCCACGGCGGCGGCGAGGTGTGCCGGACCGGTGTTGGCACAGACCAGGCAGGCCGCCCGGGCCAGTACCCCGGCCAGGTCCGCGAGGCGGGTACGGCCACCCAGGTCGCGCGCCTGCGTCCCGGCCACGTACCGGGTCAGCTCCCGTTCCTGCGGGGCGCCGGTGACCACGACGCGGTAGCCGGCGTCCGCCAGCGCCACCACGGCCTCCCGTACCCGCTGCGGCGGGCAGGCCCGCGCCGGCACGCTCGCCCCGGGGTGCACGACGACGTACCCGGGTTCGGCCCGCCGGCCGCCCGCCGCCCGTACCGCGAGCCGCCCGTCGTCGCCGGGCGGCAGGCTGAAGCCGGCCGCGGCGGCCAGCGACAGCGCCCGTTCCGGCTCGGGCAGCCGGTCGTCGACGCGGTGCCGCACATCGAGCAGCGAGCCGGGGTACTCGTCGCTGACCGCGCTGATCCGCAAGACCCCGGCCAGGCGCAGCAGCAGCGCGAACGGCAGCGGCGACTGGTGGTACGAGGTGAAGATCACGGCCTCGTCCACGGCCAGCGCGGCGATCCGGTCGACCAGCGCGTTGACCTTGACCGCGTCCACCGGCTTGGGCTCCGGGTCGATCCACGGCGTGTGCCAGCTGATCACCTCGGCCACGCCGGGCAGCAGGCCGGCGGCGTGCTCGCCGCGCGGCCCGCACACCAGGGTCACCCGGTCGGCGCCGGCGGCCAGCGCGCGCAGGGCCGGACCGGTGAGCAGCACGTCGCCGGCCGAGTCCGCGCGCACCGCCAGCACATGGCCACCGGGGCGCCGGTCGGCCGGCGTGGGGTCGCGGGCCAGGATCCAGTCCGCGGCGGCACCCAGGTCCGGCACGACCACCGGTGCGGCCGCGACCTCCTCGGGCCGGGTGACCGGCGTCGGTACCAGCACGCCGAGCGCTCCGGCAGCGGCGGCGGCCACCATGTCCCGGCCGATGTCCCCTACGACGACACAGCGCGCCGGTTCGGTACCCAGCGCGCGCGCGGCCTCGATAACCAGGCCCGGCGCGGGTTTGCGGCACCGGCAGCCGCTGTTCTCGTGATGCGGGCAGACCTGCCAGTCGTCGAACGGGCCGAGGAACTGGTCGACGCGGGCGTTGACCGCGTCGACCTGGGCGGCGCTCAGCAGTCCGCGGGCGACGCCGGACTGGTTGGAGACCACGCCGACGCGCAGGCCACGGGCGCGCAGCCGGTCCAGCGCGGCCTTGGCGCCGGGCACCGGTACCACGGCATCGGGATCGCCGTTGTAGGGAACGTCCCGGACGAGGGTCCCGTCCCGGTCGAACAGAACCGTCTCGGTCAACCGTCCCGGTAGTTCACTCCTGTCGTCGAATCGACCCACGTGCTGCCGGTTCCCTCACCATGCAACATCAAACATGGCCCCACCTCGTGTGATCGGAGAGCCGGTGGGGTACCAGCAATTCATGTCTGTGGGTACCGACAAGGACCTGATCACGACATTGAAGCGGGTTGCTGCCGTGTTGAAGCAGGCCGGGATCCCGTTCGCGCTGGCCGGAGGGTTCGCCGCCTACGCCAGGGGCGGTACCTCCAGCGACCACGACGTCGACTTCCTGTTACGGGAACAGGACGTGGACAAGGCTCTCCATGCGCTGTCCGAGGTGGGCTTCCGAACGGTACGCCCGCCGGAGGACTGGCTCGTCAAGGTCTACGACGAGGACCTCATGGTGGACCTGATCTTCCGACCGGTCGACAAGCCGGTCACCGACGAGACGCTGGCCGACACCGACCCGATCTCGGTGAGTGCGATCCTCATGCCGGTCATCTCGGCTACCGTGCTGATGGAGCACAAGCTGCTCACCTTCGGGCAGCACTACTGCGACTTCGCCAAGGCGCTGCCGCTGGCCCGGTCGCTGCGCGAGCAGATCGACTGGCGACGGGTGCGCAAGGCCACCGAGGAGTCGCCGTACGCCCAGGCGTTCCTCGTGCTGCTGCAGAAGCTGGACGTGATCCACGAAGGAGACACCACATGAGCTCAACGCTGGACGAGTACACGGAGGCGGAGGTCCAGCGGCTGCTGACCGAGCACCCGGGCCTCGGCGAACAGGGCATCACGTTGACCCGCCGGGAACACTGCCTTGTCCTGTCCGGCGAGGTGGAGAGCCCGCGGCGGCGCGCGGAGATCGAGCGGCTGGTCCACGAGGCGCTGCCGGACGTCGAGCTGTGCTGCGACATCGGCATCGTCCGGGCCGCCGCCCCGACCGAGCACGAGGACCTTCCATGATCAGGGTCGCCGCGGTCGGGGACGTGCACATCGACGCCGACGTGGTCGGGCGGTACCGGCCGGCGCTGGACCAGCTCGGCGACTGCGCCGACGTCCTGCTGCTGGCCGGCGACCTGACCCGGCACGGCACGGTCGCCGAGGCGAAGTGCGTGGCGACCGAGTTCGGCGGGCTGCCGGTACCGGTGATCGCCGTGCTCGGCAACCACGACCACCATTCCGACCAGCCGGACGAGGTCACCAAGGTCCTGGAGGACGCCGGGATCACCGTGCTGGAGGGCAGCGGCACGGTACAGACGTTCGGCGGGACGCGGCTGGGCGTGGCCGGGGCCAAGGGCTTCGGCGGCGGCTTCGCCGGCCGGTGCGGCAGCGACTTCGGCGAACCGGAGATGAAGGCGTTCATCCGCACCACGTCGCGGATCGCCGACCGGCTCGGCGAGGTGCTGCGCGGGCTCGACTGCGACGTGCTGGTCGCGCTGACCCACTACGCGCCGGTACCGGAGACCCTCGCCGGGGAGCCGCTGGAGATCTACCCGTTCCTCGGCTCGTACCTGCTCGGCCAGGCGATCGACTCGGCGCCGACCGCGCTCGCGCTGCACGGCCACGCGCACCACGGTTCCGAGCGGGGTACCACGCCCGGCGGGGTACGCGTCCGCAACGTCGCCCACCCGGTCATCAAGCAGGCGTACAGCGTCTTCCACGTGGCGACGGCGGACGCCGACGCGCTCACCGCGACGTCCAGAGCCTAGTCGCCGCCCTTGACGTACCTACCCGCCGGCCGGGCGCCGAAACGGGCGCGGGGTCAGGTCCGCGGTGGCGGGGCGGCGCGGCCGATCACCGGGATCGCGCGGTCCACTCCGCTGATCTTCAGTACCTCGCGCACCGCCTTGCGCGGCGCACACAGCACCAGCCGGCCGCCCGCTGCGGTGGCCTGCCGGTGCAACCAGACGAAGGTACCCACACCCGTCGAGTCGCAGAAGTCCACCGCGGACAGGTCGAGGCGCACCTCGACGCCGGTGCCGCAGGCCGGCCCGACCGCCGCCCGGAGCCGGTCGACCGTGGTCAGGTCGAGGTTGCCGGCCAGGCGGAAGACCACTGCCTCCCCTGGTACCCGCTCGACCTGGAACTGCGCCTGTCGCGCTGCCATGCAGTAAGTCTCCCGCCGCCAACGCGGCACACTCTACGCATCATCGTGGCGCACCGCGAGAATGGGCGGCGAGGCGCGGGGTACCTGCGAGGCGGGCGGTCCGGCGACCCGGCCGGTACGCTCGTGGTACACGAACGGCGGAATAATGAATCGGCTGCATTCCGAGATCGCCTCGACAGGCCCGGTGGCCGTCGTGCGGCTCGACGGGCCGTTCGAACTGCTCGGCGCGGGCGCTGTCTGGCACCTGCTGGTGAAGCTGCTCGCCGACCAGCCCGACGCGCTCGTGGTCGACCTGTCCGCGGTCACCTTCGACGATCCGCAGGTGCTGCTGCTGTTCGGTGCGCTGGCCCGGCGGGCCGGGATATGGCCGGGCATACCGGTCATCCTCGTCGCGCCCGACCCCGGGCAGCGGACCGCGCTGCACCGCCAGGCGGTCGACCGGCAGCTCGCCGTCTGCGCCGAAGGCGGCGAGGCGATGGTGCTCGCGGGAAGCGCCCCGCTGCCGCTGCGGGTACGGGAGGCGCTGCTACCGGAGCCGGGCGCCGCCCGGCATGCCCGGGACATCACCACCGAGGCGTGCGTGAAATGGGGGCTGCCCCAGCTGGTGACCGGAGCCAGCATCATCGCCAGCGAGCTGGTCACCAACGCGGTGCAGCACGCCGGGACGCCGCTCGTGCTCATGCTGGCCCGCACCTCGCGGTACCTGCACGTCGCGGTACGCGACAACGACCCGCGGCCGGCGGTGCTGCGTCATCCGAGCCTGCTCGCGACCGCCGGGCGGGGCCTGCTGATCGTCCAGCGCACCGCGCTGAGCTGGGGGTCGAGCCCAGCTCAGGACGGCAAGGTGGTGTGGGCGACGCTCGTCGCGGACGACCGGTCGGGACACCTCGGGTAGGCCAGGTCGGCCAACCCGGCCCGGCACAGCGCCCGCAGCACCGTCGGCCGGATGTGCCGCAGCCGCAGCTCGGCTCCGCCGCGGTGCGCCGCCTGGTACCCGGCGACCAGGGCGCTCATCCCGGCCGCGTCGATCAGCGGCACCTGGGCCAGGTCCGCCAGCACCTGACGGGGCCGGTCGGCCAGCGCGGTCTCGCACAGCCCGGTGCGCAACAGGTGCGCGTTGTCGGCGTCCACCTCCCCACCGATCTCGACGACGACGGTACCGCCGGGCAGCCGCCGCACCGCCAGCCGCAGCGCACCCGGTTCCGCGGCCTGCGCACCACCGGCCAGCCCCGGCCAGACCGGCTCCACCTCGCCCGTCATCGCCTCGCGCAGCCAGGCCAGCGTCTGCGCCAGCAGGCGGGACACGTGCATCTGCGAGATGCCGATCTCGGCGGCGATCTGCGACTGGGTCATGTTTCCGGAGAACCGCATGTGCAGGATGCGCTGCTCCCGCTCGGGCAGGTGGGGCAGCAGGTCGGCCAGCGTCACCCGGTCGTCCACGCTCTCCACGGCCGGGTCCCGCCCGCCGAGGGTGGCGCCGAGCTCCATCGCGTCGTCCTGGCCGGAGACGGGGGCGTCCAGCGACACCGGCTGGTACGCGTGCGCCAGGTCCATGCCCTCGATGACCTGCTCCTCGTCGATGTCGAGGTGCTCGGCGATCTCGGTGACGGTCGGTGTCCGGCCCAACTGCTGGGTCAGCTCCTGGTGTACCCGGGCCATCTCCATCTTCAGTTCCTGCAGCCGCCGCGGTACCCGGATGCTCCAGCCCCGGTCGCGGAAGTGCTTGCGCAGCTCACCCCGTACCGTCGGCATGGCGTAGTGGCTGAACGGGCCGCGCTTCGGGTCGTACCCGTCGATGGCCTTGATGAGCCCGACCGCGGCGACCTGGACCAGGTCTTCGGACGGCTCACCCCGGCCCTGGTAGTGGCGCGCCAGCCGGGCGGCGAACGGCAGCGCCGCCTCGATCATCTGTTCGCGCAGTTGCGGTCGCTGCACCGGGTCGGCGGCCATCCGGGTGAACAGTGCGGCGGCCGCCTCGTCGAGTTCGGTACCGGCGACCCCGTCCTCGAACACGTGTGTCGGCGATCTGTGTGGCGATACGACAGCCATGGCAAACCCCTCGCCAATGACCGCGAACAGGCGGGTCGACGCCGCGTGCGGAGGCGACGTGCCGTCCCTGCCGTCGCGGAAAATTCGCGGTGGCGGGCGCCCGTTTCTTGAGCGCCGAGTCAGGTCGGCGAACAACGGCATGGCCCTACCGACTGTAAGACCCGGCCACTTGCTACCTTAAAGCGACCGGAAACCTCCCGCAAAATTTGCCGGGTCTTCCCAGCCTGCCGGGGCGCGCGCCGGCATGGAGGCAGCTCATGACCAATGCGCAGCCGGGTCGAGGGCGGGACCTCGTAGTGGTCGGCGCGTCGGCCGGCGGCGTCGAGGCGCTGCGCGCGATGGTCGCGCACCTGCCCGCCGACCTGAAGGCCACTGTGCTGGTCGTGCTGCACCTGCCGCGGGGTGCCTTCAGCGCGCTGGCCAGCATCCTGCGCCGGTCCGGACCGCTGCCCGCCGAGGTCGCCTTCGACGGGGCGCCGCTGCGGCACCGGCAGATCTACGTGAGTCCGGCCGACCATCATCTGCTCGTCCACGACGGTCGCGTCCGGCTGTCCCGTGGGCCCAGCGAGAACGGTCACCGCCCGGCGGTCGACCCGCTGTTCCGGTCGGCGGCCCACGCCTACGGGATCCGGGTGATCGGCGTCGTCCTGTCCGGGGCACGCGACGACGGTGCGGCGGGCCTGGCGACGATCAACGCGCACGGCGGCGCCGCGCTCGTTCAGGATCCCCGGGACGCGTTGTACGGCAGCATGCCGGCCAGCGCCCTGGAGTCGGTACCGTCGGCGGTCGCGGCGACCGCGGCCGACCTGGGTGGGCTGATCGCGGAGCGGACCCGCGACGACGTCGCCTGGCTGGACGACCCGGATCCCCAGCCCGATCCGGTCGAGCTGATCGCGTCGACCGCCGGCCCGGAACCGCCGCCGGTGTTCAACTGCCCCAGCTGCCAGGGTGCCCTCTACGAGATCCGGTCCGGCGGCACGATGCGGTACCGCTGCCGGGTCGGCCACGTCTGGTCCGGGCCGGCGCTGCTCGACGAGCAGGGCGCCGCGCTGGAGGGGGCGCTGTGGATGGCGCTGCGCAGCCTCGCGGACAAGGCCGCGCTCGCCCGCCGGATGGCAGCCGCCCACCAGGCCCGCGGCAACGACGCGGGCGCCGACCGGTACACCGCCCGCGCGGTGGAGGCGGAGTCGGCCAGCAAGTTGATCGCCGAGCTGATCTCGCACGGCGACGCGCTGAACAACGCCGATGACACCGACCTGGCTGGCATCTCCGGCGCGAACCGCGGCCGGTAGTTTGACAGACTCGGGCACCGATTCCGGTTCCCGCCGCAGCGGAGGCGATGGTGACCGTCCCAGACCCCCAGTTCGAGTTGCTGCTGGCGCACCTGAAGGAGGCGCGCGGCTTCGACTTCACCGGGTACAAGCGTTCCAGTCTCGGCCGGCGGGTGAACCGGCGGATGAGCCAGGTCGGCGTCAGCGGCTACGGCGACTACCTCGACTACCTCGAGGTACACCCGGAGGAGTTCACCGCGCTGTTCAACACCGTGCTCATCAACGTGACCAGCTTCTTCCGTGACCCGGACGCCTGGAACTACCTGGGCGACGAGGTGCTGCCGCAGCTGCTCGCCGCCAAGGAGGTCAACTCCCCGATCCGGGTCTGGAGCGCCGGCTGCGCCTCCGGTGAGGAGGCGTACTCGCTGGCCATGCTGTTCGCCGAGATCCTCGGGCCGGACGAGTTCCGCGACCGCGTCAAGGTGTACGCCACCGACGTCGACGAGGAGCAACTGGCCGAGGCCCGCCAGGCGACCTACCCGGAGGAGTCGCTGTCGGCGCTGTCCCCCGAGCGCAAGGAACGGTTCTTCGAGCATTTCGCCGGCCGGTACGTCTTCCGCAAGGACCTGCGCCGCACGGTCATCTTCGGCCGCAACGACCTGGTACAGGACTCGCCGATCTCCCGGGTCGACCTGCTGCTGTGCCGCAACACGCTGATGTACTTCAACGCCGAGACCCAGGCGCGCATCCTGTCGCGGTTCCACTTCGCGCTGGCCGGCGGCGGGGTGCTGTTCCTCGGCAAGGCGGAGATGCTGCTCAGCCACAGCAACCTCTTCCTGCCCATCGACCTCAAGCGGCGGATCTTCCGCAAGGTGCCGCAGCGGTTACCGGCACCGGTCACGTTCCTGCCCGATCCGCCCGACACGCCGGTACACCGCGAGCTGGTGGGCCTGGATCGGCTGCGCAACGAGGCGTTCCTGGCCACCCCCGTGGCGCAGATCGTGGTGACCTCCGACGGGCTGGTCGCGCTGACCAGCCGCCAGGCGGAGACCATGTTCGGTGTCTCGTCGCGCGACGTCGGCCGCCCGTTCCGCGACCTCGACGTCTCGTACCGGCCGGCCGAGCTGCGCCGCTACATCGAGCAGGCGCAGCTGGAGCGCCGGGTCGCCCGGATCACCGACGTCGAGTACCCCCGCGGCGGCGATACGGCATACCTTGAGGTACACGTCAACCCGCTGGTGGACACCGACGGCAGCCTGCTCGGGGTGGCCCTCGTCTTCCACGACGTGACCGCGGCGCGGCGCATGCAGGAGGATCTGGAGCAGGCCAACCACCAGCTGGAGGACGCCTACGAGGAACTGCAGTCCACCAACGAGGAACTGGAGACCACCAACGAGGAACTGCAGTCCACGGTGGAGGAACTGGAGACCACCAACGAGGAGCTCCAGTCCACCAACGAGGAACTGGAGACCATGAACGAGGAGCTCCAGTCCACCAATGACGAGCTGCAGAACATCAACGACGAGCTGCGCGACCGCTCCCGCGAGCTGTCCGCCGCCGAGATGTTCCTCGACGCCGTGCTGACCAGCCTGCGGGCCGGCGTCACGGTGGTGAACAAGGAGCTGGACATCCAGGTGTGGAACCGGCAGGCCGAGGACCTGTGGGGGCTGCGTCGCGAGGAGGTCATCGGGCAGCGGTTCCTCAGCCTGGACATCGGGCTGCCCACCGACGAGCTGTGGCCGCTGATCCGCCGGGCGCTCGTCGGCGAGGGACCGCAGCAGACCCAGCTGGCCGCGGTGAACCGGCGCGGCCGGTCGATCGTGGTCCGCGTCGTGTGCACGCCGCTGCTCAGCGACGGGGCGCAGCCGACCGGGGCGATCCTCGTGATGGAGCAGGCCGAGGCCGGGGAGCAGCGGTCCGGGGACGGCGGAGAGACGCGCACCACACCGGCATGAGTACCGGCCCGGTGGGTACCTTTCCCCCAACGACGTGAGCGAGTCCCCCAACGACGTGAGCGAGGCGCTGGCCGGGTCCGGACGGTAGTCCGGGCAGCGTCCGGTTTGTCCGTCGACCGCACACGAAAGGAGACCACCACGATGGCCGGCACGACCGAGTCTGTGGACGTCGCGGTACCGATCCGGACCGCGTACAACCAATGGACCCAGTTCGAGGACTTTCCCCGCTTCATGTCCGGCGTCAAGGAGGTCCGCCAGCTTGACGACACCATGACCCACTGGACCGTGGAGATCGGTGGGATCCGCCGCGAGTTCGACGCGCGGATCACCGAGCAGCTGCCCGACGAGCGGGTGGCATGGACCTCGACCAGCGGTACCCGGCAGGGCGGTGTGGTGACCTTCCACCGCATCGACCCCGACCACACCCGGGTCACCGCCCAGCTGGAGCTGGACCCGCAGGGCGCCGCCGAGCAGGTCGCCGACAAGACCGGCCTGGTCAGCCACCGGGTCAAGGGTGACCTCGAACGGTTCCGCGAGTTCATCGAGGCGCGCGGGCAGGAGACCGGAGCCTGGCGCGGCCAGGTCGACCGGCCGCAGCCGTGACGAGCACACTGGCCGTCGGCCGGGTCCTCACCATCGAGGACCCGGCCGACGGATCGGTCGTGGTCGAGGTACCGGTGGCCGGCGAGCAGGAAGTCGTGGCGGCGGTGGCCGCCGCCCGCGCGGCCTTCCCGGGCTGGGCGCGCACCGCGCCCGTGGAGCGGGCGGCCGCGGTGGCCCGCGCCGCCGACGCGGTGGCCGCCCGTGCCGACGAGCTGGCCCGGCTGACCACCCGGGAGATGGGCAGGCCGCTGGCTGACGCGCGCGCCGGGGTACTGGCCGGGGTGGACACCCTGCGGCAGTACGCGCAACTGGGGCCGGCGCACCGCGGCCGGTCGCTGGCCGGCCAGCACGGCGCGCTGGACGTGATGGTGTTCGAGCCGCGCGGCGTGGTCGCCGCGATCACCCCGTGGAACGACCCGGTGGCGGTGGCCTGCGGGCTGATCGGGGCGGCGCTGGTCACCGGTAACACCGTGGTCACCAAGCCGAGCGAGCGCACCCCGGCCACCGGGGCACTGCTCGCGGAGATCATCGCCGGGCAGCTGCCCGCGGACGTGCTGCGCCACCTGACCGGCGACGGTACCGTCGGCGCCCGCCTGGTCGAGCAGCCGGTGGACGTCGTCGCGCACGTGGGTTCCACCGCCACCGGCCGGCACATCGCGGCCACCTGCGCCGGTACCGGAGCCAAGGCGGTACTGGAGAACGGCGGCAGCGACCCGCTGATCGTGGACGACGGCGTGGACCCCGGGTGGGCGGCCGGGCAGGCGGCCACCGGCGCGTTCGCCAACGCCGGGCAGCTCTGCGTGGCCGTCGAGCGCATCTACGTGCACCGGTCGGTCGCCGACGAGTTCCTGCGGCACCTCGTGGCCGCGGCGCAGGAGGTGACGATCGGGCCGCTGGTCGACCGGCGGCTGCGGGACGCGGTACACGCACAGGTCAGCGCGGCCGTCGAGGCCGGTGCCCGGCTGCTGGCCGGCGGCGTGGTACCCGACGGTCCCGGCGCGTTCTATCCGGCCACGGTGCTCGCCGACTGCACCGACGACATGGCGGTCGTGCGCGAGGAGACGTTCGGGCCGGTCGCCCCGGTGCTCGTGGTGGACTCGTTCGACGAGGGGCTGCGCCGGGCGGCGCGGTCGCCGTACGGCCTCGCGGCCACGGTACTGACCGGCTCGATGACCAATGCGCAACGGGCCTGGCGCGAGCTACCCGTCGGTACCGTGAAGATCAACAGTGTGTTCGGTGGCGCACCCGCGGGATCGGCGCACCCCCGCGCGGCCAGCGGCGAGGGCTTCGGCTATGGCCCGGAGCTGCTCGACGAGCTGACCGCGACGAAGGTGGTGCACCTGGAGCCGCCGCCCTGACGGCTCCGCTCACCAGCGCTGCGACCCGGCGCTCACCAGCGCTGTGACCCGGCGCTCACCAGCGTTGCGACTCGATGCCGCCGCCGGCCGCCGCCCACGCCTCGGCCACGTTCGGGTACTCCCCGTCGGGCAGCTGGTCGATCACCGCGACGACCCAGTCCGGCGCGTTGGCCTCCTGCGCCGCCCGGCGCAGCTTCGAACGCTTGGCCGGGAACAGCGAGCGGTGCAGGTAGCTGGCGAACTCGGCGCGCCGCTCGGTCTCCTCGACGGTGATCCCCGCCGGGGCGCCACCCGGCCGGTCCAGCTCCGGCGCGGGGAACCCGGCCGCCTCCGGCTGGTCCTCGCCGGCCGGCTCCGGGTCGTGCCACTCCTCGACCCGGTCGTTGCCCGGCTGGCCCTGGAGCAGGCCGCGTACCTCGTGCTCCATCTGCTCGTCCAGCCGGGGCCCGTGCTTGCTGCTTCCACGCTCCATGCCTGTGACGGTACCCGCGGTTGGCGCGATCAATCTGGGGTATGCGCTGTCCATGCGGGTACTCGGTGTCAACGCGATCTTTCACGATCCGGCGGTCGCGCTCGTCGTCGACGGCGAGGTGGTCGCCGCGGCCGAGGAGGAGCGGTTCTCCCGGCGCAAGCACGGCAAGCGGCCGGTACCGTTCTCGGCCTGGGAGCTGCCGGAGCTGTCGGCGAAGTGGTGCCTGGCCCAGGCCGGGCTGCACCCCGGTGAGCTGGACGCGGTGGCGTACTCCTTCGACCCGGCCCTGTGCCGGCCGGCCGAGGAGCTGGGCCTGGCCGACCCGTGGGACTGGCTGCGGCAGGAGTACGCCCGGCGCGCCCCGCACTTCATTGCCGACATGCTGCCCGGCCTGGACCCCGCCCGGGTCGTGTTCGTACCGCACCACGTCGCCCACGCCGCCTCCGCCGCCCTGGCGATGCCGGAGGACACCGGCGACTGCGCGGTACTGGTCCTCGACGGCCGGGGCGAGAAGGCCAGCCACCTGTCCGGCCGGTACCGCGACGGCGTCCTCGAACCGCTGGCCGCGCAGGAACTGCCGCACTCGCTCGGCCTGCTGTACGAGGACCTGACCGCGCACCTGGGCTTCCTGCGCTCCAGCGACGAGTACAAGGTGATGGCGCTGGCCTCCTACGGGCGGCCGCGGCACCTGGACCTGTTCCGCGACCTGGTGCGGGTGGACCAGGCGACCGGTGGGTTCAAGGTCGGCGCCGTCGACTTCGCCACGCTGGCTGCGCCGCTGCGCCCGGGCGCCGAGCTGACCGAGCCGCACGCCGACCTCGCCGCCAGCGTGCAGACCCGGCTGGAGGAGGTCATCCTCGACCTGGCCCGGTGGCTGCACGAGGCGGCCGGCGGGCCGCGCACGCTCGCGCTGGCCGGTGGCGTCGCGCTCAACTGCGTGGCCAACGCCCGGCTCGCGGCGCAGGGACCGTACCGGCAGCTGTGGGTACAGCCGGCGGCCGGCGACGCGGGTACCGCGCTGGGCGCGGCGCTGCACGTGGCGACGGTACGCGGGAACCGGGTGGCGCCGATGCCGGGCGTCGATCTCGGGCGCGGGTACACCGACGACGAGCTGGAGGCGGAGCTGCGCCGGGCCCGGGTGCCGTACACCCGGCCGGCGTCGATCGCCGAGCACGCCGCCGAGGTACTGGCCGCGGACGGGATCGTGGCCTGGTTCCAGGGGCGCAGCGAGTACGGGCCGCGGGCGCTGGGGCACCGGTCGCTGCTGGCGCACCCGGGCAACGAGTACAACACCGAGCGGCTCAACGACGTCAAGGGCCGCGAGCAGTTCCGGCCGGTGGCGCCGATGGTGCTCGCCGACCGGGCGGCCGAGCTGTTCGAGGGCCAGCTACCCAGCCCGTACATGCTGTTCGTGCACCGGGTCCGGGACGGGTGGCGCAAGCGGATCCCGGCGGTGGTGCACGTGGACGGCACCGCCCGGATCCAGACCGTCGACCCGGCCGCCGAACCGCTGGTGGCCGCGATGCTGCGCGGGTTCGAGCGGCGTACCGGACTGCCGGTCGTGGTGAACACCTCGCTGAACACCGCCGGCCGGCCGATGGTCGACACCCCGAAGGAGGCGCTGGAACTGTTCGGGTCGGCACCGGTGGACCTGCTGGCACTGGGCCCGTTCGCGGTGTCGAGGCCGCTGGATGCCTGACGGCGTGTCGATCGTCGTCCCGACGGTCGGCCGGCCGTCGCTTTCCGCGCTGCTGGAGCGGCTGCGGCCACAGGTGGCCGGTGCGCCGGTACCGGTCGAGCTGCTCGTGGTGCCCGACACCGGCCGGCGCGGTCCGGCGGCGACGCGCAACGTGGGGTGGCGCGGGGCACGGTACCCCTGGGTGGCCTTTCTCGACGACGACGTGCTGCCGCCGGCCGACTGGCTGGACCGGCTGCTCGCCGACCTGGACCAGCCCGCGGACGTCGGCGGCGTGCAGGGCCGGCTGCACGTGCCGGTACCCGGGCGGTGCGGCGACTGGGCGGCCACCACCGCCGCCCTGGAACGGGCGTCCTGGGCGACCGCCGACATGGCGTACCGGCGTGCCGCGCTGGAGGGCGTCGGCGGCTTCGACGAACGCTTCCCGCGGGCGTACCGGGAGGACGCCGACCTCGCCTACCGGGTGCGCCGGGCCGGCTGGCGGCTGGTCGTCGGCACCCGCCGCACCACGCACCCGGTCCGCCCGGAGAGCCCCTGGATCAGCCTGCGCACCCAGCGCGGCAACGCCGACGACGCGCTGCTGCGCCGGCTGCACGGGCCGGCCTGGCACCGCCTGCTCGACGCGCCGGCCGGGCGCCGGCACCGGCACGCCCTCGTCGTGGCGGCCGGCGCGGCCGCCCTGGCCGGTCCGGCGCTGATCTCCTGTCGGCAAGCCGCCAGAGTGGCCGGGGCGGCCTGGCTCGCCGGTACCGTCGAGTTCGCCGTGGCCCGGTTGCGGGCCGCACCAGGCGCCCGGGACCAGGTGGTGCCGCTGCTCCTGACGAGCGTGCTGATCCCTCCGCTGGCGATCGGGCACTGGCTGACCGGCTGGATCCGGCACCGACACGCCGAGCCGTGGTTTGCCACGCCGGCGGGTCGGGTGGTGCCTGCCGGCACGAAGGAGGAGGAATGGACGGCGTCAGGCCCGCCCCGATGACGGGGCCGCTCGCGCCGCGGCTGAGCCCGGACAGCCCGCTCGTCGCGTCCGCGCGGGAACTGGTCGTCCGGCACCGCGATACGGTCGCCGACGACCGGTGCGGCTGGTGCGCCGACGTGTACCCGTGCCCTCCGACCATCCACGCCGCGCTGGTCTGCCTGGCGGCCGGACTCGACCCGCACGCGATCGGCCTGCCCCCCGAGGCGGCCGGCTGGCAACTGACCGCCTGACGCAGGGGTCGTCTTCAGCGCAGCGTGTTCAGGGCCAGTGCGGCGTCGAGCGCGGCCACCGTCGCCGTCCAGCCCTTGTCCTCGCTGGAGTCGGGCAGCCCGGCCCGGTCCAGCGCCTGCGCCACGTTCTCCACGGTGAGCACCCCGTGCGCCACCGGCGTCGACTCGTCCAGCGCCACCCGGGTCAGCCCGTCGGTCACCGAGCGGCACACGTAGTCGAAGTGCGCGGTCTCGCCGCGCACCACCACGCCCAGCGCCACGACCGCGTCGTGCCTGCGGGCCAGCGCCTGCGCCATCACGGGCAGTTCGACCGAGCCGGCGACGCGCAGCACCGTCACCTCGGTCACGCCGCAGGCCTTGGCCGCGGCCAGCGCGCGGTCCAGCAGCTGGTCGGTGATCTGGTGGTGCCAGCGGGTGGCCACCACCGCGAGCCGCAGCCCGCCGGCGTCCACAGTGGACAGTTCGGGGGTACCGGATCCGGCCATGGCTACGCCGACCCTTCCGCGGCCTTGTCCAGTTCCAGCCCGTCGAGCAGGTGGCCCATCCGGTCACGCTTGGTGCGCAGGTACCGCACGTTCTCCGGATGCGGCCGGCTGGGCAGCGGTACCCGGCCGACCACCCGCAGCCCGTACCCCTCCAGCCCGGCCCGCTTGGCCGGGTTGTTGGTGAGCAGCCGCATCGTGCGCACCCCGAGGTCGTACAGGATCTGCGCGCCCGTACCGTAGTCGCGCGCGTCGGCCGGCAGGCCCAGCCGCAGGTTCGCGTCGACCGTGTCCACGCCGGTGTCCTGCAGTTCGTAGGCGCGCAGCTTCTCCAGCAGCCCGATCCCCCGCCCCTCGTGGCCGCGGATGTACAGCACCACGCCACGCCCCTCGGTGGCCACCCGGCGCAGCGCGGCGCGCAACTGCGGTCCGCAGTCGCAGCGCAGCGAGCCGAACGCGTCGCCGGTCAGGCATTCGGAGTGCACCCGTACCAGCACGTCGGCGCCGTCGCCGAGGTCGCCGTACACCAGCGCGATCTGTTCGGCGCCGTCCGGCCGGGCACGGTACCCGAACGCGCGGAACAGCCCGAACTCGGTGGGCAGCCGCGCCTGCGCGACCTGCTCCACGAGGACCTCGGTGCGCCGCCGGTAGGCGATCAGGTCGGCGATGGAGATGAGCACCAGCCCGTGCTCCTTGACGAAGACCTCCAGGTCGGGCAGGCGCATCATGGTGCCGTCGTCGTTGACCAGCTCGCACAGGACGGCCGACGGGCGCAGGCCGGCCAGCGTCGCCAGGTCGATGGCCGCCTCGGTGTGGCCGGGCCGGCGCAGTACCCCGCCGGCCTTGGCGCGCAGCGGCACCACGTGACCCGGCCGGGACAGGTCCGCCGGTGACGTGGCCGGGTCGCTGAGCAGCCGGACGGTGTGGCAGCGGTCGGCCGCCGAGATCCCGGTGCTCACCCCCTCGCGGGCGTCGACCGTGACGGTGTACGCGGTACCCCGGCGGTCCTGGTTGGTGTGGTACATCGGCGGCAGTTCGAGCCGGTCGGCGTCCGCCTCGCTCAGCGGCGCGCAGATGAACCCGGACGTGTGCCGCACCATGAACGCCATCAGCTCCGGTGTCGCCAGCTGCGCGGCGAAGATGAGATCGCCCTCGTTCTCCCGGTCGGCGTCGTCCACCACGACCACCGGCCGCCCGGCCTTGACCGCCGCCACCGCCTCGTCGATCGTCGAAAAACTCATCGGGGCACCCTCACCATCTTCTCGACGTATTTGGCGATCACGTCCACCTCAAGGTTCACCGGTGCGCCGGGGCCCTTGCGGCCCAGCGTGGTCAGCGCCAGCGTGGTCGGGATCAGGCTCACCGCGATCTCGTCGCCGTCGATGGCGGCCACGGTCAGCGACACCCCGTCGACGGTGATCGAACCCTTCTCGACCACATACCGGTCAAGGCCGGGCGGCAGCCCGATCGTGACGGTCTCCCAGTGCTGCGCGGGCTGGCGGCCCAGTACCGTACCGACACCGTCGACGTGTCCCTGCACCAGGTGGCCGCCGAGCCGGGTGGTCAGGGTGGCGGCCCGTTCCAGGTTGACCGGGTCGCCCTCGGCCAGCGTGCCCAGCGCCGAACGGTCCAGCGTCTCCTTCATCACGTCGGCGGTGAACGCGTCGCCGTCGACGGACACCACGGTCAGGCACACGCCGTTGACCGCGATCGAGTCGCCCGGCCGGGCGTCGCCCGCCACCAGCGGGCCGGTCACCCGCAGCAGCGCCGCGTCGCCCAGGTCCTCGACCGCGGCGACGGTGCCCAGTTCCTCGACAATGCCGGTGAACATTACTGGCGGTCCTCCTTCGGTACGGCGGTGATCCGCACGTCGGGCCCGATCCGGGCGACGTCGGTAAGTTCGAGGGCCAGGGCCTGCGCGACCGTGCCGACGCCGGCCGGGCCGAGCGCCGCCGGGCCGGCACCGAGCAGCTTCGCCGCCAGGTAGCCGACCACCTCGTCGACCAGGCCCGCGGCGAGGAACGCGCCGGCCAGCGTCGGGCCGCCCTCCAGCAGCGCGCCCCGCACGCCGCGGGCGTACAGGGCGGTCATCAGCTTGCCGAGGTCGACCCGGCCGGTCGGGTCGGACCCGACCTCCGCGCCGGTCGCGATCCAGGTGGGTGCGGCGCCGTCGCGCACGCGCGCTCCTGCGGGGGTACCGCCGGCAGAGTCCACGATTACCCGCAGCGGCCGGCGCACCTTGTCGGGTACCCGGACGGTCAGCGCCGGATCGTCGGCTCGCACCGTACCGGCGCCGGCGATGATCGCGTCGACGGTCGCGCGCAGCTCGTGCACGTCGGCGCGCGCCTCGGCCGAGGTGATCCACCGGCTGGTACCGTCGGCGGCCGCCGACCGGCCGTCCAGCGTCGCCGCGTACTTCCAGATCAGGTAGGGCCGGCCCCGGCGTACCGCGGTGAGCCAGTACCGCAACTGGTGGGCCGCTTGCGCCGCCAGTACCCCCGACTCGACCTGGACCCCCGCGGCCCGCAGCGTGTCGAGGCCGCCCGCGGCGAGCGCGTCGGGGTCGCGGACCCCGACCACCACGCAGGCGATCCCGGCGGCGAGCAGCGCCTGCGTGCACGGCCCGGTGCGCCCGGTGTGGTCGCACGGCTCCAGGGTGACCACGGCGGTACCGCCCCGGGCCCGCGCACCGGCCCGCGCCAGCGCGACGACCTCGGCGTGCGGCCCGCCGGCCGGGGCGGTGCGGCCCTCGCCGACCGGCTCCCCGGAAGCGGCCAGGATGACCGCGCCGACACTGGGGTTCGGGCTGGTCTCGCCCAGCCCGAGCGCGGCGAGCGCCAGCGCGCGGCGCATCCCCGCAGTCTCCGCCGGCCTGCTCGTCGACCCGGCTCGCTGCCGCTCGCCGTCCCGACGAGACACGATAGGGCTGCGACCATGGTTCGCTCGCTGGCGCTCGCTCACCGCCTGCCCCTCTCGTCGCGCGGTGCGCGCCGACGGAGGAGCAGCGGAACGGGCGGCCAGCCGGCGAACGCCGACGGCCAGCCCTCGACACCGATACCGGTGCCGCCCGCGCGCTGTCTCCCATCCGGACTTTGACCGTCGGCCCCGGATTCTCACCAGGTCCACCGTCCGACACGAGGTCGGCCGGGTCGCGGGCTTACCAGGTCGTCCCTGGATCACCGCCGGTTCGGAATTTCACCGAGTCCCGCCAGCGCGTGGTGGGTTCTCTGAAGTGTCGCACGGTCCGGCGGTTCCCGCCGACCCCGGCGAGCTACCTCACACCGCGCTGCGGCGGTCCATCGCGACGTAGGAACCCGGCTGGCTCTTGGCGACCGTCTTCATCTCCGAGGCGACCGCGACGACTTCGCGCGGCTCAGAGTAGTTGCGGTTGGTCGACAGCGCCACGCCGATCGACAGGGTGACCAGGTTCACCTGGCGCGTCTCGCCCTTGCGGTCGGTCAGCTCCAGGTACCCGCGCCGGGCGTCCAGCGGGTCGTACAGCTCGTCGGCCATCGCCTCGAAGTCGACCACCGCGCGCTCGGTCAGCGGGCGCACCTGCTCAGGGGTACAGACCAGGACGAAGTCGTCGCCGCCGATGTGGCCGAGGAACGCCGGCGGCAGCCCGACCTCGACCACGGCGCGGTGCAGCGACCGGGCGAGCGCGGTGATGAACTCGTCGCCGCGGGCGAACCCGTACGCGTCGTTGACGCTCTTGAACCGGTCGATGTCGATGTGGCACACCGCGTACGCGGCACCGCTGCGTACCCGGTCGGCGATCTCGCGCAGGATCCGGGTGTTGCCGGGCAGGCCGGTCAGCGGGGACACCTCGCGGTACTCCTGGTTGCGCCGCAGCGTGGAGTTGACCCGGGCGACCAGTTCCAGCGTGTCGAACGGCTTGACCAGGTAGTCGTCCGCGCCGGCGGTGAGCCCGAGCACCTTGTCGACGGTCAGCCCGCGCGCGGTGAGCATGATGACCGGGATCGTCGCGGTCAGCGGGTTGGCGCGCAGCTGCCGGGTCAGCTCCATGCCGTCGACCCGCGGCATCATCAGGTCCACCACCATCAGGTCGGGTTGGCGGAGGCTGACCAGCTTCAGCGCCTCCTCGCCGTCGTGCGCGACCTCGACGTCGAAGCCCTGCAGCCGGAGGTTGACCTGAACGAACCGGGCGATGTCCTCGTCGTCGTCGACCACGAGGATGAGGTCTTTGTCGCCCGCTTCGGTCACGGTGTCTCGCCGTCCGGTGGGCGTGGCGCCGCCGTCTCGACGGTCCTTCTGATCGCCCGTACCGCGGCGGCCGGGTCGGCGGCACCGTAGACGGCGGTACCGGCGACGAACGCGTCCGCCCCCGCCTCCGCCGCCGCCTCCACGGTCTCCTCGTTGATCCCGCCGTCCACCTCGATGCGCAGCTCCAGGTGCCCGGACCGCAGGTGCCGGCGGGCCGTGCGGACCTTGTCCAGCAGCTCCGGCATGAACGCCTGCCCGCCGAAACCGGCCTTGATCGTCATGATCAGCAGGGTGTCGAAGTGCGGCAGCAGCTCCAGGTACGGCTCGACGGGGGTGTCCCGGTCGATGGCCAGCCCCGCCTTGCTCCCGGCGGAGCGCAGGTCCTTGGCCAGCCCCGCCGGGTCCTGCGCCGCCTCGGCGTGGAAGCTGACGTTGTACGCCCCCGCCTCGGCGTACCCGACCGCCCAGCGATCCGGCGCCTCGATCATCAGGTGCACGTCCAGCGGCAGCGTCGTCGCCTGCTTGAGGTCCTGCACGACCGGCAGCCCGATGGTCAGGTTCGGCACGAAGTGGTTGTCCATCACGTCGACGTGCAGCCAGTCGGCGCTGCCCTCGACGGCGCGGGCCTGCTCGCCCAGGCGGGAGAAGTCGGCGGCGAGCAGGCTCGGCGCGACGACCAGCGACGAAGCGGTCACCGGCCCAGTGTACGGAGGCACCCTCAGTCCGTTCGCCGCAGGAGTGCCAGGTACATCGCATCGGTACCGTGCCGGTGCGGCCACAGCTGCGCCGCCGGCCCGGTACCCACGTCGGGCGGCATGAGCGGCCGGACATCGACCGGCTCCACGGCGATCGTCGAGCGGCGCCGCGCCTCCCCGACCGACACCTCGGTCTCCACCCGGTGCGGCGAGCAGGTCACGTACCCGACCAGCCCGCCGGGGCGTACCGCACCGAACGCGGCGACGAGCAGCTCGCGCTGCAGGCGGGTCAGCGGCGGCAGGTCCGACGGCTGCCGGCGCCAGCGCGACTCCGGCCGGCGGCGCAGCGCACCGAGGCCGGAGCAAGGGGCGTCGACGAGTACCCGGTCGAAGCCGGTCGCCTCGATCTCCCGCCCGTCGCCGACCTCGACGGTGACCGGCAACCCGCGTACCGCCTCCTCGACCAGGGCCGCGCGGTGCGGAGCGACCTCGACCGCGTGCAGCCGCGCACCCCGCTGGGCGGCCAGCGCACCGAGCAGCGCCGCCTTGCCGCCCGGTCCGGCGCACAGGTCCAGCCAGCGCTGGTCCGGCCCGGCCAGCTCCGCCGTGGCCAGGGCGAGCGCGACGAGCTGGGAGCCCTCGTCCTGCACGTGTGCCCGCCCGTCGGCGATCGCCGGCAGGTCACCGGGTGCGCCGCCGGGCAGGTACACCGCGTACGGCGAGTACCGGCCCGGTTCGCCGCCGGCCTGGTCCGCGAGCTCCGCCGCGGAGATCCGGCCCGGCCGGGCGCACAGGTGCACCGGCGCCGGGGTGTTGTCGGCGGCGAGCAGGTCCTGCGGGTCCTCGCCGCCCAGTGCCTCGGCGCCCAGTGCCTCGGCGAACGCGCGCACGATCCACGGTGGGTGGGCGTAGGCGACGGCGAGGTACCCGAGCCGGTCGGCCTCCGGGTCGGGCGCCACCTCGGCGATCCAGTCGTCCCACGGCCGGTCGCCGATGCGGCGCAGTACCGCGTTGGCGAAGCCGGTCGCCGACGGGCCGGCCACACTGCGGACCAGGTCCACGGTCGAGAAGACGGCGGCGTGCGGCGACACCCGCATGTGCAGCAGCTGGTAGGCGCCCAGCCGCAGCGCATCGCGGATCGGCGGGTCGATCCGGCTGACCTCCCGCCCGGCGGCGACCGCGACGATCGCGTCGAGCGTGCCGCTCATCCGCAGCGTGCCGTAGGTCAGCTCGGTGGCGAAGGCGGCATCCCGGCCGTGTACCCGCAGCTCGCGCAGGATCCGGGGAAGGGCCAGGTTGGCGTAGGCATCGTCACGGTGTACCGCGGCCACCGTCTCGTACGCCGCCTGCCGCGCCGGGTCGACCATCGGGCGGCCGCCGCGCGGGGGTCGGGTGCCGCCACGCTGGTCGCGGGTGCTGCCCGGCCGGCGCGGCCCACGGTCAGCCACCGAAGCGCTCCCCCGGCTCCGGGCGTACCCCGCGGGCCCAGTCCCGCGCCGGCATGGCCTTCTTGCCGGCCGCCCGCACCTCGCCCAGCGCCACCGCCGCGGTACCCGTGCCGACCAGTACCCCCGACCGGCCCACCGCGATCTCGCCCGGGGCGAGGTTCGCCGCGCCGCCGGTGGGATCCACCGGCCCGACCTTGATGCGCTCGCCACGGAAGACGGTCCACGCGCCGGGCGCCGGGGTACACGCCCGGATGCGCCGGTCGACCGCGAACGCCGGATCGGTCCAGCGCACCCGGGCTTCCTCGACGGTGACCTTGGGCGCCATGCTGACCCCCTCGGCCGCCTGCGGTACCGCGGCCAGCGTGCCGGCCTCGATCCCGTCGAGCACCTGCACCAGCAGCTTCGCCCCGGACACCGCCAGCCGCTCCAGCAGGTCACCGGCCGTGTCGCGGGGCCGGATCGGCTCGGTCAGGGTGCCGTACAGCGGCCCGGTGTCAAGCCCCGCCTCCAGCTCGAACACGGCCGCACCGGTGACCTCGTCGCCGTGCAGCAGCGCGTGCTGCACCGGCGCCGCACCCCGCCACGCCGGCAGGAGCGAGAAGTGCAGGTTCACCCAGCCGTACCGGGGGATCTCCAGCGCCACCGGCGGTACCAGCGCGCCGTAGGCGACGACGGGCACGCAGTCCGGGGCCAGCTCGGCGAGCCGGGACAGGAACGACGGCTCCCGCGGCCGGACCGGCGTCAGCACCTCGACGCCGCGCGCGTCGGCCCACGCGCCGACCGGCGAGCGGACCAGGTGCCGGCCCCGCCCCGCCGGCGCGTCCGGCCGGGTCAGCACCGCGAGAAGCTCGTGCTGGGACGCGGCGATCGCGTCGAGCGCGGGTACCGCCACCGCCGGGGTACCCGCGAACACCAGCCGCATCTCAGCCGACCCGGCCGCGCGTCTCGTGCGGGCTGACCTTGATGGTCATGCCGGCCCGGTACCAGTCGCTGGCGCGGATCTCCTTCATCGCCACCTTGCGCCGCTCAGCGTCCAGCCGCTGGATGAACAGCACCCCGTCGAGGTGGTCGGTCTCGTGCTGCAGGCAGCGCGCCATCATCCCGGTGCCGACGATCTGCACCGGGTCGCCGTGCTGGTTGAAGCCCTTGGCGACGGTGTTGAGCCGGCGCTTGGTGTCGACGTACACGCCGGGGATCGACAGGCAGCCCTCCGGCCCGTCCTGCTCCTCCTCGTCGGGGAACTCCAGCACCGGGTTGACCAGGTACCCTTCCACCTCGTCGACGTGGAAGGCGAACACCCGCAGGCCGACGCCGATCTGCGGGGCGGCCAGGCCCGCGCCCTCCTCGTCGCGCAGCGTGTCGAGGAGGTCGGCGACCAGTCCGCGCAGCTCCTTGTCGAAGTCCACCACCGGGTCGGCGGGGCTGCGCAGTACCGGGTCGCCGAGCAGCCGGATGGGGGTGACGGTCACGCGTGGCCTCCTCGCCGGGGAACAACTGCTCCAGTCTAGAGAAGCTCCAGCGGGTCGATCTGCACGCGTACCGGGTCCGGCGCCTTGCGGGCGCTGCGCACGCCGAGCGCGGCGTGCAGGGCCGCCGCCAGGGCCAGGCCGGCGGCCCGCGGTACCCGCAGCAGCATCCGCTCCTGCCCGTCGGCGACCGGTACCGGACCGAGCGGCTCGGTACCGTCCGGCAGCCGGGCGGCGGCGAGCAGCTCGTCCAGCGCCGCCGCGGTACCGGTCAGCGACGCCATCCGCACCGCCGGCGGAAACCCCAGCTCCCGCCGCTCCGCCAGCTCCCGTTCGGCGAGCCAGCCGGGATCGAAGCGCAGCAGCGCCTGCACCGGTGCCAGCCCGCCGTCGGCCACCACCACCACCCGACCGTCCGGCCGGGCCAGCGTGGCGGCGGCCAGCCAGCGGCGCAGCGCCTCCTCGCCGGCGCGCAGGTCGGCCCGGGTGAGCAGCGCCCAGGTGTCGAGCAGCAGGACGGCGCCGTAGCGGCCCACCGGTTCGGCGCCGGGCGTGCTCACCACCACCGCCGGCTCGTCGGCCACGGTCGCCAGCACCTCGTCGCGGCCGCTGGTCCGGACCGGCACGCCCGGGAAGGCGCGACCCAGCTCCTCCGCGGTGCGCCGGGCGCCGACGACCGAGGCACGCAGCCGGCGGCCGCCGCACGCCGGGCAGGTGTAGCCGGCCGCGGCCCGGCCGCACCACCGGCAGGTCGCGGTACCCGCGGCCGAGGACAGGGCGAGCGGTCCGTGGCAGTTGGCGCACCGGGCGGGGGTACGGCAGTCGGCGCAGGCCACCGACGGCAGGTACCCACGCCGCGGTACCTGCACGAGCACCGGCGCCCCGGTCGCGAGCGCGTCCCGGGCGGCCCGCCACGCGAGGCTCGGCAGCCGGGCCGGGGCCTGGTCGCGGGGATCGTCGGCGGTGGGTACCACGGCCGGGGACCGGGTCCGGACCACCTCGCGGGGCGCGACGACCTCCCGTGCCCATCCGGTCGCGAGCAGCTGCTGCGCCTCGACGCTGCGCGCGTACCCGCCGAGCAGCGCCGCCGCATCGCCGAGCTGGGCGCGGGTGAGCAGCACCTCGCGGGCGTGCGGGTACGGGGCGCGGGGTTCGGCGTAAAGGTCGTCGCCGTCGTCCCAGATCGCCACGAGCCCGAGGTTCGCCACCGGCGCGAAGGCGGCCGCCCGGGTACCGATGACGGCCGACACCTGTCCCCGGTGGGCCGCGAGCCATCGCCGGTACCGTTCGGCCGGCCCGAGGGCGGCGGACAGCGCGACGTGCCGGCCCGGCCCGAGCAGCGCGGACAGTGCGGCGTCCAACCGGTCGAGGTCGCGCGCGTCGGCGACGGTGACCACCGCGCCGCGCCCGCCGTGCACGGTGGCGGCCACCGCCTCGGCGAGCCGGGCCGGCCAGTCCTCGCCGGGCAGCGCGGTCCACACCGCCCGCGGGTTGCGCCGCTGCGCGAGCCCGGTGAGGAAGGCGCGACCGGCCGGGTAGGCCGCCCAGCCGGCGAAATCGGCCGCCGCCCCCGGGCCGGGGACGGTGCCGGCGGACCCGGCCGGGCCGGGGACGGTGCTGGCGGACCCGGCCGGGGCGGGGACGGTGCTGGCGGACCCGGCCGGGGCGACGACGGGCCCAGGCGGGGCGGCGGCAGGCCCGGCCGGGGCGGCGGCGGGCGCGGCTTCCGCCCGGGCGTGCCGGGGCGGCACCGCCAGCCGCAGCACGTCGGCGAGCGTCCCCGCATAGCGCTGCGCCACCGCACGGGCCAGGGCCAGCGTGTCCGGACCGACGACCGGCTCCGGCGAGACGACGCGCTCCAGGAAGGTCAGCCGCCCCGGGTGCTCGGACGCCTCCGCGCGCGCCAGCAGGTACCCGTCGACGAGCTGCCCGGAGAACCGGATACGCACCCGCACCCCGGGTACCGCGTCGGCGTCGAGGTCGGCCGGTACCAGGTAGTCGAACGGCCGGTCGAGGTGCGGCAGCGGTACGTCGACGCAGACCCGGGCCACCGGCGCGGCGGCGGCCGGCTCCCGCCCAGCGGCACGCCGCGCGCCACCGGTGCGGCCGGGACGCCCCGCCGATCTTGGCTTTGGTTCGGCGACAGAAGCCGCATGACTCCGCGAGTCGGGCACCTCGACTTTCGGATTTTCCTCCGGCGGGTCAGTGGTCACGCTCGTAGGGAGTTGCCCAGTGCGAGATCTTGGACGCTTGTACCCCTTGCAGGGGGTGTAAGCGTCCAAGATCTCGCTCCACGGCGCCCATCATGGCCCGTCGACCACCGCAGAGCGCGCAAATAGGGCGCCCCTGTCACGCTCGTCGTCGCCGAAGACACCGCAACCACCCACCGCCGCAGGAAATCCGAAAGTCGAGGAGCACCAGAAGTCCAGGATCGGCGGTACCGCGGGCCGCCGTCAGGCGCCGGCTGCCGACTTCAGGTCGGCCACCCGGTCGGTGCGCTCCCAGGTGAACTCGGGCAACTCCCGGCCGAAGTGACCGTACGCCGCGGTCTGCTGGTAGATCGGGCGCAGCAGGTCGAGGTCGCGGATGATCGCGGCCGGGCGCAGGTCGAACACCAGCCCGATCGCCTTCTCGATCCGGTCCACCGGAACCGTCTCCGTGCCGAAGCACTCGACGAACAGCGAGACCGGCTGGGCCTTGCCGATCGCGTACGCCACCTGGGCTTCGCACCGCTCGGCGAGCCCGGCCGCGACGACGTTCTTGGCGACCCAGCGCATCGCGTACGCGGCCGACCGGTCCACCTTCGACGGGTCCTTGCCGGAGAACGCGCCGCCGCCGTGCCGGGCGTACCCGCCGTAGGTGTCCACGATGATCTTCCGCCCGGTCAGGCCGGCGTCACCCATCGGGCCGCCCACCTCGAACCGGCCGGTCGGGTTGACCAGCAGCCGGTACCCGCCGGTTTCCAGGCCCAGCCCCTCGATCTCCGGCGCGATCACGTGCTCGCGCACGTCGGGGGCGAGCAGCGAGTCCAGCGAGATGTCCGGAGCGTGCTGGGACGACACGACGACGGTGTTCAGCCGGACCGGCTTGAGCCCGTCGTACTCGACGGTCACCTGGGTCTTGCCGTCCGGCCGCAGGTACGGGATCGTGCCGTCCTTGCGGACCGCGGACAGCCGGCGCGCGAGCCGGTGCGCGAGCGCGATCGGCAGCGGCATCAGCTCGGGCGTCTCGGAGCAGGCGAAGCCGAACATCATGCCCTGGTCGCCGGCGCCCTGCGCGTCCAGCGCGCTCTCCGACTCGCCGCTGCGCAGCTCGATCGCGGAATCCACGCCCTGGGCGATGTCCGGCGACTGCGCCCCGATCGCGATGTTGACCCCACAGGAGGCTCCGTCGAAACCCTTCTTCGACGAGTCGTACCCGATCCGCAGGATCGTCTCCCGCACGATCGAGTTGATGTCCGCGTAGGCCTGGGTGGTGACCTCACCGGCCACGTGCACCTGGCCGGTGGTGATCAGCGTCTCGACCGCCACGCGGCTCCTGGGATCGGCGGACAGGAGCGCGTCGAGCACCCCGTCGCTGATCTGATCGGCAATCTTGTCCGGGTGCCCCTCGGTCACCGATTCGGACGTGAAAAGGCGGCGCGCCACAAACTACCCCCTTGACGGGTCTGGATTTTCGTCGAGTTTACGCATGCGGTGGCGCCCAGGATAAACCGGCCGGGTCGGCGCCGCAGTCAGCCCAACAGCGGGCGCACCAGGTCCCAGACGGCGTCCGCCAGCTCCTCCTTGGGTCTGGCGCTGAGCTCGGTCGCCTTCCCGTCGGCGTCCAGGACGGTGGCCGCGTTGTCGTCGGTGCCGAACGCCCGTCCCTCGCCGACCTCGTTCACCACCACCAGATCTGCGCGCTTGCGGGCCAGCTTGGCCCGCCCGCTGGCGACCGCGTCGTGGGTCTCCGCGGCGAAGATCACCAGAACCTGGCCGGGCCGCCGCGTGGCGCCCAGCTCCGCGGCTATGTCCGGGTTGGTGACAAGTTCCAGGGTCGGTGCGGCGCCGTCCTTCTTGATCTTCTGTGGCTGGTACCGCACCGGGCGGTAGTCGGCCGGCGCCGCCGCCATGATCACCACGTCCGCGTCGACCGCCGCGGCCAGCGTAGCGTCGCGCAGTTCCGCCGTGGTACCCACCGGCACGATCTCGACGCCGGCCGGGTAGGGCAGGGCCACGTTGGCGGCCACGAGCGTCACCCGGGCACCGCGCGCGATTGCCGTGCGGGCGAACGCGTACCCCTGCTTGCCGGACGACCGGTTGCCCAGGTACCGCACCGGGTCCAGCGGCTCCCTGGTACCCCCGGCGGTGACTACCACGTGCCGGCCGGCCAGGTCGGGACGTACCGGCCCACCCCGGCGCAGGACCGCCCGGGCCACCGCGAAGATCTCCTCCGGTTCCGGCAGCCGGCCCTTGCCGGTGTCCGCCCCGGTCAGCCGGCCGGTCGCCGGCTCGATCACGACCGCGCCCCGCTCGCGCAGCGTCGCGACGTTGACCACGGTGGCCGGGTGCTCCCACATCTCGGTGTGCATCGCCGGCGCGTACACGGTCGGGCACCGGGCGGTGAGCAGCGTGTTGGTGAGCAGGTCGTCGGCGATGCCGTGGGCGGCCCTGGCGAGCAGGTCGGCGGTGGCCGGCGCGACGACCACGAGGTCGGCGTGCCGACCGAGCGCGACGTGGGGTACCTCGTGCGCGTCGGTGAACACATCCGCGACGACCGGCTGCCCGGACAGCGCCGCCCAGGTCGGCACGCCGACGAAGCGCAGGGCGGCTGCGGTGGGTACCACCCGCACCGCGTACCCGGACTCGGTGAACAGCCGCAGCAGCTCGCAGGCCTTGTAGGCGGCGATCCCGCCCGCGACCCCGAGCACCACGTTCGTCGATCTTGGACTTGTGTCGAGGACATTTGCCACTACGCACCCCTAACCGGGCACCACAACTCCAAGATCGGCGCGGAAAAGGGCCTTCGGCTCAGCCCTCGATCGGCTCGGCGACCAGCAGGCCGGAGTTGATCTCGCGCATGGCGATCGACAGCGGCTTCTCCTGCGGCGTCGTCTCGACCAGCGGGCCCACGTACTCCAGCAGGCCCTCGCCGAGCTGGCTGTAGTAGGCGTTGATCTGCCGCGCCCGCTTCGCCGCGAAGATCACCAGGGCGTACTTGGACGGGCTCCGTTCGAGCAACTCGTCGATCGGGGGGTTGGTGATGCCTTCAGGGTTGGCGACGGTCACAGCAGAACTTCCTCTAAGGAGACAGCGGGAGACAACCGAGCAATCCTAGCAACTCGTCCGCGGCACGCTCGACGGAGTCGTTCACCACGGTGACGTCGAACTCGCTCTCCGCTGCCAGCTCCTCGTCGGCGTGCTCCAGCCGCAGCCGTACCGTCGCCGGGTCCTCGGTGCCCCGGCCGGTCAGCCGGCGGTGCAGTTCGTCGACGCTGGGCGGGGCGAGGAAGACGAGCAGCGCCTCGGGCATGGCCTTGCGCACCTGGCGGGCGCCCTGCAGATCGATCTTCAACAGGGCCGGCAGGCCCTGCCGTAGCCGCTCCTCGACCGGGGCGCGCGGGGTGCCGTAGAGGTTGCCGGCGAACTCGGCCCATTCGAGCAACTGGTCGCTGTCGACGAGCGTGCGGAACTCGGTGCGGTCAACGAAGTGGTAGTGCTTCCCGTCGGTCTCGTACTCGCGCCGTGGCCGCGTGGTGACGGAGACCGAGAGCCAGACCCATGGCGCGCGCGCCCGGATCAGCTCGATCACGCTGTCCTTGCCGACCCCGGAGGGACCGGACAGGACGGCGAGCCGAGCCGCCGGGCGCGCGTCGTCGTCATTGTCCACTGCTTGTTTGTACCCTGTCCGGCTCACTTGCCGGCAGCGAACTCCCCGAGCAGTGCTTTGCGCTGCTGGTCGCCGAGGCCGCGCAGGCGGCGGCTGTCTGCGATCTTCAGCTTCTCCATGATCTGGGTGGCCCGGATCTTGCCGATGCCGGGCAGCGCCTGGAGCACGGCAGAGACCTTGAGCTTGCCGACGACGTCGTCTGTCTCGGCCCGCTCAAGAACCGCCGAGAGCGTGGTCTTACCCGACTTGAGCTGCTCCTTCAGCTCAGCGCGGGCCTTGCGGATCTCCGCAGCCTTCTCCAGCGCGGCCGCGCGCTGTTCCGGGCTCAGTGTGGGGAGCGGCACCAGTTCTCCTCAGGTCCCTCGCCTGGCCGCCGTGGCCAGGCTTGTGGTTCGTGGTGTACGTGTGATTCCCAGCGCCGGGAAAACTAGCGGTCAGCGCCGGTTTCAGCAACGCCGGGGTCCACCATAGGGCGTACCTGATCGTCGGCGCCGCCCGCGAGTATGTCCTGACAGGCGGAATGTACCTTCGCGGCCGCCCGGCGCAAGTCGTCCGGTTCGGGGCCGGCGGAGAGGATCTCCCGAGAGGCGGCGGGCAGCACCCCGGACAGCGAGGTACCGAACACGCGACGCAGGTCGGCCGCTGACGCGCCCTGCGCGCCGATGCCCGGCGCGAGGATCGGACCATTGATCAACGTGAAGTCGTGGCCTGTCTCGCCGACCGTCGCGCCGACCACGGCGCCGATGCTTCCCAGGGGGTACGCACCCGCGTTGACCTGCGAAATCTCATCGATCATGAGCTGGCCGACAGTACGGCCGTCGGGGGTACGGGCATGCTGGACGCTCGGCCCTTCCGGGTTCGAGGTGAGCGCCAGGACGAAGACCCCGCCACCATTCATGAGAGCCATGTCGATCATGGGGCGCAACGCACCGAAGCCGGGGTACGGACTCGCAGTCACCGCGTCGACGTACATGGGACTCGATGGATTGAGGTACGCGTCGGCGTACGCCTGGACCGTCGAGCCCACGTCACCGCGCTTCACATCGAGGAGGATCAACGCTCCGGCGGCCCTCAACTGTCGGATAGTTGACTCAAGTACCGCGATTCCCTGGGCGCCGAAACGCTCATAAAACGCCGACTGGGGCTTGAACACGGCGGCAAAATCACCGAGCGTGTCGACCACGGTACGGCTGAACCGGGCCAACCCGTCGACGTCGTCGCCGTACCCCCAGCGGGTGAGCAGGCTCGCGTGCGGATCGATCCCGATGCACAGCGGTCCCCGCTTCGCCACGGCCTCGTGCAGCCGCGCCCCGAACGGATCCATCTCAGTCGCCCTCCCCGGTCGCGGCCGCCACAGCGGCGCCGACCGCCTCGGTGATCATCTTCAGGTCGCCGTCTCCGGTCACGTACGGCGGCATCGTGTAGATCA
>VAWN01000033.1:66024-96979 GCA_005885555.1 Actinomycetota bacterium
CGCGGTGGCCGCGCCGATGTCGACCTCCCGGTCCAGCTGGACCACCCCGATCGCGCCGAGCACCCGCACGTCGCGTACCCCGGTCCGGTCCCGCAGCGGCGCCAGCCCGGCCCGCAGCCCGGCCTCGATCCGCGCGACGTCGGCCCGCCAGCCGCCCCCGTCGAGGAGATCCAGGGAGGCGTTGGCGGCCGCGCAGGCCAGCGGGTTGCCCATGAACGTCGGCCCGTGCGCCAGTACGGGCAGCTCCCCCTGCGCGATCCCCGCCGCGACCCCAGCCGTGCACAACGCGGCCGCCATCGACAGGTACCCGCCGGTCAGCGCCTTGCCGACGCACATGACATCGGGCCGTACGCCGGCGTGCTCCATCGCGAAGAACGTCCCGCTGCGCCCGAACCCGGTCGCGATCTCGTCGAAGACCAGCAGCACACCGTGCTCGTCGCACAACTTCCGCAGAACCTTCAGGTATCCCGGATGGTGGAACCGCATGCCGCCGGCCCCCTGCACAACCGGTTCGACGATCACCGCGGCCAGCTCGTCCGCGTGCCGCTCCACGGCCTCGGCGAGCACCTGCGCGTAGGCCGGCTCGAACACCGCCGGCGGCGCCGGGACGAAGACCTGCGCCGGGAGAATGCCGGCCCAGATCCGGTGCATCCCGCCCTCGGGGTCGCAGACGCTCATCGGGTGGAACGTGTCGCCGTGGTACCCGCCGCGCCAGGTGAGCAGCCGCCGCTTGGCCGGCCGGCCGCGCGACCGCCAGTACTGCAGGCACATCTTGATCGCAACCTCGACGCTGACCGACCCGGAGTCGCACAGGAACACGTGGTCCAGCCCGCTGAGATCGACGAGGCGGGCACAGAGCCGTACGGCGGGCTCATGGGTCAGGCCACCGAACATCACGTGGCTCATGCGGCCGATCTGGGCCTGCACGGCGGCGTCGAGGGCCGGGTGCCGGTACCCGTGGATCGCCGCCCACCACGAGCTCATCCCGTCGACGAGCTGCCGACCGTCGGCGACGGTGAGCCGGACCCCGGCGGCGCCGGTGATGATCAGCGGGTCCCGCACCCCGGGCATCGGCGCGTACGGGTGCCATACGTGCGCCCGGTCCAGCGCCAGCAGGTCAGCGAAGTTCACCGACGATCCTCCGTACCAGCGCCGGCCCGGCGTAGATCAGGCCGGTGTACACCTGCACGAGGCTGGCGCCGGCGTCGAACATGCGCAGCGCGTCGTCCGGCGTCATGATCCCGCCGACCCCGATCACCGGCAGCTCGCTGCGCTTGGCGATGAACGTGACGACCTCGCGGGCCCGCTCGGTCAACGGCCGGCCGGACAGCCCGCCCGCCTCGGCGGCGAGATCGGCGTCCGCCGCCGCGAGCCCGTCCCGGGACAGCGTCGTGTTGGTCGCGACCAGCCCGGCGACGCCGTGCTCGGTGCACACCTCCAGCAGCTCGCCGAGCGCCTGGTCGGTCAGGTCCGGCGCGACCTTGACCAGTACCGGCGTCGGGCCGGCCTCGGCACGCAGCGCCGCCAGGAGCGCCGCGAGCGCCGGGCGGTCCTGCAGGGACCGCAGGCCGGGCGTGTTCGGTGAGCTGACGTTGACCGCCACGTAGTCGGCGTAGCGCCGCAGCGCCCGCAGCGAGAACAGGTAGTCCTCGACCGCCTCGTCCAGCGGGGTGACCTTGGACTTGCCGAGCGAGATGCCCAGCGGTACCGGCAGCGGGCCGAGTGCATCCAGCCGGGCCGCCAACGCCGCGGCACCGGCGTTGTTGAAGCCCATCCGGTTGATCACCGCACCGCTCGCCGGCAGGCGGAACAGCCGCGGGGCCGGGTTGCCCGGCTGGGCGTGGCGGGTCACGGTACCGACCTCAATGAAGCCGACGCCCAGCGCGGGCCAGGCGTGCAGCGCGCGGCCGTCCTTGTCCAGGCCCGCGGCCAGCCCCACCGGGTTGGGGAAGCGCACCCCGAACACCGTGCGCGGCGCGGACCGCGCGTAGGTCCGGCGCAGCGCGGCCAGCGCGACCGGCGGCAGCGCCGCGAGGCGGCACAGCGTCCACTCGTGCGCCGCCTCCGCGTCGCGCCGGAACAACCAGGGACGGACCAGCCGGTAACTCACCGCAATCCCCGGTTCGCTCCGCGTGGCGCCTTGGTGCGCCGCCTTCCCTCGTCGCTACGCTCCTCAATCCAGACGCCGCCGCGCCCCGCTCCGCTCACTGCAATCCCCGGTTCGCTCCGCGTGGCGCCTTGGTGCGCCGCCTTCCCTCGTCGCTACGCTCCTCAATCCAGACGCCGCCGCGCCCCGCTCCGCTCACCCGGTCGCCTCGCGCAGCGCGCGGTGCAGTTCCTGCAGCGGGCGTACCCGCATCTCGCCGCGGATCAACGCCTCGATACCCATGACCGCGGCGGCCGCCCCGGGCACCGTGGTGATGCACGGCGTGTCGGTCGCCACGGCCGCCGACCTGATCTCGTACCCGTCCATCCTCGCGGCCGGTCCCTGCGGCGTGTTGATCACCAGGTCGATCTCGCCGTCCTCGATCAGCCCGACCGCGTGCCGGCCGTCGCCCTCCGACTCGTAGTGCTTGGGCACGATCTGGCAGGCGATGCCGTGCCGGCGCAGGACCGAGCCGGTACCGGCGGTGGCGACGATCTCGAACCCGAGGTCGGCCAGCCGCTTGATCGGGAAGATCATGCCGCGCTTGTCGCGGTTGGCCACGGTGACCAGGACCCGGCCCGAGGTCGGCAGCGAACCGTACGCGGCGGTCTGCGACTTGGCGAACGCGTGCCCGAAGTTCACGTCGATGCCCATCACCTCGCCGGTGGACTTCATCTCCGGACCGAGCAGTGCGTCCACGCCCTTGCCGGCCGGGGTGCGGAACCGCTTGAACGGCAGTACCGCCTCCTTGACCGCGATCGGCGCGTCGTCGGGCAGGACGCCGCCGTCGCCCTGCGGGACGAGTACCCCTTCGGCGCGCAGTTCGGCGATGGTGGCGCCGAGCATGATGCGGGCGGCGGCCTTCGCCAGCGGTACCGCGGTCGCCTTCGACACGAACGGCACGGTGCGCGAGGCGCGCGGGTTGGCCTCCAGCACGTACAGCGCGTCGTCCTTGAGGGCGTACTGCACGTTGAGCAGCCCGCGTACCCCGATCCCCCGGGCGATCGCCTCGGTGTACCGGCGCACCAGCGCGATGTGTGCCTCGCCGAGCGTCATCGGCGGCAGCGCGCAGGCCGAATCGCCGGAGTGGATGCCGGCCTCCTCGATGTGCTCCATGACGCCGCCGAGGTACACCTCGCCGGTCGCGTCGCACAGCGCGTCGACGTCGATCTCGACGGCGTCGTCGAGGAACCGGTCGACGAGTACCGGGTGCGACGGCGAGATGTCGGTGGCCCGGCCGATGTAGGCGCGCAGGGTCGCGTCGTCGTACACGATCTCCATGCCCCGCCCGCCGAGCACGTAGCTGGGCCGGACCAGGACCGGGTACCCGATCGCGTCGGCGATCGCCTTGGCCTCCTCGAACGAGGTCGCCGTGCCGTACGCCGGTGCGCGCAGCCCGGCCTCGTCCAGCAGGGCCGCGAAGGCACCCCGGTCCTCGGCCAGGTGGATGGACTCGGGGCTCGTCCCGACGATGGGCACTCCGGCGTCCTTGAGCCGCTGGGCCAGGCCCAGCGGGGTCTGCCCGCCGAGCTGCACGATGACGCCGACCACCCCGGGGCCGCCGGCCGCCTTGCCGGACGTGTCCTCGGCGTGCCAGACCTCCAGCACGTCTTCGAACGTGAGCGGTTCGAAGTACAGCCGGTCGGCGGTGTCGTAGTCGGTGGAGACGGTCTCCGGGTTGCAGTTGACCATCACGGTCTCGTAGCCCGCCTCGCGCAACGCCATGACCGCGTGCACACACGAGTAGTCGAACTCGATGCCCTGGCCGATCCGGTTCGGCCCGGAGCCGAGGATGAGCACCTTCGGCCGGTCCGACGGCGCCACCTCGGTCTCCTCGTCGTAGGACGAGTAGTGGTACGGCGTCCTCGCCGCGAACTCGGCCGCGCAGGTGTCCACCGTCTTGTACACCGGCCGGACACCCAGCCGGTGCCGCAGCGTGCGTACCCCGTCCTCGCCGGCCAGCTCCGGCCGCAGCGTGGCCAGTTGCCGGTCGGACAGGCCGGCCCGCTTCGCCCGGCGCAGCAGCGCCTCGTCGACGACCGGTGCCGCGGCCAGCGACGCGCGCAGGTCGACCAGGCCGGCGATCTGGTCGATGAACCACGGGTCGATGCCGCTCGCCTCGTGCACCTGCGCCACGGTGGCGCCGCCCCGCAGCGCGGCCTCGACCGTGTAGAGCCGCCCGTCGTGCGGGGTGCGCAGCTTGTCCAGGGCGTCGCGCGGATCCGGCGCCGTCCAGAAGCCGGCGGCGCGGGTCTCCGTCGAGCGCATCGCCTTGCCCAGCGCCTCGGTGAAGTTGCGGCCCAGGCTCATCGCCTCGCCGACCGACTTCATCGTGGTGGTCAGCACCGGGTCGGCCGCGGGGAACTTCTCGAAGGCGAACCGCGGTACCTTCACCACCACGTAGTCCAGCGCCGGCTCGAACGCGGCCGGGGTCTGCCGGGTGATGTCGTTGGGGATCTCGTCGAGGGTGTACCCGATGGCGAGCTTCGCCGCGATCTTCGCGATCGGGAAGCCGGTCGCCTTCGACGCGAGCGCCGACGAGCGGGACACCCGCGGGTTCATCTCGATGACGACCAGCCGGCCGTCGGCCGGGTTGACCGCGAACTGGATGTTGCAGCCGCCGGTGTCGACGCCGACCTCACGCAGTACCGCGATGCCCAGGTCGCGCAGCCGCTGGTACTCCACGTCGGTCAGGGTCAGCGCCGGCGCGACGGTCACCGAGTCGCCGGTGTGCACGCCCATCGGGTCGACGTTCTCGATGGAGCAGACGACCACCACGTTGTCGTGCCGGTCGCGCATCAGCTCCAGCTCGTACTCCTTCCAGCCGAGCACGCTCTCCTCGACGAGTACCTCGTGGATGGGGCTGGCGGCCAGGCCTGTGCCGGCCAGCCGCTCCAGCTCGTCGGGCGTGTGCGCCATGCCGGAACCGAGGCCGCCCATGGTGAAGCTCGGCCGGATGACCACCGGCAGGCCGAGTTCGTCCACTGTGGACAGCACCTCGTTCATCGAGTGGCAGACCCGGGAGCGCGGTACCTCGCCGCCGGCCCGCGCGACGATCTCCTTGAACAGCTGGCGGTCCTCGCCGCGGCGGATCGCGTCGATGTTCGCGCCGATCAGCTCAACGCGGTACTTCTCCAGTACCCCGGCGTCGTGCAGCGCGACGGCGGTGTTCAGCGCGGTCTGCCCGCCGAGCGTGGGCAGCAGCGCGTCGGGCCTCTCCCGCGCGATGACCGCCTCGACGAACTCCGGCGTGATCGGTTCGACGTAGGTGGCGTCGGCGAACTCGGGGTCGGTCATGATGGTCGCCGGGTTCGAGTTGACCAGCGACACGCGCAGCCCTTCGGCCCGCAGTACCCGGCACGCCTGGGTACCGGAGTAGTCGAACTCGCACGCCTGCCCGATGACGATCGGCCCCGAGCCGATGACGAGCACGTGCGACAGATCGGTCCGCTTAGGCATGCGCCAACTCCATGAAGCGATCGAACAGATAGTCGGCGTCGTGCGGGCCGGCGGCGGCCTCCGGGTGGTACTGCACCGTGAACGCCGGTACCTCAAGGCAGCGCAGCCCCTCGACCACGCTGTCGTTGAGGCAGACGTGGCTGACCTCGACCGCGCCGAAGGGCGTCCCGACCGGTTCGTCGAGCGGGGCCCGCACCGCGAACCCGTGGTTGTGCGAGGTCACCTCCACCTTCCCCGTCGCCTTGTCGAGTACCGGCTGGTTGATGCCCCGGTGCCCGTACCCCAGCTTGTAGGTCTGGAACCCGAGCGCCCGGCCGAGGATCTGGCTGCCGAAACAGATGCCGAACAGCGGCGTACGGCGGTCCAGCACCGCGCGGGCCAGCGCGACCGCGTGGTCGGCCGTCGCCGGGTCACCCGGCCCGGGCGAGAAGAACACCGCGTCCGGGTCGACCGCGTACACGTCGTCCACAGTGGACGTTGCCGGCAGCACGTGCGTGGTGACCCCGCGGGCGGCCAGGCGCCGGGCGACGTTGCGCTTGATGCCGAAGTCCAGCGCGGCCACGGTGAGCCGGTGCCCGCCCTGCGCCGCCACCGTGTACGGCGCCTTCGTGGTCACCTCCGCCGACAGGTCGGCACCGAGCATCCGCGGGGAGCCGAGTACCCGACGCCGCAGCGCCGCGGCGTCATCGTCCACACTGGACACACCGACCCGCATCGCGCCCCGCTCCCGCAGGTGCCGGGTGAGCGCCCGGGTGTCGATACCGCAGATGCCGACCACGCCCTCGGCGGCGAGCCGGTCCTCCAGCTCACCGGTGGCCCGCCAGTTGGAAGCCGCCCGGGCCGGGTCGCGCACCACGTAACCGGCGACCCAGATCCGCGACGACTCGTCGTCCTCGCCGTTGACGCCGGTGTTGCCGATGTGCGGCGCGGTCTGCACGACGACCTGGCGGTGGTACGACGGGTCGGTCAGCGTCTCCTGGTACCCGGTCATGCCGGTGGTGAACACCGCCTCGCCGAACGCCTCCCCCACGCTGCCGAACGCCTCGCCGCGGAACGTCCGCCCGTCCTCCAGGACGAGGATCGCGTTTCTCCTCACCGCACCGCCTTCCCGTCCAGCACCGTGGGCGAGCCGCGCAGGAACGTGGCCACCACCCGGGCCGGCAGCGTCATCCCGGCATAGGGGGTGTTGCGGCTGCGCGAGGCCAGGGCGGCCGGGTCCACCGTCCAGGTCGCGGCGGGGTCGACCAGCGTGAGATTCGCCGGTACCCCCGGAGCCGGATCCTGCCCGTGTTCGGTGAGTCCCCCGATCCGGGCGGGGACGCGGGACAGACGGGTCGCGATCGCGTCCCAGGACAGACCCACGGACCGGACCACCGACAGGGCCGTCTCCAGGCCGAGCATGCCCGGCCGGGCGTAGCCCCACTCGCATTCCTTGTCCTCGACCGCATGCGGCGCATGGTCGGTGGCCACCACGTCGATCACGCCCTCGGCCAGCGCCGCCCGCAGCGCGGCCACGTCGGCGGAGGGCCGCAGCGGCGGGTTGACCTTGAACACCGGGTCGTACGACTCCGCCCGCGTGTCGGTCAGCAGCAGGTGGTGCGGGGTGACCTCGGCGGTGACCCGGATACCGCGCTGCTTGGCCCAGCGCAGGATCTCCACGCTGCCCGCGGTGGACACGTGGCAGATGTGCAGCCGGGAACCGACGTGCTCGGCGAGCAGCGCGTCCCGCGCGATGATCGCCTCTTCGGCGACCGCCGGCCAGCCGGTCAGCCCGAGCCGGGCGGACACGTCGCCCTCGTGCATCTGCGCCCCGACGGTCAGCCGCGGCTCCTCGGCGTGCTGCGCGACGATGCCGTCGAACGCCTTGACGTACTCCAGCGCCCGGCGCATCAGCCGCGGGTCGGCCACGCAGTGCCCGTCGTCGGAGAAGATCCGTACCCGCGCCGCCGACGTCGCCATCGCACCCAGCTCGGCCAGGCGCTCCCCGGCGAGCCCGACAGTGACCGCGCCGATCGGCTGCACGTCGACCAGCCCGGCCGCGCGGCCCAGCCGGTACACCTGCTCGACCACGCCGGCCGTGTCGGCGACCGGGTCGGTGTTGGCCATCGCGCACACCGCGGTGTACCCGCCCAGTGCCGCCGCCCGCGAACCGCTCTCCACGGTCTCGGCGTCCTCCCGGCCCGGCTCGCGCAGGTGGGTGTGCAGGTCGACGAGGCCGGGCAGCGCGACCAGGCCGTCGGCGTCGATGACCTCCGCACCGCGGCCGGTGGCGTCGCGACCCACCGCCGCGACCACGCCGTCGCGGATCAGCAGGTCGGTCGCCGAGCCGTCGACAATCGCGGCGCCCTTGATGAGGTAGGTGGTCACTTGTGTTGTCCCCCCAGCAGCAGGTACAGGACGGCCATCCGGACGCTGACGCCGTTGGCGACCTGCTCGACGATCGTCGAGCGGGGCGAGTCGGCGACGTCCGGGCTGATCTCCATGCCCCGGTTCATCGGTCCGGGGTGCATCACGATCGCGTGCTCGGGCAGCTTGCGCATCCGTACCGCGTCGAGCCCGTACCGCCGCGAGTACTCGCGCACCGACGGGAAGTACGCGTCGTCCATCCGCTCCCGCTGTACCCGCAGCATCATCACCACATCGGCGTCGGGCAGCACGGCGTCCAGGTCGTAGCTGGTCTTCGCCGGCCAGGCGTCGACCCCGACCGGCAGCAGGGTCGGCGGGCCGACCAGGGTCACCCGGGCGCCCAGCGTGTGCAGCAGCAGCACGTTGGACCGGGCCACCCGGCTGTGCAGCACGTCGCCGACGATGGCCACGGCGAGCCCGTCCAGCCGGCCCAGCCGCGCGCGCATCGTGTAGGCGTCCAGGAGTGCCTGGGTCGGGTGCTCATGGGTACCGTCGCCCGCGTTGAGCACGCTGCCGTCCACCCAGGTGGCCAGGCGGTGCGGCGCGCCGGAGGCGGAGTGCCGGATGACGACGGCGTCGGCGCCCATCGCCTGCAGGGTCAGCGCGGTGTCCTTGAGGCTCTCCCCCTTCGAGACGCTGGATCCCTTGGCGGAGAAGTTGATCACGTCGGCGCTCAGTCGCTTGGCCGCCGCCTCGAAGGAGATCCGGGTCCGGGTGGAGTCCTCGTAGAAGAGGTTGACCACGGTACGCCCGCGCAGCGTGGGCAGCTTCTTGACCTCGCGACCGGCGAGGTTGGCCATCTCGGCGGCGGTGTCGAGCACCAGGGTCGCGTTGTCGGCGTCCAGGTCCGCGGCCGACAGCAGGTGACGGATCAATGCTTCTCCTCCAGCCGTACCTCGTCGAGCCCGTCCACTTCGGTCAGCAGGACGTGCACGCTCTCGGTCAACGCGGTCGGGATGTTCTTGCCGACATAGTCGGCGCGGATCGGCAGCTCCCGGTGACCGCGGTCGACCAGGACGGCGAGCTGCACCACACGGGGCCGCCCGAGATCCTTGAGCGCGTCCAGGGCGGCCCGGACGGTGCGCCCGGAGAAGAGGACGTCGTCGACCAGGATCACCCGCCGGGCGTCGATGCCGTCGGTCGGCAGGCTGGTCGGGCCGAGTGCCCGGGTGCCGCGCAGCCGCAGGTCGTCGCGGTACAGCGTGATGTCCAACACACCGGCCGGTACTGCGTTGCCCTCGAATGCCTCGATCCGGGCGGCGAGCCGGCGGGCCAGCGGTACCCCCCGGGTAGGGATGCCGAGCAGCGCGCAGTCGCGGGCGCCCTCGGTCTTCTCCAGGATCTGGTGTGCGATGCGGTCGACCACGCGGGCGAGTTCCGCGCTGGTCAGGATGGTTTTTCCGGCGGCCGGACCGGCCGTGCGTGGGTGCCCCACGGTGGACCTCCTTCCCCGCCTCACGGGACGGGTCGTTAAAGGATGTCTGGCGGCTTTAGGGGCTTTTAAGGGACCCCATCAAGCCAGCATGACCCTACCAGCCGTCCAGATCGCGAAACGGCTGGGTAACAACACTTGACCCGGTGTCGCATCCCGGTTACGGTCACGCTCCGTAGCGATCGCCGGGGAGAACCCCTGGGTCAGTGACTGGGAGTGTCCACATGCCCTCTGAGTACGCCAAGTCCCTTGGCGCCCGCCTACGCTCCATCCGCCAGCAGCAGGGCCTGTCCCTGCAGGGCGTGGAAGAGAAGTCGGCCGGGCGCTGGAAGGCCGTCGTGGTCGGCTCCTATGAGCGTGGCGACCGCGCGGTGACCGTGTCGCGCCTCGCCGAGCTGGCCGATTTCTACCGGGTACCGGTGGCCGAGCTGCTGCCCGAGGGCAGTGGCGTACGCCACGAATCGGCCGGCAAGATCGTGTTGGACCTGGAGAAGCTGTACGACCAGAACGCCGAGGACCTGGCGTTCGTCGCCAAGTACGCGCGGGCCATCCAGCAGCAGCGTGGCGACTACAACGGCCGGGTACTGTCGATCCGGGCCGACGACCTGCGCGCGCTGGCCATCGTCTACGACGCATCCCCGTCGGGCCTTGTCGAGCGCCTCACCGAGGCCGGCGTCCTGGTCACCGACCCGCGCGCGATGTTCCAGTAAGCCCCACACATGCGGAAGGCCCCGGCAGCGCCGCCGGGGCCTTCCGCATGTGTGGGTGGCGCGCGCCGCCCCGCTCGCCGATCTTGGAGTTGTGTCGGCGACAAAAGCCGCGTCGCCCCGCGAGTCGGGCACCACAAGTCCAAGATCGGCGGGGCCCCGACGGCGCTCAGCGGGTCGCGTAGTCGGCGATCCGGGCCAGCAACCCGTTGAGGAAGCGCGGCGAGTCGTCCGTCGACAGCTGCCTGGCCAGCTCCACGGCCTCACTGATCGCCACCGGGTCGTCGATGTCCTCGGCGTAGAGCAGCTCGTAGACGGCGATCCGGGCGAGGTTGCGGTCCACCGGCGGCATCCGCTCCAGCGTCCACCCCTCGGCGTAGCTGGCGATCAGCTCGTCGATCCGGTCCAGGTGCGCGGCGACGCCCTCGACCAGCGCGACGGTGTAGTCCAGCTGCACCGGCCGGGGCGGCTCGATCCGGCCGAGCGCGGCCGGCAGTATCTCCAAGATGGGCGCGCTGCGCAGGTCGGCCTCGTACAGGATGTCCAGCGCGCGCTTACGTGCCTTGCGGCGTGCCGGCATCGGCGTTTTCGGACCCTCAGCCATCGCGGTAGTTACGCGCGACCGAGGTAGCGGCCGTCGCGGGTGTCCACCTTGATCTTCTCGCCGGTCGAGATGAACAGCGGCACCTGTACCGTCGCACCGGTCTCCACCGTCGCCGGCTTGTTGCCGCCCGTGGAGCGGTCGCCCTGCAGCCCCGGCTCGGTGTACGTGATCTCCAGCACCACGCTCGCGGGAAGCTCGACGTACAGCGCTACCCCCTCGTGCGTGGCCACGGTGACCTCCGCCTCGGGCAGCAGGTACTTGGCGGCGTCGCCGACCGTGCCGGCGGACACCTGGATCTGGTCGTAGGACTGCAGGTCCATGAACACGTAGTCGTCGCCGTCGGCGTACAGGTACTGCATCGTGCGCTTGTCGACGGTGGCCGTGTCCACCTTGGTGCCGGCGTTGAACGTCTTGTCGACGACCTTGCCGGACAGCACGTTCTTCAAGGTGGTCCGCACGAACGCCCCGCCCTTGCCCGGCTTGACGTGCTGGAACTCCACGACGGACCACAGCTCGCCGTCAAGGTTGAGGACCAAACCGTTCTTCAGGTCGTTCGTGGTGGCCATAACCTGCCCTGCTCATGGATTCATCAAAGGACCCGGCAAGTCTACCGGTTCACCCCGACGACACTCGCGGTACGCGGGGCCGCCACCGCGGTCCGGCAGCGTGCCAGCGTGAAGATCGGTCTCGTCGGCGCGACCGCGCTGGCCGTGGGCGGGCTGACCGCCGGTGCGCTGCCCACCGGCAGACCCTTCTACCTGTCCCCCGCGGTGCGGCACGAGTTCGGGCTGCCGGCCGCCGGCATGGTGTGCGCGGTGGCCCGGCTCGTCGTGCTCGTCGGCGCCTGGCTGCGGCTGCGCCCCGCGCTGGCCGGGCAGCCGCGCCGGGCGCTGGCCGTGCTCGCCTGCTGGACCGCGCCGCTGGTGCTTGCCCCGCCGCTGTTCAGCCGCGACGTGTACAGCTATCTGGCACAGGGCGCGCTGGTCGGCCGGGGGCTGGACGCGTACGCGGTCGGTCCGGCGGCGCTGGGCGGCAACCCGCTGGTCGCGCAGGTGCACCCGCTGTGGCTGAGCACGCCGGCGCCGTACGGGCCGGTGTTCCTCGGGCTGGCCGGCGCCGTGGTCGGGGTGACCGGTACCCATCTGGTCGCCGGGGTGCTGGGGATGCGGGCGGTCGCGCTCGCGTCGGTGGTCACCCTCGCCTATGTGGTACCGCGCCTGGCCGTCCGGTACCGCGTCGATCCGGGCCGGGCGTTGTGGCTCGGGGTGCTCAACCCGCTCGTCCTGGTACACGGTGTCGCGGGCGGGCACAACGACCTGCTCATGGTCGCGCTGCTGATGACCGGGCTGCTGCTGGCGTCGGGCGGCCGGTTCGCCGCCGCGGTCGTCCTCGTCACGCTGGCCGCCCTCGTCAAGGCACCGGCCGCCCTGGCGCTGTGTTGCCTCGCGCCGATGTGGCCGGGCCGGTGGCTGTCGTCCGGCCGGCATCGTCGCCACCGCTGCCGTCGCCGGTGCCACGGTCGCCGTCGTCACCGCGGTCACCGGGCTGGGACTCGGTTGGCTGCACGCTGCGTGGCCGCGTGGCTGCGCCGGGACCGGCTGGGCCTGCCGGCCGCGGTCGGTCTCGCGCTTGGTGCCGTGGTGCTGCTCGGTCCGGTGGTGCACCCGTGGTACCTGCTGTGGGCCGTGGTACCCCTCGCGGCCGGCACGCACCTCGCCCGCGGTGCCGTGGGCCTGTCGGCGGTGCTGTCGCTGGTGCTGCTGCCGCACGGTGTCGCGGTGACCCCGCGCGGGTTCGCCGAGGCGCTGGTCGGTCTCGGGATCGGGTCAGCCGTCCTTGCGCTGGGCCAGGTACTGCAGCGCCAGCCGGTACCCGTCGACGCCCAGCCCGCAGATGACCCCGGTCGCGACGGCGGAGACCACCGAATGGTGCCGGAACTCCTCCCGCGCGTGGATGTTGGAGATGTGCACCTCGACGAGCGGACCGTGCAGCAGCGCGCACGCGTCGCGGATCGCGTACGAGTAGTGTGACCAGGCGCCCGGGTTCAGCACGACCGCGGCGCCCTCGTCGGCGGCCTGGTGCAGCCAGGCCAGCAGCTCGTGCTCGGCGTCGGTCTGCCGCACCGTCACCGCGAGCCCCAGCTCCTTGCCGACCCGCTCGCACATCGCGACCAGGTCGGCGTATGAGGTGAGGCCGTAGACGTCGACCTGGCGGGTACCGAGCCGGCCGAGGTTCGGCCCGTTGAGCACATACACGTTCACAGTGACTCCCGGCTCACTCCGCGGGGCGCTCTGATGCGCCGCCTTCCCTCGTCACTACGCTCCTCAGTCCAGGCGCCGCCGCACCCCACTTCGTTCACGTGGCGACCTCCGCGTAGGCGGCTTCCAGCAACTCGTCGGGCGGTGCGGTCAGGATGCCCGGCCGGGCCAGCCCGTCGAGGACGACGAACCGCAGCGTGGCGCCGCGCGCCTTCTTGTCCACCCGCATCGTGGCGTGCAGTGCCGGCCACGCCTGCGTGGGGTACCCGACCGGAAGGCCGAGCCGGGTGAGGATGCTGCGGTGGCGGTCGGCGGTACCGGCGTCGAGCCGGCCCGAATGCCGGCCGAGCGCGGCCGCGAACACGAGACCGACGGAGACGGCATGGCCGTGCCGCCACCGGTACCCCTGATGCTTCTCGATGGCGTGACCCAACGTGTGGCCGTAGTTGAGGATCTCCCGCAGCCCCGACTCGCGCAGGTCCTCGGCGACCACCCGCGCCTTGACGCGGACCGCGCGCTCCACCAGCTCCGGCAGGCCGGCGGTCCAGTCGCGTTCGATCACGTCGAGGATCGCCGGATCGGCGATGAAGCCGCACTTGACCACCTCGGCGAGCCCGGCGATGAGATCGACGTCCGGCAGTGTGTCCAATGTGGACAGATCGCAGAGCACGCCGGCCGGTGGGTGGAACGCGCCGACGAGGTTCTTGCCGGCGCCGGTGTTCACCCCGGTCTTGCCGCCGACCGCGGCGTCGACCATGCCGAGCAGGCTGGTCGGCAGGTGTACCACGCGCACGCCGCGCAGCCAGCACGCGGCGACGAAGCCGGCCAGGTCGGTCACCGCGCCGCCGCCGACGCCGACCACCGCATCGCTGCGGGTGAACCCGGCCGCGCCGAGCGTCTCCCAGCACCGGGCGGCCACCTCGATGGTCTTGCCGGCCTCGGCGTCGGGTACCTCGACGGGCAGCGCCCCGTCGAGCGCATCGACCACGCGGGAGGCGTAGTCCTTCAGCGGCGGCGCGTACAGCACGGCGACCTGGGCCGCGCCGGGCAGCAGGCCGGGCAGCGCGCCGAGCAGGTCGCGCCCGACGAGCACGTCGTAGGGTTGCTCGCCGCCAACGGCGATGGTGGTGGCGCTCACCGCGCCGCCTCGCTGCACTCGCCGCCGACGGCGATGGTGGTCGGACTCATCGGCGGCCAGCGTAGTCGGCCAGCCGCGCGGCGTGGGCGGCCAGGGCGACGCGCAGCTCGTCGGGCGCGTCGACGGTGAACGGCCACGGCAGGCCCGCCAGCATCCGCGCCATGCCGTCGAGGTTCTCCGCGCGGCAGTCCAGCCTGGTGCCGCCGTCGCGTTCGCGCAGCGTGCCGGCGGTGGGTGGGATCGCGCTGCGCACCTGGTCGGGCGGCGCGGCGATGCGCACCTCGACCTGCCAGCGGTACGGCACGCTGGCCAGGCCCTGGGTCACCTGGACGACCGGGTCGAAGCCGTCGGGAACCTCGAACGTGTTGGGGCGCGGCGTGACCGACCCGATGCGGTCGAGGCGGAACGTGCGGATCTGGCCGCGGGCGTGGTCGCGCCCGGTCACGTACCAGCGGCCGCCGTGGAACACCACACCGTAGGGGTCCAGGTCGCGGTCGCCGCGGCCGCCGCGCCAGTTGCGGTAGGCGAGCCCGACACGGTACCGGCCGGCGACCGCCTCGCCCAACGCCAGCAGTACCGGCGTCGCCGCACCTGCCGGCGACCGCGGCTGGCGAAGGGTGAAGCCCAGCGACTCCTCCAGCGCGGCGATCCGGCCGGCGAGCCCCGCCGGCAGCACCCGGCGCAGCTTGGCCAGGGCGCTCGCCCCGGCGTACCGCTCCGTCGCCAGGCCCAGCCGGTCGGCGGCCAGCAGCCCGAGCACCACGGCCACGCCCTCGTCCTCGGTGAACATCAGCGGCGGCAGCTTGTATCCCGGCTGCAGCCGGTACCCGCCGTACCGTCCCCGGGTCGCCGCGACCGGCACCCCCAACTGGGCCAGCGTGTCGGCGTACCGGCGCACGGTGCGCCCGTCGACGCCGAGGCGCCGGGCGAGCTCCGGGCCGGGCAGCGTGTGGTGCGCCTGGAGCAGCTCCAGCAGCGCCAGTACCTTTCCGGCCGGATGTGACACGGATCACCTCGCTAATCCGGGCGGAACCGGCCCGGATTACCGCCTAGCGTAGTGGTCATGACGACCTTCGTACTGGTACCCGGCATGTGGCTCGGCGCCTGGGCCTGGCGCGACGTGACCGCCCGGCTGCGCGCCGCCGGCCACGACGTGTACCCGCTGACCCTGACCGGCCTGGCCGACCGGCGCCACCTCGGTTCCCCGCAGACCGACCTGGACACGCACACCGCCGACATCACCGGGCTGATCGAGGCCGAGGAGCTGACCGATGTGGTACTCGCCGGCCACAGCTACGGCGGCTTCCCGGTCACCGCCGCGGCGGACCGGCTCCCCGACCGGATCCGGCAGCTGGTCTACGTGGACAGCGGACCCCTTCCCGGTACCTCCCTGCTGGAGACGCAGGCCCCGGACGAGCGCGCCCCGGAACCGCCCGACAGCTGGCAGGTACCGCCCCGGGTGTGGGCCGACCTCGCCCCGCCGATGCGCGCCGGACTGACCCCGGCGCTGCTGGACGAGCTGCACCGGCGCGCCACGCCGCACCCGTACGGCTCGCTGCGCCAGCGGCTGACCGTGACCGGGGCGTGGGAGAAGGTGCCGCGCACGCTGGTCGCGTCGACGTTCCCGGTCGACGCGGTACGGGAGATGATCGCGCAGGGGGATCCGTTCTTCGCGCATCTCGGCGACGCGGCACTCGTCGCGGTACCCACCGGGCACTGGCCGATGCTCAGCGAACCCGCCGCGCTCGCCGACGCCCTCGCCGCCCTCCCCGCCCACCCCTAGTCCGCCGATCTTGGACTTGTGTCGGCGACAAAAGCCGCGTTGCTCCGCGAGTCGGGCACCACAAGTCCAAGATCGGCGAGGGCTCGGCGGCCGGGCCGGGCGAGGGCTCAGCGGCCGAGCGCGTCCACGACGGCGGTGGCGACGTCCTCCGGCGGCCGGCCGTCGGTCGTCACCGTCGCGGTGGCGACCTCCTCGTACAGTGGCCGTCGCTGGTCCAGCAGTACCCGCATGGTCGCCCGCGGGTTGACCGCGAGCAGCGGCCGGCCGAGGCCCATCCCGACCCGGTGCATCACGTCGGACAGCTGCACCGACAGGAACACCACGGTGTGGCCGCGCAGCAGCACCCGGGTCGGTTCGGCGAGGACCGCCCCGCCGCCCAGCGCCAGTACCCCGGGATGGCTCGCCAGCGCGTCGGCGACCGCGACGCGTTCCAGGGCGCGGAAGTGATCCTCGCCGTCGTCGATGAAGATCTCCGGGATCGGCTTGCCGGCGCGGGCCTCGATGATCGCGTCGGAGTCCAGGAACGGTACCCCGAGCCGCGCGGCCACCAGACCACCGACCGTCGTCTTCCCCGCCCCCATCGGCCCGACCAGTACGCAGACCGGCCTCATTGGATCACCAGGTTCTCCAGGTACCCGGCGAGGTTGCGGCGCACCTCGGCGACCGAGTCGCCGCCGAACTTCTCGGTCGCCGCCTGGGCGAGGACCAGGGCCACCATCGACTCGGCGACCACCGCGGCAGCCGGTACCGCGCACACGTCCGAGCGCTGGTTGATGGCCGTGGCCGGTTCGCCGGTCGCGACGTCCACTGTGGACAGTGCGCGGTTGAGCGAGGAGATGGGCTTCATCGCCGCCCGTACCCGCAGCGGCTCGCCGGTGGTCATCCCGCCCTCCAGCCCGCCGGCCCGGTCGGTGAGCCGCCGTACCCCGGTGGCGCCGGGCACGATCTCGTCGTGCGCCCGGGAGCCGCGCGACCGGGCCTGGGTGAACGCGTCACCGATCTCGACGCCCTTGATGGCCTGGATCGACATCAGCGCGGCGGCCAGCCGGGCGTCCAGCTTGCGGTCCCACTGGACGTGGCTGCCCAGCCCCGGGGGTACCCCGTAGGCGAGCACCTCGACGATGCCGCCGAGCGTGTCGGCGTCGCGCTTGGCCGCGTCGACCTCCTCGACCATCCGCGCGCTGGCTTGCGGGTCGACGCAGCGCAGCGGGTCGGCGTCGATGCGCTCGGCGTCCTCCGGCCGGGGTACCACGCCGGACTTGACCGCCACGCTGCCCAGCTCCACGACGTGCGAGACGATCCGCACGTCCAGCGCCTGGGCGAGCAGCGCCTTGGCCACGGTGCCGACGGCGACCCGGGCGGCCGTCTCCCGGGCACTGGCCCGCTCCAGGATCGGCCGGGCGTCGGTGTACCCGTACTTCTGCATGCCCGCCAGGTCGGCGTGCCCCGGCCGGGGCCGGGTCAGCGGGGCATTGCGCGCCTGCGCGGCGAGCAGCTCGGGATCGACCGGATCGGCCGACATCACGGTCTCCCACTTCGGCCACTCGCTGTTGCCGACCCGGATCGCGACCGGGCTGCCCAGCGTCACTCCGTGCCGGATGCCGCCGATGATCTCGATCTGGTCCTGCTCGAAGGACATCCGGGCGCCGCGGCCGTACCCCAACCGGCGCCGGGCCAGCTCGTGCGTGATCTCCGCGCTGGTCACCCGTACCCCGGCCGGTACCCCTTCCAGCAGCGCGACGAGAGCGGGGCCATGCGACTCCCCAGCGGTCAACCAGCGCAGCACAGGCGTCAGTCTGACACGCCGTACCCGCCGGCACGCGGCCCGCCCCAGTCGTCCCGGCCCTCCAGCAGGGACGGGTCGCGGCGGATCAGCTCGGCCAGCCGCGCGGCGGTCTCCTCGGAGGACTCGCCCGTCCGCACCGCCGGGCCGGTGGCGGCCGCCGGGCCGTTCGCCGCCGGCCGGACCGCCGGGCCGGTGGCGGCCGCCGGGCCGGTGGCCGCTGGCCGGGCCGCCGGGCCGTTCGCCGCCTGCGGCGCCGACGGTTCGTGCCGGACCACCATGAGCTGACCGTTCTGCCACAACAGCTGTACCGAAGCGCTCGTCTCGGCGCCCTCGACCGTGACCGTGACGGTGACGGGAGCATGCCGGTGCAGGACGGTCGCGATCGCCTCGACCACTTCGTCGACGACCGGTCCCAGGCGCCCGGCGGCCGAGCTGGCCAGCCTCTGGCGAAGCGCCTCCCACCGGTGCATCCGCATCAGTGGGTCGTCCAGTCCACCGTCCATCGTCTTCCTTTCGGCCGGCGTCAGTATGTGTGCTGCCGCGTCGCCCCGGTCGCCTTGGCCAGTGCCCGGTCGAGCACGACGAGCAGCGCGTCGCGTACCGACAGCCGGTCGCGCGCGTCGAACGCGATGACCGGGATGTCGTCGTGTACCGCCAGTGCCCAGCGGACCGCGTCGAGGTCATGCTGCAACTGGCCGTGGAAGGCGTTCACCGCCACCACGAACGGCACCCCGGTGTGTTCGAAGTAGTCCACCGCCGGGTAGCAGTCGTCCAGCCGCGTGCTGTCCACGACGACCAGAGCACCGAGCGCACCGCGGGTCAGGTCGTCCCACATGAACCCGAAGCGGGACTGGCCGGGTGTGCCGAACAGGTACAACTTGAGGCTCTGGTCGATGGTTACGCAGCCGAAGTCCATCGCCACCGTCGTCGACGCGGCGGTCATCTCGGCCTCGGTGGTCAGCGGGGAGATCTCGGAGATCGCCCCGACGGTGGTCGTCTTGCCCACGGCGAAACCGCCGGCAACCACGATCTTGACTGGTACCGGTGGCTTCCGGACGGCGGTGCCGTTAGGTGAGCGCACGTAGTCCACGGATCACTCGCAGAATGGTGTGGGGGTCAGTGGGGTTCACGGTGTCGTAGCTGTGCACGTCGAGGTACCCGGCCGCGCGCAGGTCGTCGACCAGGATCCTGGTCACGTCAAGGTGCAGGCGCAGCCGCGCGGAGATCTCCGCGACCGACACCGGCTGCTCGCACAGTGCGACGATGGCCTGCAGTTCCGGGGTGAGCCGGTGCAGCGGCGCCTGGTGCCGGCCGTACCGGTCCACGCGCGCGGTCACCTGGGTCTCCAGCCCGATGTCGGAGTCGTTGCCGAGGACCCGGCCGGAGGTGAGGACGAACGGGCGCGGTGCGGGGGCGTCCGGGTCGGTCACCGGTTCCGGGGCGGTGCGCGGGTTGGCCGGCATGGGCAGCGGAGCCTGGAGGAAGGGCCGGATGCCCGTCCCGTCCTCTCGCGCTGGCTTCTCCCACGCCGAGAACGTCATTGCTGGACAGCGTTTTTCAGTTCCATGATCAGTCGGGGACTGAGCGCGCCGCCGGCCCGGCTGGCGAACAGGGTCATCTCGTAGGCGACCGCGCCGAGGTTGGCGGTGCGGTCGGCGATCACTCCGAGTACCGAGCCGGCGCTGATTGACGTCACCAGCAGGTACCCGTTGGCCATGTCGACGATGACCCGGTTCAACCCGCCCAGCGCGTACCAGTGCGCGGCGCCTCCGGCGAGGCTCGTGATGCCGGAGACCACGGCGGCCAGCCGTTCGGCGTTGGCCCGGTCCCGCGTCGCGGACATCGCCATCAACAGGCCGTCGGAGGAGACCGCCACCGCCTCCAGTACTCCGGCCGTACCCGACGTGAACGAGTCCAGCAGCCAGTTGAACGTCTGCGCCTCGGGGCTGAGCTGGCTGGTGCGCCCCGGCTGGCTCTGTCGCTCGGCGGCGTCGTGCATGAACGGAGTTGTCATACTGCCCCTTACTTTCGTCACTGGTGATCCGACCGGGCGTCGTGCAGGGCGCGCAGCACGCCGGCCTCGAACTGCTCGACGAGCACCCGGGCCGCGTCCGGGTCAGGCGGCGGCTGCTGCGAAATGGCGTTGCCGAGCGGCACCATGCCCCCCACCGAGTCGAGGGTGGCTCCCGGTACCCGTCGGCTCAGCGGCGCGGCGCCGCCGCCACCCGGCCGGCCGGAAGCCACCAACTGCGGTGCCGGTGCGTCCACCGCCTGTAGCTGGGCCCGCCGTACCCCGGCCTCGAAGCCGTCGACGAGCGCCTGCACGGCGGTGGCGTCCTGCGCGGGTGGTGGTGGTGGTGCGGGACTGGTCGGCCAGGGCGCCGGATCGCTCGGTAGCTGCGCCCCCGGTACCCGCTGCCGCAGCGGCGGCGCCGCGATCGGCGGCCCGGCGGTGACCAGGGTGGGGTCGACCGGCTGCCGCCGTTGCGGCGGAACGAACGCGTTCCAGTGCCCGCCGGTCTCGATCGAGTGGTTCGCCCGGGCGAGCGCGTCGGCGTCGAACGGTACCGCGCTGAGCGCGAGCGGCAGCGCGGACGGCAGGGCCGCGCGGGTCGGCGGCGCGACCACGGTCGGCGTCGGTACGTGCACCGGCGCGGCGGTCAGCAGGTGGTCGCTGATCGCGATGGTCGCGGTCAGCCCGCCGCCGGGGGTCGGCCAGAGGCCCACGCCCAGGCCGTGCCGGCGGGCCAGCCGGCCGACCACGAACAGGCCGAGCACCTCGGTCGGCGCGAGGTCGAGCCGCTCGCGCCGGGTGAGCCGGGAGTTCTCCTCGGCCAGCCGCTCCGGCGACAGCCCGATGCCGTGGTCGACGACCGCGACCTGCGCGCCGTAGCCGGTCGGCGAGGCGGTGACGGTCACCCGGGTGTGCGGCGGGGAGAAGACCGTGCCGTTCTCCATCAGCTCGGCCAGCACCAGGACGAAGTCGTTCACCACGGTGGGTACCAGGGCGAGGCCGGACGGTACGTCGACGTCCACCCGCGGGTAGTCCTCGATCTCGCCGAGCGCCAGCCGTACCACGTCGGTCAGCGGCAGCGGGTTGGTCTGCTCGTTGGTGCTCGTGGCACCGGAGAGCACGACCAGGCTGCCGGCGTTGCGGGACAGCCGGCTGGAGACGTGGTCGAGCCGGTACAGGTGCTGCAGGCGGTCCGGGTCGGTCTCGTCGCGCTCCAGCCGGTCGATGAGCGCGATCTGCCGGCCGACGAGGTTCTGGGTACGGCGGCCGACGTGCCCGAACATCTGGGCCACGTTGCGCCGGCTGGCGACCTGCCGCTCGACCATCCGCACGGCGGTGCCCTGGACCCGCTCGAAGGCGCGGGCCAGGTCGCCCACCTCGTCGCGCGCGCTGATGTCGACCGGCTCCAGCTGCATCGGTGTCGGCGAGTCGGACTCGTCGTCGGCGACGCGGGTCAGCTCCGCCTCGGTGACCCGGGCGACCCGGTCGGCGGAGGTGGTCAGCCGGGTCAGCGGCCGGACCACCGCCCGGCCCACGATCATCACCAGCAGGCCGACCAGGAGCAGCACCAGCAGCGCCAGCCCACCGACGACGAACGCGGTGACCAGTGCGCGGTTCTTCCGCTCGGTGGTCTCGGTGGTGACGTCTTTGATGATCCTCTGGTCGACCACCCGGCCGATGCCGATCAGCGACTCCAGAGCCGGGAAGACCAGTTGCGGGGTGAGCTTGGCGAAGGTCGCCAGCGGGTCGGAGTCGGTGGTTCCGGCGAAGTCCTTACCCAGCCGGGCATTGGCCTCGTTCTGCACCTGGCTGTACAGGTGGGCCTGTTCCTGGGTGGCGAACGTGGTCAACCGGTTGGCCTGCGCCTTCACGACCGCGACGTCGGCCAGGTACGGGGCCAGCGCCCGCGGATCCTTCGCCAGTACCGCGACCATCAGGTCCACCGCCGCGATGCTGATGTCCTCCTCGGTGCGCAGGGACGCGTCGAGCCCGACCACCTGCCGGCCTTCGGAGGTCTTGACGTCGACGCCGTCCTCCAGGCGCAGCGCGTCGATCAGCCCTTTGATCACGCCGGCGTACGCGGGCATCAGCTTGTCCGGTCCGGCGGCGCCCTGGGGCAGCGCCCTACGCACCGCGGACAGCCCCTGGATGGCGTCGATGGCCTTCACCACGCCGGGGTCCGGGTCGGCGCCGAGGCCGGCCTTGACGTCGGCCGCGTGTGTGGTGACCGTGGCCACCTGGGCCTGCCACCGGTTCGGGTCGACCATCCGGGCGAGGAAGCCGACCGACAGCAGGCGCTCCTGTTGGAGATCCTGCACAAGGGCGCCGACCTGGCCGGCCACCCGTACCGCATCTGCCGTGTCCGCCGCCCGCCGGGCCTGGTCGACGCTGGTGAGCACGACCGGAACCGTGAGTACAACGACGGCAAGAAGCGGGATCGTGACGAGTAGGGCGAGCTTGCCCCGGATACGCAACCTACCGAGCAGCACCGGACCTATGACCGCCTCTCCAGATCACGTCCACGCCGTTGGGGGTGATCGCCGAACACCCACCGGCAGAACCTAACCGAGCCGTCGCCGAAATGCGGTGCGGCAAACAGCCATTTCTGCTTGTCAAACGACGCCTGTCACTGGCTGAGATCACAGTTTCACCGGGCGTCCCGCATGCCCGCCTGATTTTCAGCGTTATGCCCCCTGCGTCGCATATCGCGGTATCCGTACCGTTGCCGCCGCCGGGTCAAACGGATACCCGACAGGCACGCTAGCGCGCGGCTGCCGCGGCGTACAGGGCGTCCCGCATGTGGTCCACGGGCGCCGGTACCCCGGTGAAAAGCACGAACTGCCGGGCCGCCTGAGCGAGGAGCAGATCGAGGCCCGAGGCGATCCGGCACCCGGCCGCGGCGGCCGACGCGGCCAGCGGGGTGGGCCACGGATCGTAGATGGCGTCGAAGAGTACCGTCGCCGGCTGCCACCGTACGGCGAGGTCGTCGGCGACGCCGCTGGGCACGGTGGAGATCACCAGTTCGGCGCGGCCGCACTGCGCGGCGGTGTCGAAGCTGGCGTGCGCCAGCCGCAACCCGAGATGCTCGGCGACCGGGCGCAGCGCGGAGACCGCCTCCGGGCGGCGCGCGTACACGGTCACCCGCGCGGCGCCGAGGTGCTGGACGGCGGCGAGGGCGGCCCGGGCGGTACCCCCGGCGCCCAGGATGGCGGCGTGGTCGACGGTGGTCAGGCCGGCCTGGCACAGCACGTCGACCATGCCGGGCGCGTCGGTGTTCTCGGCGTACCAGCCGTCCGGCCGCGGTACCAACGTGTTGGCCGCACCCAGCGCGGCGGCGACCGGGGCGACCTGGTCGGCCACCTGCAGCGCCACCGCCTTGAGCGGCATGGTCAGCGACAGCCCGGCCCACTCCGGCCCGAGCGCGACGACCAGCTCGGCGAGCTCGGCCTCGGCGCACTCCACCGCGGTGTACCGCCAGCCGGCCAGCCCCGCGGCGGCGTACCCGGCGTTGTGGATGACCGGCGACAGCGAGTGCGCGATCGGCTTGCCGAGTACCGCGGCCCGGCGCGCCTGCACCTACAGCACCCCGTTCTTCTTGGCCAGCGCGATGTTCGCCGCGTGCTCCTGTTCGGTGGTGGCGAACGCGGTGTGGCCCTCCTTGTCGATCGCCACGAAGTACAGGTAGCCGCTCTTCGGCGGGCTCATCGCCGCCTTGAGCGCGTCCTCGCCCGGGTTGCTGATCGGCCCGATCGGCAGGCCCGGCTTGTCGTGGGTGTTGTACGGGTCGTTCGGGTTGTGCAGGTCGGAGACGGTCAGGTCCTTGGACGACTTCGGGGTCTGGCCGGAAACCCGCAGCCAGTAGTTGACCGTGCTGTCCAGCTGCAGGCAGGCGCACGGGAACTTGCCGCCGTACGCGCGGTTGTAGAGCACCCGGGCGATGCCCGCCATGTCGTCGGGGAACCGGCCCTCGACCTGCGCGATCGACGCCGCGATCAGCGCCTCGAACGGCGAGATGTGCAGGGTGGCCTGCACCTGGTTGAGGAAGTCCAGCTTGGTCATCTCGGCGTTGAAGTTCGCGATGATCTTCTTGAGGATCGCGGTCGCGTCCACGCCCGGGTCGAACTCGTACGTGGCCGGGTACAGGAAACCCTCGATCGATTTCTGCACCGGCTTGCCGTCCTGCCGGGTGAACCAGTCCGGCGACACGCCCAGCGCGACCGGGTCCTTGGCCGCGTTCTGGAAGTCGGTCACCGGCAGGTTGGTCGCCTTGGCCAGCGCGGCGAACACCTCGGTCGAGATCTCGCCCTCGGTGATCGTCACCCCGCTGGAGACCCGGTTGGCCAGCGTGTGGTCGGGATTGCGGGCCAGCAGGGCGTCCAGCGCCTTGGACGCCTTCATGTGCTGGCGCAGCTTGTAGTACCCGACCTCGATGGTCTTGCTCTGCGGGTTGGCGTTGAAGGCGTTGACGAACGCCTTCTGGCTCTTGACGACGTTGGCCTGGTAGAGCTTGTCGGCCATGTCCTTGCCGCTGTCGTCGGGCGCGATGTGCACCATGACCGCGGTGTCACCGTCGCCGGAATAGTCCGGCACGGTCAGGTAGGCGCGGATCTTGCCGACGCCGTACCAACCGCCGGCGGCCAGCGCGCCGAGCAGGACAAGCGTGATGAACAACGCGAACAATGAACGGCCCCGCCGACGACGGGGCCGACCGCCCCGGGCCTGCGGGGCGCCTCGCCCACCGCGTCGCCGACGATGTCTGCCGCGTTCATAGTCCTCGAACGGGATGTCCAGGTCGTCGATCATCACGTTCGCCTCCGCTGGGTGTCCAGCCAGCTCTGCAGGATCTCCACCGCGGCGGCCTGATCGACCACCGAGCGTTGCCGCCTCCCCCGGACGCCACGTTCGGCCAGCCTACGGGAAGCGACGACAGTGGTCATCCGTTCGTCGGCCAACCGTACGGGAATGGGCATGATCGCGCTGGCCAGTCGCTCAGCGTAGTCACGCGCTTGCGCGGCGGCCAGCCCTTCCGTACCGGCGAGGGTGACCGGTAGGCCGACGACCACCTCGACGGCGTCGTGTTCGGTCACGAGCGCGGCGATCGCGGGTACGCCGTCGTCGTCGGCGGTGCGGGGCACGGTACGCAGCGGCGTCGCGAGGATTCCGTCCGGATCGCTCATCGCGACGCCAACTCTCACCTTTCCGACATCGACTCCGAGCCGGACACCGCGCTGCCAGGTACCGTCACTCAGCGGCGATCAACTTCTCGACTCCGGCGAGCAGCTGCGGCGCCTCCGCCGCGGGTACCCCACCGCCCTGGGCCAGCTCCGGACTGCCGCCGCCGCGCCCGGACAGCGCGCCCTTGACCAGGTCCGTCGCGGACAGGCCGCGACTGCGCGCCGGGCCGTTGACCGCGACCACCAGGGACGCCTTGCTGCCCGACCGCGCCGCCACCGCCACCACCGCCGGCCGGTCCGCGGCGAGCTTGCCGCGGATCTCCTGGGCGAGGGTACGCACGTCGTTGGCGCCGGTGCCGTCCGGCGCCTCGGTGCCCACGTAGGCCACCCCGGCGACGTCCTTCGCCGCCCCGGCCAGCCCCGCCGCGTTGCCCAGCACCATCTGCGCCCGCAGCTTGTCCAGCTCCTTCTCCGCGTCGCGCAGCGCCGCCACCGTCTGCTCGACCCGCTCGGCGACCTGCTCCGGGGGTACCCGGTACAGCTCCGCCAGCCGGGCCACCAGCAGGTGCTCGCGCGCGAGGTAGTCGAAGGCGTCGAGGCCGACGAGCGCCTCGACCCGGCGAACCCCGGACCCGATCGACGACTCGTGCAGGATCTTCACCAGGCCGAGCTGCCCCGAGCGCGCCACATGGGTACCGCCGCACAGCTCCCGCGCGTAGTCGCCGACCTCGACGACCCGCACCTCGTCGCCGTACTTCTCACCGAACAGCGCCATCGCGCCCAGCCGCCGCGCCTCCTCCTGCGAGGTGATGAACGCGTGTACCGCCAGATCGCGCGTCAGCACCTCGTTGACCTGCTGCTCGACGTCGTGCAGCACGCTCGGGGGTACCGCCTGCGGGGTGTTGAAGTCGAACCGCAGCCGGCCCGGCGCGTTGAGCGAACCGGCCTGGGTCGCCGACTCGCCGAGGAAGTTGCGCATCGTCTGGTGCACCAGGTGGGTCGCCGTGTGCGCGCGGGAGATCGCCCGGCGCCGGTCGACGTCGATCTGCGCGTAGGCGTCGGTGCCGGGTACCAGCTCGCCACGCAGTACCCGGCCGCGGTGCACGAACAGTCCCGGTACCACCTGCTGGACGTCGTCGATCTCGACCTCGGCGTCGCCGGCCCGGATGATCCCGGTGTCCGGCTGCTGGCCGCCGCCCTCCGCGTAGAACGGGGTCGCGTCGAGGACCACCTCGACCTCGTCACCCTCCGCCGCCCCGGTCCGCGGGGCGCCGTCGCGGTCCAGCACCGCGCGCAGCCGCGTCTCCCGCGCCGTCTCGTGGTACCCGGTGAAGTCGACCCGGCCGCCCTCGTCGAGCACCGACCGGTACCCGGACAGGTCGGCGTGGCCGGTCTTGCGCGCCTGCGCGTCCGCCTTCGCCCGGCGCCGCTGCTCGGACATCAGCCGCAGGAAGCCGTCGGTGTCGACGTCGAGCCCCTGCTCCTGCGCGATCTCCAGGGTCAGGTCGATCGGGAACCCGTACGTGTCGTGAAGCTGGAACGCCTTGTCGCCGGTGAGCACCTTCCCACCGGCCTTGGTGGTCTCCGCGATCGCGAGGTCGAGGATCGTCGTACCCTGTCGCAGCGTCGCCAGGAACGACTCCTCCTCGGCGTACGCGTACTGCGAGATCCGGCCGTAGTCCGTCGCGACCTCCGGGTACGACGGCGCCATGCCGTCACGCGCGACCGGCAGCAGCTCGGGCAGCGCCGGCCCGTTCCAGCCGAGCAGCCGCATCGCCCGGATCGCCCGGCGCATGATGCGCCGCAGCACGTACCCGCGCCCCTCGTTGGCCGGCGTCACCCCGTCGCTGATGAGCATCAACGTGGTGCGCACGTGGTCGGCGATGACCCGCAGCCGCACGTCGTCGGGGTGCGACTCGGTCGCCGCGTGGCCGGAGTGCGCGCCGTAGACCTTGCCGGTCAGCTCCGCCGCCCGGTCCAGGATCGGCTTGACCTCGTCGATCTCGTACAGGTTGTCCACGCCCTGCAGGATCGAGGCGATCCGCTCCAGGCCCATGCCGGTGTCGATGTTCTTCGCCGGCAGGTCGCCGACGATGCGGAACTCCTCCTTGCTCCGCACGTCGGTGATCTCGTACTGCATGAAGACCAGGTTCCAATACTCCAGGTACCGGTCCTCGTCGACCTCGGGGCCGCCCTCCTTGCCGTAGTCCGGGCCGCGGTCGTAGTACAGCTCCGAACACGGGCCGGCCGGGCCGGGGATGCCCATGTGCCAGTAGTTGTCCTTCTTGCCGCGGCGCACGATGCGCTCCGGTGGTGCCCCGGTCTGCCGCCAGATGTCGATCGCCTCGTCGTCATCCAGGTAGACGGTGACCCAGATCCGCTCCGGGTCCAGGCCGAACCCGCCGTGCGCGACCGACTTGGTGGACAGGTCCCAGGCCAGCGGGATCGCCCGCTCCTTGAAGTAGTCGCCGAACGAGAAGTTACCGTTCATCTGGAAGAACGTGCCGTGCCGGCTGGTCTTGCCGACCTCGTCGATGTCCGGCGTGCGCAGGCACTTCTGCACGCTCGCCGCGCGCTTCCACGGCGGCGTCTGCTGACCGAGGAAGTACGGCACGAACTGCACCATGCCGGCGTTGATGAACAGCAGGTTGGGGTCTTCGATCGCGGGTAGCGGGGCGCTGGGGACGACGTGGTGCCCGTTCGCCTCGAAGTGCGCCAGGAACCGTCGCTTGATCTCCGCGGTCCTCATCTGCGATCGCTACCCTCTTCCTGCTCCAGGTCGCCGAACTCCTCCAGTACCACGCCGTCGGCGAACGCCGCGTGGATCTGCTCCTCCCGCTCGGCCATGCCGTCACGGACGTCGTCAACAAAGCTACGGACGGAGTCGACGAGGCCGCCAGCGCTATTCCGCGCCGAGGCCGCGAGGCCGCCCGGGGTGAACGCCTGCGCCTTCTTCGACAGGGCACGGAACACCAGGGCGCCGACGGCGAGGCCGACACCGAGCCACAGGACGCGCTTCATCGGGTACCCCCGGCCCTGCGGGCCTGTCGACGACGCTCCTTGAGCTCGTCGCGGACCTCGCGCTCCTCTTCGGCGTGCCGGCGCTTGGCCGCGGCCTTGCGCACCCCGTAGGAGAACGCGGCGACCTTGACCAGCGGGTTGGCCGCGGCGGCGCTGACGATCGTGGACAGGTTGGCCACGTTGGCGGTGACGGTCTGCGCGTTCGCGGTGATCGAGTCGAGGCGGGCCAGCTGGAGGTTCACCCCGTCCAGCGTGGTGTGCACCTGGGTCAGCGCGGTGTTGACGTTCGCGATCGTCGCGTCCGCCTTGTCGAGCATCGGGCCGATGTCGTCGGCGACCGTGTCGAGCGTCCGGGTCGCCGCGGCGACCGTCCGGCGCAGCCCGACCAGCGGTATCGCCAGCACGAGTACGAGCACCGCGAAGGCGATCGCGGCGATCAGCGCGGCGATCTGCAGACCAGACACTTCCGGTCTCCCCTCATTCCGACCCGACGGGTCATTTCCGCCAACGGGCAGACCCTACCGTGCGTGACGGCGATCCACATTGCGGGCAGGCGGGTGACGCGCGGACGGGGGTCAGTCGTGCCAGTCGGGGTTGCGGCTGTCGGTGGCCTTCACGGTGACGAGGGAACCCGGGCAGGTGGCCGGGGGTCCGGAGGCACCCGGCGACGGTATCGCCGCGTTCGGGTCGGGCGCCTTCGAACCGCCGCCCGGCGCCGGCGCCACGTTGGACAGGTCGCAGGGCGCGTCCCGGGTCCACAGGTCCAGCACGTAGGCGTCGTGCTGCCAGCAGCTGGACTGGCCGGTGCTCTGCTTGGGGCAGTTCGCGCTGGTGAGCGGCTGCCAGCCGGCGTCCATGAGCGCCTGGCGGTACACCGGGTCGGTCACCTGGGCCAGCTTGGCCGAGCGCCAGGTGCGCTCCCGCAACTCGCAGCCGTGCACGCACCAGCGGTTGCCGCCGGTGGACGTGTCCTGGTGGGACTGCGCCGCCCAGGAGGGCAGGTTGAGGTTGTCGAGGCCGGCGAACACCGGATCGGCGGAAGCGTCCTTGATCAGGAAGACGGCCGGTAGCACGAGAAGGAGAACGACGGCAGCCACGGCCAGCACGACGACCGGTGTCCGGCCGGCCTGGCGGCGCAGCTCGTCGGTACGGCGGGCGGGCCGGTCGACCACCGGCTGCTCCCCGGTGTGGCGAGGTGGCAGCTCAACCACCGGCTGCTCACCGGTAGCCCGCGGCGGGAGGGTCACGTTCTCGCCCGTTCCGCGGCGGGGCACGGACGTGTTCTCGCCCGTTCCGTGGCGGGGTGCGACCGGGGCGTTCTCGCCGGTGCTGTGCCGGGGCGGGCGGGACGGCGGCTGCGGGCCACGGGACGGCGGGCCGGGTACGGGGGCGACGCCGGGGTGGGAGCGGGGCGGGCGCAGGCCGGGATCGGTGCGCGGTCCCGGATCGGACCGCATGCCGGCGTCCGACCGCATACCGGCGTCCGACCGCATACCGGGGTCCGACCGCATGCCGGCGGATGACCGTGGTCCGGTCGGGGCGCGCGGGCCCGCGTCGGGGCCGGCGACCGGCTCCTGTTGGCGTGGACCCGAACCACGCTCCGGGCGTCCGCCGGGTGCCGAGCGGAACGGGCCGGGGTCGGTTCGCGGCCCGGGGTCGGTTCGCGGTTCGCGGGCCGGGATCCTGAAAGCGCGGGTTGATGTCGGTCCGGGCACCCGGGTCCGGGAAGCGCGGGCCGCCGTCAGGACGCAGGCCGGAGTCGGCGCGGCGCGGGCCAACGTCACGGAGGCCGCCGGCGCGTGGACCGCCCGCGTCGCGTAAGCCGCTCGCATCGGCGGGCGGGCGGGCGCCGGCATCCGGCGGGCCGGTGCGCGGGCGGATGGGCGGGGTCGGTGCGGCGGTCGGGACCCGCGGTCGCCCGGTCGGTACCGGCGGAGGTGCGGCGGCATGCCCCGGCGCCCCGGCCGCGTGGCCCGGCGCTCCCGTCGCGTGGCCCGGCGCCCCCGCCGCGTGCCCCGGCCCGCCGGCGGCGTGACTCGGTGGGCCGGCCGGGTGGCTCGGCTGCCCGTGACTCGGCTGCCCGTGACTCGGCTGCCCGTGGCTGGGCTGCCCGCCCGCGCGGCCGGGTGGCTGCGCGGTGCGGGCCGCCGGATCGGGCCGGGCCCCGGGTACCACCGGACCGGGTCGGGCTCCGGCAACCGGTGGTCCGGCCGGCCGGCGCCCAGCCCTGTCGTCGCGCGGCGGTAACGGCGGCTTCTCGCCCGTGGTCAGGTCATGCCAGCCTGGCGTCGGCGCGGTACGGCCCGGTTCGGTACCCCGGCCCGACTCGACCGGGCGGCCGGGCGGCGAAGTCCGGCCGTGGACGATCTGTGGCTCGTGCCGGCCAGGGACGTCAGGGTCCCGGTGCGGGCGGCCCTGATCAGGTACCGGGCGCTGCGGCGGGGGCGGCGGCGCCGTCTGGCCGGGTTTGAGTACCTCAGGCAGGAGCGGGCTGGTCGCAGGTGCGGGTACCGACGGTGGCGGTTCCGCACCGCCGCGGCCGCGCCACGCTGAGAACCGGCCACTCAACCCGCGGCGCGGCTCGTCCTGCTGTTGATCTTCGCGGCGCGGCTCGACCGGCCAGGACGTCGGCTCGGGTCCGCGCAGCGGCGGTTCGGGCCCGCGCGGCGGCAGTTCGGGCCCACGCAGCGGCGGTTCGGAGCCGCGCGGCGGTGCGGGCGGCGCCCAGGGCGCGGCAGGCATCCGGCGCGCTCCCGGCCCTGGCTCGTCCCGGGAAGGCTCAGGAATCCGGGGCGGTTCGGGAATCCGGGGCGGCTCGGCCGACCGGGCGGGCTCGGCCGACCGGGGCGGGGCTACCCGCGGCTCGGCGGCTCCGGGCTCGGGCAACCGAAGCTCGGAGGTGGACGACGCGTCCGGATCCGGGCGACGCCGGCCGGACCAGCGGAACCCACGGCGGCTCGCGCCGCGCACGGGCGGTACCTCACCGAGGCCCGCGCCCCCGAACGGCTCGTCGCGGAAGACCTCGCC
>VAWN01000033.1:96999-150067 GCA_005885555.1 Actinomycetota bacterium
GCCGAACGGCGCCTCCCGCGACGACCTGGACGGCGCCTCCCGCGACGACCTGGACGGAGCTTCCCGCTGCGGCCCGCCGCGGTCCGAACGCGGCGGCGCCGGGCGCGGCGGCTCGTCGGGTACCGGTTCCCCGCCCCCGGGATCGGCGAGGCTGTCCAGGCCGGCGTACAGGTTCGTGGGTGCCTCGTCGTCGGCACCCGGGCCGAGCTCGCCACCCGCCTTCCGAGCCTGGCGGAGGTCGGCGATCCAGCCCAGGTCCTCGTTGGAGACCTGGTCGCGCTCGACGCGTCCACGTCCCTTCCGCCGGCCCTTGTCAGGATGGTCGGTCACGCCTGCACCCCGTTCTCCTCCGCGTCGTCGTCGGTACCGCGTACCAGCCGGCGCAGCCTGGGCAGCCGGTCGGCGACGGCCCGCTCCGCACCGTGCGTGGTCGGCCGGTAGTAGTCCTGCCCGACCACGTCGTCCGGCGGGTACTGCTGGGGTACCACGCCGCGCGGGTCGTCGTGCGGGTACCGGTACCCGGTCCCGTGTCCCAACCCCTTCGAGCCGGGGTAGTGCGCGTCGCGCAGATGCCGGGGTACCGGTCCGGCCTTGCCGGCCCGCACGTCCTGCATCGCTGCGGAGATCCCCATCGTCACCGCGTTGGACTTCGGCGCGGTCGCCAGGTGCACCACCGCCTGCGCCAGGTTCAGCTGCGCCTCGGGCAGCCCGATCAGCTGTACCGCCTGCGCCGCCGCGGTCGCCACGAGCAGCGCGGTCGGGTCGGCCATCCCGACGTCCTCGCTCGCGAAGATGACCAGCCGGCGGGCGATGAACCGGGGATCCTCGCCGGCCACCAGCATCCGCGCCAGCCAGTGCAGCGCGGCGTCCACGTCCGAACCGCGCAGGCTCTTGATGAACGCGCTGATCACGTCGTAGTGCGCGTCGCCGTCCCGGTCATAGCGGACGGCCGCCACGTCGACCGCCTTCTCCGCGGTACCAAGGTCGATCTCGGTGTCGCCCTGCGCGGTCGCGGAGCTGGCCGCGGCCTCCAGCGCGGTCAGCGCCTTGCGCACGTCGCCGGCGGCGAGCCGGACCAGATGATCCTCGGCGTCGGCGGCCAGGGTGACCGAGCCGCCCAGCCCGCGCTCGTCGGTCAGCGCCCGCTTGACCAGCCCCCGTACCGCCTCGTCGTCCAGCGGTTGCAGGGTCAGCAGCACGCACCGGGACAGCAGCGGCGAGATGACGGAGAAGTACGGGTTCTCGGTCGTCGCCGCGAGCAGCGTCACCGTCCGGTCCTCGACCGCGGCCAGCAGCGAGTCCTGCTGGGTCTTGCTGAACCGGTGCACCTCGTCGATGAACAGCACGGTCGGGCGGCCACCGGCGCGCCGTTCCCGGCGGGCGCCGTCGATCACCGCCCGGACCTCCTTGACCCCGGCCGACAGCGCCGACATCGCCACGAACCGGCGGTCGCCGGCACCGGCGACCAGGTGCGCGATGGTGGTCTTGCCGCTGCCCGGCGGCCCCCAGAGGATCACCGACATCGGCGTCGAGCCGAGGACCAGCTGGCGCAGCGGCGCGCCGGGAGCCAGCAGGTGGTCCTGGCCGACGAGCTCGTCGAGGGTACGCGGACGCATCCGCACGGCCAGCGGCGAGTCCGGCCCGGGTGCCGTGAAGCCGGCCGGAGCCACCGCCCCGGCCGGTTCGAGCGTGAAGAGTCCTTCCGCGTCCATCCCCGACGACACTACCGGCCCGGCGCGTCCATGGTTACGGTGCGCGGGCCGGGCCGGGTGCGACGTACGACCTCAGCGGCGCCAGCGACCGGCCCGGACGGTACCCAGCGGCGCGAAGTGCAGGGCCAGGAAGACCAGGCCGAGCGTACTCACAGTGGTGGCGTTGATGCCGCCCGAGCCCTTGTTGACCAGCTCCAGGATGAACGCGATGGCGAAGAGTACCGCCGCGATGATCGCGAACACGGGTTCCTCCATACGGGGTAGGGGACCCCGGATGAATACCCGTTCATCCGCGGCGCTAAGCGCTCAGCGCGCCCGCCCCGTCAGCCGGAGTGCTCGACCCGGACCGCGACACCGCTGGTGCCCGGTGGTACCTCGACCGGCGTCTTCGGCTTGGCGTCCACCCCGGCCTCGGTCCGCTGCGCCGCGGTGATCGGTGTCGGCGCGCCGGTCAGCGGGTCGAACCCGCCCCGCGTCTTGGGGAACGCGATCACCTCGCGGATCGACTCCGCCCCGGCCAGCAGCATGCAGATCCGGTCCCAGCCCAGCGCGATGCCGCCGTGCGGCGGCGGCCCGTACTTGAACGCCTCCAGCAGGAAGCCGAACTTCTCGTCCGCCTCCTCCGGGCTGATGCCCAGCGTGTCGAAGACCCGCCGCTGCACGTCGGCGCGGTGGATACGGATCGAGCCGCCGCCGATCTCGTTGCCGTTGCAGACGATGTCGTAGGCGTACGCCAGCGCCTGGTCCGGCGCCTCCTCGAACCGGTCGATCCACTCCCCGTTCGGCGAGGTGAACGGGTGGTGCACCGCGGTCCATTCGCCGTCGTCGGTCCGCTCGAACATCGGCGCGTCGACGACCCAGCAGAACGCCCAGGCGTCCGGGTCGACCAGGCCCGCGCGGCGGGCGATCTCGATCCGGGCCGCGCCGAGCAGCTCCTGGGCCTCCCGCCGGTCGGCGGAGGCCGCGAAGAAGACCGCGTCGCCGGGCTTGGCGCCGACCGCGTCGGCGAGGCCGGCCAGGTGGGCCTCGGAGAGGTTCCTGGCGACCGGGCCGCGGGCCTCGCCGGTCTCCGCGTCGAGCACCACGTAGGCCAGGCCGCGGGCGCCGCGGGCCTTCGCCCAGTCCTGCCAGCCGTCCAGCTCCTTGCGGGACTGGGTGGCGCCGCCGGGCATGACCACCGCACCGACGTACCCGCCCGCGTCGATCGCCTGCGCGAAGACCCGGAACGCGGTACCCGCGAAGTACTGCGACAGGTCGGTCAGCTCCACCCCGTACCGCAGGTCGGGCTTGTCAGAGCCGTACCGGCTCATCGCCTCGTGCCAGGTGATCCGCGGGATCGGCGTCGGGATCCGGTACCCGGCCAGGTCCTCCCACAGCGCGCCGACGACGGCCTCGCCGAGCTCGATCACGTCGTCCTGGGTCACGAACGACATCTCGATGTCCAGCTGGGTGAACTCCGGCTGCCGGTCGGCGCGGAAGTCCTCGTCGCGGTAGCAGCGGGCGATCTGGTAGTACCGTTCCAGCCCGGCCACCATCAGCAGCTGCTTGAACAGCTGGGGCGACTGCGGCAGGGCGTACCAGGTGCCCGGCTGCAGCCGGACCGGTACCAGGAAGTCCCGGGCGCCCTCCGGGGTGGACCGGGTCAGCGTCGGGGTCTCGATCTCGTGGAAGCCGCGCTCGTCCAGTACCCGCCGGGCGATCCGGTTCGCCCCGGCGCGCAGCTTGATCGCCCGGGCCGGTCCGGTCCGCCGCAGGTCGAGGTACCGGTACCGCAGCCGCACGTCGTCGCCGGCCTCGATGTGGTCGTCGACGGGCAGCGGCAGCGGCGCGGCCTCGGACAGGATCGTCAGCCCGGTGGCGTTGACCTCGACCTCGCCGGTGGGCAGCTCGGGATTCTCGTTGCCCGGCGGGCGCGGGTCGACCCGGCCGGTGACCAGCACGCAGAACTCGTTGCGCAACGCGTGTGCCGCTGCGGCCGGCGCGCCCTCGCGGAACACCACCTGCACGACGCCCGACGCGTCCCGCAGGTCCACGAAGATCACCCCACCGTGGTCACGCCGGCGGGCCACCCAGCCCGCGAGGGTGACCGTGGTACCGGCGTCGGCGGCGCGCAGGCCACCGGCCTCATGCGTGCGGATCACGTCGAGCAGCTCCTTCGCGTCTGGGTCCTGCCTGCATTCTCGCAGGAGACCGTAGCCTGTCGGACATGAGCGGTAAGACGGCGGCGGCCAAGCTGGGCATCAGGCCGGGCGCCACGGTGTACCCGATCAACCCGCCCGGCGACTACGCCGCGCTCGTCGGCGGCCTGCCGGACGGCGCGCAGCTCACGAAGCAGCGGCCGGCCGACGTCGTGCACGCGTTCGCCAGTACCCGTGCCGAGCTGACCGCACACGGCCGGGCAGCGGTCGACGCGGCCCGCCCCGGCGGCCTGGTCTGGATCTCGTACCCGAAGGGCGGCCGCTCGGAACTCAAGCGCGACCTGCTGTGGGACGCCGTACCCGGCTGGCGGCCGGTCACCCAGATCGCGGTCGACGAGCAATGGTCGGCGATGCGCTTCCGGCCCGAGGACGAGATCAGGAGCCGCTGAGCAGCTGCGGCCGCAGATCGTCTGCCGGCGGCGTCCAGGCGCCCGGATCGGCGGTCACCTGGTCGCCGGACCGGATGTCCTTGACCTCCCTGGCGTCCGGGAACCAGACGTACGGGATGCCGCGCCGCTCGGCGAACCGGATCTGCTTGCCGTACTTGGCCGGCGTCGGCGCGACCTCGGTCGGGATCCCCCGCTGCCGCAGCGCCGCCGCGACCCGGTCGCACTCCGGCCGGGAGTCCTCGTCCGGCAGCGCGACCAGCACGCAGGTCGGTACCGGCCGGGAGGCGGACAGCGCACCGGCACCGAAGAGCAGGCCGAGCATCCGGGTGACCCCGATCGAGATGCCGACCCCGGGGAAGCGGTCGGTGCCCGAGGTGGCGAGGTTGTCGTAGCGGCCGCCGGAGCAGACCGACCCGAACCGCTCGTACCCCTGCATCAGCGTCTCGTAGACGGTACCCGTGTAGTAGTCCAGGCCCCGCGCGATCCGCAGGTCGGCGACCACCAGGCCCGGCGCGTGCGCCGCGGCGGCCTCGACGACCCGGACCAGCTCGGCAAGTCCCTCGTCGAGCAGCGGATCGGTGACCCCCAGCGCGCGCACCGCATCGACGAACGACCCGTCCGGCGCGGAGATCTCGGCCAGCGCCAGGCACGCCTTCGCCTGCGCTTCGGTCGCCCCGGCCGTCTCGGTCAGCAGCGCCGCCACGCCCGCCGGCCCGATCTTGTCCAGCTTGTCGATCGCACGCAGCGCCGCCTCCGGGTCGCCGATGCCCAGCCCGCGGTAGTACCCCTCGCAGAGCTTGCGGTTGTTGACCAGGATCCGGATCGGCGGGATCGGCAGCCCGCCCAGCGCGTCGCCGACCACGAGCGGCATCTCCACCTCGTAGTGCAACGGCAGCGTGTCGCGGTCGACGACGTCGATGTCGGCCTGGGTGAACTCGCGGTACCGGCCCTCCTGCGGCCGCTCGCCGCGCCAGGCCCGCTGGATCTGGTACCGCCGGAACGGGAACTGCAGCTTACCGGCGTTCTCCAGCACGTACCGCGCGAACGGCACCGTCAGGTCGAAGTGCAGTCCCAGCGCGTCGTCGGCCGGGCCGTCGTCGGCGGCGTGCAGCCGGCGCAGGACGTATACCTCCTTGGAGGTCTCGCCCTTGCGCAGCAGCTGGTCCAGCGGCTCCACCGCGCGGGTCTCCAGCGGGGCGAACCCGTACAGCTCGAACGTGGCGCGGATGCGGTCGAGCACGGCCAGCTCGGCGATGCGCTGGCCGGGCAGCCACTCCGGGAACCCGGACAGCGGAGCGATCTTGGTCATGACGTCTCCATGGTCTGCTCGCGCAGGAACGGGTTGCTCCGCCGCTCGCGCCCGACGGTGGTCAGCGGGCCGTGCCCGGGCAGCACGACCGTCTCGTCGGCCAGCGGGAGCACCTTGTCGCGCAGGCTCGCCAGCATCGCCGCGTGGTCGCCGCCCGGCAGGTCGGTGCGCCCGATGGAGCCGGCGAACAGCACGTCGCCGGAGAAGCACAGCGGGGCGTCATCGCCGGGGGTACTGATCAGCACCGACCCCGGGGTGTGACCCGGCGCGTGGTCGATGGTCAACTGCAGGCCGGCGAGCTGGATCGTGCCGCCGTCGGGCAGCAGCGCGACGTCGTCCGGTTCGCTGTAGGGCAGCCGCCCGCCGAACAGCTGGGTCAGGTCCAGGGACAGCGCCTTGGCCGGGTCGGCCAGCAGGTACCGGTCGTCCGGGTGGATGTATGCGGTGATCCCCCGCGCGCCGCACACCGGCGCGACCGAGAACGTGTGGTCCAGGTGTCCGTGGGTGAGCACGACCGCGGCCGGCTGCAGGCGGTGCTCGGCGCAGAGGGCGGCCAGCCGGTCGAGCACGCCGATCCCCGGGTCGATCACCACGCACTGCTCGCCGGCCGCGGTTGCGACCACATAACAGTTGGTACCGAAAGCCTGAGCCTCCACGCCGGTCACGAGCACGCTCCGAGCGTAACCGGGCGCCCCGACCGGCCGCGCACGGGTTTCCCAGCCGCTGGTCGTACACTCTTGCGGGCGTGTCGTGTGGCACACTGCGGCCGCTGACACATAGATCGCCACCGTGATCGTTGGAGGGGAGCGTTCCGTGGCTTCCAGCAAGACCAGACAGCGCAAGCTGGCGCGGGCCAAGATGGAACGCCAGATCGCCAGGCGGGCTGCCCAGATCCGCCAGCAGCGGCAACGGCTGGCCATCGGGATCGTGAGCGTCGTCGTGGTACTGGGCGCCGTGGGTACCGCCTGGGCGCTGGGTGCCTTCTCCCCGTCCAGGAAGCCGGCCGCGCCGGTCGCGGCGAGCTGCACCTGGAGCGATGCCGGCACCGGCAACGCCAACCTCAAGGACGTCGGCAAGCCGTCGACGACCGCGCCGCCGAACACCGGTACCGAGAAGATGACGATCACCACGAACCTCGGCACGGTCACGGCAACGGTCGACCTGGCCAAGTCGCCGTGCACCGCGGCCAGCTTCGCCTACCTCGCCGGCAAGAACTTCTTCAACAACACCAGGTGCCACCGGCTGTCGACGACCTGGAACGCGCTGCAGTGCGGCGACCCGACGGGTACCGGACAGGGCGGCCCCAAGTACACCTACGCCAACGAGTACGTGCCGACGACACCCGCGCCGACCCCGTCGGACAGCCCGAGCCCGACACCCAACCCGAGCGCGAGCGACGACACGAGCGGCGGCGGCACCGACGTGATCTACCCGGCCGGCTCGATCGCCACGGCCAACACCGCGCCCAACGTCAACGGCAGCCAGTTCTTCATCCTCTACAAGGACGGCGTGCTACCCCCCAACTTCACCCTCTTCGGGCAGGTCACCGCCGGTCTGGACGTCGTGCAGCAGGTGGCCGCGGCGGGTGCGGACAACGCCTTCGCCAGCCTCGACGGTGGCGGTGGCCACCCGAAGAAGGACATCACCATCCAGACGTTGACCATGGGCAACCAGCCCCAGCCGAGCGGATCGGCCGCGGCGTCCCCGACGCCCGCGCCGTCCGGCTCCACGTCCACGAAGCCCTGACCGCTCGCAAGCACTCGATCCGGTCTCCAGCACTCCATCCGGGAAGGTACGCACACCGTGAGTCCGACCAAAGACCGCCAGCGCGCCGCGGCGCGAGCCCGCCTCGAACGGGAGATGGCCGAGCGGGCAGCCGCTGCGAGCCGGCGCCGCCGGCGCACCACGATCATCGCCTCGGCCGTCGGTGTGGTTGCGGTGCTGTGCCTGGTGCTCGTGCTGGTCATCACGTCGGGCGGGAAGAAGAAGACCCCGACCGCCGCGCCCAGCGCGACCGCCGCCGCGGCGCCGGCGGCCTGCAAGTGGAAGCCCAACCCGGACCCGAGCGCGTCGGCCGCGCCGAACACCGACCTCAAGGACGTCGGTACCCCACCGGCCAGCGGCGAGCCCCGCGCCGGTACCCGGAACATGACGATCAACACGAACCTCGGCACGATGGTCATCCAACTGGACCTGGCCAAGGCGCCATGCACCGCGGCCAGCTTCACCTACCTGGCCGAGAAACACTTCTTCGATAACACCTCGTGCCACCGGCTGGTCAACAACTCCGGCGCCGACCCGCAGTCCGGCCAGGCGAAGGACTTCCACGTGCTGCAGTGCGGCGACCCGACCGGCACCGGTAAGGGCGGCCCGAAGTACCAGTTCGACAACGAGTACGTGCCGACCGACCAGCGGCCGGCATACCCGGCCGGTGTGGTCGCGATGGCCAACAGCGGCCCGAACACCAACGGCAGCCAGTTCTTCATCGTCTTCGGCGACACCATCCTGCCGGCCGACTACACCCTGTTCGGCACGGTGGTCCAGGGCCTGGACGTCGCCAAGCAGGTCGGCGCGGCCGGCGACGACGGGGCGTTCGCCCAGGACGCCGGTGGTGGTCACCCGAAGAAGAAGATCACGTTCAGCACGGTCACGGTCGGTCCGGTCGACCCGAACGGCTCGCCGGGCGCCACGACCGCGGCCACGCCGTCGCACTCGTAACGCCGCCGGCCACCAGCCCCGCCACGGCCACCGCGGTCAGGACGGGAAACGCCGGTGCGGCGTAAGACGATCGCACTGTCGCACAAACCGGCCGTGCGGGTACGCGGCGGTCCCACTACGCTCATGCCAATGAATGTGTGGCCGCTGGTCGCCGCGCTGGCGGGCGCCGTATTGACGGTACCCCCGGCGGCCGCCGCCCCATCCGCCCCCGCGTTCGTACCGTGCCCGGTCGTGCGCCCGGCCAGTCCGGTACCGGCGCAGCCCAAGCCGCCGCCACCCGACCCGGGCCGGCCCACGGTCGGCGGGGACGGGCTGGCGACCGCCGGGCTGACGGTGCCGGCCGGCGCGCCACCGGTACCGGGGAACCTCTCCGCGACCTCCTGGCTGGTCGCCGACCTGGACACCGGCGCGGTCCTCGGTGCCTGCGGCCCGCACGTGCCGCACCCGCCGGCCAGCGTGCAGAAGCTGTTGCTGGCCGAGACGCTGCTGGCCAAGCTGGACCCGGCCCAGGTGGTCGAGGTGACCCAGGCCGACCTCGCGATCGAGCGGGGCAGCTCCGCGGTGGGCCTGGTCGTCGGCGGCCACTACTCCGTCGAGACGCTGTGGCTCGGGCTGCTGCTGGAGTCCGGCAACGACACGGCCAACGTGCTGGCCCGGCTCGGCGGCGGTGACGGCGGGGTACCCGCGACGCTGGCTGCGATGAACGCCGAAGCGCGCCGGTTGGGCGCGCTGGACACGCACGCGGCCACCCCGTCGGGGCTGGACGGTCCCGGGCAGTTCACCACGCCGTACGACCTCGCCCTGATCGCGCGGGCGGACTTCGCGCGCGACGACTTCCGCCGCTACGACACGGCCCGTACGGCACAGATACCCGCGCAGCCGCCGAAGGACCCGCGCGGGTTCCAGATCCAGAACGAGGACCGGCTGCTGTACAACTACCCGGGCGCGCTGGGCGGCAAGACGGGTTTCACCGACCTGGCCCGGCACACGTTCGTCGGCGCCGCCGAGCGGGGCGGCCGCCGGCTGGTGGTGACGCTGCTCGACGGCGAGGCCGTACCGGTCCCCGGGTGGCGGCAGGGTGCGGAGCTGCTCGACTGGGGGTTCGCGCTGCCGGCCGGCGCGACCGTCGGGCACCTGGTCACTGCGGACGAGGCCGACAAGCTGCTGCACCCGCCGGCGCCGACCAGCGCGCCGAGTGCGCAGGTGGTCACCGCGGGCGGCACGGCCCGGGCCGGTGCCGGCGAGCCGAACGTACTGCTGGCCGGGCTCGGCATCGGGGCGGTGCTCGCGGTACCGCTGCTGGTGCTGGTCATGAACGACCGGGCGCGCAACCGGCGGCGCGCCCGCGGCCGGCGTGCGTAAGGACGCACTGACCGGTCCGGGCCGGGGAGCTAGCCTTTGCGCAGTGACGGAGTCGATGGTCGGGTTCGGGTACAAGCAGGCGTGGCTCGCCGTACGCGACGGTGACGCCGACCGGCTGCTCGCCGCGCTAGGGCTGCGCGACCTGGGCACGGCGAGACGGCGATCGGGCTGCCGGCAAGCCTGGACGGCGACGTGGACGTACTCGTCGGCGAGACCGACGTGATGCGGGTCGCCGCGGCCTGGAGCGTCGATCCGACCGCGCTGGACGGGCGGCCGGCGTCCGGCCCGCTGCGGGTCGCCGCAGCGAACTGAGCACACGATCCGCCGTCGGCTCGGTCGACAGCGACACGCGTTGCGCTACGGTGCCGGAGTCCTGCTCCGGCGGTCCACCTCCCGGGCGATCTCGATGCGCGACCGGTAGCCGAGCTTGGTCAGGATGTGCGTCACGTGCGTCTGAATGGTGCGGCGGGAAAGCAGCAGCTCCGCGGCGATGTCGGGGTTGGAGCGGCCCTCGGCGACGAGGGCGGCGACGCGTCGCTCGGTGACGGTGAGCGCGTCCCATCCGGTCGTCGCCCGGCGGTGTTCGCTGCGCGGACCGCGCCGGACGCCGAACGGGCGCAGCCGGGCATCGGCCCGCCGGATGTCCCACACCGCGCCGAGCTGGCGGTACCCGCCGGCGGCCTTGGTCAGGGCGGACCGTGCGCCGGTCAGGTCGCAGGCCTGGGCGAGCAGCAGAGCCGCCTCCTCGTAACACTGCCCGATGGCCAGCACCGACATCCGGGGCCGGTACCGCTCGACGATCTCCAGCAGCGCCTTGGCGTGGCCGTCGAGCAGCGCCCGGATCCGTTCCGCAGCGGCCGCCCGGTTCGGCAGGAGCGGCTGGGCGTTCGAGTCGGCCTCGGCGGCGGCCAGCGCCGCCCGGGCCAGGTCCGGCCGGCCGGCGGCCAGCGCCAACCGGGCCACATCGGGCAGCCAGACGCTGCGGTTGAACAGCTCCTCGCGGTCGTCGACGGCGAGGGTTTCGGCCAGGACAGCCAGCCCGGCCGCCGGTCCGTCGCGCTGCTCGGCGGCGACCGCCCGGGCCATGTACAGGAGGCCGGCGTTGCCGCGCATGTATCCGACCAGCTCCGGCAGGTCCTCCGCGGCCGTCAGCAGATCGGCGCAGCGGGCACGCTCGTCGCGGTGCGCGGCGATGAACGCCAACCCACCCAGGCGTACCACCCGGTCGAACAGGGTGATCTGGCCCTCGGTCGGCTCCAGCAGTGCCAGCGCGTCATCCCAGCGCCCCATTTCGAGGTACGTACCGCTGGCGTGCGCCCGCACCCGGAGCAGGCGCCAGGAACCGAGCTGCTCGGCGAGGATCAGCGCCTCCCGGATCCGCTGCTCGGCCTCCTCGGTGCGGCCGTGTTCCAGTAGCGCGCTGCTGCTGTTGGCGAGAATCCGCACGCGCAGGTCGGCGGTCTCCGGCCGGTGCCCGATCACCGCCAGCGCCCGGTCCAGGTGGACCAGCCCCTCGGTGAAGTTGTTGTCGATGGCCAGATACAGCGTCATGAGGCCGCGCGCCATGGCGATCGGGTCGTCCAGCCGTTCCCCTTCGGCGATAGCCTGCCGGGCCACGTGTTCGGCCGCCCCGGTATCGCCGATTTCGTGCAGTGCTCTGGCCCGCAGCGCGCGCAGCCGGGCCCGCCAGAGCGGGGTGGTACGGGCATCGGCCAGCGCCTCATCGATCACGGCCAGGCACCCGCCGCCGCAGTCCCCGGTGTGCCGGATGTTGGCCAGGTCCCACGCCAGTTGGCCCACTTCGGCGGGATCCCGGTTCACCGCGATCGCCTGACAGGCGGCGGACTGCGCCTCGGCGGACCGGTTCAGCACGCTCAGCGACTGGGCCAGCCCACGCAGCAGCTGCACCCGCCGCGGATCGTCCGACCCGATCCGGCCGATCGCGGTCGGCAGCAGCTCGGCGGTCAGCTCCGGCGCCCGGTTGGCCAGCGGCATGGCATGCCGGGCCAACCAGTCCACCGCCCAGGTGTCCAAGGCGTCCGGCGCCGCTGCGAACAGGTGCGCGCCGACCTGATCCATCGGCAGGCCGGCGTCGGCCAGTGCCTGCGCCGCCTGTCGGTGCAGCGCCATCCGAACCGTGGCCGGCACCGCCTCGTCCAACGCCTGCCGGATCAGATCATGCCGAAACGCCAGCCGCCCAGCCGACTCAGCCAGCACCCCGGCCGCCACCGCCTCGTCCAGCATCGGCAGCAACTCGCTGCTCGCCCGCCCCGCGACCGTGGCCAGATCGAACGCGGAGAACTCCGCACCCAGCAGAGCCGCGATCCGCAGAACCGCGATCGCCTCCGGCGGCAGGAAGGTCAACCTGTCACGGATCGCCGCGCCCAGCGTCTTCGGACGGGGATCGGTACCCACCAGCTCGGCCACGCCGCGCACCACCCTGACGCGGTTCTCCCGACGCAGCGCGTCCACCAGTTCCCGGGTATACAGCGGGTTACCGCCGGACTGCTGTGCGGCCCGGCGCAGCCGTGGCCCCGGCTCGCCACCCGCGAGCCGTTCCAGCAGGGCGACCGTGTCCGGATCGGGCAACGGCCCGAGGGCCAGCAGCAGACCCTCGCGCTCCACCACGCTGCGGCGCAACCCCTCCACCGACGGCCGCACCGGAACCGGCCGAGCCGCACCGACCAGCAACAACGGGATCTGATCCACCGCCAGATCCAGCCGGTGCCACGCCAGCAGACTCGCCTCGTCGGCCCACTGCACATCATCCAGGACGAACACCACCGGCTGGTCCGCGCACAACTGATCCACCAGCGCCAGGAACCGTTCCACCGCGGCCGCGACGGCCGCCTCCTGCTCAACCCAACCACCGGCGTCCAGCAGACCGGCCTCGCCGCTCAGCCGCGATCCCAGCGCGTCCGTCAGCGCCCGCAGCGGAAGCCGCTGCCCCAGCGCGTCGCCCACCGCCCGGTACGCCTGGCACTGCCGCTCCCGCGCCGCGGCCAGTACCGACCCGATCAGGGCCGACTTGCCGATCCCGGGCTCGCCCTCAACCCAGACCGTTCCGCCCCGGCCCGCCGCCACCGCGGCAACCGCGGCACACAATGCGGTCAACTCCTCGTCCCGCCCCACCAGAGGAACACCGGGTACCGGGGACGCCATGAAACGATCGTATGGCGCCGCGGCCGCTAGACCCTCAGCAACATGGCGGATAGCCACTCCTCCACCCACCCGGCCGATCGGCGGACCGGCGGTCCCCGTCCGACGTTGTGCCGTCGGGTGACGGCCTCATGGACCGGACGCCCGCATCCCAGGTGCAAAGCCGTGAGCCCAGACGAAAGCATCCCGCGCGGGGGATCTGACGCGACACCGGCTCGACACAACATCGACGTGTCGTCGCTCATCGAAGATCGCGATCACCGAACTGGAGCGCCGTCGTGTCCCAGGCGAGTCACCCTGCGGTCTCCTCGCCTGCCGGGCTGCGCCACCGGGTCGAGATTCCGTTCTACCTCCTGATGGTCGCGCTGAACATCATCATCATCCTGGCGATCCTGCGGTTTGCCGCGGTGCTTCCGTTCGTCCCGCCGCGCAACCAGGACGCGGGCTGGGCGATCGCGATCCGCAGCACGTTCGTCGCCCTGCTACTGCTGATCCCCGGGCTGATCCTCGTCCGCGAGACGCAGCGGGCGGCGACCCGCGGCACCGCTGTAGAGCTGTCCCGCAGCCAGTACCCCGACCTGTACCAGGCCGCCGGCGGACTTCGCGCACAAGCTGAGCCTGCACCGCATGCCGAACCCTTTCCTGGCCAACGGCAACGGCACGCTGAACGCCTTCGCCGCGCAGGCTACCGGCCACGACTACGTGGTTCTGTCCAACGAACTGTTCGTCAATCTCTACAACAGCAACCGGGACGGGCTGCGGTTCATCCTCGGCCACGAACTGGGGGCACATCCGGCTGCACCACGTGTCGCTGTGGTACCAGATCTCGGTGGCCTACTCGCAGCCGATCCCGCTGCTCGGCTCCTACCTGTCCCGCCTGCGCGAGTATTCCTGCGACCGGCACGGCGCCTTCCTGGCCCCGCACGGGGCGACCGGTCTGGTCCTGCTCGCCTCGGGCCGGTACACCGAGACCGACGCGTCAACGTCGACGAACTGGTGCGACAAGGCCGGACACTGCGCGGTTTCTGGGTCGGGCTGGCGCAACTGCCAAGATCCCACCCGTTCACGGTGCGCCGACTGGAACGGCTGTACCGCGTCGGCCTCTTCCACAGCCGGGCACCGGATGCCGCAACCCGGGCCTGACCGCCGGCCGGATCGCAACCTATGGAACGCGGCCTAGACGCCTGAGGTGACCCGGTAGGCGTCGTAGACGCCGTCCACCTTGCGTACCGCGGCGAGCAGGTGGCCGAGGTGCTTCGGGTCGGCCATCTCGAAGCTGAACCGGCTCACCGCCACCCGGTCGCGGGTCGTGGTGACCGTCGCCGACAGGATGTTGACCCGCTCGTCGGACAGCACCTTGGTGACGTCGGCGAGCAGCTTGTGCCGGTCGAGCGCCTCGACCTGGATGGCCACCAGGAACGACGACCCGCTGGTCGGCTTCCAGGTGACCTCGACGATGCGCTCGGACTGCACCCGCAGGTCGCCGGCGTTCTCGCAGTCGTCGCGGTGCACGCTGACCCCGCCGGTGCGGGTCACGAAACCGAAGATCGCATCCGGGGGTACCGGCGTGCAGCAGCGCGCCAGCTTGATCCAGACGTCCTCGACGCCCTTGACCACGACCCCCGGGTCGTGGGCGGCGCCCCGGGCCCGCGGCGGCCGGGTGGCGACCGCGGTCTCGGCGATGTCCTCGATCGCGCCTTCCTCGCCGCCGTACGCGGCGACCAGCCGGGCGACCACGTTCTGCGCGGAGACCTGGCTCTCCCCCACCGCGGCGTACAGCGACGCCACGTCGGCCAGGTGCAGCTCACGGGCGATCGTCATCAGCGTGTCGGCGGTCAGCATCCGCTGCAACGGCAGGCCCTGCTTGCGCATCGCCTTGGTGATCGCTTCCTTGCCGGCCTCGATCGCCTCTTCGCGGCGCTCCTTGTTGAAGTACTGCCGGATCTTGGTGCGCGCCCGTGGGCTCTTGACGAAGCCGAGCCAGTCCTGGGTCGGCCCGGCGTTCTCCGACTTGGACGTGAAGATCTCGATCACGTCGCCGTTGGACAGCGTCGACTCCAGCGGAACCAGCTTGCCGTTCACCCGGGCGCCGATGCACTTGTGCCCGACCTCGGTGTGCACCGCGTAGGCGAAGTCGACCGGCGTGGAACCGGTCGGCAGCGCCACCACGTCACCCTTCGGGGTGAAGACGTAGACCTCCTGGCTGGACAGGTCGAAGCGCAGCGCGTCGAGGAACTCGCTGGGATCGCTGGCCTCCCGCTGCCAGTCGAGCAACTGGCGCAGCCAGGTCATCTCGTCGATGTGCGCCGGTGGCCCGACGATCGTGGCGCCCTTGGTCTCCTTGTACCGCCAGTGCGCCGCGATGCCGTACTCGGCGGTGCGGTGCATCGCCGTGGTGCGGATCTGCATCTCCACCGGCTTGCCGTTCGGGCCGATCACCGTGGTGTGCAGCGACTGGTACATGTTGAACTTGGGCATCGCGATGTAGTCCTTGAACCGGCCCGGTACCGGCTGCCAGTGCGCGTGGATCACACCCAGCGCGGCGTAGCAGTCGCGTACCGTGTCGACCAGTACCCGCACCCCGACCAGGTCGTAGATCTCCGCGAACTCCCGGCTACGACTGATCATCTTCTGGTAGATCGAGTACAGGTGCTTCGGCCGGCCGGTGACATGCGCCTTGATCTTCGAGTTGTGCAGGTCCCGGTCGACCTTCTGGGTGACCTGGCGCAGCAGCGCGTCACGCTGCGGCGCGTGCTCGTTGATCAGCCGGTTGATCTCCTCGAACTTCTTCGGGAACAGCGTCCCGAAGGCGAGGTCCTCCAGCTCCCACTTGATCGTGTTCATACCGAGCCGGTGCGCCAGCGGAGCCAGGATCTCCAGCGTCTCCCGGGCCTTCTGCTCCTGCTTGGGCCGGGGCAGGAAGGTCAGCGTACGCATGTTGTGCAGCCGGTCGGCCAGCTTGATGACCAGCACCCGCGGGTCCTTCGCCATCGCCACGACCATCTTGCGGATCGTCTCCGCCTTGGCCGCGTCGCCCAGCTTGACCTTGTCCAGCTTGGTCACCCCGTCGACCAGCAGCGTGACCTCGCCGCCGAAGTCGACCCGCATCTGGTCGAGGGTGTAGTCGGTGTCCTCGATCGTGTCGTGCAGCAGCGCGGCGACCAGCGTGGTGGTGTCCATGCCCAGCTCGGCGAGCAGGTTGGCGACCGCGAGCGGGTGGGTGATGTACGGGTCGCCGGACTTGCGGTACTGCCCCTCGTGCCAGCGGGCGGCCGCGTCGTAGGCCTTCTGCAGCAGGCGGACTTCCGCCTTGGGGTGGGTAGCCCGGTGCATCGCGATCAGCGGTTCGAGGACCTCGCTGATCTGCTGGGTCTGCCATGGCGCGTTGAACCGGGCCAACCGGGCGCGGACCCGGCGGCCGGTGGGCGGGCCGGCCAACCCGAACGTGGACGGCGTGGCTTCCGCGGTCGCCCCGTTGCGGGAAGGCGCCGTGCCGGAGTTGGCGGGCGCGACGGTCTCCGGCGTGCCGGCGGCTACCTCCGGCGCACCAGTACCTTCATCGGTCACGCCCCGACCCTCGCGGGAAGGCGCCACCTCGCTCGACACCGGCCGCTCCCTCACTTCGTCAGGCTCGGAAACGCAATCCTACCTGTCAAGCCCCCGGGTCTTTCCTGATCAAGGCCAGGATGGCGCCGTTCAGACGGTCAGCAGAGCATGAATTGGACGATCGGGCAGCCGTTGCCGCCCGTCCAGGAAGGCCAGCTCCAGCAGCACGCTGAACCCGACCACCGTGCCGCCCGCGCGCTCCACCAGGCCGAGGGTGGCGGCGGCGGTACCCCCGGTGGCCAGGACGTCATCGACCACGAGTACCCGTGAACCGGCCGCGAAGGCGTCCTCGTGGACCTCCAGCACGGCCTCACCGTACTCCAGGGCATAGGCGGCGGACAGGACGGCGCGCGGGAGCTTGCCGGCCTTGCGGATCGGTACCACGCCGGCGCCGGCCGCATAGGCGACCCCGGCCGCGATCATGAAGCCGCGCGCCTCGATCCCGGCCACCACGTCGAAGTTGCCGGCGCCGTGGTACGCCACGATCGCGTCGACCACGTCGCGGAACCCGGCCGGATCGGCGAACAGCGGCGTGAGGTCCTTGAAGACGATGCCCGGCTGCGGGAAGTCGGGTACGTCGGTGACCAGCGCCGCGACGCGCCCGGCGACCGCGGCGCCGCTGTCCCCGCCGACGCCGGCCGGCGGGCCGCCGACATCGCTGGCACCGCCGACATCGCTGCGGCCGGCGACGTCACTGCGGCCGGCGACATCGCTGCGCTCGGTCACCGCTCAGTGCTCCCGGCGGTCATCGCTTCAGCGCCGGCGCTTGCCGCCGGCCGACCGACTGCCGGAGCGGCCACCGGTCGGCCGCTTGGCCGCGGCGGCCTTGGCCACCGACGGCTTCACGCCCACCCGCGGCGTCGTGCTGGCCGGCGCCGTTCCCGCCAGCGCGTCGATCCGCGACTGGAGATCCTCTTCCTCGTCCACCGCCAGGTCGTCCTCGTCGGCATCGACGTCGCTGGCCCTGGCCGCCGCCTTGGCCGGGACGGGCCGGCCCGCGGTCCGCGCCGCCTCCGCCGCGCGCTTGTTGAGCACCCGCTGCGCATGGTTCCGGTACCGCGGGTCGAGCAGCTTGAAGTCGACCAGCCACGGAGTCGCGAGGAACAGCGACGAGTACGCGCCAGTGAGCATACCGACGAACAGCACCAGGGCCAGGTCCTCCAGCGTGCCGACGCCGAGGATGCCGGCACCGACGAACAGCAGGCCGGCGACCGGCAGCAGACCGATCAGCGAGGTGTTGATCGACCGCATCAGGGTCTGGTTGACCGCGAGGTTGGCGGCCTCGCCATAGGTGAACCGGGTGGTACCCAGGATGCCCCGGGTGTTCTCGTCGACCTTGTCGAAGACCACCACCGTGTCGTACAGCGAATAACCGAGGATGGTCAGCAGGCCGATCACGGTACCCGGGCTGACCTCGAAGCCGATGATCGAGTACACGCCGGCGGTCAGGATCAGGTCGTGGATCAGGGCGAGCAGGGCCGCCCCGGACGCCTTCGCGTCGCGGAACCGCAACGCCATGAACAGTGCCACGACGACGAGGAACACGGCGAGCGCGATCAGCGCCTGCTTGGTGACCTCGGTGCCCCAGGAGGAGCTGACCTCCTCGCTATTGATCTTGTCGGCCGGTACCTTCGCCGCCGTGACCAGAGCCGCCTTGACCCGCACGATCTGCGCGGTGTCGGCGGCGGCTTCCTTCAGCTTCTCAGTCTTGATCACGTAGCTCTGCGCGTTGCCCGATCCCGCGATCTGCGCCGAGGAGACCTTGGCACCGGTGGCCTCGACCGCCGAGCGCACGTCCACCAGCGCGGTACCCGGCTGCTTCGGTACATCGAACTGGTTGCCGCCGGAGAACTCGATGCCGAAGTTGAAGCCGCGGAAGACGATGCTCGCCAGGCAGATCAGCACCAGGATGCCGGAGGCGATGTACCACTTCTTGCGCTGTCCGATGAAGTCGAAGTTCGTCTCGCCGCGGTACAGACGGCGCATCAGGCTACCGGTAGCTGCCGGCATCGTCAGGACTCCTTCGTGCGTACGGCGCCGAAGCGGCCGGGCCGGGTCGCCGCCTCGATGGCCTTGTCGGAGCGCGCGTTACCGAGCCCGGAGAAGCGCGGCGAGGTGAACGCGCTGGACCGGGCCAGCAGCGCGACCAGCGGGTGGGTGAACAGGAAGACCACCAGCAGGTCGATGATCGTGGACATGCCGAGGGTGAAGGCGAAGCCCTTCACCGGGCCGGCCGCCAGCAGGTACAGGACGGCGGCGGCGAGGAAGGACACCGCGTCGGCGGACAGGATCGTGCGCCGCGCCCGCAGCCACGCCCGGGGTACCGCGCTGCGGATCGTCCGGCCGTCCTTGACCTCGTCTTTCAGGCGTTCGAAGAACACCACGAACGAGTCCGCGGTGATACCGATCGCCACGATGAACCCGGCGATGCCGGCGAGGCTGAGCGTGAAGCCGATGTACCGGCCGAGCAGGACCAGCGACGCGAACACCAGCATCCCGGAGACGGCCAGGCTGCTGATCACCACGAGGCCGAGACCGCGGTAGTAGAACAGGCAGTATCCGATCACCAGGATCAGCCCGATCGCGCCGGCCAGGATGCCGTACTGCATCTGCTGCAGGCCCAGCGTCGGGGACACCGACTGGATCGTCTCGATCTTGAAGCTGAGCGGCAGCGAGCCGTACTTGAGCTGGTTGGCCAGCACCTTCGAGGTGTTCTCGTTGATGTCGCCGCCGTTGATGATCGCGTCACCGACGATGACGCTCTTGATCTGCGGCGCGGAGACCACCTCGTTGTCCAGCACGATCGCCACCGACGAGTTCTGCCCCGACGGCTGGCCGGTCTGCTGGTTGGGCTGCGAGCCGTCGTTGACCGCCTCCTGGGTCAGCCCCGTCCACTTGCTCTGCCCCTTGCCGGTGAAGGACAGGCCGACGTACCAGCCGCCCTGCTGCGGGTCGAAGTTGGCGCCCGCGCTCTTCACGTCGGTACCGACGACCTTGGCCTTGTCCAGGTAGTACTTGTTGTGGACGTTCTCGCCCTGCTCGCAGGCGACCACGTTCACGTTGGGGTCGTCGATCGAACCCGGGTCGCGGGCGTTGAGCGCCGCGCAGGTGACCGTCGGTACCACCAGCTGCATCTCCGGCGGCAGTACCGCGATCTCCGCGCAGGTCAGCTTCGCGAACGGGACCACCGCGGCGAGCGTCTGCGGGTCGATCTGGCTCGGGTCCTGGATGCTCTGCGCGGCCGCCCAGGCCGGCCCCAGCTTGGCCTGCACCTCCTGCAGCAGCTTGGCCCTCGCGGCCGCCGACGGGTTGGCCGAACCGGACGGCGAGGCGCTGGCCGACGCGCTCGCGGACGCGCTCGCCGACGGGCTGGCGCTCGTCGCCTTCGACGCGCTCGCCGAGGCGCTCGGGTGCGCCGAGCCGCTCGCACTGGCACTGGCGCTGCCGCTCGGGCTGGCACTGGTGGCGTTGGCCTCGGTGACCGCGGCGCCACACGCGTCCCGCGGCAGCCCGGTGGTCACCGGCTGGTCGGACAGCGGCTGGCCGCCGGGCGGCGGGTACAGCACCTTGCGGAAGGCGAGCCGGGCGGGCGCCACGAGCTTCTTGAGGTCCTCGGAGTTGGTACCCCCGGCCACGCTGACCACCAGCCGGTTGTTGCCCTCGGTCACCACCTCGGGCTCCGAAACGCCGCTGGCGTTGACCCGGTTGGCGATGATCGACCGGGCCTGGTCGAGGCTGGTACCGTTCGGCGCCTTCCCGTCCGGGGTGACCGCGGTCAGGGTCAGGCTCGTGCCACCGGCCAGGTCCATGCCCAGCTTCGGGTGGGGTTTCTTGGTACCGGTGAGGAATACCAGCCCGTACAGGATCGCGATCACCGCCAGGAGCACGGCAAGGTATCGCGACACCTTCAGTTGTCCAGCGGGTGCGGCCACGGTCGTCCCGTCTTCCCTGTCTTGTCGTCGTTGTCGAGCGGCTCGGCTGCGCGCCCGGGGTCAGTCCTTGCGCTCGATGATCTGGTCGGCCTGGCTACCGGTGTCGGCCGGGTGGTCGACCTCGTCGGTGTCGTCGTCGGCCGGCGCGACACCGGAGTCCTGCGGGGTACCCGGGGACAGCACCCGCGAGATGGCCGCACGGGCGAAGCGGACGTGCACCTCGGAGGAGATCTCCAGAACGACCGTGTCGTCCTCGGGATCGACCTCCGTCACTGTGCCATAGATTCCGCTGCCGGTCATGACCTCCGACCCGGGGGCGAGCGCCGACTGCATCTGCCGCATCTCCCTGGCCCGCCGCTGCTGCGGCCGGATCATCAGGAAATACATGGCGAGCGGGATCAGGATGAAGAACAGCAGCGTTAACGAACTGCCGCCAGAGCTTGACGCTGCGAATGACACCGCATTGACCTTCCGAAGGATGCCGCCGAACCCGACCGGGTGCGGCGGAGCGCCTGTACGTCCTGTTCGGACCGCGGGCGAGTCTAATCGGTCACGCTCGGAACGCCGAACCCGGCATCGATCACGGTCCGGTCACGGCGCGCGGTCAGGCTGTCTACGGCTCACTGCTGAACAGGTCGGGCGCCGAGGGAGCGCCACCAGCAAAAGTACCATTCGGCGGGGTACGGCCGAGGTGCCGCCACGCACCGGCGGTGGCGACCCGGCCCCGCGGGGTACGGGCGAGCAGGCCGGCCCGGACCAGGAACGGCTCGCAGACCTCCTCCACCGTGTCCCGCTCCTCACCTACCGCGACGGCCAGCGTGGACAGGCCGACCGGCCCGCCACCGAAGCTGTCCACCAGCGCGTGCAGCACCGACCGGTCCAGCCGGTCCAGGCCCAGGTCGTCGACGTCGTACACGGCCAGGGCGGCGTGCGCGATCTCCTCGGTGACCACCCCGTCCGCGCGCACCTCGGCGTAGTCGCGTACCCGTCGCAGCAGCCGGTTGGCGATCCGCGGGGTACCCCGTGACCGCCGCGCGATCTCGTGCGCGCCGCCGGCGGTCACCGGTACCCCGACGATGCGGGCGGACCGGGCGATCAGCTGCTCCAGTTCTTCCGGCTCGTAGAAGTTGAGCTGCCCGACGAAGCCGAACCGGTCGCGCATCGGACCGGTCAGCAGCCCGGCCCGGGTGGTGGCGCCGACCAGCGTGAACGGCTCCACGTCCAGCGGGATCGCGGTGGCACCCGGCCCCTTGCCGATCACCACGTCGACCCGGAAGTCCTCCATGGCGCTGTACAGCAGCTCCTCGGCGGGCCGGGCGATGCGGTGCACCTCGTCGATGAACAGCACGTCACCCTGGGCCAGGCTGGTCAGTACCGCCGCCAGATCGCCGGAGCGCTCGATGGCCGGCCCGCTGGTGATCCGCAGCCCGGCACCCAGCTCGGCGGCCACGATCATCGCGAGCGTGGTCTTGCCGAGGCCGGGCGGGCCGGACAGCAGGATGTGGTCCGGCGGCCGTCCCCGCCGCACCGCGCCCTGCAGGAGCAGCTCCAACTGCTCGCGGACGCGGTGCTGGGCGATGAACTCGTCCAGCCGCTTGGGCCGGACGCTGGCCTCCGCCTCCCGCTCCTCCGGGGCGGCATACGCCGACACCAACTCGCTCATCGGGTCTCCTGGGTCGCTCCGCGAGGCGCTCCGGTGCGCCGCCTTCCCTCGTCGCTGCGCTCCTCAGTCCAGACGACGCCGCGCCCCGCTACGCTCATCGGGTGCGGCCCAGCAGCCGGATGGCCTGCTTGAGCAGGACCGGTACCGGTGGCACGTCGCCGTCGACGGTATCCGCGACCGCCGCCACCGCCTGGTCGGCCTGGCCGGCGGTCCAGCCGAGCCCGATCAGCGCCTGCCGTACCTGGTCCGGCCAGGTACCGCCGAACGCCGCCGCCGAACCGTCGGCGGAGACCGGGACGACGACCGGCCCGATCCGGTCGCGCAGTTCGAGGACCAGCCGTTCGGCGCTCTTCTTGCCGATCCCCGGTACCCGGGTCAGCGTCGCCGTGTCCCCGCCGGCCACCGCCTTGCGCACGGCGTCGGGAGTGAGCACCGCCAGCACCGCCTGCGCCACCCGCGGCCCCACGCCGCTGGCCGTCTGCAACAGCTCGAACAGCTGCTTCTCGTCCTCGTCGGCGAATCCGTACAGGGTCAGCGAGTCCTCGCGCACGACCAGGCTGGTGGCCAGCCGGGCATCGGCACCCACGCGCAGGCCGGCGAGGGTACCGGGGGTGCACTGCACCGCGAGACCCACACCGCCCACCTCGACGACGGCACCGTCGGGGGCCACCGAGGCGACCCGGCCCCGGACACTCGCGATCATGCGGCACCTCCTGCGATACGACGCTGGGCGGACGCAGCCGCGGCCAGTCGGGACCGGGTACCGCCGCGCCAGATGTGGCAGATGGCGAGCGCCAGGGCGTCGGCGGCGTCAGCGGGCCGGGGCGGGGACGGCATCCGCAGCAGCCGGGTGACCATCGTCGTCACCTGTGCCTTGTCGGCCTGGCCGGAACCGGTGACGGCGGCCTTGACCTCGCTCGGCGTGTACATCTGCACCGGCAGCCCGGCCCGTGCGGCGCCGAGTACCGCGACCGCGCCGGCCTGTGCGGTACCCATGACCGTGCGGACGTTGTGCTGGCTGAACACCCGCTCCACGGCGACGCTCTCCGGCCGGTGTTCGGCGACCAGGCCGGCCAGCGACCGGTCCAGGTGCAGCAGCCGGGTCGGCAGGTCGTCGGCGGGGTCGCTGTAGACCACGTAGTAGGCGACCAGCGTGCAGAGCCGGCCGGGGGTACCCTCGACGATCCCGACCCCGCACCGGGTCAGGCCCGGGTCGACCCCGAGTGCCCGCACGCCGCATCCCTCCCCGCTGCGCTCAGTCCAGACGACGCCCAGCACAGCTGTTCGAGAGGTTAGCGGCTGCCCACCCGGCCGGGCCGCGCGACACGCGGGGGTGGGACGGTCAGGACGCCCAGCGCCACAACCGGGCGTTGGGCGGGCCGGCCGGGGCCGGTACCGCAGCGCGCCCGCACCAGACGAGCTGCGCCCGGTGCCAGGCGGCGGCGGCCTGCGGCGAGGGCCAGACGCCGACGGTACCGGCGCGGCCGGCGCGCCAGTCCACGGTGAGCGCGCCGCCGTCGGGAAGGGTCATGCCGACGGCGAGTACCGCATCGTCCCGGCCGGCCGCCGGGTCCCGGAGTATGAAGGTTGCGGGAAGCTGGAGCACGACCCCGTCCTCTCGGTAACGCGGATCAACCGACGGTCCCTGGGGCCGCCCCGCCGAGCCGGGCGGGGCGGCCCCGGTCACCCGGCGTCGCGGCCCTGGCGGCGGCGTGACGACGGGGATTCGGGGAGCGGTGCGGCAAAGCCGCTGCCTCTGCAGCATGGCACCGGCGGAAACCCCCGTGCAACGTGCACGAACGCGGATCGCACAGGGTGTGCGACGCTGCGCATCCATACCGTTGCCAACGATCTTTCCGGGCCCGCACAGTGGATGGCATGGCGGTACGAAACAGCCCGACGGTTCGTCGCCGGCGCCTCGGCAGCGAGCTGCGCCGGCTGCGCGAGGCCGCGGGCCTGACCTGCGAGCAGGCCGGCGACCACCTCGACTGCTCGGCCTCGAAGATCAGCCGGATGGAGACCGCCCGGGTACCCGCCCGCGCGATCGACGTGCAGGCGCTGTGCCAGCTCTACCGGGCCGGCGAGGAACAGGCGACGGTGCTCGCGGCGCTCGCCCGCGAGTCCAAGACCGAGGGCTGGTGGCAGCGGTACGACGGGGTGCTGCCGGACTGGTTCGGCACCTACGTCGGGCTGGAGGCGGAAGCCGCGACGATCCGCACATACGAGATCGAGCTGGTACCCGGGCTGCTGCAGACCGCCGGGTACGCCCGCGCGCTGTTCGAGTCCTCCGAGTTCGGCGCCGCGGACGGCGTGGAGCAGGCGGTCGCCATCCGCCGCTCCCGGCAGGAGATCCTCTACGGCGACAGCCCGCCGCAGTACTGGGCGGTGTTCAGCGAGGCCGCCCTGCACCGGCTGATCGGCGGCCCGGCGGTGATGCGCGACCAGTTGCTGTACCTCGCCGAAGCCAGCGAGCTGCGCAACGTCACGCTGCAGGTCATCCGCTCCGACGCCGGCGCCCACCCGGGAATGTGCACGCCGTTCGTGATCCTGAGCTTCCCCGACCGTACCGATCCGCAGGTCACGTTCGTTGAGTACTTGACCGGCGCTCTCTACCTGGAGAAGCGGGAGGAGGTTGACCAGCACAACCTCGTCTTCAACCACCTCGTGGCCGCGGCCATCTCCCCGCAGCAGTCGGTTGACCTCATCCGCGCCACAGCCAAACGGCTCGCCTAAGTCACGAAAGGAACCTGCGGGATGACCCCGAACCTGTCCCGTGCCGTCTGGCACAAGAGCTCACGTAGTGGTGGTACCGGCGGCAACTGCGTCGAGGTGGCCCACCTCGACACCGCGGTCGCCGTCCGGGACTCCAAGGCCCCGGACGACGGCACCCTGGTCTTCGCCCGATCCGTTTGGGCCACGTTCCTCAATGCCGCGAAGAACGGCGAATTCGACAGCTGATGCACGCACTCCGGCGCCGGCCCCGTCGGGGTCCGGCGCCGTCTGCGTCGGTACCGTGATCAGCTGGCCGCGATCGCCGGCCAGAGCGTGTCGACGAGGCGCTCGGGCAGCGTGGTCCGGTCGAGCTTCGGGTTCCAGCCGACCACGGACTGCGCGATCAGCGGGCCGGTCAGCATCGCCATCACCAGGTCCACGTCGAGATCGGCGCGCAGCTCACCGGCGTCCATGCCGCGCCGCAGGACCTGCCGCATCAGCTCCCGGCGCGGTTCGACGATCTTCTGCACGCCCCGGTTCAGCTCCGGACTGCGCTGGATCTCGCTGTACAGGCAGGGCATGATCTTCGCCGCCCGGGTGCGTGGCGGTACCGCGAACGGCCGCAGCAGCGTCACCAGGTCGTCCCGGACCGACTCCCCCTTGATCTTCGGCGGCTCGCCCTTGACCGAGGACACCGCGTCGACGAGCAGCGCCTCCTTGTTGGACCAGCGCCGGTAGATCGTCGCCTTGCCCACCCCGGCCCGGGCCGCGACCGACTCGATGGAGATCGACTCGGCCGGGGTACCGTCCGCCAGCAGGTCGAGTACCGCCTCGATGATGGCCTCGTCGGCGCGGGGACTGCGCGGCCGACCGGGAGCCTTGCGCTCCTGGTCGGCCGGCGCAGCGTCCGGTGCGGTTGCGGTCACACCCCACATTGTCACTGGCCGTTCACGCCTCGGCCAGCTCCAGCTGGTCTTCCCGGGTGGCTTGGTCCTCCCGCGTGGCGGCCGGCGCCTCCGGTACCGGAAGCACGGCCGACCGCCGCGGCAGCCAGGCCAGTACCACGATCACCCCGGTCAGCGCCACGAGCACCGAACCGAGCGCGGCGGCGTGCATGGCGTCGACGAACGCGGAGTTGGCCGTGTCGATCAGCCGTGATCCAGCTCCCCCGAGGTGCTGGGCGGTGGCGTAGGCGCCCGAGATCGACTCGCTGGCGGCGTGCCGACCAGCCGCCGGCAGCGCGCTGGCCTGGTCGTGGATCCGCGCGCGGTAGACCGCCGCGAGCACCGACCCGAGTACCGCGATGCCCAGCGCCCCGCCGACCTGGCGGATGGTGTTGCCGACCGCGGAGCCGACGCCGGCCTTCTCCCGCGGCAGCGAGGACATGATGGACTCGGTGGCCGGCGGCATCACGTTGGCCATCCCGGCGCCCTGCAGGAAGAACAGCACTCCGAGCAGCCAGACCGGGCTGGTCGCGTCGACCAGGAAGAACCCGCCCAGGCCGAGGGTCACCAGACCCAGGCCGACCGCGCAGACCGCCTTCGGCCCGTACCGGCGCACCATGGCGGCGCTGCGCGGCGCGAAGATCAGCTGCGCGACCGCGAACGGCGTGGTCAGCAGGCCGGCCGCGAGCGGGCTGTAGCCGCGCACCAGCTGCAGGTAGAACGCCATGAAGAAGAACGTGCCCATGGCCGCGAAGAAGACCAGGCCGATCGAGCCGACCGCGGCCGAGAAGCGCGGGTTGCGGAACAGCGTGACGTCCAGGGACGGGTACCGCACCCGGCGCTCGACCAGCACGAAGGCGACCAGCAGCGCGAGGCCGGCGGCGAGGGTACCCCACGAGCGCGGGCGGCCGAAGCCGTGCTCACCGCCGTCGATGATGCCGTACACCAGCAGGCCGAGGCCGGCGATGGACAGCAGCACCCCGGCGACGTCCACCCGGCCGGGTCGCGGGTCGCGGGAGTCGGGTACCACGGCCAGCACCGCGACCAGCCCGGCTGCCACCACCGGTACGTTGATCAGGAAGACCGAGCCCCACCAGAAGTGTTCGAGCAGCAGCCCGCCGACCACCGGTCCGACGGCGACGCCGAGCCCGACGGCGCCCGCCCAGGTACCGATCGCGCGGGCGCGCTCCCGCGGGTCGAAGACGTTGGAGATGATCGCGAGCGTCGCCGGCAGTACCGCGGCGCCGCCGATGCCCATCAGCGCGCGGGCGGCGATGAGCTGGCCGGGCGTCTGCGCGTACGCGGAGGCGACCGATGCGATGCCGAACAGCAGCAGGCCGAGCAGCAGGACCTTCTTGCGGCCGAGCCGGTCACCGAGCACGCCCCAGGTGAACAGCAGCCCGGCGAAGACCAGGGTGTACGAGTTGGTGGCCCACTCCAGGTCGCTCTGGGTGGCACCGAGGCCGCGCTGCGGGTCGGCGATCACCCGTAACGCGACGTTGAGGACGGTCGTGTCGAGGATGACGACCAGGAGGCTGACCACCAGTACGCCGAGGATCACCCAACGGCGGGGATGGCCGGTCGATGGAGCGGTGTTCATGGATCTCCCCGTTGATTCGATACGGATCTGTTCCGTATCGAAGCCTAGCCGGGGCTACATCGATACGGAAAAGCCTCGTATCGAAAAAGATGTGACGAGCGCCGCCCGCTTCGCCGGGAATACGAGCGAGATCCTGGACGCAAGCCAGCCGTAAAGGAACCCGAAACCCGAATTCCCCCTCTCGTGGGGGTGCTCGTAGCGACGACGAAGGGTGAGGGACGGCCCGGTTTGGCCGGTTTGCGCTGCGGTGGCAGGTGTAGCGGCTCTCCCGTAGCGAGATCTTGGACGCTTGCACCCCTTGCAGGGGGTATAGGCGTCCAAGATCTCGGTCGGTGCCAGGGGGCGGCGCCGGCGGTGGCCCCGGCGGCGGCGGCCTCAGGCGTCGACGGCCGCCATGACCTCGTCGGAGACGTCGAAGTTGGCGTACACGTTCTGCACGTCGTCGCAATCCTCAAGGGCGTCGATCAGCTTGAAGACCTTGCGGGCCCCGTCTTCGTCGAGCGGTACCGTCACGCTCGGTACGAAGGACGACTCGGCCGACTCGTACTCCACGCTGGCCGACTGCAACGCGTTGCGGATCGCGACGAGATCGCCCGCCTCGCTGACCACCTCGAACGCCTCGCCGAGGTCGTTGACCTCCTCCGCACCGGCGTCGAGTACCGCACCGAGCACGTCGTCCTCGGTCAGCCCGCCGGCCTTCGGGACGATCGCCACGCCCTTACGGTTGAACAGGTACGACACGCTGCCCGCGTCGGCCAGGCTGCCACCGTTACGGGTCAGCGCGACCCGTACCTCCGTCGCCGCCCGGTTGCGGTTGTCGGTCAGGCACTCGATCAGGATCGCGACGCCGCTGGGCCCGTACCCCTCGTAGTTCACCGTCTGGTAGTCGGCACCGCCGGCCTCCTGGCCGGAGCCGCGCTTGACGGCACGGTCGATGTTGTCGTTGGGTACCGAGTTCTTCTTGGCCTTCTGGATCGCGTCGAACAGGGTCGGGTTGCCGGCCGGGTCGCCGCCGCCGATCCGCGCGGCCACCTCGACGTTCTTGATCAGACGGGCGAAGAGCTTGCCGCGCTTGGCGTCGATGACCGCCTTCTTGTGCTTGGTAGTCGCCCACTTCGAGTGGCCGGACATTACCCCTCCGCAACTCGTGTCTGTGCGTCGCGCACCAGTTCCACGAAGCGGCGGTGCACACGCAGGTCACCGGCGAGCTCCGGGTGGAAGGCGGTCGCGAGCAGATTGCCCTGCCGAACCGCGACAATCCTACCGTCCGCGCCGTCCGGTACCGAGCCGGCCACCGGTACCCTGCCCAGCACCTCGACGCCCGGACCGATCCGCTCCACCCAGGGCGCGCGGATGAACACCGCGTGGAACGGCTGCCCGGGTACCCCGGCGAGGGTCAGGTCGGCCTCGAAGGAGTCCACCTGCCGACCGAACGCGTTGCGCCGTACCGTCATGTCGATCCCGCCGAAGGACTGCTGGTCGGGACGCCCGTCGAGGACCTCGGCGGCCAGCATGATCATGCCGGCGCAGGAGCCGTAGACCGGCATGCCGTCGCCGATCCGCTTGCGGATGGGTTCGAGCAGCCCGAACTCCACCGACAGCTTACTGATCGTGGTGGACTCGCCGCCGGGGATCACCAGCGCGTCGACGTCGTCCAGCTCGCCCGGCCGGCGTACCGGCTGGGCCGCCGCATCGCAGATCGCCAGCGCCCGCAGGTGCTCCCGGACGTCGCCCTGCAGGGCGAGTACGCCGATCTTCACCAGACCTCCCGGGTCGCTCCGCGAGGCGCTCCGGCGCACCGCCTTCCCTCCTCGCTGCGCTCGTCAGTCCAGACGGCGCCGCGCCACGCTGCGCTCACCAGCCGCGCTCGGCCAGTCGGTGCGACACGGGTACGTCGTCGACGTTGATGCCGACCATGGCCTCGCCCAGGCCGCGGGACACCTTGGCCAGCACGTCGGCGTCGTCGAAGAACGTGGTCGCCTTGACGATCGCCGCGGCCCGCTGGGCCGGGTTGCCGGACTTGAAGATGCCGGACCCGACGAACACGCCCTCCGCGCCCAGCTGCATCATCATCGCCGCGTCGGCGGGGCTGGCGAGGCCGCCCGCGGTGAACAGCACCACCGGCAGCTTGCCGGCCGCGGCCACCTCGGCCACCAGCTCGTACGGCGCCTGCAGCTCCTTGGCCGCGACGAACAGCTCGTCCGGGCTCATCGAGGTCAACCGGCGGATCTGCGCCCGAATCATGCGCATATGGGTGGTCGCGTTGGAGACGTCGCCGGTGCCCGCCTCGCCTTTCGACCGGATCATCGCGGCGCCCTCGGTGATCCGGCGCAGCGCCTCGCCGAGGTTGGTCGCGCCGCACACGAACGGGACGGTGAACGCCCACTTGTCGATGTGGTTGGCGTAGTCGGCCGGGGTCAGCACCTCGGACTCGTCGACGTAGTCCACGCCCAGCGCCTGCAGGATCTGGGCCTCGACGAAGTGCCCGATGCGGGCCTTCGCCATGACCGGGATCGACACCGCGTTGATGATGCCGTCGATCAGGTCGGGGTCGGACATGCGCGCCACGCCGCCCTGCGCCCGGATGTCGGCCGGTACCCGTTCCAGCGCCATCACCGCGACCGCGCCGGCATCCTCCGCGATCTTCGCCTGCTCGGCCGTGACGACGTCCATGATCACGCCGCCCTTGAGCATCTCGGCCATGCCGCGCTTGACCCGCGCGGTGCCGGTCACAGGAGTCTCGGACACGATCCGATCGTATCCGGGCCGGCCACCCGCTCCGACGGCCAATCGTCAACCCGTGGCCTGGTTGGTGGCCGGGCCTGCCACGCCGCTACGCAGCCGGCGCCGCCGGGTCGAGCATCGGGTCGTCGACGTCGAAGTACTCCGGCGCCGGGTGCCGCCGGGACAGCCGGAGCAGCCGGACCAGCGGGCGGCGGCGCACCGCCAGCGCGTCGCGTACCGAGTCGTTGTGCACCTGCCGGGTCAGCGCGACCCGCCGGCTGGCCTCGACGACGCCGTTGAGCGGCTCGGCCACCGGTACCTGCCGCAGCTCCCGGGTGAGGTCGTTCTCGGCCAGCTCGCGGTCCTCGGGTACCGCGTCCAGCGCCGCCCGGGCGACCTGCCGCAGGTCACCACGGCCGAGCGTGTCGGCCAGCTGGGCGGCGGCCGCGGCCCGGCGCACCAGCTGGGCGTCCAGTGCGGCGTGCGCCGCGGCGGCCCGGGCGTGCAGCCGGTCCAGCCGCGCGGCGATCCACGTCACGTAGGTGGCGATCAGCACGACTGCGGCCACGACCGCGACGATCCACCACATGAGGGCCGAGCCTACTCAGGCCCGGCTCAGTCGAGGTCCGCGACGGCACGCGGGGCCGCCTCGATCGCGGTCGCGTAGACCTCCAGGACCCGCTCGGCGACCACCGGCCAGTCGAAGCCGGCGACCACCCGGGCCGCACGGCCGGCCAGGTCCGCCCGGCGCGGCGGGTCGTCGAGCAGGTCGGCGATCGTGGTCGCCAGGGCGTCCGCGTCGCCGGCCGGGAACAGCACCCCCGCGTGGCCGCCGTCCAGGACCCGGCGGAACGCGTCCAGGTCACTGGCCACCACGGGGGTACCCGCAGCCATGGCCTCGGTCAGGATCATCCCGAACGACTCGCCACCGGTGTTCGGCGCGACATAGAGATCGACGCTGCGCAGCATCCGGGCCTTGTCCTGCTCGGACACGGTACCGAGAAAGGTGATCCGGTCGCGGACGGCACGGGCCCGGTCGGCCACCGCCTCGTCCGGATCGCCCGGCCCGGCGACCAGCAGGCGCAGGCCGGGCCGGTCCGGTACCAGCCGGGACAGCGCGTTGAGCAGGATCGGGAAGCCCTTGCGCGATTCGGTGAACCGGCCCAGGAAGCCGACCGAACCGCCCGGTACCGGCCAGCCCGGCAGCGGTGCCGCGTGGGCGAACTTGGCCACGGCGACCCCGTTGGGGATCTCCCAGCCGCCCCCGTCGAGGTGCTCCACCTGGACCCGGCGGGCCGAATCGGACACCGCGATCCGGGCGGTGATCTTCTCCAGTACCACCTGGAGCGCCCCCTGCGCCGCGGCCATCGCCCGGGACCGGGTGGTCGCGGTGTGGAACGTCGCGACGACCGGGGTGCGCGCGTAGAGCACCGCGAGCATCGACAGGCTCGGCGTGACCGGCTCGTGCACGTGCAGCACGTCGAACCGGCCCGCGGACAGCCAGCGGCGTACCCGCGACGCCGAGATCGGGCCGAACGCCAGCCGGGCCACGGAGCCGTTGTACGGCACCGGCACCGCCCGGCCGGCCGAGACCGCGTACGGCGGAAGCTGCGCGTCCTCGTCGGCCGGGGCCAGGACGCTGACCTCGTGCCCCAGGCGGATCAGCGCCTCGGCCAGGTCGTGCACGTGGTTCTGCACGCCCCCGGGCACGTCGAACGAGTACGGGCACACGATTCCGATGCGCATGCCGCCTCCCCTACCGCCACATCCGTTGCAGCATGTGCCAGTCCTCGGGGTGCCGCCGGATGCCGGCCTCGAACTGCCGCGCCAGGTCCTGGGTCACCGTGCGGACCCGGTCGGCGAGCGAACCGGAGTCCGGGTCGGGCATCGGCAGCGGACCGTTCAGCCGGGACCGCGCGCCGGCCTTCTCGTACCACATGTCCGCCGCGTACAGCGGCGCCCCGCTACGCAGCGCGAGCAGTGCCGGGCCGGGCGGCATCGTGGTGCGGGCACCGAAGAACTCCACCTCGACGCCGCGGCCGGGCAGGTCGCGGTCGGCCAGCAGGGCGACGACGTACCCCTTCTCCAGCCGCTCGACGAGCAGGTCCAGCGGCGGCTTCCCGGTACCGGTCAGCGGGATGATCTCCATGCCGAGGTCCTCGCGGAACTGCAGGAACCGCCGGTACAGGCCCTCGGGCCGCAGGCGTTCGGCGATCGCCACGATCGGCCAGCCCTGCGCGGCGACCCAGGCACCGGCGATGTCCCAGTTGCCGCCGTGCGGCAGCGCGACGATCGCCCCCCGGCCGGTGGCCACGTCGTCGGCGAGCATCTCGTGGCCGCCGAGCTGGAAGCCGGCCAGGATCTGCCGCCGGGACATCGACGGCAGCCGGAAGGCCTCCAGGTAGTACCGCAGGTACGAGTGCATCCCCCGCCGTACCAGCGCCTCCAGGTCCGCGTCCCCGACCACCCGCCGCAGGTTCTCCCGCAGCCGCGCCACGCCGCGGGTGTTGCGCCGCACGGCGATCTCGGCACCGGCCGCGAACAGGGCCGCACCGACCGGCCGGGGCAGCGCCCGCACCACCCGCCACCCCGCGGCGTACCCGGTCTCAACGAGGTTCATGCTGCTCCAAGTCCTGGCGGTACACGGTGGTCACGCGCTGGCCGATCGTGATGACGGACAGCACGGCGAGCAGCCACAGGGCCACGTCCAGGCCGTACCGCCAGCCGAACCCCTCGACGAGCCCACCCAGCCCGATGAGGGCCAGCCGTTCGAAGCGCTCGGCGACGCCGACGTTCGCGGTCATGCCCAGCCCCTCGGCGCGCGCCTTGGCGTACGAGACGATCTGCCCGGTGACGAGGCAGATCAGGCAGGCCGTCAGGGTCCCGTGCCGGCCCTGGGTGGCCAGCCAGTAGGCGACCGCGCCGAAGACCGCGCCGTCGGCGACCCGGTCCATCGTCGAGTCCAGGAACGCGCCGAACCGGCCGGTCCGGCCGCTCATCCGCGCCATGGTGCCATCGATCAGGTCGGTCATCGTACTGAGCGTGACGATCACGGTAGCCGCGACCAGGTGGCCGCGGGCGCCGAAGCCGAGGGCACCGACGAGCACCCCGGCGGTACCGGCGACGGTGACCGCGTCCGGGGAGACGCGCGCACGGAGCAGCGCCCGGGCGACCGGATCGAGCACATGGTTGACACCGGCCCGGGCGACCCCGCTAAGGATCTTCGCCATGGCGCTCCCACCTTAGCGGCGCGGCACGAGCCCGCGTACCACCGCACGGAGTGAGTTCGCGCGTCGGGGTTGTGCCGTAGGCCACGCGGGTGTGGGATCGCAACCAGGAGGTAACGCCGCGTTCAAGTTACCGATGACGCGTGAATCACGAGCCGAGGGAGGCGCGCGCAATGGCGCAGAAGACCCAGGAGAAAGGGCTCACCGGCCCGGCGCCGGTGGTGGACGAGCCCGGCAGGGTACGCAACGTGGTGCTGGTCGGGCACTCCGGAGCCGGCAAGACCACGCTCGTCGAGGCGCTGCTCGCGGCGAGCGGAACGATCGGCCGGGCCGGCTCCGTCGTCGACGGCACCACGGTGTCCGACTACGACGCCGCGGCGGTACGGCAACAGCGCTCGGTGAGCCTGGCCTGCGCGCCGCTGCTGCACGAGGGAATCAAGGTCAACCTGCTGGACAGCCCCGGCTACGCCGACTTCGTCGGCGAATTGCGCGCCGGGCTGCGCGCCGCCGACGCGGCGCTGTTCGTGGTCTCGTCGGTCGACGGCATGGACGCGGCCACCGCGGCGCTCTGGGAGGAGTGCGCGGCGGTCGGTATGCCGCGGGCCGTGGCGGTCACCCGGCTGGACCACCAGCGCGCCGACTTCGACGGTACCGTCGCGGAGTGCCGGCGGGTGTTCGGCGACAACGTGCTGCCGCTGTACCTGCCGCTGCACGGCGACGACGGCACCTCGGTGGTCGGGTTGATCGGGCTGATCTCGCAGCGGGTCTTCGACTACTCGGCGGGGTACCCGCCAGCGACGCGCGATCCCGACCCGGAGCACGAGTCCGCCATCGCCGACCCGCGCAACGAGCTGCTTGAGGGGATCATCGCGGAGAGCGAGGACGAGACCCTCATGGACCGGTACCTGTCCGGCGAGACGATCGAGACCGACGTCATCATCGAAGACCTGGAGAAGGCCGTCGCGCGCGGCAGCTTCTACCCGGTCATCCCGGTGTGTGCGGAGACCCGGGTCGGACTGGACGCGCTGCTGGAGGTGCTCACCCAGGGGTTCCCGTCGCCGCTGGAGCACGAGCTTCCCCCGGTCACCGGGCTGACCGGCGACCCGCGTGACCCGCTGGCCTGTGACCCGAACGGACCGCTGGTCGCCGAGGTGGTCAAGACCACGGTCGACCCGTACGTCGGCCGGGTGTCCCTGGTGCGGGTGTTCTCCGGGACGCTGCGGCCGGAGACCGCGGTTCACGTCTCGGGGCACGGGATGGAGGCGCGCGGGCACGCCGACCACGACGCCGACGAGCGGATCGCGCACCTGTACTCCCCGCTGGGTTCGGCGCTGCGCGAGGTACCGCACGCGGTGGCCGGCGACATCTGCGCGATCACGAAGTCGACCAGCGCGGAGACCGGCGACACGATCTCGGCCAAGGATTCGCCGCTGCTGGTGGCGCCGTGGGAGATGCCCGAGCCGCTGCTGCCGGTGGCGATCGTCGCCAAGACCCGCTCCGACGAGGACGCGCTGGCCAAGAACCTGGGCCGGCTGGTCGCCGGAGACCCGACGCTGCGCCTGGAACGCAACCCGGAGACCCACCAGCTGGTGCTGTGGTGCATGGGCGAGGCGCACGCCGACGTGGTATTGGACCGGCTGCGGGCCGGCGGGGTGGAGCTGTCCACCGAGCCGGTACGGGTCGCGTTGCGGGAGACGTTCGGCACCTCCTCGAAGGGGCACGGCCGGCACGTCAAGCAGTCCGGCGGGCACGGCCAGTACGCCGTCTGCGACATCGAGGTCGAGCCGCTGCCCCGCGGGACCGGCTTCGAGTTCCTGGACAAGGTCGTCGGCGGTGCGGTGCCGAACAACTACATCCCCAGCGTCGAGAAGGGGGTCCGGTCCCAGATGGACAAGGGCCTGGTCGCCGGGTACCCGGTGGTCGACGTGCGGGTGACCCTCTTCGACGGCAAGGCGCACTCGGTCGACTCCTCGGACGCGGCGTTCCAGACCGCCGGGTCGCTGGCGCTCAAGGAGGCCGCCGAGAAGGCCGACACGGTCCTGCTGGAACCCGTCGACGAGGTGGAGATCCGGGTACCGGACGCGTTCGTCGGCGCCGTGATGAGCGACCTGTCCGGCCGGCGTGGCCGGGTGCAGGGTACCGAGCCGGACCCCAACGGTGGCGAGAAGACCCGGGTGCGTGCCGAGGTACCCGCCACCGAGCTGACCCGGTACCTGGTCGAGCTGCGCGCGATGACCTCCGGTACCGGCACGTTCAAGCGCGCGTTCGTGCGGTACGAGCCGATGCCGGCGCACCTGGCCGACCAGGTGAAGAAGGAGCACGCCGCGAAGGCCTGAGCGGAGCGGGGCGCCTCGTCAGGGGCGCCCCGGCCGCTTCGCGTAATGCGTGTACGAGCGGCGGATCCGCATCCCGACCCGCTCGTACAGCGACAGGGCACCGGTGTACGAGTTCGTCGACAGCGTGCACGAGCGGCGCCCAACGCGGGCGAACCCGACGAACGCCTGGTGCAGCAGGGCGCGGGCGATGCCGCGGTGCCGGTAGTCCCGGTGTACCGCGAGCTGGTGCACGAACCCGTCGTCGCCGCCGGAGTCCAGGGCGAGCGCCGCCCCCACGATCCGGTCGCCGTCCAGCGCGATCGCGGACAGCCTCGGCGCGAACGTCTCCCGCCCGATGGTCAACGCCGCCCACTCCTCGAACGGGCACGGCTGCCGGTCCGGCCACTCGCAGAACGCGTCGTCGATGACGCGGTGTGCGGCACGGTCGTCGCTTCCCCGCCGGTACCCCCGGATGGTGATCCCGGCCGGCGGCGGCGCGACGGGCTGGCCCGGCGCCAGCGGGATCTCCAGGATCCAGGCGGTGTCCCGCGGCTCGTACCCGCGGCTGCCGAACATCCGCGCGGCGACCACGTTGTGATCGGTGATCGTCTGGCCGACCCGGTCGGCGCCCACCTCGCCGGCCCGCCGCTCGGTCCAGTCGAGCAGCCACGTGCCGATGCCCCGCCCGCGCCGGTCGGGCCGCACGTCGGCCTCGGCGCGCCGGCCCCGGAAGATCTGCGCCCAACCGACCAGCTCGTCGCGCTCGTGCACGAGCACGGTGTCGGTGACCAGGTCGAGCCCGGGCCGGCCGAGGTCGGCGACGACATCGTCGAGGTCGATCTCGACCTGGCCGTCCAGATCCTCTTCGCAGGCGGCGATGAGGCGACAGATCGGTCCGGCGTCGTCGGCCCGCGCCGGGCGCGTGGTGAGGCCGGTCGGCAGTCCCATGCCCGACACCCTGCGCTACGGTCCCCTACCTGTCGAACGATTTGCGGCCGAGCAGCTCGTCGACCTCGCTCGCCTGGTCGGTGGTCAGCGGGCCGTGCGCGAGCGCTCCGGCGTTCTCCTCGACCTGCGCCACCGTGCGGCAGCCCGGGATGGGTACCGTGCGGTCGCTGCGCGCCCACAGGTAGGCCAGCGCGCCCTGGGCGAGGGTACGGCCGCCGCTGCGCAGCACCTCCCGGACCGCCTCGATCCGCTGGAGCAGCTCCGGAGCCGGCCGGCCGTCGCGGAAGTACACCATCCAGTCCGGCGCGACCCCGCGCACGTCGTCGTCGCCCAGCCGGGACCCGGCGGTGAACTTGCCGGTCAGCAGGCCCATCGCCAGCGGGCCGCGGTTGATGCTGGCCAGGTCCTGCCGCTCGCACACCGCGAGGACGTCCGCGGAGTCGTTGAGCACCGAGAAGTCGTGCTGGATCGCGGTCACGTCGCGGCTCGCGTCGGCGAAGGCGGCGGCCCGCTCCGGGTGGTCGGTGCTCCAGCCGTAGGCCCGGACCTGGCCGCGGTCCACCAGCTCGTCCAGCACGGGTACCAGGTCCAGCGCCTGTGGTACCGGCAGGTCGTTGATGTGCAGCTGGTACAGGTCGACAAAGTCGGTACCGAGCCGGCGCAGCGAGGCTTCCAGCTGCCTGCGCAGCCCCGCCGGGGTGCCATCCGGCCCGCGGGTCTCCCTGCTGGCCTCGTCGAAGGTGAAACCGAACTTGGTCGCGATCACCACCTGGTCGCGCCGGCCGGCGAAGGCCCGCCCGAGTACCCGCTCGCTGTGCCCGGCGCCGTACACGTTCGCCGTGTCGAAGAACGTCACGCCCAGCTCCAGCGCCCGGTGCAGCGCCGCGACCGACTCGTCGTCGTCGACCTCGCCCCAACCCAGCGGCCGGCCGTCCTCCCAGAACGGGCCGCCGATCGCCCAGCAGCCGACCCCGAGCGAGCTCACCTCGACGCCGCTGCGGCCCAGCCTCCGCGTCATCGTCATCGTCGTCATGCCGCGACTCTGGCACTTCGAGCGAACTCGAGGTCAACCCGACTTACGCAGCGCCAGCAACTCGGAGACGGTGACGAAGCGGATGCCCCGCGCGCGCAGCCCGGTGAACATCTCGCCCAGGTGGCGCAGCGCGACCAGCCGGTCCTCGGCGCCGACGTCGTGGGCGAGCACGATCTGGCCCGGCTGCACCCCGTTGACGATCTCGGTGACCTGGCCCTCCTCGTGCTTGACGTAGGCGCTCTCGTGCATCTGCCGCGACCACAGGACCACCTCGTACCCGGCCGCGTTGGCCGCCAGCAGCGTCGAGCCGCCCAGGTGTCCGTACGGCGGCCGGAGCAGCCGGGACTGCCGCCCGAGCGTCTTGGCGATCGTGTCGTGGGTGCGGCCGATCTGCTCGCTGACCACCGGCGCGTCCAGCATCGCCAGGTCCGGGTGCGACCAGCTGTGGTTGCCCACCTCGTGCCGGTCCAGCCGGCCCTTCACCAGGTCGGCGTGCGCGGCCAGGTTCTGCCCGACCATGAAGAACGTCGCCGGCACCTGGTACTCGTCGAGGACGTCGAGCACCATCGAGGTCCAGTTGGGGCCGGGCCCGTCGTCGAAGGTGAACGCCACCACCGGCTCGGTCGTCTCGACATACCAGGTCGCGTCGATCTCCCCGTGGTGCTCCATGTCGGTGCGGTCGGCAGCCGCCGCGTAGCCGCCGTTGAACGGCAGGTGACCGGGCGGGAAGAGTTCGGGGACCGCGACGGCGCCGGCACCGACCGCCGCGCCGGCGGCCGCCAGCAGCCCACCACGCAGCAACGACCGTCGGGACAGGGGCATGCCAAGGATGGTCGCACAACCCGGCCGGTGGCCGGTGTCCCCCGGCTGGCCGGCGTGCCCTCTAAAATCCGCGGGACGGTCGGACAAGGGAGGGTCGGGATGGGCGGCGTGCACCGGCTCGCGCTCGTGCTGTGCGCCGCGACGCTGGCCGTCGTCTGGTACCCCGGCCGCGCCGGTGCGGTCGTTCCCGGCTCGCCGGAGTGCCGGCCGCCGCAGAACCACCACGCGGTCAGCGAGGTGCCCTGGCAGGTGAGCCGGTACGACCCGCAGCGGATCTGGCCGGTGAGCACCGGCGCGGGCGTCAAGGTCGCGGTGATCGACTCCGGCGTCGACGGGAAGCATCCCCAGCTGCAGGGCAAGGTACTGGGCGGCCTGGACCTCCTCGACCACCAGCCGGCGGCGTCGTTCGACTGCATCGGGCACGGCACCGGGGTGGCCAGCCTCATCGCCGCCCGGCCGCGCACCGGAGTCGGCTTCGTCGGCCTCGCGCCCGGCGTCACGATCGTGCCTGTCCGGGTCAGCGAACGGATCCAGCTCGACAGCGGCGAGACCCAGGGCGCCGCGGTCGACCTCGGGCAGCTGGCATCGGCGATCGACTTCGCGGTGAGCCAGGGCGCCAAGGTGATCAATATGTCGATCTACCAGTTCGTCGACGATGCCCGGGTACGCGCCGCGGTCGCCAACGCGCGGCGGCAGGACGTGGTGGTCGTGGCCGCGGTCGGCAACGGGCACACCCAGACGCCCGGCGCGAAGGACCGCACGCCGTACCCGGCCGGGTACGACGGGGTGGTCGGGGTCGGCTCGATCGACGAGAGCGGCGCCCGGGCGCAGGACTCCCCCGTCGGGGCGTTCGTCGACCTGGTCGCGCCCGGGGTGGGGGTGACCGTGGCGGCGAACCTGTCCGGGGACTACTGGGCCGCCGACGGTACGAGCTTCGCCGCTCCGCAGGTCGCCGCGGCCGCGGCGCTGGTCCGGGCGCGCTGGCCGTCGCTCACCGCCGACCAGGTGGTCAGGCGGTTGCTGGCGACGGCCGATCCGGTACGGGGCGGGCCGCGCAGCAACGAGTACGGCTACGGCGAGGTCGACCCGTTCCGCGCGGTGAACGAGACCAATGCGACCGGCAAACCGGTACCGCCGCCCCCGCTCGACGTACCCGACCGGGCGGATCAGTCGGCCGCGGCGGGCCGGACGCTGGCGATCGCCGGCACGGTGACCGCGGGTGCCGTCGCGCTGGCGGTGTTCGTGCTCGTCGGGGCGTGGGTACTGGCGACCGGCCGGCGGCGCCGCTGGGTACCCGGCGCGACCCCGGTGCTACCGGCGCCGGAGCCCTCCGAGGCGGGCATGTACGACTGGTCGCTGGGTCCACCACCGGTGCTGGCCAATCCGGACCGCGCGGTCACCGAGGAGCTGGCCCGCCAGCTACGGCAGCGCCGGCAGGCGCAGCGGCGGTGAACCGGGCCACCGCCGGCAACATCTGGCGCTCCAGGGCGGTGCAGTCGAGCATCGCCCAGCGCAGCTGACCGGGTTCGGACACGGCGACCATCTCCGCGGAGATCCGGGGCAGCCAGCCCTGCACCTGACCGAACCGCAGCGCCGCCGCGGCCATCGCCGCCTCGACGTCGGTGAGCCGCTGCATGAGCACCAGGTTGGCGGCGCCGAGCAGGTCGACGTCCCAGGCGGTCAGCTCCTCGCGCACGACCAGGGTGGTCTGCCAGCGGCCGACCGGCGCCACCGCCTTCGGGTCGACCGGGCCGGCGTCGTAGACCACCAGAAGCGGCTTGTCGGCGGTGGCCGGACGGGCCGGCGCCGTGCCCGGCTGGCCCAGGCTGACCCGGTCACGGCTGACGCCGCACTGCTGCAGGAACGGCACCCAGCTGTCCGGCCGGGTCGTCTGCACCGCGAGGCTGGCGCCGAGGGCCAGCTGGCGCATGGTCAGCAGCTGACCGAAGGCGAGGGTACCGACGGCGACGATCCCGGTCGGCTGCGGCCGGAACGGGCGGACGACCACCGGTGCGCCATGCCGGTCCTTGCCGATGATCAGCCCGGCGCCGCCGAGCTGCGCGCCGAGTCCGGCCAGCGCCTGCGGATCGGCCGCGTGCAGGCCGACCCGGCTGGTCAGGGTGCCGCCGCCGGTCAGCGCCGCGAAGCCGCCCAGCGGAAGGGTGGCGGCCAGGCCGAAGACCTGTTCGCCGGGCATCGGTTCGCACCTGCCACCGGCCCGGTGGACCAGGCCGGCCAGCGCGCTGTCCGCGGTGGCGAGGCGGCGCTGGTCGGTGGCGGCGACCCGGACCGCCAGCTCGACCGCCAGCTCCGGACCCGGCCGGCCACGGGGGCGGGTGACCGCGAGGCCGAGCGTGACGGCGGCGGCGGGTACCCCGCGCAGCAGCGCGTCGATCCGCCAGTCCGGCCGGGGCCAGCCCACCATCCGGTGCGTGGAGTGCACCGTCTCCGCGGTGGACCAGCGGCGCCACGACTCGCTGGCCGCCGCACCGGCCTCGATCCCGGGGGTACCGAGGCCGGCCAGCGCGGCGGTGACGTCGAGCAGCGCCTCCGGACCGAGCGACTCGGCGGGTACCTTGTGCTGCCGTAGCCGCCGCCGCAGGCTGCGCAGCCCGGCGACCAGGGCCGGGCGCAGTTCGGCCTGGGTGTAGCTGTCCGGTGTGCGCCACACCCGGACGGCCAGCCACGCCCGCCGGGTCGCCGGTACCGTGGCGCCGGCCAGTTCCAGGTATGACTTCGCGATGACGTCGGTCTCGGCGCGCGCCGCGGGTACCACCTGCACGACGAGCTGGACGCTGACCGGCGCGCCGTTGGGGTCGTCGGCCGGCAGCAGCGCGGCCGGTGACGGCAGCTGGACGGGTGGGTCGACGAGCATCCCGGCCGCGGTGCCGCCCAGTTCGAGTACCGCGACGGCGCCGGTGTCCGTGGCCACCACGCCGACCCGGTCGCCATCGACCTCGATCGAGTCGATGACGGTCGACGGGTCGAGGTGCTCCAGCAGGCCGCTGCGCAGGTCACCGGTGCGCGACTTGACGGTGCGCGCGCGCATCCGGTACCGCATCCGCACGCCGAACCGGCGGGACACCAGTACCGACGGAACAAGGACGACCGCCCCCAGCCCGGCGAGCGCCCACAGCAGCGGGCTGTGCGCCGCGGCCGCGGCTACCGCGAGCGCGACGACCGCCTGCGCGAGCAGCAGCCGCAGGACCAGCGGGGGCACCACCGACCCGGGATGGCGCAGCCGCCGGGGTGCGGACACGGCGTGCCGCCGGCTCGCGCTCGCATAGGTGCCGGCCGGCGGCGCGGGCTGCGCCGCCGGCAGCGGCGCAGGAGGTGGCGCGGGATGTGGCGCAGGCGGCCCGGGCTGCATGGGAGGCGGCGCGGGCTGCATGGGCGGCGGCGCGGACACCGGCGGCGCGGAGGCGGCCATCGGAACCGACGAGACCGCGCCCGGCGGTACCGGCGCACCGCCCACCGGCGCCGGACCGTACCGGTGACCGGCCTGGCCGGCGGCCGCGTCGGGAGCGACCGACCAGGAGCCCGCCGGTGCGACGCCGGCCCGGCCCACCGGGTGCGCCGCGGCGGCGCGCCCCACGGCGTCTGGTGTGTTCACCGGTGGCCCGCCCCCATCCCGCACCCACGGTTCGGTCATTCGCGCCTATCGTATGGGGCCGGGCCCGCGGACCGCTGTACCGCACGGAGGGTTGATGGCGTCACGGCAGAGCCAGCTGCATTCGTACCAGTTCGCGACCCAACGGACGGTTTCCGCGTTGGTGACCCGCGATCCGGATCCGGCGCAGCCGCCGTTCCGGCGGGTCGGCGGTTCGGTGTTCGCCAGCCTGATGGTGGCGATCCTCGCGCTGGGCGCGGTCGGCATCTACGGGTTGATCGTGTCCGGCGGCAACACGACCTGGCGTGCCGAGGGCGCGGTCGTCGTGGAGCGGGAGTCGGGCGCCAAGTTCGTCTACCTCAACGGGCAGCTGCACCCGGTGCTCAACTACGCCTCCGCGCTGCTGGCGTCGGGTTCCACCGATCCGAAGCCGATCTCGGTGTCCCGCCGGTCGCTGGCCGGCGCGCCGCGCGGTACCCCGCTGGGGATTCCCGGGGCGCCGGACTCGCTGGCCGAGCCCGGCAAGCTGCTCGGCGCGCCCTGGACGGTCTGCTCGAACCAGGTGCGCCAGCCGGACGGGACCAGCCACGCCCAGTCGTCGTTGCTGGTCGGTGCCCGGCCGGCCACGGCGCACCCGCTGGCCCCCGGCGAGGCGCTGATCGTCCGCACCGGTGAGACCGAGTACATGATCTGGAACGCGCACAAGTTCCGGATCCCGGCCGACGACCAGCGGATCGTCCACGACGCCATCGGCGTGCACGAGGACCAGCCGGTACCCGCGGCGACCGCCCTGCTCAACGTCATCGCGCCCGGGGTCGACCTCGGTCGGGTGCGGGTACCCGGCACCGGCCCGTCGAAGGTCGCCGGCATGGCGGTCGGCGACCGGGCGTCGGTCAGCACGCCCGGCGTCGGCGTGCAGAACTTCGTCGCCCTGGCCGACGGGCTGGCCCAGATCAGCCAGTTGCAGGCCAACCTGATGGCCAGCGCCGGCTCCGTCGCGCACGACCAGCCGCCGAGTTGGCTGGCCGTGCAGCCGCGGTCCAAGCTCAGCGTGGGCAGCACCGATCCGGTGGCCGCGCTGCCGGACCGGCCGCCGACCGTGGTCACGCCCGCCGACGGGCAGCGGGCCGTCTGCGCGGTGTTCTCCGACGCGTCCGGCCTGCCGGAGATCGCGGTCAACGCCGCGCCGCCCGCGGTCGGTGCCGCGGCGGTCACCGGTTCCCAGTCGCCGACGTCCGCGGTGCTCGCCGACCGGGTGCTCGTCGCGCCGGGCCGGGGTGCGGTGGTGCTGGCGGTACCGTCACCGGACGCCACGACCGGCACCCTGTGCCTGGTGACCGACCTGGCCGTCGCGTTCCCGGTCGCGTCGACGGATGCGCTGGCGACGCTGGGGTACGCCGGGGTGCAGCCACCGCGGCTGCCCGACGCCGTCGTGGCCCTGCTGCAGCGGGGACCGGTACTGGATCAGGCGGCCGCCCGGGCGCCCGCCGTCTTGCGGTGATTCGTCGCGCCGGATCCGGTATCGGCCGGCGGAAATGTCCCGGCGGCCCGGATCCGGGGCTGCCGGATTCCCGCAAACCCGCTACCGTCGCTGACGCGAGGCGCCTCGGAGGTGCCCGGGTCCGTCCGATATGGGCGCACAGGACAAGCGAAACGGGGTGACGTGCATGGCATCGAACCAGACACAGACCGACCACGCCTTGATGGAGCAGACCGCCAAGAACTTCGAGACGGTCAACAGCGACCTGATGTCGACGCTGGACCGGTTGAAGCGCAGTGTGAGCGAACTGCAGGGCGGATGGGCCGGGCAGGGCGCCATGAGCTTCCAGTCGACGATGGAGACGTGGTCGAAGGACCAGACGAACATCAACAACCTGCTCGCGCAGACGGCGAGCCTGATCCGCTCCGGCGGCCAGAACTACGCGGCGGTCGACGCCAGCACCTCCGCACGGTTCAACAACCAGGGCGGCGCCGCGCCGTTGCCGGGCGTCTGAGTCCGGTCGTCCGATCGAATCGAAAGGTGACGTAGGTGCCTGACTCGAACTTCCTGAAAGTCCACTTCGGACAGATGCAGTCGACGATCGACGACCTGGCCGGCGGGGTCTCCTCGCTGACCGAGAAGCTCGCCGACCTCGACCGCCAGGCCGCGCCGCTGGTCGCCACCTGGCAGGGTGACGCGCAGGACGCATACCACCAGCGGCAGCAGCAGTGGACGAACGCGGCCAACGAGCTCAAGGACGTTCTCAACAGCATCCGCAAGGCGCTCGCCGACTCGATGGCGGACTACGCGGCCACCGAGAGCAGCATCGCCTCGTCCTTCCGCTGACCGGGGTACGGGTGTTGACATGCGCTGCGGCAGCGGTCGCAGCGCATCCAACACGGTGTTGAGGTGGGTTCGTGCAGAACGAGATCGTCAACGAGATCGTCTACGCCCCGGCACATCCCGATCCCCGGGCCGGTCACGACGGGGTACGGTTCGAGACCCGCCTGGGCACTACAGGCGCACCGGTGGGTGTCGCGTTCACCAGCCTCGACAAGCTGGTCGACGCGCTCGGCGGGGCGCAGCCGTGGGTCGCGGTACCGCTGTCCCGGCTGCGCCTGATCTTCGGCGCGGCGGGCATCACGCAGGTCGCCCTCGACCCGGCGTCCGACGCGGACCTGCCGCGCTGGGACGTCGACGAGGTGCTGGCGCTGTCCCGGACGATGGAAGAGAAACCGCATGGGTGACTACCAGACGATCCTCAGCGACCTGAACAAGGCCGCCACCGCCTTCCACGACGGGGCGGCCGACTTCGAGAAGGCGGTCGGCGACCTGACCCGGCTGCACTACGACTCCGGTGACGGCAGCCTGGACCAGACGATCGGCGCGGTACTGGCGACCCTGGACGCCCTGCGCACCACCGTCGCCGATCGGCTGCGCGACACCGGCGCCAAGCTGACCCGGGCGCACGACGACTACCAGCGCTCCGACGTCAGTGCCCGGGAGCTGTACGACAACATGATGCGCGACGGGTAGGACCGCGGATGGGCAGGAACTGGGTCGGCGGCGACATCGCGAGCCTGCACACCGTCGCCGACGAGCTGAACCCGTGTGAGGGCAAGGTAAAGACCACCGTCGACGACATCGACGGCAAGATCGGCGCGATCTCCGGTGCCGCCGGCTGGAGCGGCGACGCGGCCAAGGCGTTCGAGGGGCACTGGGAGGTGTCCTCCGCCGCGGCCGGGGCGATCGGCTCGTACTGTTCCGCGGCCGGCAAGGTGATCGGTGATCTCGCCGGCCTGCTGGACCGGCTGGAGAAGGACCTGGAGTCGCTCGCCGGCGAGGCACGCGGCAAAGGGGTACCCATCGGCGACGACGGGCGGCCACCCACCGCCCCGTTGACCGAGCCGGCGTTGTCGGCGGCGAAGGACTACGCCGCGCAGTGGCAGGAGATCCAGCAGACCGCGCAGGGTTTCCGGGTCGAGGCCGACAACGCGCTGCTGGAGCTCGCCCGCGACCTGGTCAAAGTGATCGACAACGCGGCCGGCGACGGGCTGAGCAACGCCGACAAGGTGGCGCTGGGCGACTACGCGCGCGGGTTCGGCGCCATCCCGGCGGCCGTCCGCGCGCACCTGCACGACCTGCTCGACAAGGCGCAGGACAAGTACGACGCGGCGAAGTCGGCCTGGCAGGCGGCCCGCGACGCCACCCCGCCCGGACAGCGGATGCCGACCGACGTCAAGGCGGCCCGCAGCGACGCGCTGCGTGACCTGAACGCGCTGAAGAGCGACCTGGGCGTCATGGAGCACGAGGCGCACCCGCTGGCCCGGTTCCTCGACCTCAGGGTCGGCGACGGGCTCGACGCGCTGCCCCGGGTCGGCAGCGCCTGGGCGAGCGCGGCGGACGGGTCGCGGGTGCTGCGGTTCCTCGGCGACGTACCGGTCATCGACGTGGCCGCGGTCGCCGGCGGTACCTACCTCCAGGCCACCGACGACATCCAGAAGGGCGAGAACCCGGCCCGCGCCTGGGGCGAGGACCTGGCCTCCAACGCCGGTGGCGTGGCGGCCGGCGTCGCGGTCGGCGCGGCCGTGGCCGGCGGCCTCGCCGCGGCCGGCGCGGCACCGCTGGTCGCCGTGGGCGGCGCCGCCCTGGTCGGTGGCGCGGTCGCGGTCGGCGTCGGCGACCTGGTGTACGAGGGGTTCCACGAACACTGGGACGAAGACATCCAGCAGCACGGCGTCGTGGTCGGCATCGCCGACGGGGTGGGGCACACGTTCGCCAACACCGGCAAGGACATCGGTCACATGGCCTCATCGGTGTGGCACGGGATCTTCGGCTGATAGAGGATCGGTCGCATGGGACGACGTGGCCGCCGGCGGGCACGGGAGGCGGCCGGTCCGGTACGCCCCTACATCGAGCCGCTGCCGGTGGTCGGTACGACGTGGTACGAGCGCGGGCCGGCGTACTGGTGGCGGCGGGCCGGCATGTCGCTGGCGTTGATCGTCGCGCTGGCGTGTGAGGTACCGCTGCTGGTCGGCTTCCTGAGTGGTATCCGCGACTCCTCCCCCACCGGGTTCCGGGTGGCCCTGGTGGTGGTGCTGGTGCTGGGGATCGCGACCGGGGTACTGACCTGGGTGGGGAGCTCGCCGGCCCGCGCGCTCGATCGCACGCGCCGGGCGGATCCGGGCGTCGCCCGCCGGGCCGCGTTCCTCGGCGCTGGACTGGGTGGGCTCGCGCGCGGCGGGTCGGTGATCGCCGGACTGGTCCTGGTCATCGGCGGGTTCCTGTTCGTGGGGCCGCTGGTCGCGCTCCTGCTGCGCAGCTTCGGCCGGTACCTGTGGGTGGAGCGGGTCGCCCGCGCCCGGCTGGCGGCGTCGTCGTCGTCGGGAAGCTGATCAGCCGCCGAGGCCGCGGATCCAGCCGAACAGCCCCAGCACCGCCGCGGCGGTCGGCACCACCGCGAGCACCAGCACCACGTCGAGGATCTCGGCCGCCCGCCCCAGGTACGGCGACGGTGGCCGGCGGCTGTAGGACACCGCGGCGGCCAGCACCAGGCAGGCCAGCAGCGGTACCACCACCCCGCCGACGAGCAGCCGCTGCTCGGGCGCGAGCCGGGCCAGTACCCCGATGGCGAGGATCCCGGCCGCGGCCAGCCCGGCGATCAGCAGTGGCAGCCGGTGGCGCAGCGTCGCGAACAGCCGGGCGCGCAGCAGGTTCACCACCGCGACGACACCGACCAGTACCAGCCCGGCCGGCCCACCGCCGCCCAGGATGACCGCGGCGCACGCGACGTGCAGCACGGCAGCGCCGATCAGCAGGCCGGTGAGCACCTCGTCGGTACGGACGACCGCGATGAACATGTCCTTGCGGGCCGGCAGCGCGGCGGCGGCCAGATCGGCCGGATCCTGCGGTACCCGCGGCTGCGGCAGCTTGGCGATCCGCATCGCCAGCAGTGGGAAGCCGGCCACCGCGGCGACCAGGATCGCGACCAGTACCGCGGCCGCGCCGGCCGCGCTCCAGCGCAACCCGGCCAGCGCGCCGATCACGGCGAACAGCCCGGCCATGCCGCCGGCCACGAAGATCCGGCCGAGACTGGCCGCGCCGTAGTACCCGAGGACGCTGAACAGCAGCAGGGTGGCCGCGGCGACCAGGATGTGCGCCGCCGACACCCGCGGCGCCGACCCGGCGGCGGGCAGCACCAGCAGGCCGCCGACGAACGCGTACGGCAGCGCGTAGGCCGCGACCATGCCACCCGACCGGGCATCGGCCAGCGCCCGGGCCAGCACGATGCCGACCAGGGTCAGCAGCAGCGCCACACCCAGCGCCACCGCGCCGGCGACCGGCTTTCCGGGGCCGTAGGACAGCATCGGGTACAGGCCGACGGCCAGTACCGCGGCCACGACCGCCAGGCCGAAGTTCAGCGTGGAATGGCCGCTCCACGGCGGCGCGTGCCGGCGCGACGTGGCGGCGATCGCGTCGGCGAGGTCGTCGTAGTCCGGTTCCGGCCATTCGGCGTGGGCCGGTACCAGGTGCAGGATGTCGCCGTCGCGGACCTGGGCGCCGAGGGTACCGGCGGTTTCCAGCGGGGCGCCGTCGATGCGCCGCAGCACCCATCCGCCGTGCGCCTCGCCCGAGTCGGCGAGCGCCTCGCCGCAGTGGCGCAGGATGCTGGGCAGCAGGTCGGCCACGGGTACCCCGGCGGGCAGCGCCATCTCGGCCCGCCGGTGCGGCGCGGTGACGGTGACCCGCGCCAGGTCCACGCCGGGTGACCCACCACCCACCGGGACCGCGGCCTGCCCTCGCCCGGTCGTCGTCTGGCCCGCCACCGGCTTCCCCTCTCCCCGTCGTCGAGCGCCTGCGACGGGCGAGCCCGTCACGGCCCGCTTCCCTTACCATGGGGAGGCGGTACGTTCGGCCCGGCAAGCAGCATACGTGGGCTTGGGGGTAGCACGGGGTGAGCACGGTTGTGATCCGCCGTCCTCCGCGGCAACCGGCTCCAGCCTCACCGGGCGGCGAGATCGTCCTGGACGCGCCGCCGCAGATCCCGCCCGCGGAGGGTCGGGGCTGGTCACAGTTCCTCCAGGTCATCCCGATGGTCGCGGGCAGCTTCGCGTTCGCGCTGCTGTTCATGTTCTCGGGCAACCGGACCGGGCCGTTGCAGTGGGTGATCGGCCTGATGTTCGGGGTGTCCACGCTCGGCATGCTGGCCAGCACCTGGGCCACCGGCAGCGGGCCGCGCAAGAGCGAGCTGGTGGCGCGGCGGCGCGACTACATGCGGTACCTGTCCTCGCTGCGCCGCCAGGCCCGCACCACTATCCGCGAGCAGCAGCAGGCGGCGTTCTTCCGGCATCCCGACCCGGACAAGCTGTGGTCGACGGCGGCCAGTACCCGGCTCTGGGAGCGGCGCGGCGGCGATCCCGACGCCGGCGTGGTACGGGTGGCGCTGGGCGCCCAGGAACTGGCCACGCTGTTGATCGCCCCGCCGAGCCAGCCGCTGGAGGATCTGGAGCCGATGTGCGCGGCGGCGCTGCAACGGTTCCTGAACACCTACGCGCTGGTACCCGACCTGCCGGTGGCGGTGTCGCTGCGCGCGTTCTCCCGGATCTTCATGCGGGGCGACTCCGGCCAGCTGCGCGCCCTGCTGCGCGCGGTGATCGCGCAGCTGGCCGTGTTCCACGCGCCCGACGACGTGCTGATCGCGCTCGCGGCGCCACCGGAGCGCCGGGCCGAGTGGGAGTGGCTCAAGTGGCTGCCGCACGCCCTGCACCCGACCCGGCAGGACGCGCTGGGCCAGGTACGGCTGATCGCCCACTCGCTGCCCGCGCTGCAGGAGCTGCTGGGCGACCTGCTGCAGAACCGGTCCCGGTTCGCGCCGCACCAGGCCAGCCTGGACGGGCCGCACGTCATCGTGATCGTCGACGGCGCCGAGGCCAGCGACGCCGACGGCCTGCTGCCCGCCGGCGGCATCGACGGCCTGACCGTGATCGACCTGCAGCGGCCCCGGCCGCGCGGGCTGGACCAGGCCGATCTGGTACTGGAGCTCAGCCGGTCCGGCCAGCTGCGCAGCACCACCATCGACATGGACGCCAACCTGGGCCGGGCCGACGCCTTGAGCGTGCCGGACATGGCGGCGCTGGCCCGCCAGCTGTGCCCGATGCGGCTGTCCACGATCGTCGGCGAAGACGCCGATCCGCTGGTCGGCGAGGTGGGCCTGCCGGAGCTGCTGAACCTGGCCGATCCGGCGCGGTTCGAACCGAGCTACACCTGGGTCAACCGGCCGGCCCGGGACCGGCTGCGGGTACCCGTCGGGGTCGGCCCGGACGGTACCCGGGTGGAGCTTGACCTCAAGGAGTCCGCGCTGGACGGCATGGGGCCGCACGGGCTGCTCATCGGCGCCACCGGGTCGGGCAAGTCGGAGCTGCTGCGCACCCTGGTACTGGCCCTGGCGGCGACCCATTCGCCGGAGACGCTCAACTTCGTCCTCATCGACTTCAAGGGCGGGGCCACCTTCAGCAAGCTGGACAAGCTGCCGCACACCAGCGCGACGATCACCAACCTCGAAGACGACCTGACCATGGTCGACCGGATGACCGACGCCATCAACGGCGAGCTGATCCGGCGGCAGGAGCTGCTGCGCCGGGCCGGGCACTTCGCCAACATCGGCGACTACGAGCAGGCCCGCGCCGCCGGTGCCGCCCTCGCCCCGCTGCCCAGCCTGCTGGTCATCTGCGACGAGTTCTCCGAGCTGCTCTCCGCCAAGCCGGACTTCATCGACATGTTCGTACAGATCGGCCGGGTCGGCCGGTCGCTCGGCGTACACCTGCTGCTGGCGTCGCAGCGGCTGGACGAGGGGCGGCTGCGCGGGCTGGACACCCACCTGTCGTACCGGATCGGCCTGCGTACCTTCTCCGCCCACGAGAGCCGCATCGTGCTCGGCGTACCCGACGCCTACGAGCTGCCGCGCTCGCCCGGCCACGGGTACCTCAAGTCGGGCACCGAGGTGATGCAGCGCTTCAAGGCCGCCTACGTCTCCGCTCCGTACCGGCCGCCGGCCGGCGCATCGGCCCTCCCCGGCAGCACCGCGTCGTTCACCATCGAGGACTACGTCACCCAGTACGTGCCGCCGGTCGGTGCGGGTACCCCCGCCGCGGTCCAGCCCGCCGCCCCGCAGGCACAGCCGGGCGCCCCGACCCTGCTCGACGTGCTGCTCGGCCAGATGGTCGGCCGCGGGGTACCGGCGCACCAGGTCTGGCTGCCGCCGCTGAACGAGCCGCCGGCACTGGACCAGCTCCTGCCGCCGCTGGCCGTCGACAACCGGCGCGGCCTGACGGTCACCGTGCCGGACCTGGCCGGCAGCCTGCACGCCGCGGTCGGCGTCGTGGACCGCCCGCTGGAACAGCGCCGGGACGTGCTCTGGCTGGACCTCGCCGGCGCCGCCGGGCACGTCGCCGTGGTCGGCGGGCCGCAGAGCGGGAAGTCCACCGCGCTGCGCACGCTGGTCTGCTCGCTCGCGCTGCTGCACACCCCGGCCGAGGTGCAGTGCTACCTGCTCGACTTCGGTGGCGGTTCGCTGGCCGGCATCCGCGACCTGCCGCACGTCGGCGGCGTGGCCGGCCGCCAGGACACCGCACCCATCCGCCGTACCGTGGCCGAGGTGAAGACCGTCCTGGACACCCGGGAACGGATGTTCAGCGAGTGGGGCATCGACTCGATGGCCACGTACCGCCGGCAGCGCGCCGCCGGTAACCTGCCGGACCAGCAGTTCGGCGACGTGTTCCTGATCGTCGACGGCTGGATCACGCTGCGCAACGAGCACGCCGAACTGGAGGAGGCGATCACCGACATCGCCAACCGCGGCCTGTCCTACGGCATCCACGTCGTTGCGGCGACGACCCGGTGGATGGACTTCCGGCCGGCGATCCGCGACCTGCTGGGTACCAAGCTGGAACTGCGCCTCGGCGACCCGTCCGACTCGTACCTCAACCGCCGCGTGGCGGGCAACGTGCCGAAGAGCTCGCCGGGTCGCGGTATCACGCCCGACGGGCTGCACTTCCTCACCGCGCTGCCGCGGGTCGACTCCGGGCAGGATCCCGCCGACCTGACCAACGGGCAGGCGGCCCTGGTCAAGACCGTGCGCGAGGCGTACCCGGGAGCGCCTGCGCCGCCGGTACGGCTGCTGCCGCCGAACGTGCCGTACCAGACGGTGATGCAGATGGTCGCCGAGCCGACCGGACTGTCGCTTCCGGTCGGGATCGCCGAGGCCGACCTGCAACCGGCATACCTCGACTTCGCCGCCTCGCCGCACCTGATCGTGTTCGGCGACACGGAGAGCGGAAAGTCGACATTCCTGCGTGCGTTGGCTCGCACCATCTGCACGTGGTACCCGCCGGAGCAGGCGAAGATCCTGCTGGTCGACTACCGCCGGTCGCTGCTCGGCGCGATCGGCGGCGAGCACCTGGTCGGCAACGGCCTCACCGCGGCCCAGACCGAGGACCTGATGCGGTCGCTGGCCGCGTCGATGCAGCTCCGGCTGCCCGGGCCGGACGTCACGCCGGACCAGCTGCGCCGCCGTTCCTGGTGGAGCGGGCCGGAGGTCTTCGTCCTCGTCGACGACTACGACCTGGTCGCCGGGGCGCCGACCAACCCGCTGATGCCGATCCTGGAGTACCTGCCGCAGGGTCGCGACGTCGGCCTGCACCTGGTCCTGACCCGGCGCAGCGGTGGGGCCGGCCGCGCGATGTACGAGGCGTTCATCCAGCGGCTGCGCGAGGTCGGGTCGCCGGGGATCCTGCTGTCCGGCGACCGGGACGAGGGCACCCTGCTCGGCAACGTGCGCCCCAGTCCGCTGCCACCCGGCCGCGGCTGGCTGGTCACCCGGCGCGAGGGCGCCCGGCTGATCCAGTTGGCGAACCTGCCACCGGATTGACCGGCACCGACGGATTCGTGGGCGGCGCGATGTCGTACCCGCCCGGTAAGCTGGCCGCCGTCGGTGCACCGGCTCGACACGCACCGACACGATACGAAGACGAGACGACCACGCCGCCACAACGGGGGTAGCGATGCTGGACCCGGAAGATCAACGTGCATTGATGCACGAACGCGCAGTCGAGCAGGCCTACGCGAACACCGGATTCCACCGGATCGACGTCGACATCAACTCGCTCAGTGACTTCGCCGACGCGCTGAGGCAGGAACTCACCGAGAACCTGTACCCCGCCTGGCAAAAGATCAACAACTTGCTGATCTCCGACGGTCCCCAGTTCGGCAACAGCCCGTCGCTGGATCTGGGCGCCAAGCGCACCACGTACTACACCTACTTGCAGGAGACGAAGGAGTTCCTGCGCAACGTGATCAACGGTGTCGCCCAGTTCGCGCAGTCGGCCGACGAGATCGGCCACCGGTACCAGCGGGCCGACCAGTTCTCCCGGATCACCGTGACCGACGTCACGAACGTCCTGCCGGACGTCCGCGGCGCCGCGAACCCGACGCCGGACAGCGGGGTGTAGGACATGGCTGGAAGCGAAGACATCGGCCAGATGGTGCAGTGGATGCAGGCCGAGGTGAAGGGAAGCAACGAGTCCCAGGCCAACGCGTGGCAGTACCTG
>VAWN01000033.1:150117-222114 GCA_005885555.1 Actinomycetota bacterium
CACCGCCAAGCTCAACACCGGCTGGGATCGCAGCAGCAACGCGGCCGCCGACGCGTTCATGAGCAGCACCGACCAGCTTGTGCAGCCGCTGGCCACGACCGCGCAGACGGCGGCGCTGGACAACAGCTTCGCCCTGAGCACGATCGCCGAGCAGGCGAAGAGCACGCTCGAGACGGTGCAGGTCCACTACAGCAACTCGGCGATCATCAACCAGCAGTGGGACCAGTTGGCCGCGCAGCCGACGCCGAACGACAGCACCGAAATCAGTCTGCTCAAGCGCGACAACGCCAACTTCGCCGGCGCGCAGCAGGCGATCGAGGGGTATAAAACCACCGTCACGCAGACCCCGTTGACCGCGCCGCCGACCTACAACCCGCCGCTGGGCCCCGGTCCCGAGGACCCCATACCCCCTATCGTCAAAGCCCCGGCGAGCGGCGGTGGGGGCACCCGGACGATCCCCGGTGGCTCCGGGAGCGGCAGCGCTGGATCCGCCCCGGGTGGCAGCGCGCCGGTGCTCGGCGGCACCCTGCCGGTCGCCAGCCAGCCCCCGCCGATCACCACACCGCCTGTGGGCGGTGGCGGAGGTGGCCTCCAGCCGTCACCCGGCCTGCCACCGGTCCGCATCCCGCCGATCGGCCTGCCGCCCGTCGGTGGCGGTACGCCGCCGGTCCAAAGGCCGCCGACACCTGGCCCGGGGGGCGGGATCCGCCCGCCAGGCACGGGCGCCCCGCCCGTGGTCGGGGGCGAGCCGGTCGGCGGTACCCGGCCACCTGGTCTGGGGGTACCGCCGGTGATCGGCGAGGAACCCCCGGCCGGCGGGATGCGCCCGTCCGCCGGCACCGCTCCGCCGGTGGTCGGCGGCCGGCCCGGTGGCGGGGTCCGCCCGCCCGGTGCACCGGTCCCGTCGCCGCTGAGCGAGGAGCCCGGCGTCGGCGGCATGCGCGGCGGTATCCCACCGGTCATCGGCGGGGCGCCCCGCACTGGCTCGCCACCCGCGCCCCGGACCGGCTCGGCACCCACCTCCCGGACCGGCTCGGAACCCTCGGGTCGGCCGGTCGGTGGCGGCCGTGGCATGCCCGGCGTCAGGGCCGCGGGCGGGCCGGGCGGCGAGGGCCCCGGCACCGCGATCGGCGGCGCCGGTGGTCGCCCGGCGGGAGGCGCGGCCGCTGGCCGGCCCGGCGGCCGGCCCGGTGCCGAAGGCTCGATGGGTATGGCCGGGTCGGGACGCGGCGGTCGGCGGCGACCGGCGACCGATCGGGACGACGTTTCCGCCGTCTACCCGGACGACGAGCTGTGGACGGTACCGGACGGCGCACCGGGCGTGGTGGAGCCGAGCGGAGACGCCCCGGCACCCGACCCGGGCCCGGCGATCGGACGGTGAGCAGTCACCTGTCCCGCCCGGCGGCCCCCGAAAGGTCCGCCGGGCTTCGCCGGGCGGTGGGCATCCTCGCCGCCCTGCTGCTGGCAGCCGGTTCGACCCTGGCGATCGGCTCGCCGGCCGTGGCGGACGCCGCCCGCAGCCAGCAGTGGTACCTGTCCGCCCTCGGGATCCCCGCCGCGCAGGCGATCAGCCAGGGCGAGGGAGTGACCGTGGCGGTCATCGACACCGGGGTGACCGCCAACCAGCCTGACATCGCCGGTTCCGTGCTGGACGGATTCGACACCACTCCGGGCAGCACCGGTAACGGCCAGCAGGACACCAACGGGCACGGCACGCAGATGGCCGCGATCATCGCCGGGCATGGGCACGGTCCCGGAAACGCCGACGGCGTCCTCGGTGTTGCGCCGCGTGCGAAGATCCTGCCCATCAAGCTCGACGAACAACACAACGCCTTCGCGCTGGCTTCGCAGGTCGTCGCCGCGGGCATCGACGCCGCGGTCGCGCGGGGCGCGAAGGTCATCAACGCATCGTTCGCTGCCCCCCTCGACGAGACGGTCCACCAGGCCGTACTCCGTGCGCTGGACCACGACGTGGTGTTCGTCGCAGGGGGCGGGAACACCGGCCAGGTCACCGACGCGCTAGGGACCCGGGACAAGGAGATCGTCGCGCCGGCGTTCTTCACCGGCGTCCTGGCGATCTGCGGCACCGACCGCAACGGCAACCACGCGGACGTCTCGATCCCCGCGCCCCCGGGCGGGTTCGTCCAGTTCGCCGTCTGCGCGCCCGCGGTCGACGCGGTTGCCGCGCAGCCGAACGGCACCTACGTCATCCGCGAGGGCACCAGCATCTCCTCGGCGATCGTGGCCGGCGTGGCGGCACTGATCCGCGCCAAGTACCCGACGATGCCCGCCTACGAGGTGGCCAACCGCATCATCGCCACCGCAACGCCCAAGGGCGACCCGCGGCTGTACGGGCACGGGATCGTCAACCCGGTCGCCGCGCTGACCGCCCAGGTACCGCCGGCGGTCAGCCCGAGCCCGTGGCTCTCGCACAGCCCGACCCCGCCCGCCGCTACCACTCCGGCATCGGGCAACCAACCGCCGGCCGCCGCGCCCGGAAAGTCCGGCGCCGCATGGCCGGCCGTCGTCGCGGTGGCCGCGGTCGTGGTGGTGCTCCTCGGCGCCGGACTGTGGATCGCCGTCCAGCGGCGTCGGCGCCGGGCGTAGCTACCGCCGGCGCTGCGCCCGGGTACCCGGCCGGACGACCTGGAGGAACCAGAACGCGACAACCGCGATCGCCGCGAAGGGGATGATCGCGCTGGCCCCCACCAGGTACAGCCAGGTGACCGGCCCCCAGGTCACCGTGACGACTCCCCCGGTGCAGGTGACCGTGGCCGAGTCGGCGAACCACCGGTCGACCCGGGCCCCGTTGATCTGAAGGTTCGTCAGCTGATGCCGGCCGGCGATGTGTACCGTCCGGGTCTCCTCGTCCTGGCTGGTCACCGTACACGTGGCCGGCTCGGATCCGGAGTTGTGCAGGAAGATCGCCGGCGCCCGGTGCCAGGTGTACGGCGCGTCGTCGGTGACCCGCGGGCCGTTGAACGACCACGCATAGGCCAGGATCCACACCGCGAGCACCACCACACCGACAAGGGCGGCGATGCCGAGGATCCGGCGGGTACCCCGATCCGCGGGCGGCGGGTACATCGGCTCGACCATCAGCGCGCGGGCTTCCCGCCGGAGCCACCACGCGGTTCATCGCGCGCGGGCCGCCGGTCGTCGGCGTCCTGGTCCCGCGCCTGGGCGATCATGGTCTGCAGGTCGTCGGCGATCCGTTCCGGGTCGAGGCGCTGCGCGGCCCGGTCGGCGCCGCGCCGGAACGCCTCGGTGTACTCGGGTATCCGCAGGATGTCCGCCGGCCGGATGGCGCCGTCACGCAACTGCTGGCCGATCTCCCGCATGATCGGGTCCGGGTTGTGCACCAACGCCTCGTACGCGTGCTGGCGGCGGAACCGCCGGTCGGCCAGGCGCTCCCCGAGGGGACCGCTGCGCAACTCGGCGACCAGGTCGGCGATGTCGCCGGCTTCGGGGGCGTTCACGTGTCGACTCCAGACGGGATCAGTTCTTCCAGGGCGGGGCGGCGGTGACCACCGGGCCGCTGGCGGCCTCGGAGACAACCGGACCGGAGTACTGCCTGCCCGGAAGCTGGGGCAGCGTTCCGGGCAGCTTCGGCAGGTCGGCAGCGCCGACGACCCCGAAGTTGGCCTGCTGGGAGTTGTACACCTCGACCAGCGCCTGGACCTTGGACATCAGGTCGATCAGCTCGGTGATCTTGTCAAAGATCTCGTACGCGTCGAAGGCGGCCATGCCTCCGAACACGATCCCGCCCACCACCGTTTCCGAGGTGGCCGCCGCCGCGGACGCCTCGGCGATGAACTCGATGACGTCGTCGATGAGGTCGTTCAGCACGTCGGCGAGCGCACCGAACAGCGCATGGGCACCCTCGGCCGCGGTCTCGTAGGACTCGGCGAGCTTGCGGACCGGTTCCTGCGCCTCGGTCAGCGCGTCCCCGATTTCCTTCAGGTGCTCGCACAGGTGGTCGGCGGCCTCGCCCAGCCACACCGAGCCGCTGCTCTCCACCGCCGCGCCGAGGTTCATGGTCAGGTCGCCGAGCGCGTCGGCGACGTTGTCGAACACGTCCTTGCAGCCGCGCATGCCGTTCCAGTCGCCGGTGATCGGCTTGAGGATCATCTCGTACGGGTCCCACGGGTGGCCGATGCCGAGCTGGGCGGCGAGCGTGGTGGCGGTGATGATCACGTGTCGGCCCATCGCGGCCGGGCTGATCAATGCACTCAGCGGCGGCTCGTAGGGAAATTCGGCCGAGTAGTCGGGGCGGCGCCGGTAATGGTCGCTCGGATTGGCCAGGTCGCGGAAGCCGTTGCCCACGTCGACGTACCCGCCGCCGCGGTAGTCCGATCCGGCCGGATCACCAGGCGCCACGTATCCGCCGCCCCGGTAGTCGGCGGCGTGGTACGTCTCGTCCAGGGCGGCCGCGGACACCTCGTCGGTCTGCTGGTAGTAGGTGACGGCGGCCCGGACGGCGTTGGCCGTGGGCCCGGCGACGTGGTGGGCCAGCTCGTCCAGGTAGTTGCGAACCTTGGCCACCGCGTCGGCGTGCGCTCCGGTGATCCCGTTGAGCACGCCGCCGTAGCTGAGCTGGGTCTGGTCGCTGACGTACAGCATGCCGAGGCTCGCGCTGCCCTGCAGCCGGTCAAGCTGGGCGGGCAGCCTCGCTAACGCCCCTGCATTGACGAAGAAGTCACCCACCGTGCGTTCCCCCGTGGTCACCTGACAGCCGAGTGCCGGGCAGGCCCGCCCGGCATGATCAGCACGATAGCGGTCCGGCGGAGATCCGGCTGCCCCGGCCGGTCAGGCGCGCACGGGCTCGGCCTGCGGGTCCGCGAGCGCGGCCGGGCGGCGCCGGCGGCTGGCGCGCGAGTTGTCGGGTACCGACGCGAGGGCTGCGACCAGGCTCATCGCCGCGGCGGCGAAGAAGACCACGACCAGGCCGTGGTGGAAGGGGCCGGAGATCAGGTGCGGGAAGAACTGCTTGCCGGTCAGCGCCGCCGCGTTGGCCGGGGGCAGCTGCGCCAGCACGCCGGTCGGGCCGAGCAGCTGCGCCAGCGGGTTGTACCCGAGGAACGCGGCGAACAGGCTGCCGACCGGGGGTAGCGCACCGATGCGGGTCGCGACGTCCGCCGGTACCCCCTGCTGTTCCAGACCCGCGGTGAGCGTGTGCGGCAGGCTGGCCGCAAGCCCGACGATCATCAGCGAGAAGAAGATCCCGATAGACAGCGCGGACCCGGAGTTGAAGAACGTGCCCCGCATGCCGGCCGCGGCCCCACGCTGCCCGGCGGGTACGGCGCCCATCACCGCCGAGGTGTTCGGCGAGGAGAACAGCCCCGACCCGATCCCGTTGACCGCGACCAGCAGGGCGAACACCCAGTACGGGAAGTCGACCGGCAGGACCACCAGGCCGAGGAAGCTCGCGGCAACCACCAGCGAGCCGCCGACCGCGAACGGCCGGACGCCGAACCGGTCGGACAGCCAACCGGACACCGGCCCGGCCAGCAGGAAGCCCGCGGTCAGTGGCAGCAGGTAGATGCCGCCCCATAGCGGGGTCTGCGCATAGTCGTACCCGTGCAGCGGCAGCCAGATGCCCTGCAACCAGATGATCAACATGAACTGCATGCCGCCCCGGCTGACCGACTGGAGCAGGCCGGCCAGGTTGCCGAAGGCGAAGGTGCGGTCGCGGAACAGTGCGAGGTGGAACATCGGGTCGCCGACCCGGGTCTCGATGACGCAGAACGCGATCAGCAGCGCGACCCCGCCGGTGAGGCCGGCCACCACCCACGGGTTGGTCCAGCCGGTCGAGTGGCCACCGTACGGCTGGATGCCGTAGGTGATCGCCGCCAGTACCGCGGACAGGCCGATCGCGAAGGTGATGTTGCCCGGCCAGTCGAGCCGGCCGCGCCGGCGCTCACCGAGCTCGTGCAGGGACAGGTACGACCAGATGGTGCCGAAGACGCCGATCGGCACGCTCACCCAGAACACCGCGCGCCAGTCCCATTCGGCGAGCACACCGCCGAGTACCAGGCCGATGAACGAGCCGGCGATCGCCGCCACCTGGTTGATGCCCAGCGCCATGCCGCGCTGGCTGGCCGGGAACGCGTCGGTGAGGATCGCGGTGGAGTTGGCGAAGACCATCGAGCCGCCGACCGCCTGCACGACGCGCCAGGCGATCAGCCAGAGCGCGCCGGCGGGACCGTGGAGCGGGTCAACGGACAGCGCGATCGAGGCGAAGGTGAAGACCACAAACCCGAGGTTGTACAGCTTGACCCGGCCGTACATGTCGCCCAGCCGGCCCAGTGCCACCACCAGTACCGCGGACACCAGCAGGAAGCCCATGATGATCCAGAGCAGGTAGCTGACGTTGCCCGGGGCGAGCGGGTCGAGCCTGATGCCGTTGAAGATCGCGGGAAGCGAGATGATCACGATCGACGCGTTGACGGTGGCCAGCAGCATGCCCAGGGTCGTGTTGGACAGGGCGACCCACTTGTACCGGGGATGGTCGCGATCGAAGGACGGCATCCATCCAAGATACTAAGCTAAGCTAACGATCGTCAGCGCCCGTCGCCGGTGTCGGTCGTCACTTCCTGCCACGCCTTCGCCAGCAGGTCCCGGGTGTCGCCGAGGAGCTGGGGAAGTACCTTGGTCCGGCCGATCACCGGCATGAAGTTGGCGTCGCCGCCCCAACGCGGTACCACGTGCTGGTGCAGATGGGCGGCGATGCCGGCACCGGCCACGGCGCCCTGGTTCATGCCGATGTTGAAGCCGTGCGGGTTGCTCGCCGAGCGGATCACCCGCATCGCCGACCGGGTCACCTCGGCCAGCTCCACGGTCTCCGGGCCGGTCAGGGCGGTGTAGTCGGCGACGTGGCGGTACGGGCAGACCATCAGGTGCCCCGGGTTGTACGGGTACAGGTTGAGCACCGCGAAGACCAGCTCGCCGCGGTACAGCACCAGGCTCTCCGCCTCGGGGAGCCGCGGCGCCCGGCAGAAGGGGCACCCGGTCGGCTTCTCGTACCCCTCCGGCCGGTCGGAACCGGTGACGTACGCCATCCGGTGCGGTGTCCACAACCGGTCCACGCCGTCCGGCTCCCCCACGTCCACGCGGGTGATGGTACCGGCCGTCTTGACTCTCGACCCGCTGGAGAGTCCTAGCCTCGGTGGCGTGATGTCGATCGGACGCTTCGCCCGCCGGGCCGGACTGTCGATCGGCGCGCTGCGCCACTACGCCGAGATCGGGCTGCTGGTACCCGCCCGGGTGGATCCGGACACCGGGTACCGGTACTACACCGAGGAGCAGTTGGCACCCGCCCGGCGGATCGCACTCCTGCGCGATCTCGACGTGCCGCTGGACCTGATCCGGACCCTGCGCGACGCCACACCGGACGAGCTGCGCAAGCGCCTGGCCCGGCACCGGGCGGACCTGGACGCCCGCGTCTGGCGACTGCAGCGCACCGCGCACCGGCTACGCCAATTCATCGACAACGAGGAGATCGTGATGCCGACCTCACCGTTCGCCCTGGACCCCGACGACGAGCGGCGCCTGGCGATGACCCTGTTCAACCACACCTGGACGCTGCTCGAACGCACCGACCGCGGCCCGCTGGACGACGACGAGATGCTGCACTCGGCCCACGCCAGCCGGGCGCACTGGGGCGTGGTCGGCGAGCCGGTGCACTGGGCCCGCGGCGAATGGCAGTGCTCGCGGGTGTACTCGGTACTCGGCCGGGCCGAACCGGCGCTGCACCATGGGCGGCGGTGCCTGGCGCTGGCCGAGGAGTACGAGCTGGGGCCGTTCGACGTGGGCTGCGGGCACGAGGCGATCGCCCGGGCCTCGGCCGTGGCTCGGGCTTCGGCCGTCGCCCGGGCCTCGGGCGGCAGCCGGGCCTCGGCGGTCGGCGGCACAGCGGTCGGCGGCGCGACCGAGGACGTGGAGCGGCACCTGGCGCTCGGGTACGCGGCGCTCGACAAGATCACCGACGGTGAGGAGCGCGAGCTGCTGCGCTCGGACCTGGACAGCGTGCACGGCTGAGCCGCCGGGCGGCGGCCGGGTCGGCTCGGAGCGCCGCGCCAGCGGCCGGGTCGGCTCGGAGCGCCGCGCCAGCGGGCGGCTCGGCCGGGGTCGCGGCCGGCTCCAAGCGCCGCGCCAGCGGCCGGCCCGCCGCGGCGGCCGGCTCAGCCCCGGTCGGCGAGCATCCGGCGCCCCTCGGCGAACGCTGGCGCCGACCCTGCTACCGGACGCGTCCAGCGCTCCGCGGAGCCCGGCGGTTCCATTCCCGCCGCCCGGATCAGTTCCTCGATCTGTGCCGTGCGGATCATCGTCCGCACCGCCTCGGTCACCGCCGCCGAGATGTCCGCCTGCTGTTTCAGCCAGTCGGCCACGTCCTCCGGCACGCTCACCCGCAACTCCGCGGTCATACCTCAGATGGTGCCAAAGTAGGCGTTGGTCCGCTCGCCCGCTCCGAGATCTTGGACGCCGGTACCCCTTGCAAGGGGTACGAGCGTCCAAGATCCGCGGTCAGCCCGCCGACGGGCCGGCGTTGGTACGGGACCGGACCACCTCGACGACGTGGGCCACCGCCTCGTCCAGGGGTACCCCGTTGCGCTGCGAGCCGTCCCGGTAGCGGAAGGACACCGTGCCGGCCGCGACGTCGTCGTCGCCCGCGATCGCCATGAACGGGATCTTCTGCTGCTGGGCGGTGCGGATCTTCTTCTGCATCCGCTCGTCGGACTCGTCGACCTCGGCGCGGATCCCGGCCGACCGGAGCCGGTCGACGAACGCGGACAGGTACGGCGCATGATCGTCGCGGATCGGGATCCCCACCACCTGTACCGGTGCCAGCCAGGCCGGAAACGCACCGGCGTAGTGCTCGGTCAACACGCCGAAGAACCGCTCGATCGAGCCGAACAGCGCCCGGTGGATCATGATCGGCCGCTGCCGGGTACCGTCTGCCGCCTGGTACTCCAGCCCGAAGCGCTCGGGCAGGTTGAGGTCCACCTGGATGGTGGACATCTGCCAGGTACGGCCGATCGCATCCTTCGCCTGCACCGAGATCTTCGGCCCGTAGAAGGCGGCGCCGCCCGGGTCGTCGACGAGAGTCAGGCCGGAGGCCGACGCCGCCTCGCGCAGCGCCGACGTCGCGGTCTCCCAGTGCTCGTCGGAGCCGACGAACTTCTCCTCGTTGCGGGTCGACAGCTCCAGGTAGAAGTCTTCCAGGCCGTAGTCGCGCAGCAGGTCCAGGACGAAGCGCAGCAGCGACTTCAGCTCACCCTGCAACTGCTCGGGCGTGCAGTAGATGTGCGCGTCGTCCTGGGTCATCCCCCGCACCCGGGTCAGCCCGTGTACCACGCCGGACTTCTCGAACCGGTAGACGGTGCCGAACTCGAACAGGCGCATCGGCAGATCGCGGTACGACCGGCCGCGGGACCGGAAGATCAGGTTGTGGAACGGGCAGTTCATCGGTTTGAGGTAGTAGTTGGCACCCTCCAGCTCCATCGGCGGGTACATGCTGTCGGCGTACCAGCCCAGGTGCCCGGAGACCTCGAACAGGTGCCCCCTGGTGATGTGCGGGGTGTTCACGAACGAGTACCCGGCGGCCTCGTGCTGCTCCCGCGAGTAGTTCTCCAGCTCGCGCCGGATGATGCCGCCCTTGGGGTGGAACACCGCGAGGCCGGAGCCGATCTCCTCGGGGAAGCTGAACAGGTCCAGCTCGGCGCCCAGCTTGCGGTGGTCGCGCCGGGCCGCCTCCTCCAGCAGCTTCAGGTACTCCTTGAGCTGGTCGCGGGTCGGCCAGGCGGTGCCGTACACCCGCTGCAGCTGGGGGTTCTTCTCGGACCCGCGCCAGTACGCGGCGGCCGTGCGCATGAGCCGGAACGCCCCGATGAGCCGGGTCGACGGCAGGTGCGGCCCCCGGCACAGGTCGCCCCAGCAGCGCTCGCCGGTCTTCGCGTCGAGGTTGTCGTAGATCGTCAGCTCGCCGCCGCCGACCTCCATCACCTCGCTGGCGTCGACGTCGCCCTTGAGGTCGACCAGTTCCAACTTGTACGGCTCGTCCGCCAGCTCGGCCTTGGCCTGGTCGAGGGAGTCGAAGCGGCGGCGCCGGAAGACCTGGCCGGCCTTGATGATCTCCTGCATCCGCTTTTCGAGCTTGTCGAGGTCTTCCGGCTGGAACGGCCGGGCCACGTCGAAGTCGTAGTAGAAGCCGTTCTCGATCGGCGGCCCGATGCCGAGCTTCGCCTCGGGGAACGTGTCCTGTACCGCCTGCGCCAGCACGTGCGCCGTGGAGTGCCGCAGCACGCCGAGCCCGTCCGGCGAGTCGATCGTCACCGGCTCGACGGGCGTGTCCGCCTCGGGTACCCACGAAAGGTCGCGTAGCCGGCCGGACGGGTCGCGGACGACCACGGCGGCCTTGGGTCCGGTGGCCGGCGCGCCGGCCGCGGCGACCGCGTCCGCGGCGGCGGTACCGGCGGGAACCACGACAGAGTCGGCCACGACAGCACTCCTTAGCTCCAACTGTTCAGCCATCCGATGCTAGCTGTAGGGATCCGGCCGCTGCCGAGCGGCGCGGCGGCGGCTACATTGACGCCGTGGCGGCTTCTGATCTCGTCGGCGCGCTGCAGCGCCGCTACCAGACCTTCTTCGCGTCCCGGCCGGGGACGCCGTTCGCGGTCGTCGCCGGGGAGACACCGCACCTGTTCGGGGCGGGCGAGCCGGCGTTCACCATCACCGTCCGGGACGGCCGGGGCGCCAAGGCGCTGGCCGCCCTCGACCAGTTCCGCGTCGCCGTGGCCTACCTGCAGGGCTGGCTCGACGTCGACGGCGACCTGGTGGCCGCCCTGAAGATGCGCCAGTTCTTCAAGGACGTCCACCCGATCGCGTGGCTGACCAACTTCGCGCCGGCCCTGCTGCGTGGCCGCACCGAGCGCGACCGCCGGTCGATCTCCCACCACTACGACGAGGACTCCGAGTTCTTCCTGAACTTCCTGGACCACCGGCACCGCTGCTACACCGAGGGCGTCTTCGCCTACGACGACGAGCCGCTGGAAGACGCGATGACCCGCAAGATGGAGCTCGCGGTCGAGGCGCTCGGGCTCAAGCCGGGCGACCAGGTGCTGGAGATCGGCGGCGGGTGGGGCGCGTTCGTCGAGTACGCGGCGCAGCGCGGGATCGAGGTCACCACGCTGACCCTGTCGAAGGAGTCCGAGCGGTATCTCAGCGAGCTGATCGAGCGGCAGAGCCTGCCGGCGCGGGTGGTGCGCGAGCACATCTTCCGGTACGAGGACGCGCGGCGGTACGACGCGATCGTGAACATGGGCGTGACCGAGCACCTGCCTGACTACCGCCGGACGATCCGCAAGTACGCCGAGTTGATCAAGCCGGGCGGCTCGGTGTACCTCGACGCGCTGGCCATGCGCCGCAAGCGCACCGTCTCCACCTTCATGGCCCGGTACGTGTACCCGGGCGGCTCGTCGCCGCTGCTGCTGCACCAGTACCTGAAGGAGGTGGCCCGGTCGCCGTTCGAGCTGATCAGCCTGGTGGACGACCGGCACAACTACTTCCTGACCTGCCAGCGCTGGGCGCAGCGGCTGGATGCGGCGCGCGACGAGGTGGTCCGCCGCTGGGGTGAACCGCTGTACCGGCGGTTCCGTCTCTTCCTGTGGGGCTCCGCGGCCGGCTTCGACACCGGCCTCGTCCAGGCGTACCGGTGGGTGCTGCGGATGCCCCAGGCAGCAGCCTAGGCAGACTGAGTGAACCAGGAGGCGACGTGCGCGGTTGGCTCTGGATCGTCATCGGGGCGCTGGTGGTACTCGTCGGAGCGGTGTGGACCCTGCAGGGCGTCGGCGTGCTCGGCGGGAGCGTGATGAGCGGCAAGACGCTGTGGGCGGTGATCGGGCCGATCGTCGCCGTGGTCGGTCTCGTGCTGATCGGCCTCGGGGTGCGCAGCCTGCGCCGGTCACCGACCGCCGGCACCGGCGGCTAGCAGCTACCGGCCGGGCTGACGGCGCCGCAGCAGCGCGAGCCCCGCGGCCACGACCGCGGCGGCGCCAGCGGCCACCAGGCCGTGGTGGTGCGACGCCCACAGCTGCACGCTGCGGGTCTTGGCCTGGTCGTCGAAGCGGCCGTGGGCGCCGTAGTCCGGCTCGCGCGGACCGTCCGCCGGCTGCCACAGGTTCGCCGGCTGGTCCGGGTCGCGCGGCTGGTCGGTCTGCTGCGCGCGGTACCCGGTGCGGGCCAGGTAGCGGTCCAGCACGCCGGGGGCCACCGCGTTGGCGAGCAGCGTGGCGGCGGTCGAGCCGCCGACCCAGTACTCCCGGCGACGGGGGTGGTCGGCGGCGTGGACGACCCCGCGCGCCGCGAGCTCCGGCTGGTAGATCGGGGGTACCGGTTGGGCCTTGCGCCGCAGCCGGGACAGTACCCAGTCGAACTGCGGCGTGTTCACCGCCGGCAACTGCACCATGGTCACGTGCACGTTGCTCTTGTCGTGCAGCAGTTCGCAGCGCACCGACTCGGTGAAGCCCTGGATCGCGTGCTTGGCGCCGCAGTACGCGGACTGCAGCGGGATGCCGCGGTACGCCAGGGCGGAGCCGACCTGCACGACCGTGCCCCGGTCGCGGGGCAGCATCCGGCGCAGCGCCGCCCGGGTGCCGTACACGTAGCCGAGGTAGGTGACCTCGGTGACCCGCTTGAACTCCGCCGGTTCCAGCTGCATGAACGGCGCGAACGCCGAGGTGAACGCGTCGTTCACCCACACGTCGATCGGGCCCAGGGCGGCCTCCACGTGCTCCGCGGCCGCCTCGACCGCGGTCGGGTCGGCCACGTCGACCTCGATCGGCAGCGCGGTACCGCCCTCGGCCTCCACGTCCTTGGCGGCTCCGGCGAGCCCGTCCACACCGCGCGCGAGGAGAGCCACCTTGGCGCCCCGCGCACCGTAGCGCCGGGCGACCGCCCGGCCGACCCCGCCACTGGCTCCGGTCACCACGACAACCTGCTGCGTCATGGCGTCTACGTTCCCGGCCCGCGGCCGGTCGAACCACCTACCCGCCGGGCCCGTGAGGCAGCTCAGGGTCCCGGTGGCCGGGTCGGCGCACGCCGGCCGAGGAACGGCAGCACGTACCAGAGAAAGATGTACAGCACCGCGAGCCCGGCGACGATGAGCGCGGCGGTCGGCTGGTGCAGCACCACGTCCACGACCACGAACACCGCGCCCAGCATGGCCAGCAGCAGGCAGCCCAGCCCGAGCATGGCCAGCGTGGATCCGGTCTGCACCAGCTGCGGCTTGCGCCCCTTGCGGAACACCAGGCGGTGGTAGCTGACCGGGGCGATGAGCAGCGCGGTCGCCGCGGCCGCCGCCACGAGGGTACCGACGTAGACCCCCCGGTCGGTCTCGGTGGCCTGGGTGAACCGGTTGGTGAACGGCAGGGTGAGCAGGAACGCGAACAGGATCTGCACGCCGGTCTGCGCGACCCGCAGCTCCTGGAGCAGCTCGGTGAAGTTGCGGTCCCAGCGCTCCAGTTCGGTCTCGTCGCGGCCGCTGTACTGCGTCGCCGCGGGTTCCCACCCGGACATGACCACAACCTACCCGGCTGCGCGGGCGGCGCAGCCGGGTAGCGGAATCCGGGGTTACCGTCGGGCCTCGGCCGGGTGGCGGCCCTCCGCGAACTCCTCGACGACCTTCGCGCAGAACTGCGGAAGATCGTCGGGCTTTCGGCTGGTCACCAGGCCGTTGTCGACGTGCACCTGCTCGTCGACCCAGGTGCCCCCGGCGTTGCGGATGTCGGTCTGCAGGCTCGGCCACGAGGTGACCGTGCGGCCCCGTAGGGCGTCGGCCTCGACCAGCATCCACGGTCCGTGGCAGATCGCACCGACCGGCTTGCCGGCCTGGAAGAACGACTTGACGAAGGCGACCGCGCGCGGGTCGGTGCGCAGATGGTCCGGGTTCGCCACGCCGCCGGGCAGCAGCAGGGCGTCGTAGTCGTCCGGGTCGGCCTGGTCGACCGTGCGCTCCACCGGGTACGTGTTGGTCTTGTCCTGGTGCTGCACGGCCTGGATGCGGCCGGACTTGATCGAGATCAGCTCCGGCTGCGCACCGGCCTTCTCCACGGCCGCGCGCGGCTCGGTGTATTCGACCTCCTCGACCCCGTCGGTCGCCAGGATCGCGACGCGTCGGCCGTCAAGTTCGTGTGCCATGGTACGAATCCCTCCATCGCGGTGGTTTCTGGCCGTCTCCCTCCCCCGTTTCCACCGGGTCCGGCGGCAAACCCGGGAACCCGGGCCGGGCTCCGCCCGTCCAACCCGCATGCGACGTTTCCACCGGATCGTGCCGATGCTCACCCTGCTGCTCGTCGGACTGGCGGGCTGTTCCAGCGCCGCCACACCCGGCGCAGCCGCCGGCTCCGGTGCGGCCGACCCGTCCGGGTCCGCGGCCAGCCCGCCGAGCACCCCGGGCGCCGGCTCCGCGGGTGGTTCCGGCACCGGCGGGGGTACCGACGCCGCCTGCCCCAAGGGCGTGCAGCGCGGCGAGGTGACGGTGACCGAGGTGGACAACCACACCTCGGTGTGCCTGAGCAAGGGCACCAGGCTGGACGTCTACCTGCACGCGCGGATGGACCAGCAGTGGTCGAAGCCGACGCCGCAGTTGGCGGTACTGCAACCGACCGCGAACGGCCGGGGCGCGCTCGCGATCGGCGTGACCGCCGGTTTCTTCACGGCGGCGTCGACCGGACAGACCCGGGTCACCGCGCAACTTGCGCCGTGCAAAGGGCCGAAACCGGGGCCGGCCTGCGACGCCGTCGAGCTGTTTGAAATTACGGTGACAGTTCGATGAGAAGAACCCTCGCCGGCACCCCATAATCCGCGAGGTGACATCCACAACTATTGACTGATCGTCTTCGATGCCCCAGAGTTCGGCCCGACCCGACGTCAGACAACTGACGCCGGGCTCCGGCGCGCCGCCCCGCGCGTCCGGTACCCCGTCTCATGCGTGACCCGCAGAAGGGACCGACATGACGCGCATCGTCGTACGCCGCCGGGCTCTGCGCCTCGGCTTGATCGGCGCCGCCGCCGCCGCACTAGTCGCCGGCGGCTTCGCCTGGGCCGGTAGCGCCCAGGCGAGCACCACGAACCCGTACGCGCCCGCATATCAGCACCCGTACCGGCACGGCGCGGTACCCACCCGCGATGCGCAGTCCCAGATGCAGGGCTTCCGGGCCGCGCACCCCAACGCGAACATCCCCGCCGCGTCCGCGAACAACCTGCGCTACGGCGGCGGCGTCGACGGCATCGGCGTCACCACCGGCAAGGAGAAGGTGTACCTCATCTTCTGGGGCTCGCAGTGGGGCGGCGCCGGCACCGACGGCAACGGCAACACCACGTTCGCCAATGACTCGACCGGCGTCGCGCCCCGGTTGCAGCAGCTGTTCAAGGGCATCGGCACCAACAACGAACTGTGGTCCGGTGTGATGACCCAGTTCTGCGAGGGCGTCGCCACCGGCTCGCAGACCTGCCCGGCCAACTCCGCGCACGTGGCCTACCCGACCGGCGGCACGCTGGCCGGTGTCTGGGCCAACACCGGATCGGCCGCGCCGAGCCAGGCCAACGGGCACCAGATCGGTACCGTCGCGGTCTCCGCGGCCACCCACTTCGGCAACACGACCGCGGCGTCGAACCGCAATGCGCAGTACATCGTGGTGTCGCCCAGCGGCACCCACCCGGACGGCTTCAACACCCCGGGCGGCGGCTTCTGCGCCTGGCACGACTGGAACGGTGACACCACCCTCAGCGGCGGCGCCGTCTCGTCCTCGGTCGGCGACATCGCCTTCCACAACATGCCCTACGTACCCGACGCGGGTGCCAGCTGCGGCGCCGGCTTCGTGAACCCGGGCAACAACCTCGACGGCGTGACGATCGTCGACGGGCACGAGTACTCCGAGACGGTCACCGACCAGAACCCGCCCGGCGGCTGGACGGACAGCCAGGGCGAGGAGAACGCCGACAAGTGCGCGTGGATCCAGTCCGGCCAGGGCGCCTCGGCGAACGTCAGCTTCGGCACCGGTACCTTCGCGATGCAGTCGACGTGGAGCAACGACTTCAACAACGGCACCGGCGGCTGCCAGATCTCGCACCCGATCGTGGGCGGCGGCGGTGGCGGCAACACCGTCACGGTCACCAACCCGGGCAACCAGGCCGGCACCGTCGGCACCCCGGTGAGCCTGCAGATCCACGCCACCGACTCGTCCTCGACCGCCACGCTGACCTTCTCGGCCACCGGGCTGCCGGGCGGCCTGTCGATCAGCTCGTCGGGCCTGATCTCCGGTACCCCGACGACCGGCGGCATGTTCAACACGACGGTCACCGCGACCGACAACACCGGCGCGTCCGGTAGCACGTCGTTCAGCTGGACGATCAGCGGTGGTGGCGGCGGCGGCTGCGCCAGTCCCGGCCAGAAGCTGGGCAACCCCGGCTTCGAGTCCGGCAACACCGTGTGGGCGGCGACCGCCGGCGTCATCGGCCAGTGGGGCAACCAGGGTCAGCCGACCCACGGCGGCACCTGGAACGCCTGGATGGACGGGTACGGCACCACGCACACCGACACGCTGAGCCAGACGGTGAGCCTGCCGGCCGGCTGCTCGTCGTACACCTTCACGTTCTGGCTGCACATCGACACCGCCGAGACCACCACCTCGACGGCGTTCGACAAGCTGACCGTCACCGCGGGCGGCACCAGCCTGGCGACCTTCTCCAACCTGAACAAGGCGTCCGGGTACAGCCAGAAGTCGTTCAGCCTGGCCGCGTTCGCCGGGCAGAGCGTCACGTTGAAGTTCACCGGTACCGAGGACGTCTCGCTGCAGACCTCGTTCGTGGTCGACGACACGGCGGTCAACGTGTCCTGAGTAGATCGTGAGTAGCGGGCGCCGGCTCCCCCGGCGCCCGCTACTGTGTGCGGGGTGACCTATCTCGCCGCCCCCGACCGGTACGACCGGATGACCTACCGGCGCAGCGGCCGCAGCGGAATCCAGCTGCCGCTCATTTCGCTGGGCCTGTGGCACAACTTCGGGCACGAGCGGCCGCTGGCCACCCAGCGGGAGATCTGCCGGCGCGCCTTCGACCTCGGCATCACCCACTTCGACCTGGCCAACAACTACGGGCCGCCGTACGGCAGCGCGGAGGAGAACTTCGGCCGGATTCTCAGCCTCGACCTGCGCCCGTACCGCGACGAGCTGATCATCTCGACCAAGGCCGGGTACGACATGTGGCCGGGCCCGTACGGCGAATGGGGATCGCGCAAGTACCTGCTCGCCTCGCTGGACCAGTCGCTGCGCCGGCTCGGCCTGGACTACGTCGACGTCTTCTACTCGCACCGCTTCGACCCGGACACCCCGCTGGAGGAGACGCTGGGCGCGCTGGACACCGCGGTGCGGGCCGGGAAGGCGCTGTACGCGGGGATCTCCTCGTACACCGCCGAGCAGACCGCGCAGGCGGTGGCCATCATGCGCGGGCTGGGTACGCCGATCCTCATCCACCAGCCGCGGTACTCCATCTTCGACCGGTGGATCGAGGACGGGCTGCTCGACGTGCTGGAGACGCACGGTGTCGGGTGCATCGCGTTCTCGCCGCTGGCGCAGGGGCTGCTGACCGACCGGTACCTCGGCGGGATCCCGGCCGACTCGCGGGTGGCCACCGGCGGGTACCTGACCGAGGCGGACCTGACCGAGCAGACGCTGGCCCGGGTACGCGCACTGAACGAGCTCGCCAGGCGGCGCGGGCAGAGCCTGGCGCAGATGGCGCTGGCCTGGGCGCTGCGTGACCCGCGGATGACCTCGCTGGTCATCGGGGCCAGCAGCGTACGGCAACTGGAGGACAACGTCGGCGCACTGTCCACTATGGACTTCACCGCCGCCGAGCTGGCCGAGATTGACGAGGTGTCATGAAAGCTGTTGTCCTGCACCGGTTCGGCGGGCCGGAGGTACTCGCGCTGGAGCACCTGCCGGAACCGGTGCTCGGTCCGGACTACGTGCTGATCGCGGCCAGCGCCGCCGGGGTGAACCCGGTCGACTGGAAGATCCGCGAGGGGTACCTGGTCGGCCGGTTCCCGCACCACACCCCGCTGATCCCGGGCTGGGACGTCGCCGGGGTGGTCACCGCGGTCGGGCCGGCGGCCACCGGGTTCGCCGTCGGTGACGAGGTGATGGCCTACGCGCGCAAGGACACGATCGAGCACGGTACCTACGCCGAGCTGGTCTGCGTCGTCGACCGCGCGGTGGCCGGCAAGCCGGCGGCGCTGAGCTTCGCGCAGGCCGCCGCGCTGCCGCTGGCCGGGCTCACCGCGCTGCAGGCGCTGGAGGCGGTCGGCGTCGGCAAGGGCGACACGGTACTGGTGCACGCCGCGGCCGGTGGGGTGGGACACCTCGCCGTCCAGCTCGCCCGGACGCTGGGCGCGGACGAGGTCATCGGTACCGCCTCCCCGCGCAACCACGACTTCGTCCGCTCGCTGGGCGCCACCCCGGTGGCGTACGGCGACCGGCTGGTGGCCGAGGTCGGCGCGGTCGACGCGGTCGTCGACACGGTGGGCGGGCAGGCCCTGGCCCAGTCGGCGTGCCTGGTCCGCGACCCGGCCCGGCTGGTGTCCATCACCGACGCGCAGGCGGTACTGCGGCATGGCGGGCGGTACGTGTTCGTCCGGCCGGACGGTGCGGGGCTGGCCCGGCTGGGCGAGCTGGCCGAGACCGGCGCGCTGCGGATCGAGGTGCAGCAGGAGTTCCCGCTCGCGGCCGCGGCCGACGCGCACCGGCTCATCCAGGACGGCCACGTGCGCGGCAAGCTCGTGCTGACGGTGTGAAGGTACGGCCGGTCACGCCGCGGCGGCTCGTCGACGAACTGGTCGGGCGGATCGCCGCCACCGCACCGGACGGGTGGCTGCGGGTCGGCGTCGACGGCGCGCCGGGCGCGGAACCGGACCGGCTCGCCGACGCGCTGGCCACGCCGCTGCGGGTACTCGGCCGGCCGGTGGTCCGGGTCGACACCGGGGACTTCCTACGGCCCGCGTCGACCCGGCTGGAACTGGGCCGGCACAACCCCGACGCGTTCTACGAGCGCTGGTTCGACCTGGCCGCGCTGACCCGGGAGGTACTGGCGCCGCTGGCCGCCGGGGGTACCGGCCGGATCCTCACCACGTTCTGGAACCCGGCCACCGACCGGGCCACCCGGGCGCCGTACGTGACCGTGCCGCCCGGCGGGGTACTGGTGCTGTCCGGGCCGCTGCTGCTGGGTACCGGGCTGGACCTGGACCTGACCGTCCACTGTGCACAGTCGCCGGCCGCGCTGGCCCGGCGGCTGCCCGACGGGTACCGGTGGACGCTGCCCGCCTACGCCCGGTACGCCGAGGAGGTCGGGCCGGAGTACCTGGCCGACGTCGTCGTGCGCGTCGACGACCCACGCCACCCCGCACTGGTCGAGCCGGCGGGATAGGCTCGGTCGGGTGCTGCACTGGCCGGACTGCCGTAACGTCCGCGACGTGGGCGGGCTGCCCACCACCGATGGCGGGCGGATCCGCGAGGGCGCGCTGGTCCGCGCCGACGATCTCGCCCACCTGACCGACGAGGGGCTGGCCGCGTGCCGGGCGGCCGGCGTGTCCCGGGTGATCGACCTGCGCGGCAGCGTCGAGATCGCCGAGCTGCCCGGCCCGTTCGCCGACGACCCGGCATACCGGTGGCTGCCTTTGATCGACGAGGAAGCCGAACGGCTGCGCGACCTGGCGGCCGAGACGACGACCCTGGCGACGTACTGCGGCAGCGTCGGGCGCAACGCCCGCAACATCGTGGCCGGACTGCGGGCGGTGGTGGACGCGCCGCCGGGTACCGTCGTCGTGCACTGCAGCGCCGGCCGGGACCGGACCGGCATGCTCGTCGGGTTCGCGCTGACCGTCGCCGGGGTGGCGGCGCAGCACGTGGCGGCCGACTACGCGGCCTCGACCGCGGTGGACGCGTGCGAGCCGGAGACGATGCTCGGGCTGCTGGAGTACGTGACGGACCGGTACGGCGGGGTGGCGCCGTACCTGATCCGGCACGGAATGCCAGCGGCCGAGGTCGGCGCACTGCGCAACCGGTTGCGGAGATAGCCTCATCCGGTGTTCGATCTCCTGATCCGCGGCGGCGAGGTGCTGGACGGCACCGGTACCGCGCCGGTGCGCGCCGACGTCGGCGTGCGCGACGGGCGGATCGCGGCGGTCGGCGCGCTGGACGGCGCTTCGGCGGCCGTCGAGGTCGACGCGACGGCCCGGTACGTGACGCCGGGGTTCGTCGACGCGCACTGCCACGCCGACGCGGCGCTCCTCCGGCCGGATGTCCAACTGGCGCTGCTCCGCCAGGGGGTCACCACCGTGCTGCTCGGGCAGGACGGGCTGTCCTTCGCACCGGCCTCGCCGGCCACGGTGCAGTACGTGAGCACCTACTTCGCCGCCATCGTGGGTACGCATCCGGGCTTCGGCGGCGGGTCGGTCGGCGAGCTGATCGCCACCTACGAGGGCGCGACCCCGGTCAACGCCGCCTACCTGGTACCGCACGGGACGGTGCGCTACGAGGTGCTCGGGCCGGTGGACCGGGCGGCCGGACCGGAGGAGCTGGCCGCCATGCGCAGGCTCGTCGAGGCCGGGCTCGGCGACGGGGCGGTCGGGCTGTCCAGCGGGCTGGAGTACGCGCCGGGGCGGTACGGCGACGCGGCGGAGCTGGCGTACCTGTGCGCTCCGCTCGGCACCCGGCCGTACGTGACGCACCTGCGCGGGTACGGCGTCCGGGCGGGCGTCGGCATGGGCGAGGCGTCGCAGATCGTGCGCGCGGCCCGGGTACCCCTGCATGTGTCGCACTACCACGGCCCGGCGGCGGACCTGCTGCGGTTGCTGGACGGCCTTGACGTGACCTTCGACAGCTACCCCTACCAGCGGGCGTCGTCGATCCTCGGCATGGTGGCGCTGCCCGACTGGCTGCCCACCGCGGACCTGGCGGCGACCACCGCGGCGCTGGGCGACCCCGAGGTGCGCGACCGGCTGCGGGCCGGCTGGTCCGGCGACCTGTGGCCGCGGATCACGCTGGCGTGTGTCGCGCACCCGGACTGGTCGTGGACCGAGGGGCTGACCGTACCCGAGGCGGCGGCGCGGGCCGGGCTGGAGCCGGCCGACTTCGTGGTCGAGCTGCTGGTGGCCGACCGGTTGCAGGTGGGCTGCGTGTTCGAGCGGCGGCCGCCGACCAGCGAGGAGTCGGTGCGTACCCTGCTGCGCGACGACCGGCACACCGGCGGCTCCGACGCGATCTACCTGGGCGGGCACCCGCACCCGCGGGCGTACGGCGCGTTCGGCCGGTTGCTCGGGCGGCACGTTCGGGAGCTGGGTGACTGGACCTGGCCGCAGGCCGTGGTACACCTGGCGGCGCGGCCGGCGGACCGGTTCGGGTTGGCCGGGCGGGGACGGGTACGGGAGGGGTTCGTGGCCGACCTCGTGGTGCTGGACCCGGACCGGGTCGGTGACCGGGCCACCTACGCGGCGCCCCGGGAACTCGCGGTGGGCATCGACGACGTGCTGGTCGGCGGGGTACCCGTGCTGGCCGGCGGCGACCTGACCGGCGCCCGGCCGGGGCGCGGGCTGACCCGCTCGGGCTGACCAACGCCCGGGCTGACAAACGCTCGGGCTGACAACGCTGAGGAGGCAACGGTGCGGCTGGCCCTCGCCGGTGGCGTGGTGGCGATCCTGCGCGGGCGGCGCGCGGAGCACCTGGACGCGGTGCTCGGTGTCCTCGTCGAGGCCGGCATCCGCAGCCTGGAGATCACCCTGAACACGCCGGGAGCACTGGCCGCGATCCGGCGTGCCGGCGAGACGTTCGGGCCGGACGTGACGGTCGGCGCCGGTACCGTGCGCACGGTCGACGACGTCGACGCCGCGGTCGGGGCCGGCGCCGCCTACCTGGTGTCCCCGCACACCGACCCGGCACTCGCGGCGCGGGTACGGCAGCTGGGCGCGGCATACCTGCCCGGCGCGTTCACGCCCACCGAGATCGTGGCGGCATGGGCGGCCGGCGCGGCGGCGGTCAAGCTGTTCCCGGCGCGGCTGGGCGGGCCACGGTACCTGCGCGACATCCGGGAACCGTTGCCGGACATCCCGATCGTGCCCACCGGCGGGGTGAGCGCACAGAACGTGGCCGACTGGTTCGCGGCGGGCGCCGTCGCGGTCGGCGTGGGCGGCACGCTCATCGGCGACGCGCTGGACGGCGGGGACCTGTCGGCGCTCGCGGCGCGCGCCCGTGACCTGACGAAGGCGGTACCGGCGTGAGCATTCGCTCACGGAGCGAACCAGGAAGGGCGTACATGAGCGATGTGGTCACGCTCGGCGAGACGATGGCGCTCGTCGCGGCGCCGGAGATCGGGCTGCTACGGCACGCCACGAGCCTGCGGCTGTCCTGCGGCGGCGCGGAGAGCAACGTGGCGGTCGGCGTGGCCCGGCTCGGCCACCGCGTCGCCTGGATCGGCCGGGTCGGCGCCGACGAGTTCGGCGTGATGGTCCGGCGGATGCTCGCCGCCGAGGGGGTCGAGGCGCGGGTACGGGTGGATCCGGACGCGCCGACCGGGCTCATGGTCAAGTACCGCCGGACCGGCACGGTCACCCAGGTGCTGTACTACCGCAAGGGCAGCGCGGGGTCCCGGCTCGACCGCTCCGACATCGACGCCGACCTGATCCGCTCGGCACGGGTACTGCACCTGACCGGGATCACGCCGGCACTGTCGCAGACCGCGCGCGACGCCGTCGGGTACGCCGTCGAGGTGGCGGCCGAGGCCGGCGTGACGGTCTGCCTGGATCTCAACTACCGCAGCAAGCTGTGGTCACCGGAGCAGGCCGGCCCGGTGCTCGCCGGCCTGGTCGCCCGCGCCGACATCCTGTTCGCCACCGAACCGGAGGCGCGGCTGGTGGTCGACGGTACCGGACCGGCCGAACTCGGCCGGGCACTGGCCGCACTCGGGCCGGGGCAGGTCGTCATCAAGCGCGGCGCGCTCGGCGCGGTCGCGGTCGTCGACGGCGAGGCACTGGAGGTGCTGCCGTACCCGGTGACCGAGGTCGATCCGGTCGGGGCCGGGGACGCGTTCGCGGCCGGGTACCTGAGTACGCTGCTCGACGGAGGCGGGCCGGTCAAGCGGCTCGACACCGGGGCGCTGGCGGGCGCGTTCGCGGTCACGGTACCGGGTGACTGGGAGGGCCTGCCGCACCCGACCGACCTGGAACTGCTGCGCGCACAGGAGGGGGTACTGCGGTGATTTATGAGGTGCTGACGGGTACCGCGCGGGCCCGGCCCACCGCGGTGATGGCCGCGACGACGACGTGGCCGGAGTATCCGCGGGTGTGGCGCAGCCTGCTGGACCAGGTGTGGGCGAACGTGCGCTGGGGCGGCACCGGTCCGAAGGGCCGCAACGTGATGCTCTACCTCGACGACGTGCCGCACGTCGAGGTCGGCGTGGAACTGGACCAGCCGGCCGAGGTCGAGCCGCCGGTGATCCGCTCCGCGTTGCCGGCCGGCGAGATCGCCATGACCGTCCACAGAGGACCGTACGAGGGGCTCGGCGACGCGCACGAGGCGGTACTGCGCTGGTGCCACGACAACGGGCGGCAGCCGACCCGGCAGCGGTGGGAGATCTACGGGCACCACCACGACGATCCGGCACAGCTGGAAACCGAGGTGTACTGGCTCCTGCGCTGAACCGTCAGACCGCGTAGCGGTCGGCGAACGCGAGCATCCGGTGCCAGGCGTCGGCGCAGTCCTCGCGGTGCTCGGCGAAGGTGCGGTCGAAGAAGGAGTGCGGCGCGTCCGGGTACACGTGCAGGGTGACCTCCACCCCGTTGCCGCGGATGCGCTGCGCGAACGCCTCCACCTCGGGTACCGGCGTGAAGTCCTGCCCGGCGGCGAGCATCAGCAGCGGCACGGCGATCCGGTCGGCGACGTCGGCCACCCGCGACGGGATGCCGTAGAACCCGATCGACCCGGCCAGGTCGGGACTTGCCGCGGCCTGCCGCCACGACATCGCGCCGCCGAAGCAGAAGCCGACGGTGAACACCGCGGTCGCGCCGGTCCGTTCCCGTACCCACGCGACCGCCGCGGCCGCGTCCTGCGCGACGGTCGCGACGTCCAGCTTCTCCATGTGCTCGCGGAACGGGAAGTCCTCGTCGCGCGCGCCGATGCCGGCGGTGCGGCCGAAGTAGTCGATGGCCACCGCGTGCAGCCCGGCCTCCGCCCAGCGCAGCGCCAGCTCCTTGTAGAAGCTGTGCAGCCCGCGCACGTCGGGCAGGATGACGATCGCCCGGTTGGACGGCGCCTGCGGGTCGGCGTGGAACGCGCCGAAGCGGGTACCGTCAGCGGACTGCAGGACCACGTCGCCGTGCTCCCCGATCGGGCCGGTCACCGCTGGCGCGGGTGGGCGGGCATCGTCTCCGTAGCACATTGCGCCATCCTCGCACGGCGGGGCGGACCGGGCACGGCAGCGCAGCCGACGTATGTCAACGGGTCAACAGGTCGTCGGCGGTGACCGGGTCCGCCGCCAGCCGTTCCCGCAGCCCGGCCGCGGTCGACGGGTCGGTGCGCAGCTCGTACCGCGACGCCACCAGCGTGACGTTGCCGGTGATGCCGTCGCGTGGGCCGGCGAAGCGGTACCCGACGGCGCCGAACACCGCACCGAACAGCGCGCCGAGGATGATGCCGCCGAACAGCATCGACAGCACCGAACCGACACTGGTCGCGGTGAAGATGGCGGCGAACGCGGCGATCAGCGCGCCCAGCCAGGCCCCAGCCACGGTGCCGTACCCGGCCGCCCGCGCCACCGTCATCCGGCCTGCCACCTTCTCGACCAGCCGCAGGTCGGTGCCCACGATCGTGGCGCGGTCGATGGACAGGCCGTCGTCGGCCAGGCGGGCCAGCGCATCCTGCACGTCGCCGAGCGCCGCGAACGTGCCCACCGGTACCGTGCCGGCGAGCACGTCACCCGGCCCGCCCGGCCGGGGCCGACCCGGCTTCCGGTCCACCGCCCGGTTCTTCGCCTTCTTACCCATCCATCGACAGTTCCCGGCGGCGGCAAGAGCTAACCGGGCGTCGCGGGTACCGGCGGTGTCGACCAGGCCAGCCAGGCGGATGCGACCATGTCGGTGAGGTCGTGCGCGGCCCGCCAGCCCAGTTGCCGGCCGATCAGCGTCGGGTCGGCGATCACCTCGGGCGGATCGCCCGGTCGCCGCGGACCGATCCGGTACGGCACCGGCCGGGCGGTCACCGCGCCGATCCGGGACAGCACGTCGAGCACCGAGTACCCGCGTCCGGTGCCGACGTTGAGCACGCGGGCCGTCGGCGGTCCGGTGCACAGCCGCCGTACCGCGGCCGCGTGCGCGTCGGCCACGTCCAGCACGTGCACGTAGTCGCGTACCCCGGTGCCGTCCCGGGTCGGGTAGTCCGCCCCGGTCACCGTCACGGGTACCCCGGCGGCGAGGGCGGCGAAGACGATCGGCACCAGGTTCGCCGGTACCCGGTCGGCCAGCCGGGGCGCCGCGGCACCGACCACGTTGAAGTAGCGCAGCGCCAGCCAGGACAGCCCGTCCGCGCCACCCGCGGTGCGGATCAGCCGTTCGCCGGCCAGCTTCGTGCGGCCGTACGGGTTGATCGGCGCGGCCGGCGTGCGCTCGTTCACGACCGACCCGGCCGGTACCCCGTAGACCGCGGCCGACGAGGAGAACACCAGCCGCCGTACCCCGGCTCCGCTCATCGCGTCGAGCAGCGCGGCGACCCCGCCGACGTTCTCCCGGTGGTACCAGTTCGGCCGCGCGACCGACTCCGCCGGTGACTTGCGCGCCGCGAGGTGTACCACGCCGCCCACGCGGTGCTCGCGCAGTACCCTGCCGACCGCGCGCCGGTCGGTTACCGCCGCCTCGACCAGGGGCACGTCGTCGGGTACCCGGCCGGGATCGCCGGTGGACAGGTCGTCGAGCACCACGACCGGGTACCCGTCGGCCTGCAGCCGCCGTACCACGTGCGCACCGATGTACCCGGCTCCCCCGGTCACCAGCCAGGTCATGAAGGAAGACCGTGTTCGGTCAACGGGCCGACCGCGAGGCCGCGCTCGCGGCAGGTCGCAACCAGGTGGGGCAGCGCGCCGAGGGACGCGCGCCAGCAGCCGGGCACCGCGGTGACGTCGGAGTCGTGCAGCAGGACCGTGCCACCGCCGCGCAGGTCGGCGACCACGGTGCGGTACACCGAGTCGGGGGTGGCCCGGCCGATCCAGTCCTCGCCCCAGGCGGTCCACAGCACCGGGGTCAGCCCGAGCCGCCGGACGGCACCGAGGCCGGCACCGGTGAGTACCCCGTACGGCGGCCGGTACCACCGCACCGGCGCGCCGGTCAGGTCCGCGAGCACCGCCCAGCCCCGGGCGAGGTCGGTGTACGTCGCCCGCGGCCCGCGCAACAGCAGGCACCGGTGGTCGTACCCGTGCAGCCCGATCTCGTGCCCGGCACCGGCGATCTCCTTCACCAGCCCCGGTGCCCGCGCCGCCCAGCGGCCGAGCAGGAAGAACGTGGCCCGCACGCCGAGCCGGTCGAGCACTTCGAGGAACCGGGGCGTGGACAGCGGATGCGGCCCGTCGTCGAACGTCAGCGCCACGTGGCCGGGATCGCCGACGCCGGCCAGTGCCGGGGTCAGCCGGGTACGCAGCGGCCCGATCGAGGTGAGCGCCGGCCCGGCGTGCCAGGCCAGCGCCGTTGCGGCGAGCGCACCGCCGAGCCGCTTCATGAGACCGCCCCGACCGGGGTACCGGCGGCGAACAGCGCCCGCACCGCGGCCGGCGGCCCGTCGGCGAGGGCGACCTTCAGCGCGCCGGCGAGGTCGGCCGGGTGCCGGACCCAGGACGCCAGACCCGCCTCGTCCAGCGCCGCCGCGTTCGTGGTGCCATGGCCGGGCAGGCAGCGGTAGCTGAGCACCGGTACCCCCGCCGACATCGCCTCCAGCGACGTGAGCCCGCCGGCGTTCTGCACCACGACGTTGGCCGCGCGCACCAGCGCGGGCATGTCGTCGACCCAGCCGAGCGCGAGCCCGGTGCCGGCGCCGGCGATGCGGCGGCGCAGCTCCGCGTTGTGCCCGCAGACGGTGACCGGTGTGGCGAGCCCGGTCGCCGCGATCTCGGCGGCGGCCGCGGCCACCTCGCCCACGCCCCACGAGCCGGCCACCACGAGCGCGACCGGACCGCGGACCGGCAGCCGCGCGGGCGCGGCCGTGGCGAAGTCCGGCCGGACGACCGGGCGGACCACCTCGACCCGGGCCGCACCCAGTGCCCTGGCCTGCGCGGCGGCGACCTCGTGGAGAGCGAGGTGCCGGTCCACGCCCGGCGCCACCCACAGCCGGTGTACCGACAGGTCGGTCAGGTACGTGATCACCGGGACGTTCAGCTCCCCCCGCCGGCGCAGGTAGCCCAGTGCCTGGCTGGCCAGCGGGTACGTCGAAACGACCGCGGCCGGCTGCGGGTCGAGCGCGGCGCGCAGCCGGCGGGCGGCCACGCGCGCGATGAAGCCGGCGAGCCCGGTGGTCAAGCCCGGGTGCCGGCTCAGGTTGCCGAGCAGCCAGCCCCAACTGCCCGGCGCGACGCGTAACTGGGCGGCGTAGGCCGCGCGCAGCGCCCGGCCGCCGCGCGGCCCGAGCATCGCCAGGAAGTCGTGGCGCGAGGTGGCGTAGCCGGCTGCGGCGAACTCGCGGACCAGCTCCCGGGCCGCCCCGTCGTGTCCCGCGCCGACGCTGCCGGAAACCACCGCCACGCGGCCAGCGTCGTTCACCGGGTTGCCCGCGTCGCTGCGCGAGGCGCTCCGGTGCGTACTCTTCCCTCGTCGCCGCGCTCTGCCGTCCGGAGGGCGCCGCGCCTCGCTTCGCTCACCATTGGCCCCCTGCCGGTGGCGTTTACTACATGTACCGTAGTAGGCGGTGATACTACTCAGGCGGTAGTAGCGCAGCCAAGACCGACGCGGTGAACATCCGGGGCAACTCAGGGTCGGAGGCGGGGATGGTCCGGCGTCCGCGTGGGACGCTCGAACAGGAGGTGGTGGCCGCACTCGCGGCCTCACCCGCCCCTATGACGCCTGCGCAGGTACGTGACCAGCTCGGCGGCGACCTCGCATACACGACCGTCATGACGGTGCTGGCCCGGCTGTCCGACAAGGGGCTGGTCACCCGGGAGCGGGTCGGCCGGGCGTATGCCTACAGTGCGGTACGCGACGAAGCCGAGGTGACCGCGCGACAGATGCAGCGACTGCTGGACGCCGGAGACGACCGCGCGGCGGTACTGTCCCGGTTCGTGGGTGTGCTCTCCGACGACGACGAACACCTGCTCATCGAGCTGCTGCGGCACGCCGAGGAGGAACGATGAGCGCCGGCATGGGCACCGCGACCGTGGTGGCGTGCCTGGTCATCGTGGCGTTCGCGGTGGCCGGTCCGCGCCTGGCGCGCCGGTTGCCACCGGCCGCGGCGACCCGGGTCGTGGTGCCGGCGAGCCTCGTCGTGGCCGCCACCGGCGTGTGGGTACTGGGTGCGGTCGCCTTCACCTGGGTGGCGCAGCTCGGTCCGGTCAGCCGGTACGGGCAGTGGTCCGCCGAGCAGCTGCGCGACGACAGCCCGATCCCCCGGGTGATCGCCATCGGCGCGACGGTGCTCGCGGTGCTGTCCGTCGGCCGGGCGGCGGCGTGCGGTACCCGCCGGCTGCGGCTGTTGCTCGCGGTCCGGCAGAGCTGCCGCGGGGTCGGCGTGCCGGGATCGCTGGTGGTACTGGACAACGACCGGCCGGACGCGTTCGCCACCCCGGGCGCGCGCGGCCGGATCGTGGTGACCCGGGGCCTGCTGCGCGCCCTGAACGCCGACGAGCGGCGGGCGCTGCTCGCCCACGAGACCGCGCACCTCGCGCACCGGCACGCCTGCTGGCTGCTGGTGGCCGAGCTGGCCGCCGCGGCGAACCCGATGCTCACCCCGACCGCGCGCGCGGTCCGGCACACCGTCGAGCGGTGGGCCGACGAGGACGCCGCCCGCGCCGTGGCCGACCGCCGGCTGGTCGCCCGGACGCTGGCCCGGACCGCGCTCCTGATCCGGGCCGCGCCGGTGGCCGGGGTACCGCTTCCCGCGGTCGGCGGCGACGTACCCGGCCGGGTCAGGGCGCTGCTCGAACCGCCGCCGCGGCAGCGGGTGGCACCGCTGTTCGTGCTGGTCGCGCTGCTCGTCGTGGCCACCATGGCCGCGGGTACCGTGCAGCGGCGCGGCGACGAACTGCTCGACCACGCCGGTACCGGCAACCCGGCGGTCAGCCACCACCGGCCCGGTCACTGAACCGTCCCCGGTGTCGCGGTACCGGACCTGCGCCGCAACCGACCGCCACGTTCGCAACTGACCGCCACGTTCGCAACTGACCGCCACGTTCCAGCCGCTTCCCAGCCAACTGTCAGCCTGAGCCGGTAGAACAAGCTGCGGAGATGTGCGTCGGAGGTGGGAGGTAGCGCGGTGGGTCGACCGACCAGGGTTCTCGTGGTGGACGACGAGCCGAGCATCTCGGCGCTGCTCACGGCGACGCTGCGGCTCGTCGACTTCCAGGTCCACTGCGCCGCCGACGGCGCCGGGGCGTTGAAGGCCGCCGCGGATTTCCAGCCGGATCTGGTGGTGCTCGACGTGATGCTGCCCGATCTGGACGGGTTCGAGGTGGCCCGGCGGCTGCGCGCCGACGGGCGGGCGGTGCCGGTGCTGTTCCTGACCGCCCGGGACGCCGTCGAGGACCGCATCTCCGGGCTCACCGTCGGTGGCGACGACTACGTGACCAAGCCGTTCAGCCTGGAAGAGGTCGTCCTGCGCATCCGCGCGATCCTGCGCCGCTGCCAGCTGGAACCGGCGCCGGTCGAGCCGGCCGTGCTGCGGTACGCCGACCTGGAGCTCAACGAGGACGCGCACGAGGTACGCCGCTCGGGGCGGCTGATCGAGCTGTCCCCGACCGAGTTCAAGCTGCTGCGGTACCTGCTGACCAACGCCGGCCGGGTGGTGAGCAAGGCGCAGATCCTTGACCGGGTGTGGAGCTACGACTTCGGCGGCGAGGGTCGCATCGTCGAGTCGTACGTGTACTACCTGCGCCGCAAGATCGACAGCTCCGGCCCGCCGTTGATCCACACGGTGCGCGGCGTCGGGTACGCCTTACGGATGCCCCGGGGCGACGTCGAGTGATCCGCCGCGTTCCCCGACCCTGGCGCCGCTGGACCCTGCGGACCCGCCTGGTCGTGGCGATCGCGCTGCTGGCCGGTACCGCCCTGGTGCTGGCCGACGCCGCCAGCCTGGTGCAGCTGCGGTCCAGCCTGCTCGCCGGCGTGGACCGCGACCTGTCGCAGGGCGCACGGGCCTACGCCCGGACGCCGGCGGGCCGGGAGCTCGACCCGCCGGTACGCCGGCCGTTCAACCCCGGCCCGGACGTGCGCATCACCTTCTACGACGCGGGCGGCACGGTGGACCGCGTCACCGGGGACACCGCGGGGCCCGGTCCCGACCTGGGCCCGTTCGCCGAGCTGTCCGCGCGCGCGGACGGTGCCCCGTTCACCGCCGGAGACCGGGCCGGTGGCGACCCGTGGCGGGTGGTCGTCATCCACCGGATCAGCGCCACCGGTACCGGCGGCATCGTCGCCGTGGCGGTGTCGCTGCGCCAGCTGGACAGCACGCAGCGCACGCTGCTGGGTATCGACGGCGCGGTACTCCTGCTGATGCTGCTGCTGCTCGCCCTGGCCGCGGCGACGGTGGTCCGGCTCGGGCTCGCGCCGCTGACCGCGATGGAGGACACCGCCCAGCACATCGCCGCCGGTGACCTGGCCCGGCGGGTGGAGAACGTCGATCCGCACACCGAAGCCGGCCGGCTGGGGCTGGCGTTCAACGCGATGCTCGCGCGGATCGAGTCGGCGCTCGCCGCCCGTACCGCCTCCGAGCAGCGGCTGCGCCAGTTCCTCGCGGACGCCTCCCACGAGCTGCGCACGCCGCTGACCTCGATCCAGGGCTTCGCCGAGCTGTACCGCCGCGGCGGTACCCCGCCCGGTCCGGCCCTCGACGAGGCGATGGCCCGGATCGAGGCCGAGGCCGACCGGATGCGGGTCCTGGTCACCGACCTGATGCTGCTGGCCCGGCTGGACGAGGAGCGGCCGCTGGACCGGCACCCGGTGGACCTGCTGTCCATCGCAGCCGACGCGGTGCGCGACGCGCACGCCCGGGTACCCGGCCGGCCGGTGATCCTGGACTGCGACGATCCGCTGTCCGGCGCCGGGCCGGTGACCGTCGCCGGGGACGAGGCGCGGCTGCGGCAGGTGGTCACCAACCTGGTCGCCAACGCACTGCACCACACGCCGCCGGACACCCGGATCACGGTACGGGTGGGGCGGTGCACGGGTGACGGCGCCGGCCCGCCGACGGCGTTCGTGGGTACCGGTCCGCCGCCGGGTACCCCGACCGGCCTGCTTGAGGTCACCGACACCGGCCCGGGGCTGCCCGCCGACCAGGCCGACCGGGTCTTCGAGCGGCTGTACCGTGCCGACGCCAGCCGGCAGCGGGCCAGTGGCGGCGCCGGTCTCGGGCTGGCGATCGTGGCCGCGATCGTCGTCGCGCACGGTGGTCGGGTGGAGCTGCGTACCCGCCCCGGCGCCGGTGCGACGTTCCGGGTGCTGCTGCCCGAACTGCCGGACCGGTCTCCCGCCGGGTGGGAGGGCGCTCCGCGGGTTACCGGCGGGCAAAACCTTGGCACGGTTGATGCGTGGCCACTTGCTCCGCCTACTCGGGGTACGAAATAGTGGCCCGATGCTGTCGTTGTGGATGGGCACGGCCATCGTTGGTCGGTACGTCCTCATCGGCCCGGTCGGTTACGGCGGCGTCTCCGTCGTATACCAGGCCATCGATACGCACCGGGGCAGCCGCACGGCGATCAAGCTGCTCGCACCCGACTTCGCCGACGACGAATACGCACGGCAACGGGTACGCCAGGAGGCGTTGATCACGACCCGGCTGCGGCATCCGAGCGTCCCGCAGGTGTACGACTTCGGCGATGCGCAGCTGCCCGACGGCCGGGTGGTGCCCTACGTCGCGATGGAGCTGCTGTCCGGCGCGATGCTGGCCGGCCGGCTCGCCGGCGGTGCGCTGCCCTGGCCGGAGGCGGTACAGGTGGCGGCGACCGTCGCCGACGTGCTGGCCATCGCGCACCGGCGCGGCGTGGTGCACCGCGACCTGACCCCGGCAAACATCATGATGACCGACTCCGGACCGAAGATCATCGACTTCGGTGAGGCGATCACGGTCGAGGCGACCTCGGCGCTGGCCGCCGCGCAGCCGCTGCCCAGCCGCCGGGTGAACAGCGCGGTCGGGCCGGCCGACGACGTCTACGCGCTGGGTGTGCTGCTGTACCAGATGCTGACCGGCAGCTCGCCATACCAGACCTCGTCGCCGGAGGCCCAGTTACACGCGGCCCGGATGCGCCACATGGCGCCGACGCCGGTCCTGCTGGTACCCGGCCTGCCCCGCTCGATCGCGGAGGTCTGCCGGGCCTGCATGGCCAAGCGCCCCGAAGACCGCCCGACCGCGGCGCAGGTCGCGATCGCGCTGTGGGCGCTGGTGATCGACCCGGCGGACAGCGCCGCCGCGGACGAGGCGCTCAACTCGGAGCCGCGGCCGGTGCCGGTTCCCCGGCCGGCGCCGGAGCCGGTTCGGCCACCTGGGGCGACCGGCTCGCATCGGCGGCCGCACCGGCACGCCTTCGCGGGCGTCCGACCAGGCCCTTACTCCACCTCGTCCGACTGAACAGCGCAGCGGCCAGCACCGCCAGCGCGAAGTCGACGACGAGCATGACCAGCGTCACCGCGACCGCCTGCCGCGCCACCGCGGCGGGCAGCAGCTTCTGCAGGTACAGCAGGCCGAACAGCAGCGCCGGGTGGCTGAGGTAGATACCGAACGACAGGTAGGTGCCGAAGTCGATCATCCGCCGGGCAGCCGGCTGCCGGATCGCCGCGATCCGCACCGACAGCAGGTAGAACGCGCCGATCGCGGCGAGCGACAACGGTACCGTCACCGGCTGCAACGAGCGGCTGGCGTACTCCGGCGTCTCCCCCCGCGCCACGTCGGCCAGGTAGATCGCGGTGGCTGCGGTGCAGACCAGCACCAGCGCCGACCAGACCAGCAGCCGGTGCCCGGTCAACCAGGCGTGGAACCGGTCGAAGTGCAGCGCGGCGACGCCGCCGGCGATCACCCAGAACTGGTATGCGGTCAGGCTCGACTCCCCCGCCACCGAACGCCACCAGCCGTCGGGCAGGTACACGTAGTGGTACAGCGCCATCAGGCCCAGCTCGACCAGGCCGGAGACGGCCAGGAGCAGGCCGTGGTGCAGCAGCTTGAGGAACAGCGGGAAGACCACCGCGAACTCGACGCTGACCAGCAGGAAGTACATGTGGTACCCGTCGGTGCCCTGGATCAGCCCGACCAGCCAGGTCCACGGCAGCCGGCGTGCCGACCACCAGGAGAACGCGAGGAACAGCCCGATCACCGCGTAGACCGTGCTCCAGACCAGATACGGCACCCCGAGTACGCTGACCCGCTTGCGCAGGTTGCCCTTGCGCCCGCTGTGCGCGTGCACCAGCACCAGCGCGCTGATGAAGAAGAACCCCTGCCGCGTGTAGTGCAGCAGGTTGACCACCGCGTTCGGGGCGACCGAGGTGAGCGGGTTGGCGTTGCCGACCACGTGCGTCGCCACCACCGATGCGCAGATAAGCAGCCGCAGGACATCGATCTGGGCAAGTCGGGCAGGACGCGCCGTGCGGGCCGGGGTCGGGGTGGGCACTTCGGCGGGCGGGTCGGTCGGGCGCATCCCCTCTAGCTTGCCCTACCGGCCGGCGGGTGCAACCCGGCACCCCGATCCGGGCGGAGCTATCCGGTCGAGGCGGAGCGCCCGACGCCGCGGAGCGCCCGACGCGGAGATCTTGGACGCGAGCACCCCTCGCGGCGGGTGCAGGCGTCCAAGATCTCGGGGGACAACTACAGTCGGGGCATGCTCGCCCAGGCGGTGCTCGCGCAAGGCTCCGGTGACCTGCCGTTCGTCAAGCTGACCGGGCTGGTCATCGGGGTGCTGCTGCTGTACTGGGCGATCCGGCGCCTGTTCGGCAGCGGCAACAAGAAGCGCTGACCCGCGTCAGGTCACCGGCACCGAGACCAGCCTCTGGCCGGCGAAGGTCACTACGTCGACCGAGGCGACGTCGGCGGGCGCGACCAGGGCGGCACCGTCCAGCACCGTGCCCTGCTTCTCCCCCACCGGCGAGACCAGCCAGCTGCCCGCCGGCGTCACCGTGCCGCGCTTGTCGACGACCTGCAGCCGGCACTTCTGGCCGGCCTTGATGCCGTCGGCCTTCACGTGCACGCGGACCCAGCCGGCGGCCGGGGTCAGCGCCACCGTCATCGAGGCGCCGGTCGCCGGGTCGCTGGCCGCGAAGACGCGGCTGCTCGGCCCGGGAACGACAGAGCTCGTCGCCGGCGCGGTGGGGCTGGGGGTACCCACGCCGCCGGCCTGCGGCGCCGGGGCCGTCGCGCGGCCCAGCAGGGTACCGCCGACAAGCGTCGCGGCCAGCAGCCCGGCCACGCCCGCGGCCACCAGCAGCCGGCGCGGCCGCTCGGCGCGGGTCCGCTCGGTGCGCACCCGGCGCAGGGTGCGCTGCAGCAGCAGGTCACCACCCTCCGGCGGGCCGTCGAGGAACGCCTCCGGGGGTACCTCGCCCAGCGCCGCCTCCAGTTCGGACAGCTCGCGGAGCTCCGCCCGGCATTCGGCGCAGTCCGCGACGTGCGCGTCCACCATCCGCGCCTCCTCGGGATCCAGCGCGCCCAGCGCGTAGGCGGCGAGCGAGGAACGGTCGTGCTCCATCACGTCACCGCCTTCAGGTTGCCGCCGCCCAGGGTGCCGCCACCGCTCATCGCCGCGCGCATCGCGCGCAGGGCGTAGTAGGAGCGGGACTTGACGGTACCGGGCGGCACGCCCAGCGCCGCCGAGATCTCCTGTACCGTCCGGCCCCGGTAGTACATCTCGACCAGCACCTCCCGGTGCTCCGGCGAGAGCTGGTCCAGCGCGCCGAGGACGGTCATCGAGTCCACGACGCCCTGGGCGTGGTCGCGCTCGATGGGCGGCGTGGTCGGCGACTCGGCCACCTCCTGCGGCCGCGCCGCCCGGGCGCGTACCCGGTCGGTGATGATGTTGCGGGCCACCGTGAGCAGCCAGCCGCGCACCGAACCCTTCTCGTTGACCATGGACTCCGCGTGCTTCCACGCCCGGATCAGGGTCTCCTGTACGACGTCCTCGGCGGCGGCGCGGTCGCCGGTGAGCCGGGTCGCGTAGGCGAGCAGCGCCCGGCCGTGCTCGTGGTAGAGGGTACGGATCAGCGCTTCGTCGCTGGACTCGCGCCGACGTCGCGAGCCCAGGTCAGCGATGCTCACCACGGCCCTCCCCGGACGCGACGCTCGGCCTGCCGTACTGCTTACCAGATGATCGGGCAGGGACGGCACCCGCCCCACCGGAAGCGGCAGCCGGATCGCCACAGCGGCGGTCATGAGCTGGTCCTTTCATTGGAGGCCGCCGGGCGGGCACGGGTCGTGGCCTCGCGCACCCACCCGGCGGGGTCTGTGGGATCAGTAGCCGCCGCCGTACGTCACCGCGCCGGGTGGCGGCCCGGCCGCCTTGCCGCCCTGCGGGGTCACCGCGAACCAGGTGCCGCTCATGCCCTGGCCGTTGGCCTGGCCGGGCGCGGTGTCCTGGGCGAAGCGGTACACCGGCCAGCCGGCGATGGTGACCTGGCGGTTGCCGTCGGGGCGGGTCACGGTACCGACGAGCGACCGGTCCACTCCGGACAGCGCGACGTTCGACGACGTGGCCAGCACCGGCGGCCACGCGATCGTGCAGGAACCGGTGCAGTTGGTCGCCGGTGGCGAGTTGCGGTCCTGGTCGAAGCGGTAGAGCGTCATGCCGCTGGCGTCGGTCACGACGGTACCGAGATCGCCGACCGTGGTGGCGGTCAGCGTGACCGCGGCCGGGCCGGTCGGATCGGTACCGGTGGATCCGGCACCCGCGCAGCCCGCCAGGAACGCGAGGCCAGCGGCTGCGGTGAGGGCCAGGGCGGGGGTGCGCGAGCGGGTCATGCGGTGCACACGGATTGCCCGCTCCACCGGTTCATGGCATCCGGAGACGTAGCGCTCCGGTTGCCGAGCGCATCGACCGGTACCAGCCTGAGGGGAGGACTCAGCAAAGGGGCTGCTGTCATGCGTCGACTTCTCGCGATCGGCGTCGCGGTCGTGGCCGCGGCAGGATTCGGCACCGCCGTCCCCGCGGCGGCCGTGCCCGGATCCGCAACTCTCACCACCAGCACCCGGCTCGCCGACCGGCGCTTCGTCGTCACCGGCGACCACTTCTACGAGGTCGGCGCCGCCGACGCCAGCTATCCGGCCACCGGCTGGCACATCCGCGGCGAGATGGGCGGGTTCTGGACGCCGCCGATCAAGCTGCTCGACGGGCTCTGGTTCGCCGCCGACGGGCAGTGGCTGACGGCGACGCGGTTCACCAGCGGCACCGGGTACGTCCGGATGGACCTGGCCGCTCCGCACGGCCTGAAGGTGAGCCGGGTGGACCTGGCGCCCGACGGCGGCCGGGCGGCGCTGGTCGGCCTGACCTTCTCCGGCGGCCCGCCCAGGGTGACGCTGACCGTCGACGCGCACTCCGACCTCATGTCGGCGTACCCGTGGGGTTTCAGCACGCCGAGCCAGGCGACCTTCAACCTGCCGGACACCGGCTCCTTCGACGGCCGCAACCTGGTCTTCCGGGAGGCCGGCACGCCGCCGGTGGCGGGCGCGCCGGCGCACGACTGGGCGGCCACCGTGGGCAGCAGCCTGCGCCCGGACGCACACCAGCTCGGCCCCGCGATGCGCGGGCCGCAGGACCCGGCCGTGGTGTGCCCGGCGAGCGACCCGGCGCCGCCACGGTGCGACGACGGCCCCTACGGCAGGGGTACCGGTGGCCAGCTGACCTATCGCCTGGACCTCGCCCACGGCCAGCGGACCGTGTGGTTCGCGGTCGCCGGGTCGGACAAGGGACTCGGGCCGGCCTACGCGGAGCTGAACGGGGCGCTGCGTGACCCGGCCGGCGCACTGGCGGCCAAGCTCGCCGCGCGGGCCGCGGTCGCCGCCCGTACCCGGGTGGACCTGCCCGGCGACCCGCTGCTCGCGCGCAGCGTCGAGTGGTCCAAGCAGAACCTGGCCGACTCCGTGCAGAGCGCCCAGGACCTGCACGTGTTCGCCAGCCACCAGGGCATGGACTACCCGCCGCCGGCCGGCACGGTACCGTCGATCCGCTGGATCGGCGCCGGCTGGCCGGACTACCCGTGGCTGTTCGCCACGGACGGCGAGTACACCGCGTTCGCCGCGGTCGCGGCCGGCCAGTTCACCGCGATCGAGAACCACCTGCGCGCGCTGCGCGACGTCAGCGAGATCGTCAACAACCACTCCGGCAAGGTGGTCCACGAGGTGACCCCGGACGGCCAGGTGTACTTCGGCACCAACGCCGATGCCGGCAACACCGACGAGAGCGCCAAGTTCCCCAGCGCCGTCGCGCTGGTCTGGCGGTGGACCGGGGACAACCGGTTCCGCGACGAGCTGTACGACTTCTCGGTGCGTGCCATGCGCTTCGTCACCGGCCTGGACGCCGACCACGACGGCTGGCCGGAGGGTTCGGGCAACGTCGAGCGGCCGGGCATGGGCCAGGAGAAGCTCGACGTGACCGTGTACACGATCCGCGGGCTGCTCGACCTCGCGGACCTCGCGGCCAGCCGCGGCGACACGGGTACCGCGACGTGGGCGCGCGCCCAGGCCGCCCAGCGCCAGGCACGGTTCGAGCAGGCGTGGTGGTACGGGGGCGACGCGAACGGGTACGCCGATTCGCTGATGGACCCGGGCGACGTCAAGCTGTTCCAGCGGCACTGGATCGGGCTCACGCCGATGGAGGCGGAGCTGCCCGGCGGTCCGCTGGCGGATCCGGCGCACGCGCAGGTCGCTCTGGCCCAGCGGGAGCGGGACTGCTACAACGGCACGTTCGGGCTGTTCCACACCGGTACCGGACCGACCTCCGACCCGGCCGGCAACAAGGGGCCCAGCTGCGACAGCGTGGTCTCCGCGGTGCAGTCCGACCGGGAGACGTTCTCGCTGAACACGGCCGTGATGGCGGTCGCCGAGGGCAACTACGGCCGGCTGGGCGCGCAACGGTTCTACACCACCGGCAACGCCCGCATCCAGCTGGACCCGTCGGTGTGGGAGTTCCCCGGCGCCATGCCGGAGATCGCACCGTCGCCGGACTTCCCGGCCAACATCGACCACGACTTCCTCAGCCGGTCCAGCGTCCTGCAGGCGTGGGGCACCTACGGCGTGCTCTGGCCGGTGGTGCACCAGCAGCTCGGTGTCGACCCGGATCTCGGGCAGGGCCGGCTGGCGGTCGTCCCGCAGGTACCGCCGGGCCAGCAGCGGATCGCCGGTGCGGACATCCGGCTGGGCGGCGGCGCGGTGGACGTGACCGCGACGGCGTCCGGACGGGTACTGCGCGTCGAGGTGGCCGCCCGGCTGGGCGTGCGGCTGGCGCTGGGTGCCGTGCTGCCGGCCGGGTCGACCGTGGCGGATGTCCGGCTCGACGGTCACCCGGTCGGGTACCGGCTGGTGACTTCCGCTCGCGGTACCGAGGTCGTGGTCGACGCCGGCCGGAGCGGCCACCACACGCTGGTTGTCGATCTCACCTGACGAAGTGCAGGTAACGACCAGGTTTGTTTACCGTTCCGGACATGGTGAGCAATGTGTCGGTGCGGTAACGATGGTTGCACCTGTGCCACATCAGGGATTGGATACTGGCAACGATCAACACTCCAGACCGTCGCGGGCCGGCTGCGATCCGGTATGAGCCGGGTCGCTGAGACCGCGCGACGCGGTTAGCGACGCAAGAAATGCGCCGCGGAGGGGAGCTGTGATGCGAGGTCGACGAGCCTCAGCGGTGTCGGTGATAGCAGGTGCTCTGGGAGTCGTCCTGACCCTCGGCGCCTGCGGTGGTGGCAGCAAGAGCGGCAGCACGCCGGCAGCGGGTACATTCGACGCTAAAGGCCCCATAACTCTCGCGACCGGTAAGGACACCTCCGGGTACCTCCAGTCGGCGCTGGACAAGTGGAACTCGGCGCACGCCAGCGAGCAGGTCCGCCTGATCGAACTGCCGGAGAGCGCCGACCAGCAGCGTCAGCAGATGATTCAGAACGCGCAGACGAAGTCCGACGCGTACACGATTCTCAACGTCGACGTGGTGTGGACGGCCGAGTTCGCGGCCAACGGCTGGATCGAGCAGCTGCCCGCCGACAAGTTCCCGCTCGACAAGATCCTCAAGGGTCCGGCCTCGACCGGGCAGTACTTCAACAAGCTGTATGCGGCGCCGTACCTGACCGACGGCGGCATGCTGTACTACCGCAAGGACCTGCTCGACGCGGCCGGAATCAGCTCGCCGCCGGCGTCCTGGGACGACCTGGCCGCAGACTGCAAGAAGGTGCAGGCGAGCAACCCGGGCGTCGGCTGCTACGCCGGCCAGTTCGAGAAGTACGAGGGCCTCACGGTCAACTTCAGCGAGGCGGTCGACTCGGCGGGCGGCAAGGTCGTCGACGACTCGGGCAAGCCGGTGGTGAACAGCCCCGAGGCCAAGAAGGGCCTGGACTTCCTGGTCAACGGCTTCAAGACCGGGGTGATCCCGAAGGACGCGATCACCTACAAGGAGGAGGAAGGCCGCCGGGCGTTCCAGGACGGCAAGCTGATCTTCCACCGCCAGTGGCCGTACCAGTACAAGCTGGCGAGCGCGACCGACGGGTCCAGCAAGGTGACCGGCAAGTTCGCGGTCGCGGCGCTGCCCGGCCTGAGCGGTGCCGGCAAGTCCAGCCTGGGCGGGCACAACCTGGCGATCAGCAAGTTCGCCAAGAACAAGGGCAGCGCGCTGGCCTTCATCCAGTTCCTCACCAGCGAGCCCGAGGAGAAGCTGCACCTGCAGAAGACCTCCGAGGCGCCGGTGTACTCCGAGCTGTACGACGACCCGGAGCTGATCAAGCAGTTCCCGTACCTGCCGATCCTCAAGGCCTCGGTGAACGATGCGGTGGCCCGCCCGCGCGTGGTGAAGTACGGTGACGCCACCACCGCCATCCAGGAGGACGCGTACGCGGCGCTGACCGGCCAGAAGACGACCGACGACGCACTGAAGGACATGCAGGACAAGTTGACCTCGATTATCGGCAAGTAGCGCTTTTGCCGGGGCCGGGGGCCGATCCCCCGGCCCCGGGTACCCCCCGTGCAAGGAGGTCTCCCGTGACCACGACGACCTCGGTCGACGTACCGACCACCCCGGAAACCAAACCGGGTCGCCCACCCGGCCGGCGTGCGGGGGTAGCCAGCTTCGCCGCGCTGCTGCTGTCCCCCTCGCTGCTGATCCTCCTGCTGGTGATCGGCTACCCGATCGTCTCGGCGCTGCGGCTGTCGTTCATCAAGACGGTCGACGGCGTCGACCCGGACACCGGCCTCGTCACCCACAGCTCGGTCTTCTCGCTCGCCAACTACATCGACATCTTCCGGGGCGACACCGCCGCGGCGTTCCGCAACGCGTTCTGGAACACCACGACGTTCACCATCGTCACCGTCATCATCGAGACCACCATCGGCGTCTGCATGGCGCTGGTGATGAACAAGGCCTTCCGCGGCCGGGGCCTGGTCCGGGCCAGCATCCTGGTCCCCTGGGCCATCCCGACGGCCATGTCCGCGCTGCTGTGGCGGTGGATCTTCTCGGCCGACGGGGTCGCCAACGACCTCCTGCGCGCGAACATCCTGTGGACCACCGAGGGCTTCCAGGCCTGGCTCGCGGTGGTGATCGCGGACACCTGGAAGACCGCGCCGTTCATCGGGCTGCTCGTGCTCGCCGGGTTGCAGATCATCCCGGCCGAGGTGTACGAGGCGGCGAAGGTCGACGGTTCCAGCGCCTGGCGGACGTTCTGGCGGATCACGCTGCCGCTGGTGAAACCGGCGCTGGTGGTCGCCGTGCTGTTCCGCATGCTCGACGTGCTGCGCATGTTCGACCTGCCGTTCGTGCTCATCGGACCGCAGAAGAAGTCGACGCAGACGCTGTCGCTGCTGGCGTACAACGACATGAGCAACCTGCACTTCGGCCCGGCAGCCGCCTACGCGACCGTGCTGTTCGCGTACGTGGCTGTGGTGGCGTACGCCTTTGTCCGGTTGCTCGGTGCCGACATCGTCGGCCGCGGCGTTGGAGGTGGACGATGAGCCAGACGATGCCGGCACCGCCGGTCACCGACAAGCCGGTCGGCAAGATCGCCGCGGGTGAGAAGCGCAAGCGCAGCCGCATCGGCGATTCGAGTCCCTGGTACTACGTGGGCATCGCGGTCATCGTGGTGTACTGCCTGGCGCCGTTCTACTGGATGGTCGTCTCCGCATTACGCCGGCCCTCCGACCAGTTCTCCAACTCGCTGCTGCCGATCCCGGCCTCCCTGGACAACCTGAAGGCGGCGTTCTCGCCCAGCAACGGGTTCGCTCGCGGCCTGCTCAACAGCCTGATCGTGGCCGGCAGCACGACGATCATCACGCTGGTCATCGGCATCACGGCGGCATACGCGCTGGCCCGGCTGGACTTCCGCGGCAAGGGTGCGACACTGGCCGCGATCATCGCGACCTCGATGTTCCCCGGTATCGCGGTCGTGGTTCCGATCCTTCAGCTGTGGACCAACATCGGCTGGATCAACACGTACCAGGCGATGATCATCCCCAGCCTGAGCTTCGCCCTGCCGACGGCGATCTGGCTGCTCACCGCGTTCTTCAAGCAGATGCCGTTCGAGTTGGAGGAGGCCGCGCAGATCGACGGCTGCACCCCGGCCCAGGCGTTCCGCAGGATCATCCTGCCGCTTGCGGCGCCGGGCGTGTTCACCACCGCGATCCTCGTGTTCATCGCGGCGTGGAACGAGTTCATCATCGCGGTCAGCGTGGTGAACAAGAGCGAATACAAGACGGCGAACGTCATTGTTTCGCAGTTCACCGGGCAGTACCAGTTCCAGCAGCCGTACGGTACGCAAATGGCGGCCGGTGTCGTGGTGACAATTCCGTTGGTTATCGCGGTACTGCTTTTCCAGCGCCGAATTGTCGAGGGACTCACCGCGGGTGGGGTGAAGTAAGGAGGTCAGCCGACGAGCCGGTATCCGCGGCGCATGACGGTCTGGATCAGGTCGCCGTGGTGCAGGGTGCGGCGCAGCCGGGACACGGCCTGTTCGATGGCGTGGTCATCGACCGCGGCCCAGTTCGGGGTGGCCCGGCGGATCTCCGCGCAGGACAACACCCGGCCCGGGTTCCGGGCCGACGCACGCAACACGGCGATCGGGCCCGGCGGCACCGGGATCAACTCGTCATTGAGCACCACCGCCTGCCCACGCACCTCCATCCGATACCCGCCGGCGGCCAACCGCACCGCCCGCACCGGCACCTGCTCCCGGGCGACGGCCACCAACTCCTCCAGATACGGCCGGGCCGCCACCAGCACCGGCACCCCCGCCCCGGCCAGCGGAGCAGCGGTCAACGACCCCACACACAACGCCGGCACCTCATCGGCCAACGCGTTGAGCAACGCATCCCGACGACGATCGGCCACCGCCTGCGCCAGCAGGTGAACCACCGCCGGCGCCGCGGTAAACGCCACCGCATCCACCTGCCGGTTGACCACCTGATCAGCCAACCGCCGCAACAAATCCGCATGCACCGGCGGAGCGAACCGAAACGTCTGCACCTCCACCACCTCGGCACCAGCACCACGCAACGCATGACACCACTCGGCCACCGACACCCCATCGCCCTGCACCACAACCCGCCGACCCACCTGCCGATGCCCCAACAAATACCGCACCAACTCCTCGGTCGACCCCGCCGCCGTCGACCAAATCTCCGAACACCCCACCTCCCGCAACGCATCCGCCGCCCGCGCATCACTCGCCAACAACCGGCCCGCCGTCACATGTCTTACCAGCCGATCCGCCAACCCCCACCGCCGCGCCGCCCGCAACCACACCCGAAACCCGAAATCCGAAGCCACCAGCAAGTCATCCACCCGCCCGGCAAGCACAGCCAGAGTCGCCTCCCGCACCCCCACACCCTCCGCCGACGCAAACGACCGCACCGCCTGCACACTCACCGTCCGCGCCCCCACCGCCTCCAGCGCATGCACCACATGCATCGTCGTGAACGATCCGGACGAGCGGTACGGGTGCAGCTTCGCCCGGTGGGCCAGGTGCACGGCGCTGTCCTCGAAGGCGCGGAACCCGTCCTCGTCGACCCAGTCGCTGACGATGAAGTACACGCCGGACTCGGTCGAACTGCGCAGCAGTGTCCGGTGCAGGCTCGCCGGCTCGGCGGCGAGGTCCCCGTCAGCGTCCAGCCACGCCCGCTCGAACTCGTCGCCCGAAGCCGCTCTCGGCGAGCATGTGGTTGTATGCGGCCTCGGAATGCACCTCGCCCTCGCACCAACAGATCGGCATGAGAAGCCGGTGAGCATGCATTTACCGAATCGTTATCTGGTCCGCGGGCGGGTTCCGGTCACGACGGTCGAGTCGTACTCCTCCGACCGGTCCACCTGCGGGTCCAGGCCGCCCTCCCGCATCGCCTGCGCGGTGAGCGGCGCCTGGTGCCGGCTGCTCTCGATCAGAAGGTACCCGCCCGGCCGCAGCCACCGGGCCGCCGAGCCCGCCACCCGGCGGTGGATCGCGACGCCGTCCGGCCCGCCGTCGAGGGCCTGACGGGGCTCGTGGTCGCGGGCCTCCGGTGGCATCAGCGCGATCTCGTCCGTGGGAACGTACGGGGCGTTCACGAGCAGCAGGTCGATCCTGCCGCGCAACTCGGCGGGCAGTGCGTCGTAGAGGTCGCCGCAGTAGGCGTGGCCGCCCACCCGGGCGAGGTTGCGGCGCGCGCACGCCACCGCGACGGGGTCGATGTCGGCGGCGTGCACGACCACACCGGGTACCGCGACGGCGACCGCTACCCCGACGGCGCCGGTACCGCAGCACAGATCGACGACGACCGCACCCGGCCGGGCGACGGCAACGGCGACGGCCCGGTCGGCGGCTACCGCGACGGCCCGGTCGACGAGGAACGTGGTGCGCCGCCGCGGGACGAACACGCCGGCGTCGACCTCGATGCGCAGGCCGCAGAACCGCGCCCAGCCGAGGACCACCTCAAGCGGGATGCCCTGCACGCGCCGGGCGACGAGCCGGTCCAACTGCTGCGCACTGGCCGCCTCGGCGACCAGCAACTCGGCCTCCTCCTCGGCGAACACGCAGCCCGCCGCCCGAAGGCGATCGACCGTGCCGGACAGCAGTTCCATCCGAACCATCGTCCACCCTGGCTGTCCACGAGGGTCACGCTAATGGACCGGCTTTGGGATCCATTCAGGTGATTGCGCGGGGGATCGCCGCGGCGAAATGGTCAGAACTCAGGCCGATGAGGAGGTCCACGGTGCCGATCACGAGACGGACGATGCTCAAGGGAGTGCTTGGTGCGGCCGGGATCACCGCCGCTGGCGGTTGGGAGCAGTTCGCCGCTGATCCGGCGTTCGCGCTGCCGCCGCCGTCGGCATGCGGTACCACGCTGGAGCGGACCATCGTCCGCGGCGCACCCGGTCCCGGCGGTTATGCGCGGTTGACCACCGCGCCCGGCGAGCCGTTCCTGTTCCGCGGCGACCTCGCCGGTGCGGTCAGCCATGTGGCGCCGCGCCGCCGGGTACTCACTTGCTTCGCGCAACTCACCGACGTGCACGTGATGGACGTCCAGTCCCCGGCGCGGTTCGAGTTCTTCGACACCTACGGCAGCCTGCCCGGCCTGTCCGACTTCACCAGCGCGTACCGGCCGCAGGAACTGCTCAGCGCCCAGGTCGGCGACGCCATGGTGGGGCAGCTGCGCCGGGTGCGGCGCGGTCCGGCCACCGGTGCCCCGCTGCGGTTCGCGGTCGTCACCGGCGACAACACCGACAACTGCCAGTTCAACGAGCTGCGGTGGTACATCGACCTGCTGGACGGCAACCAGGTCCGGCCGGACTCCGGAGACCCCAGCCGCTTCGAGGGCGTCATGGACGACGTGGCGCCGGACCCGTACTACTGGCACCCGGAGACGGGCTTCGGCCAGCCCACGTCGGTGTTCGGCTTCCCGACCGTGCCGGGTCTGCTCAACGCCGCCCGCGCGCCGTTCCAGGCGCTGGGGTTGGGGCTGCCCTGGTACGCGGCCTACGGAAACCACGACGGGCTCGTGCAGGGCAACGTGCCCGCCAGCCCGCTGCTCCAGCAGATCGCGACCGGTCCGCTCAAGCTCACCAGCCTGCCGCCGTCGATCCTCGCCGCGCCGCTGTCCACCCAGGTCCAGTTCCTCATCGCGCTGCTGCGCCAGGATCCCGCCGCCATCGCGCTGCAGCTTTCCACGGGCGGCCGGCGGTTCGTCACCCCGGACACCAACCGCAGGATCGTCGACCGCGCCACGACCGTGGCCCAGCACTTCGTCACCACCGGTACCCCGGTCGGCCACGGCTTCACCGCGGCGAACGTCTCGGCCGCGACCGCGTACTACACCTTCGACGCCGGCCAGGTCCGCGGCATCGTGCTGGACACCGTCAACAGCGCCGGTGGCCCCAACGGTTCACTGGATGCCACGCAGCTCGCCTGGCTGGAAGCCCAACTGCAGGCCGCCAGCAGCCGTTGGCTGTCCCCGTCGGGCACGGTCGTCGAGCGGCCCGGCAAGGCCGGCAAATACCTCGTCATCTTCAGCCACCACACGATCGGCACGATGGACAACGTTCCGGCGGGCAGCGGCCGCAGCGGCGGGCCGGAGGTACGGGAGCTGCTCCTGCGCTACCCCAACGTGATCCTCTGGGTCAACGGGCACACACACCGCAACCAGGTCCTGCCACACGCCCGGCCCAGCGGTTCGCCGATCGGTGGCGGCTTCTGGGAGGTCAACACCGCGGCGCACATCGACTGGCCGGAACAGTCGCGGATCATCGAGATCGTCGACAACCTCGACGGTACCGTCTCGGCCTTCTGCACGATCGTCGACCACAGCGGGCCCATCGCCGCGCAGGGTGACCTGACGCGGACCGACCGGCTCGCCGCCCTGTCCCGGGAACTGTCGGCGAACGACTGGCAGGACCGCACCGACGCGCGGCGCGGCGGCGTGGAGGACCGCAACGTCGAGCTGCTGCTGCCTTCCCCGCTCGCGCGACAGTCCGCGGACAGCTCGTCGGACAGTGGACTGCTCGTCGGCGGATGACCGGGGGTCACCCGCGGACGGTGGCGGGGCCGGGCCGACGGTCGGCCCGGCCCCACCGGTCCCCGGCGGTCACCTGTCGCGGCCGCGGAGAATGTTGTGCGGATCGAGGACGTACTTGCGCGCCGCTCCCTGGTCGAACTCCTGGTACCCCTGCGGTGCCTGGTCGAGCGGAATCGGCGTGGCGTTGACGTTCCTGGCGATCTGCACCCGGTCGTGCAGGATCGCCATCATCAGCTCGCGGTTGTACTTCATGACCGGGCACTGTCCGGTGTACAACGCGTGCGACTTGGCCCAGCCGAGGCCGAGCCGCAGCGACAGCGAGCCGGTCTTCGCCGCGTCGTCGACGCCGCCCGGGTCACCGGTCACATAAAGCCCCGGGATCCCGATCGCGCCGCCGGCCCGGGTGAGGTCCATCAGCGAGTTCAGCACGGTCGCCGGCTTCTCGGTCTGGGCGTCCTGGCCGTACCCGTGGGCCTCGAACCCCACGGCGTCGACCGCCGCGTCGACCAATGGCTGGCCGATTCCGGACCACTCCGGGCCCAGAATCCGTTCCACCTGTTCCAGCGGGTCGCCCTGGGCCACGTTGACGGTCTCACAACCGAAGCTGCGCGCCTGCGCCAACCGGTCCTCGTTGAGGTCGCCGACGATCACGACAGCGGCACCGAGCAGGAACGCCGACGTCGCGGCGGCCAGACCGACCGGTCCCGCACCCGCGACGTACACGGTGGAACCGGTCGTGACGCCCGCGGTGACGCACCCGTGGTACCCCGTGGGGAAGATGTCGGACAACATGGCCAGATCGAGGATCTTGTCCATGGCGCGGTCCCGGTCGGGGAACCGCAGCAGGTTCCAGTCGGCGTAGGGCACCATCACGTACTCGGCCTGGCCGCCGACCCAGCCGCCCATGTCGACGTAGCCGTACGCCGAGCCGGGCCGGTCGGGGTTCACGTTGAGGCAGACGCCGGTCCTGCGCTCCTTGCAGTTGCGGCACCGGCCGCAGGAGATGTTGAAGGGTACCGAGCACAGGTCGCCCACCTTGATGAACTCCACGTCCGGCCCGGTCTCGACGACCTCGCCGGTGATCTCGTGGCCGAGCACCAGTCCCTCCGGCGCGGTGGTACGGCCGCGAACCATGTGCTGGTCGCTGCCGCAGATGTTGGTGGCGATGTTCTTGAGGATCGCGCCGTGCGGTGTCCTGCGGCCCACGTTGGCCTTGTTGACGCCGGGGCCGTCCTTCATCTCGAACGTCGGGTAGTCGATGGTCTGGACCGCCACGTTGCCCGGTCCCTGGTAGACGACCGCCTTGTTGCCTGGCATCTCGTGTGCTCCATTCCTCGTTACGGTGGATCTGACCCCGTTACGGTGGATCTGACCCCGCGCTCGTGGTGGTGACCTGACCTTCCTCGCCGGCGCGCCCCTTGCTGACCCGTCGACCGCGGATCTCACCCTCGGCGCCCTGCGGCGCCTCGGCGGGTACCTCCCGGACCGGCCGGGCGACCAGTTCGTACCCGACCGCGCCCAGCACGCCGCCGATCAGCGGACCGATCACGTAGACACCGAAGTCCGCCCATGGCGTCGTGCCGCCGAAGAGCGTGTTCACCAGGTACGGGCCGAAGGTGCGGGCCGGGTTCATCGAGCCGCCGGTGACCGGACCGATCATGAGGATGTCGGTGGTCACCGCAAGGCCGATGACCAGTCCGGCCCAGCCCGGCGGCGCGCGCCGGTCGACGGCGAGCGCCATGATCGTGAAGAGCAGGAGGAAGGTACCGATCACCTCCGCGACGACGCCGCGCGCGTACCCGATGCCCGGGGCCAGGGACGTCGAGCCGACGCCGCCCAGCTGGGTCGCCTGGGTACCGAACACCGCGACGACGAGCACCGCACCGAGCACCGCGCCGACCAGTTGGGCGGCCACGTACGCCGGTACCTCCCGCCAGGGGAAGCGCCGGACGGCGGCCAGGGAGATGCTGACCGCCGGATTGATGTGTGCCCCCGAGGTCGTACCGAAGCCGTAGACCACGATCGCGATGACCAGGCCGAAAGCCAACGCGATCATGCCGAGCGCCGGGTAGTCGAGTGCGCCGTGGCCGAGCCGGAGTGCTGCGACTACGGAGCCGGCGCCGAACAGGACGAGCAACGCCGTGCCGACCAGCTCCGCAAACAACCGACGGAACAACTCCGTCGCCATAGGAGCAGTATCGGCATGCAGCGAAGGTCGACAAAACCTCCCGACCGTGCCAAGTAGCGTCACTATCGCCGTTCGGCACATTCTCCGTGTAACAACCGGATGCGAGCGGCGGGCGTCAGGGCAGGCCGGGCAGGATCCCGCCGGACGGTGTCGGTAGCGGCAGGCTGGGCAGGATGCCACCGGGGAGGCTGACACCGGGTACCGGCAGGCCGTTGCCGGGTGCGCTCGGGCTGGGACGCGGCGCCGACGGTACCGGCGCGGACGGCTGCGGTGCCGGTGCCGGTGTCGGGCCGGGTGCGCCGTGGGTACCGGACCGGGCCCCGCTGAGTTTCCGGCGCACGTCGGCCAGTTCGGCGGTCAACCGGGTCGCCTGTTGCGGATCCCGGATGCGGGCGACCACGGCGGCGGCCTCGTCGACGAGGTGCTGCGCGTCGGCGTACCGGCCGTCCGCGATCGCCCGGCGCGCGTCGGCGAGCTTGTTGTCCGCGGTCAACACGTCGGCGCGCGCGGGGTCGACAGCGGCGGCCAGTGGCCACAGTGGACTGTGCGGGGTGGCGGTCACGGTACCGGCGATCAGGCCGCCGCCGAGCAGGATCAGCGCCGCGGCGGCCGCGCCGGCCCAGACCCGGCGCCGGGGCCGGGGCCGCTGGACGGAAACGCCGGCAGCCCGACCCGGAGCCGGCGACCGGCCGGCACCGCGGTCCGGAGCCGGCGACCGGCCGGCATCGGGGTCGCCGGCCGCGGACAGCTCGGCGCGCCAGGCGGCGAGCAGTCCCGCGAACTCGTCGTCCGCGGGCGCCGGTGCACCCCGACCCAGCGCGTCGAGCAGGGCGTCGTCGGCCGCCACGACGGCGAGGTCGACCGGCTCCGGCGCGGGCGGCGTCACGTGCGCACCTCCTCAAGCACCGCCGGGGCCAGCCTGCGCAGCCGCGCCAGCGCCCGCGACTGGGCGACCCGGACCGCGCCGGCGGACATGCCGAGCACCGCGCCGGTCTCCTCGGCGGGCAGGCCGACCGCGACCCGCAGCACGATGATCTCCCGCTGGGCCGGTGGCAGGTACCCGAGCAGCCGGGACAGCCGGCGGGTCAGATCACCGGCGACCGCCCGCTGCTCCGGACCGGGCGCGCGATCGGCCGGCTCGGGAAGCTTGTCGGCGGGCGCGACCCGGGTACCGGAGGCGGCCCGCTGCGCGTCGGTGACCCGCCGCGCCGCGATCGTGTAGACGAACGCGGCGAACGGCCGCCCCTGGTCGCGGTACCGCGGCAGGGCCCGGAGGATGGCCAGACAGCACTCTTGCGCCACGTCATCCGCCGTGGTGAAGGCGCCGGCGACGGGTCCGAGACTGGCCCGGCAGTACCGGACGATGCCGGGCCGGATGTGTGCCATCAGCGCGGCCACCGCGTCCCGGTCGCCGTCGGCGGCGCGGCGGGCAAGCTCCGCCTCGGCCGCCTCCGCTGCGGTCATCAGTGGCCGCGCTCCCTCCGCCTCCCGCCGGCACAGTGCGGGTGCAGTCTGCCCGGTCGGACGACGGCATGTCCACCTCACGCGGCACTCAGGTGCCGCAGCCGGGCGAGCAGGTCGGCCCGGTTCTCGCAGCCCAGCCGGCGTCGCATCCGTGCGACGTGGTGCTCGATGGTCTTCGGCGAGATGAACAGCCGGTCGGCGATCTGCTTGTAGGTCAGTCCGGCGACGACGAGCACCGCGACCTGCCGCTCGCGGTCGCTGAGCTCCGCCGGGTCGGCGCCGGCGACCGGCCCGCGGGCGGCCGCCGGCCGGTCCTGCAGGGTACGCGCGCAGTCCAGCAATGCCACCATCGCCCTGCGGTCGGTGGTGCGGGCGGCCGCCTGCGCGGCCAGCCGGGCACCGTCCCAACGCAACCCGGCCTCGTGCAGCCCGCGCGCGGCACGGTCCACCCGCACCGCGTCGACCGCGCCGGCCAGTACCTGCAACCAGCACTCGGCGGCGACCGACATGGCGCGGAAGTACCGACCGGCGCCCGCGGTGGCCGCGAGCGCGGCGGCGTGGTCCGCCGCGGCGGCGGGTCGCTCCGCGATGATCGCCGCGTGCAGCGAGCTCCAGCGCAGCGGCGCGGTCCACAGGGCCGGTGCGTCCAACCGGGCCAGCAACGCGTCGGCCTCCGCGAGGTGCGGTGCCATCCGGTCGTGGTCGCCGAGCCGGGCGGCGCAGATCGCGAACTCGCCGAGCGGCAGCAGGGTGAACAGGTCCACCGGGTGGCGAAGTACCGCCTGCCCCGCGTTGACCCAGGTGCGGCGCAGCGCCGCCAGGTCGCCCTCGCGGCGGGCCAGCCCCAGTTCGAGCGCCACCCAGAACAACCGGTCGCGCGGCTCCGCGGGGGGGTCCAGGGCGGCGAGCAGCTCGCGCACTCCCGCCAGGTGCCCACGCGTCAACAGCATCCAGGCCCGCAGCAGCACGTGCCGGGTCGCCAGCAGTCCGCCGCCGAGGCCGGCTGACGCGGCCCGGTCGAGCACCGACCCGGCCACCGCCCACTCCCCCGTGTGCAGCGCCACCAGCGCGGCGAGCGCGGCCGGGCTGTCCGGCAGCAGCGCCGTGCGTCCCGCGGGCTGGAGCAGGTCGGCGGCCTGCACGAGGGCGGCCAGGGCCGCGGTCCGGTCGCCGGCCACCGACTCGCGCACGCCGTGCGCCATCAGCGACGCCGCCCGGGCCAGCAGCGTCGGTGGTTCCGGCGCCTGCGGGGGTACCTCGGCCAGCCGGCCCGTGCCGATCAGCCCGACGGTCGCCAGGGTGGCCGACCCCGACCAGCGGTACAGCTCGGCGCTGTGTGCCAGCTGCCCCCGGTGCGCGAGGGCCGCGGCGGCGACCCGGGCCGCGTCCGGGCGGTCCGCCGACTCGGTCGCCAGTACCTGGTCGGTGAGGCGCAGCGCGGCGTCCACGTCGCCGGCGAGGGCGGCGGCCCGGGCCCAGCGGGTCACGACGGCCGGTGCCGGTCCCGCCGCGGCGGCCGCGGCCGCGTAGAGCCGGGCGGACAGGGCCGGTTCGCGCGGCAGCGCCTCGCCGGCCGCCGCCTCGAACGCGGCCGCCATGACCGGGCCGGCGGCCCCCGTGCCGAGCAGCGAGCAGGCCGCGGCCAGTACCGATCCGCCGCGGGCCAGCTGCAGCTCGGCCAGGCGGCGCCGGACGGCGATGCGGCGTTCCATCGGAACCAGGGTGGCGATGGCGCGCTGGACCAGCGGCACCGGTGCGCCGTCGCGGCCGAGCAACCCGGTCGCCCGGGCCGCCTGCAGCACCTCGCCGGCGAGGTCGGCGTCCCCGCCGAGCAGCCGGCCGAGCAGGTCGGTGTCCAGCCCCACGCCCGCCTCGTCCGCGAGCAGCAGCAGCTGTACCCGCGGCTCCAGCGCCGCCAGGTCCTGTCCGAGCCAGGCGATGGCCGCCTCGGGTACCTCGTCGACGTCGCCCGCGATGCCCTGCAACGCCGCCGCCATCCGGGTGACCAGGGCCGGTACCCCGCCGGTCAGGGTGGCCAGCCGCTCGGCCAGCCGCGCGCCGGCCCGCACTCCGGAGGCGGTCAGCAACTGCTGGATCTGTGCCGGCCCGAACGGTGCCAGCGCGAGGATCCGGCCGCGCCGGTACAGCGCGGTGACCAGCTCGTCGAGGGCGGCCGACCGGGGCCACGGCCGGTAGGCCACGACGAGCGGCTGGCCGGCCCGCGCCATCCCGGTCAGCTCCCGTACCGCGGTCTCGTCCAGCCGGTGCGCGTCGTCGACCAGCCGTACCGGGTCGGCGCCGGGTACCTCGGCCAGCTGCCGCAGGACGGTGCTCTTGCCGTACCCGCCCGGCGCGCAGATACCGACCTGGACAGGGCCTGCCGGGTCGGCGCGCACCCGGTCGAGCAACACCCGGACAGCGTCGTCGAGAATCGCGGCGGTACGGATCACGTGGGTACATCGACCGGCGGCCGCGCGGTGTTACAGGCGCCGCGCACCCCGGCGCCGCGGCGGTTCCAGCGCGGTGATCACCACGGGCGGCCGGGGCGGCGGAAGGGCCAGGTCGCCACCGGGGTCCACAGTGGACAGTTGCGACTCGGCCTCCGCCACGTCCGGCCGGTACGCCGCCATGGCGTCGGGCGGGTCGACGAGCCGCCGCGCGGCAGCGGCCGCACCCAGCGCGACGCTGTCCGCCGGGTGCTCCGTGACCCGGACCGCAGCGGCCACGACCTCCTCGATCCGGCGCCGGACCAGCGGGGTCGCCGTGGCGCCGCCGACCAGCCGCACGCCGGCCGGTGCCGGGCCGGATCCGAGCACCGCCAGCAGGGCGTCGACGGTACCGTCGACCAGCGGCCCGATCAGCTCCTCGAACTGGTCCCGGGAAACGGCCAGGGTCACCGGTCCGTCGGGTCCCAGCGCGCGGACCGTGGTCGAGCTGGCCGTTGACAGCGCCTCCCGGGCGGCGCTGCCACGCTCGCACACGACCGGCCCGGAGACCTGCTCCTGTACCCATTCCATGAGCGCGTCGTCGAAGTCGGCACCACCGACGGGCTCGGTGGGCTCGGCGCAGGCGAGCAGGTCGAAGCCGCCGGCCCCGGTCCGGCCGACCAGCGCGCACTCGCAGTCGGTGGCGCCCAGCGAGAAAACGGCAACGGTGTCCCCATCCGGGTACCCCTCGACCGCGGCGACCGGCGCGGGCAGCACCGCCACCTGCTCCAGGCCCACCCGCCGCAACGCCTTGTGCAGCAGGCGGGTCCGGTGCGGTCCCCAGGTTCCCGGCACGGTCACCACGACGGCCTGCGCCGGCTGTCCCTCGACGGCCTCGACCCGGCCGACGACCAGGTCGACGAGGTCCGCGGTGAGCGCGGAGGGCAGGTACGGCTGCCCGTCGAGGACCAGGGGGACCTCGTCGCCGACCCGCCGGAAGAAGTCCCGCACGAGGTCCGGGCCGGAGTCGCCGGGCTCGACGAGCTGCCCGTCGCCGGTCAACCGGAGCGCGGTCGCGACCGCCCGGGAACGGGTGCCGAGAGCCACCGGCCGCGGTTCGCCCCAGGTACCGTCCAGCCGGGACACCGCGGCGCGGGTGGCTCCGGTACCGATGTCGATCCCCAGCACGTACATCCCCCGTTCGTACCAGAGCCGGATCGGCCGAGCGAGCCCCAGGGGTATCCGTTGAGCCCCTAACCCCCTAACCTCGCCGGCCGGATCCCCTAACCGCCGTGGGGGTTCAGATGCGGGGTCCGGTCCCGATGCGGCGACCACCGCAGTTCCCTACGGTCGTCACCGGCACGTGGCCCCAGACATCGAGGAGCTTCTCCATGCAATCACCCCTCACCTTGCATGACTTCGTCATGAACCTGCTCTGTGACGCCGATGCGCAGGCGGCGTTCGACCTCGACCCGGACGGGACGCTGCGCGCCGCCGGGCTCGGCGACGTCACACCGGCCGACGTCCGGGACGTCCTCCCGCTCGTGGCCGACTACCTGCCGGCGCACGTCACCGGCCACCCCGGGGCCGGCCTGCCCGAACTGGCCACGAGTGCGCTGGGCGCCGACCGCGCGGCCCTCGCGCAGCCGCTGCAGTTCGGGATTCCGCAGGTGACCGCGCCGGTGTTCGCGAGCAACCCGGCCCTGGCCGCGGCCGGCAGCCTCGGCGGCGTCGCGTCGGGCGCGACCGGCGTACTCGGCACGGCTCCCGTGCTCACCGGCGCGCTGCACTCGTCGGCCGACTTCTCATCGGGTACCGACCTGTCCGGCAGCGCCTGCACCTCCGATCAGCTCTCGGCCGGGCACGACCCCGCCGGTACCCTCGACGCCGGCGTCTCCGACGCCACCGGCGCGCTGACCGGAACCGCCGGCAGCGTGCCCGACACCCTCGGCAGCCTGCCCGACACCCTGGGCACGGTGCACGACACCCTCGGCACGGTGCAGGACACGCTCGACACGGTGCACGGCACCGTGGGCGGCGCCCTGGGCGGCCCGCTCGACGGCCTCGGACACGCGCCGCTCGGCGCGGTGACCGGTACCCTCGACAGCGCCACCCACGGCCTGACCGGCGGTCACGTCCTGGACCACACCGCGGGCGGCCTGCTGGGCGGCGCGGGTCCGCTGGGTCTCGGCGGTACCCACGCCGACAGTTCCGGGTCCGCGCACGCCGCCGCGGATCCGCACCTGATCGACGACCTGCCCCACCTGTTCTGATCCGGACCGGCGAGGCGGTGCCCGCCTCCCAGGCTGCCAACCGGCGCCGCCTCGCTCCGGCCGGACGAAGCCCGCGACACTCCACAGTGGACGGTTAGGTGATGGCGACCTTCTGGCTTGACGTACTCGACGAGACGATCCGCGCGTGCGCAGCACACGGCCGGACCGACCTCGCGCACGAGCTGCAACACCGGCGCGCCCAGCTGCTCGACCCGCGGCTGCGGGTACTGGTCGTGGGCGCTCCGAAGCAGGGCAAGAGCCAACTGGTCAACGCGCTGCTCAACGCGCCGGCCTGCCCGGTCGGCGATGACCTGACCACGACGGTGCCGACGGTGGTCGAGTACGCCGACGAGCCCTCCGGGGTGCAGGCCACCGACCCCGTCGCGCACCAGGTCGTCGGCGTACCGCGGCAACTGCTGCGGGCCGGCCTGGTGCTGGTCGACATGCCGCCGCTCGGCCGGGCCGGTCCCGCCGACGCACTGCTGGCCACCGCGGACGCGGTGCTCCTGGTGTCGGACGCGGGTACCGGGCTGTCGGCCGGTGAGGTCGAGTTCCTGCGGTACGCCGTGCAGCGCTGTCCGACGGTGATCCTGGCACTGACGAAGATCGACCTCGCCCCGCGGTGGCGCCAGGTCGCCGAGCGGACCCGGATGCGCCTGGCGCAGGCCGGCCTGAACACGCCGGTGGTGCCGGTCTCCGCGGCGCTCCGCCTGCGCGCCGCCGGTACCGACGACGTGGCGCTCAACGCCGAGTCCGGCTTCCCCGAACTGGTCGGCCGCCTGCAGCGCGAGGTCAGCACGAAGGCGCAGCGGCTGGCGCCGCACACCGCCGCGGTACTGACGGCGACCGCGATCGAGTCGCTCGTCGCGCCCCTGGTGGCCGAGCACGCCACGCCGCCCGCCGAGCACACCACCGCGGCGCTGCAGCTGCGCGACCTGCAACACCGCCACGACGGGCTGCGCCGGCACGCCTCCCGCTGGCAGAGCGCGCTCGCCGACGACATCTCCGACCTGGTCTCCGACATCGAGTACGACCTGCGCGACCGGACCCGGCGGGTGCTGCGCACCGTCGACGAGTTCTTCGACGTCGCCGATCCGGCCCTGGCGTGGGACAGCTTCGTACCGTGGCTGGAGGAGAACCTGCGGTACGCCGGCCAGGCGAACTTCGCCTGGCTCGTCCAGCGCTCCCATTGGATCGCCACCAGGATCGCGGCCGACTTCGCCGGGTACCGTCCCGAGGTCCTGCCCGAGTCCACGTTCTGGCCGGCGGCTGACGCGTTCGGTGGCGTCGCCGAACTGGAGCGGCCGGCGCTGGGCGAGTTCACGCTGGGCCAGAAGGTCTTCACCGGCCTGCGCGGCTCGTACGGTGGGCTGGTCATGTTCGGACTGCTCACCAGCGTCGCCGGGCTGCCGCTGATCAACCTGGTGTCGCTGGGCGCCGGTGCGCTGTTCGGCAGCAAGAGCCTGCGCGACGAGGGCTCCAGCCGGCTGCTGCGCCGCCAGTCTGCCGCCAAGGCCGCCGTCCAGCGCCACGTCGAGGACTTCTTCCTCAAGTTCAGCAAGGACTGCCGGGACGTGGCCCGGCAGGTGCACCGCACGCTGCGCGATCATTTCCTGACCCTGGCCGAGGACCTGCAGGAGGAGATCGCCGACGCGGCCCGGCTGGCGAAGGACACGGCCGACCGCGCGGCTGTCGAACAGGACCGCCGCCGGCAGGAACTGCAGCGGGAGTTCGACGGGCTGGTCGCCCTGCGGCACAAGACCCGCCTGCTCACCACCGCCGCCACCGCGGGCGTGGCCGCATGAGGGCGACGCTGGCCGACCGGGCGTGGTACCTGCTGACCACCGCCCTGCGGATGTACCGCGACCACGCCGACGCGGCCGACTGGATGCGCCACCAGATCGACCGGTTCGAGGGAGCGCTGCGGATCGCGGTGACCGGACCCGCGTGCTCCGGCAAGTCGACGCTCATCAATGCCCTCGTGGGCGACGAGGTCGCTCCGGTCGGTACCGGCTTCGTCTGGTACCAGGACGGCCCGACCCCGCGGGCCACCCTGTACCCGCCCGGCGAGGCGGAGCGGGAGCTGCCGGTCACCCGGGTCGAGCGCGGGCTGCGGGTCGAGGTACCCGGCTGGCTGCCGGCCGACGCGGACCCGGGCGAGATCGTGGTGGACTGGCCGGCCCGCGCGCTGCGCCACGCGGTACTCATCGACACTCCGGCGGCCGACCTCGACGGCGGCACGATGGCGCGGGTCCGCGCCGACGCCGACGCGGTCGTCTACGCCACGCCGACCGTTGCCGAGGCGGACCTGCTGCCGCTGCGCCCCGGTCCCGGCAGCTCCCCCGGCGCGATGGTCGACACGATCCTCGTGCTGTCCCGGGCCGACGAGGTCGGCGGCAGCCGGATCGACGCGCTGAGCGGCGCCCGGGTGATCGCGCGGCGACGCGACCGCGGGATCGCCGTGCGCGGCCGGTGGCAGACCGTCGTCGCGGTCTCCGGACTTCTCGCGCATACCGCGCGCACGCTGAGCGAGGCGGAGTACGCCGCGCTCGCCGCGCTCGCCGCCCAGCCCGGCGCGGACCTGGCCGGACACCTGCTGTCGGTCGACCGGTTCACCGGGCAGGCGTTCCCGGTACCGGTGGACGCGCCGACCCGCGCCGCCCTGCTCGACCGGCTCGGCCTGTTCGGGGTGCGCCTGGCGAGCACGCTGATCCGCACCGACGGTGCATCCCAGGACACCCTGCCCGGCCTGCTCCTGCAGCACAGCGGCCTGATCGAGCTGCGGGACGCGGTCCGCGAGCTGTTCCTCGACCGGCGGCAGGTCCTCAAGGCCCGCTCGGCGCTGCGCGGGCTGCGGATGGCGGTACAGGTCTGGCCGCACCCCGACGCCGGGGAGCTGTCCGCCGGCATCGAGCAGGCCCTTGCCAGCGGGCACGAGCTGCGCGAGCTGGCGCTGCTGGCATCGCTGCGCGCGGGGCGCACCCGGCTGTCCGCCGAGCGCACCGACGAGGCACGGCGGCTGATCGGCGGGTACGGCGACGACATCGGTACCCGCCTGGGCGCCCCCGAATATCTCGACCCGACCCGGGCGGGGACGCTGACCGAGGAGTCCCTGCACCGGTGGCGCGGCGACGCGGAGAACGGGACGCTCACCGAGGACCAGCGCCGGGCCGCCCGCACCGTCGTGCGCAGCTGCGAAGGGCTGCTCACCGAACTCGCCCACACCGACCGGCGCTAGGCCCACCGGTCACGCCCGCCGGCTCGACGCCCGCCGGTCGCGATAGTCCGTCGTCGTTCGTGCCCGGATGTCCGGACGACGAATACACCCGCCCTCCCCATCCGATTGCTCAAGGCCGCCGGTCCGATGCCGATAAGGCACTCGTCATCAGACCCGGCGCGACCGCCGCCGGCCGTCGTCGCCCGACTCCGGTGGGGAGGGACTCGTGCGCCACCAGGTCCGCACCGCCGTGGCCGTCTCGGTCACCGCCACGGTCACCGTTGCGGCCGGCGCCACCGTCGGCGGGGTACCGGCAGCCGCCGCCCCGGGCCCGACGGTGTACCCCACCCTCACCTGCGTCCAGCCCAGCACCAACGGCACGTACCGGGCGGTGTTCGGGTACCACGGCAAGGCCGGCGACACCACGATCGCGGTCGGACCGGACAACACGATGAGCCCGGCGACCCTGAACGGCCTGCAGCCCACCCACTTCCGCCCCGGGAACAACAAGGCCGTGTTCGCCACGCCGGCGGTCCCGAACAGCCAGACCGTGTCGTGGACGATCCTCGGCCAGACCGTGACCGCCAGGTCGTTGAACACCGCCTGCGGCCCCAACGTGAGCCTGCCCGCCGAAGGCAACGGGATCGGCCCGGTCCTCGTCATCGTCGCGAGCGTGCTGCTGTCCCTCGCGTCACTCGTGTACCGCCAGTGGCGCCAGCGCCGGAGGGTCGCCTGATGCGTAGCGTCCTCGCGGTCGGGGCCCACCCCGACGACATCGAGCTGGGCTGCGGCGGCGCGCTCGCGGCCCACCGGGCGGCCGGCCACACCCTGACCATGCTGGTCCTCTCCGACGGCGGCAACGGTCCCGGCACGGCGGACCGGTGGGCCGAGCAGGACGCGGCCGCGCGGGTGCTCGACGCGGGCCTGGTCTGGGGCGGCCTGGCCGACTGCGGGCTGGTACCGGACGCGGCCACCGTCACGCTCGTCGAGAAGGTGATCAACGCGGTCGGCGCGGACGTCGTCTACGTCCACGCGCCCGAGGACTCGCACCAGGACCACCGCGCCGCCGTGGCGGCGACGCTCGCGGCGGCCCGGCACGGTACCTGCGTCCTGCACTACCGCAGCCCGTCGACGCTGGACTTCCGCCCGACGCTGTACATCGACATCGCCGAGCACCTGGACCGCAAGCTCGCCGCGCTGGCCTGCCACCGCAGCCAGGTGGAGGGCTCGGTGATGGTGGACCCGGAGGCGGTCGCCGCCTCGGCCCGGCACTTCGGCGCCGAGGCCCGCGTCCGGTACGCGGAGGCGTTCGCGCCCGCCCGCTTCGTCTGGGACCTGGTGCCGGTTCGCGACTGGCCGGGCACGCCGGTACCGCGCAGCGCGCCGGTACCCGCACGTACGCCGGCCGACCGGTTGCCCATCCGGTGAGCGCCGTGGCCGGCACGAGCACGCCGCTGACGCACTCGCCCGCCGACGACGCACCGCCGCACCACCGCAGGCGCCTGCTGCTGTACGCGGTCGTGCTGGTCGTGGCGTTCGGGATACTCGGCGTCAACCACACGATCTGGGCCATCTCCGTGTTCCTCGACGCGGTGTTCCTGGCGTACTTCGTCCGCCACCTCGCCTTCGCGATCTCGGGTGCGCGCTGGGCGGAGCGGGACCTGTCGGCGGCCAACGTCGGGTTCGACTCGTACACCCCGCCGGTGGCCGTCCTGGTCGCCTGCAAGAACGAGGAGCTGGTCGTCGACGGGATGGTGTCCGCCCTGCTCGGCCTCGACTACCCGGCCGACGCGCTGACCCTGGTCGTGGTCGACGACGCGTCGGACGACGGTACCGGTGCCCGGCTGGACGCCTGGGCGGCCGCCGACCGCCGGCTGCGCGTGCTGCACCGCGCCCCCGGCGCCGGTGGCGGCAAGTCCGGCGCGCTCAACGACGCGCTGCGCCTGGCGCTCAAAGGCGTCGACGCGAAGGTCATCGTGATCTTCGACGCCGACCACGAGCCGGACCGTACCGTCCTGCGCCGCCTGGTCCGCCATTTCCGTGACCCGGCCGTCGGCGCGGTGATGGGGCGCTGCGTGGTCCGCAACGGGATCGAGTCGTCGCTGGCCTCGACCGTCTTCATCGACTACCTGTCCGGGTACCTGGTCAACGAGTACGGCCGGCAGGCGCTGTTCGAGCTGCCGGCCTACGGCGGGGCCAACTGCGCGGTGCGTACCTCGACGCTGCGGGCGCTGGGTGGCTGGAACCCGGACACGGTGACCGAGGACACCGACCTGACGCTGCGGGTGCTGCTGATGGGGCAGCGGGTGCGGTACGACCCGACCGCCATCGACTTCGAGGAGGCCGTGTCGTCCTCGAAGCGCTTCTGGAAGCAGCGGCACCGCTGGGCGCTCGGACACCAGAAGTGCCTGCGCGACTTCTGGCGGCCGGTGCTGCGCTCTCCGCACCTGACGGTGGCCGAGAAGATCGAGACGATGATGTTCCTCTGGGTCTACCACGTACCCGTACTGTGCGGCGTGGGCCTCGCGTTCAGCGCGCTGCGCGCGTTCGGCATCGGCGGTCCGGCGCCGACCAGCCTGGTACCGCTGTCGGTCCTGCTGTTCGCCGGGCCCTTCGCGGAGCTCGCGGTCGGGTTGCTGCTCGGCCGGGTGGAGCGGCGCGCCGCCTGGATGCTGGTCGGCTTCGTCCCCTCGTTCGGCCTGGCCATCCTCACGATCACCGCGGCGTACCTCGACGGGATGCTGGGCCGCCGGTACTCCTGGATCAAGACGGCCCGTTCGGGCGGCGTGACGGCGGCGACGGCCGCGGCCACCGCCCCCGCGGCCGATACGGCCGTCGCCGATTCTGGACCATTCTCGTTCGCGCGCCGCGCGCCGGTGCAACGATGATCAGCGTGACGACCGGCCACCTCGATACCGAGGTGCCCCGCGCTGCGCCCCGCCGCCGGCCCTCGGGTGTGCGGCTGCGCCGCCGCGCCGTGCTGATCGAGGTCGTCGGCGCGGCGGTCTGGTGCGTGGTCGGCTTCCACCTGCTCGTCGGCCCGACCCGCCGGTTCGAGGTGAGCCTCGCCGCCGGCCTCCTGCACCTGTTCGGGGTCAGCGGCGTCTCCGGCGCCCTGGGCGACGCGTTCATCATCTTCGGGCCCGGACAGCAGCCGATCGTCGCGCAGCTCACCCCGTCGTGCTCGGCCATCAACAGCATCCTGGCGCTGTCCGCGCTGGGCTTCGTCGTGCTGCGCGAGCGCGCCCAGGTGCTCATGGGCCTGGTCGCCGCCACCTCCTGGGTCCTGCTGGCCAACCAGCTCCGGCTGATCTCGTCCCTGCTCGCCGGCCGGTACCTGCACCTGGACGTGCTGGTCTGGTTCCACGACTGGGTCGGGGCCGGGCTGAACTTCTGCTACACCATCGGCGGCCTGCTCATCATGATCGCGTTCACCATGCACATGCCCGAACGCGCCGAGCAGGACCGGTCGGGCCGGCACACCGCCCGGCGCCCGGACACCTGGGCCCGGCCCGGGCTCGGGTACCGGGTGGAGCTCAACGGCCGGCCACCGGCCCCGCGGATCCGGGTGGCCGCGTTCGTCCACCGCCACCTGCTGCCCCGGTCGGTCTCCCGACGACTGGCCGGGCGGCGCGAACGGGGCCGGATCGACTACCGGATCGGGCACCTCGAACCGGCCGCCCGGGTCGAGGCGGTGCGGCGGCTGGCCGGGCGTGGCCTGGCCGCGCACACCGCGACCCTGGTGGCGGTCGCGACGTACGAGACCGACACCGAGGTCCTCGACGCGCTCGCCGACGCGGTCGCGGCGCGCCAGTGGGAACCGGTGTCCGACCGGCAGATCGCCGCGCTGCGGCTGTGGGCGCGGGCGTGGATGATGCGGGCGCCCGACGACGACACGCCGACCGGGAAGCTGGTCGCGGTGACCGGCGCGGGCGGGCCCGCCGGGGTCGCCGTGATCCGCGCCCTGCGGGCGGCGGGCCGGCCGGTGCTCGCCCTGGATGCCAGCCCGGACGCCGTGGGCCTGCGGCTGGCGACAAACGCCGAGGTGGTACCGCGTGCCGACGCGCCCGATTTCGGCGACGAGCTTGTCCGCATCCTGGACAAGCACCGGCCGGCGGCACTGATCTGCACCGTCGCCGAGGAGTACGCCGCGCTGCACCCGCTCGTCGCGCGCCTGACGGCACTGGAGTGCGCGACCTGGCTGCCGGACCCGGCCGCCGTCGAGGTGTGCCTCGACAAGCGCGCGTTCGCGCAGGCGCTGCGCGCGGCCGCGGTACCGCATCCGCCGACCGCAGCGACCCGCGCGGCCACCAAGGCGGTCCCCGGACCGTGGATCGTCAAGCCGGCGCGGGGACGCGGCAGCCGGGGCGTGGTCGCCGCGGACACCAGGACCGAGCTGCACCGGGCGTTCGCCACCGTGCCCGAGCCGATCGCGCAGACCCGGCTGGCCGGCCGGGAGTTCACCGCGGACGTGCTCGTCGGCCGGGACGGCACCCTGCTGACCTGCGTACCCCGCTGGCGCGACGAGACCAAGGCCGGCATCTCGGTGCGCGGGACCACGTTCGACTCGACCGCGGTGACCGCGGTGGTGGCCGCGACGCTGCGCGCGGTCGGGCTGACCGGACCCGCGAACGTCCAGGGCTTCGTCGCCGATCCGCAACGCCTCGACGGCGATCCGGACGCCGATGTCAAGGTCCACGTCGTCGAGGTGAACCCCCGGTTCTCCGGCGGCCTGCCGTTGACGCTCGCCGCCGGGGCGGACGTCGTCGGCACCTACCTCGCCGGCATCCTCGCCCCGGACGCGCCACTGCCCCGGCTCACCTTCCAGCCCGGGGTGCACATGGCCCGCTACTTCGCCGAGGTGTACTACGCCGACGGTGGCGAGCCGGTACCCGACCCCCTGGCGTCCGCATGATGCGCCGGTCGGTCCTCGTGCCGTTCGGTACCCGGCCCGAGGTCATCAAGCTGGCTCCGGTGGTGCGCGCGCTGCGCGTGGCGGGGCACCGGGTCACGACCGTCGACACCGGTCAGCACCCGGATCCGGCGATGGGCGCCGACCTGCAGCGCGCGCTCGGGCTGGAGCCGCAGGTGCGGCTGGCGCTGCCCGACGGGCCGGGTCGCCTCGGTGCGCTGGTGGCCGGCGCCGCCACCGTCCTCGCGACGCATCCGGTCGACGTGGTGCTCGCGCTCGGCGACACCCACACGGTACCGGCCTACGCGCTCGCCGCCCGCGCCGCCGGCCGGCCCTTCGCCCACGTCGAGGCCGGGCTGCGCAGCTTCAACGAGCGCAGCGTCGAGGAGGTCAACCGGCGGGTCGCGGCGGCGACCGCGCAGCTGCACTTCGCGCCCACGCCACGGGCCGCCGCGTTCCTCGCCGCCGAGGGGGTACCGGCCGAGCGCGTCTTCGTCGTCGGCAACCCGGTCATCGACGCGCTGCACGAACGGGGCCTGGCACCGGTACCGCCGCAGCGGCGCACCGGCATCCTGGTCACCGCCCACCGGGCGAGCAACGTCGACGACCCGGACCGGCTGGCCCGCCTGGTGAACCTGGTGGCCGCGCTGGGCGCCGAGCTCGGGCCGGTGCGCTTTCCGGTGCATCCGCGCACCGCGCGGCGGTTGCGCGAGTACGGGCTCGACGGGCGGCTCGCGGCGCTGCCCGGGGTCCAGCTGTCCGGCCCGGTGCCGTACGAGGACCTGCTCGCCGCCCTGGCCACCGCGCGCGTCGTGGTCACCGATTCGGGCGGCGTGCAGGAGGAGGCCGCCTATTTCGGGGTACCGGTGGTGGTGCTGCGCCGGTCCACCCCCCGCTGGGAGGGCGTGGAACTCGGTGCGACGGTGCTGACCGGGGTGACCAGCGACGCGGAGGCGGACCGGGCGCTGGCCGCCGCCCGGCGGCTGAGCGCGCCGGACGAGCTGGCGCGGGTCGCGGGCCTGCCCTGTCCGTACGGCGACGGCACGACCGGCCGGCAGGTCGCCGCGATCCTGGCCGAGCCCGCCACCAGCCGCCTGCTGGAGCTTGCCGAACCGGACTTCACCGACGGCTCCCGGCCGTGGGCGCGCAGCTGATGCTCCCGGGCCCGCCCCCGCAGGCCGTGGTGGTGGACCTCGACGACACCGTGTTCCCGCAGGCGGCGTACCTCGACGGCGCGGCCCGGGCGGTGGGCCGGGCGGGCGCCGCCGTCGGCCTCGACGGGCCGGCCGTCACCCGGGCGCTGCGCGCGCAGCTGCGCGCCGGCTCCGACCGGGGCGGCACCATCGACCGCGCGCTGGCTGTCTGCGGGGTACCGCCGGAGCGCGCCGCCGAACTGGTACCGGCGCTGGTGGCCGCGTTCATCGGGTACCGGCCCCGGCGGCTGCCCGTCTTCCCCCGCGCCCGGACCGCGCTGACCACGCTGCGCGCCCGGTACCCGCTGGCGTGCGTGACCGACGGCAACCCGGCCATCCAGCGGGCCAAGCTCGCGGCGACCGGCGTCGCCGACGCCTTCGACACGGTCGTGATAACCGACGAGCTGGGCGGCCGGGCAGCCCGCAAACCGTGTCCGGACGGCCTGCGCCGGGCCGCGGAACTGCTCGGCGTACCGGCGGACCTCCTCGTCGTCATCGGCGACCGGCCCGGCAAGGACATGGCGGCGGCGGCCGCTGTCGGCGCGCGGTCGATCCGGGTACGGACCGGTGAATACGCCGACGCGCCGGACGAGCCGCCGGCCACCGCGACCGCACCGGACCTCGCCGCCGCGGCGGCGATCCTCCACTGAGGACAGTCGCCACCCCTGGCGCCGAGCTCCCCAGTCCGGATCTTGGACGCCGCCGCCCCCGGCAGGTGGGTTCTCCACATCGGATGACATGGTGGCGAACTTCCTGCTCCGCGGAAGATCACCGACCTGATCTCACCTCGCCCCGGTGGTACAGCGGTCCGGACCACCGGACATCGAAGCATTGACATCCGATGTTTGTGGGCCTAGGTTCGCGGCCATGCGGAAGTTGCTGGGTTCGGCCGTGGCGGCTGTCGTCCTCGGTGCGGTGGGCTTGTTGGTGGCGCACAACGCGTCGGCGGCGGTAGGGCCGGGCACGAACTACGCGGTCGACGACCCGTTCACCTCGGCGCGCACCGCATGGTGGCGCGACGGCAAGTTCGGCATGTTCATCCACTTCGGTGACTACACCGCCTGGGGTGGGGAGTACCGGAAGCCGGACGGCACGATCTGCAAGGACGCCGAGTGGATCAAGCTGAACTGCAGCATCCCGTGGGACCAGTACGAGGCGGGTGCGGCGAAGTGGAACCCGTCGAAGTTCGACGCGACCGCGATCGTCAAGCAGGCCAGGGATGACGGGCAGAAGTACATCGTGTTCACCGCGAAGCACCACGACGGGTACGCGATGTGGCCGACCAAGGTGAACACCTGGAACCTGCGTGACCACTCGTCGTTCGACAAGACCCGCGACATCCTCGCAGAGCTCAAGGCGGCCGCCGACGCGCAGGGCGTCAAGTTGGGCCTGTACTACTCCATCACCGACTGGCATGAGCAGGACGCGGGCATGCCCACCGACCAGATCAAGAAAAACCTGTACGCCCAGCTGAAGGAGCTGGTGACGAACTACCGTCCGGCGCTGCTGTGGTTCGACGGGCAGGGTCGGGACTGGTGGACCACGGCCGACGGGGAGAACCTGCAGAGCTACCTGCGCGGGCTGGACCCCAACCTCGTCATCAACAACCGGGTCACCAAGAAGCGGATCGTCGACGGTGACTACACCACCCCGGAACGCGAGGCGCAGATCCCGACCTCGCCGGTCAAGGGCGCCCCGTGGGAGTCGTGCCTGACCACCGGCAACCGGTGGGGGTGGACGAGGTACGACACCTGGAAGCCGACCGCGCAGCTGACCCGCGACCTGCTCGACATCGTCGGCCGGGACGGCAACCTGCTGCTCAACATCGGGCCCGACGACACCGGGGTGATCCCGTCCGCCGCCGCCACCCAGCTGCGCGGGATCGGCACCTGGCTGAACACCAACGGGCACGCCGACGCGGTGTACGGCGCCACATACACCGGGCTGGTCGACGACCCGACCTGGGGCGCGGTCACCCGCAACGGCAACAAGCTGTACCTGATGGTGTACAACTGGCCGGCCGCCGGTACGCCGCTGCACCTGACCGTGCACGACAGCTTCGCCATCACCGCCGCGCAGGAGTTGGGCAGCGCCGCGCCGGTCACCTGGAAGGCATCCGGCGACGGCTTCGACGTCACCCCGTCCGGTACCGCCAACTCAAGCATCGCCACCGTCATCGCGCTGACCGTCGCGCTGCAGGCCGGTGGGACCACCGGAACCGGTACCGGCCTGACGGCGCAGTACTGGACGAACACCACGTTCTCCGGTACTCCCGCGCTGACCCGTACCGACCCTGGCCTGAACTTCGCCTGGCGTACCAAGGGATCGCCTGACCCGGCCATCCCGGCCGACAACTTCTCGGCCCGCTGGACCGGCTTCGTCCAGGCCCAGTTCACCGGACCGCACACCTTCGTGGTCGTGTCCGACGAAACCGTGAAGGTGTGGATCAACGGCCAGGTGGTCATCGACCACAGCACACCGCACGGCGCAGCGGTGGACTCCGCGACCGTCAACCTCACCGCCGGTAAGAAGTACGCCATCCGCATCGACTACACCGAACACACCGGCGAGGCGTACCTGAAACTATTGTGGTCCAACCCCAACCGCCGGCAGCGGATCATCCCGACCAGCCAGCTCTTCGCATCCTGAACGCACGCACGGACAGCCGGGCAGCATCCCGTCGTTGGCAGCGCACAGGAGGCCGGGGTCGAGCGCCTCCCTGCCTTGGGCCCTTTGGTCTCTCGTCTGCCGGTGTGGTGTCCGTCGCGTCAGGACCGGGAGTGCTTCGGCCCGGATCTGAGCGAGGTGGACGCCATGGCAACCCCGGTACCGTCGGCAGTGGAACCACAGCGGGCCACCCCGGCACGACATGCGGCTTGGCCGGCGGTCCGGGTCATGTCGTTGGTCGTCCTGGTTCTGATGGTCGTCGCATCGGTATGCGGCCTGTGGATTCCCGGTCTGTACCGGGACCCGATCGAGGTGGCCGCGATGCTGCGTGGCTACGACCTGGTCACCCTCGTGGTCGTGGTACCCGCACTGGCCTTGGCGATCCTGCCGCCCTGGAGCCGCAACCGCGCGGCCCGGGTGGTATGGCTGTCGGCGTGCTGGATCTGGCCTTGTTCGCCCCGCCTGCGTGCTCGCCGGAGTACTGCTGTGGCAGCGCCGCCCGTGGGGATATCTGCTGGGCACGGTCATGTTGCTGTTCGGCACGGTCTACCAACTGTCGTACCTGGCGGCGCTGGCCTTCCAGTCCTCCGCGGATGTTCCGGGCGCCGGGTTCGACCCGGCCGAACCGGCCATCCTCGGCGTATTCGTCGTCGGTACCGTACTGCTGCTCACCGGCCTGCACACCCGCACCGTCCACGGGCGACACCCCCATCCACCGCGGCGGCCCGCTCCGTACCCGGGCGTAGGTCCCGCGCGGTCGGGACATTCGGCCGTGAGCGGCGGTGCCGGCCGGACGGACGGTGGGAGTGAAGGGAGGTGACAGCCATGAGACTCTCCATTCGCGACCTCATCGCCACGCTGCTTGTCGCGGCGATCGGCGTGCCGTACGTCGGGTTCCTGGTCAACGGTGAGATGCCGTTCATCAAGGACCCGCGGGGCATGTCGGCGACCGCGCTCGTCCTCGGGGCGGCCGCGTTCCTGTGCGCCGGGCGCTTCACGACCGGCAGCGGGATCGGCATCCTCGAGATCGTCCTCGCGGTGCTCACCACGGGCGTCGGTGTGTTCGCCGTGCTGCTGGCCGAATCGTCGGCCGCGTACGTCCTGCTCGCGATCCTGATCGGCGGGATCGCGCTCACCTGGGCCGTCCAGATGGTGCACCACTCCGGCGTCCTCGGCAGCGCTCCGCTGCCCGCTCACTGACCGGCTGCCATCCGGGTACCGCGTCGCGATCGCGGCGCGGTACCCCGCGACGCTGCGAGCCAATGCCGTAGGCCGAGCGGCAGACCGCCCGGGTGCCGCTATCCGGATGTGTGGGAGGTGCGTCATGGCCACACTGCTCTGGTTGGTGCTGCCGTACCTGGCGCTCGCGGCATTCGTGCTGGGACACGTCTGGCGGTGGCGGTACGACCAGTTCGGTTGGCGGACCTTCCGTACTCCGCTGGTCGACAACCGGCTGCTGCGCCGCGGCTCCCCACTGGTGCACCTCGGCCTGGTCGCGGTCGTCATCGGTCACGCGATCGGCCTTCTCGTGCCGAGGAGCTGGACAGCCGCGCTCGGCATCACCGATGCGGCCTATCACCTGATCTCGGTGACCGCCGGTACCCTTGCCGGCGCCGCGCTGCTGGCCGGCCTGGTGCTGCTGGTCGCCCGCCGGATCCTTCTTCCCGGGCTACGCCGGACCACCACCGTCATGGACGTCGTGATGTACCTGGTGCTGGGCATCGTTGTGCTGCTGGGCCTGGCGGCCACGGTCGCGGTGAACGTGCTGGGCCCCGGCCACGACTACCGGCAGACGGTGGCCGTCTGGTTCCGCGGCGTCCTGCTGCTGCGGCCCGATCCTTGGCTGATGTCCGGCGTTCCGCTGCTGTTCCAGCTGCATGCCCTGGCCGTGCTCGGGCTGGTCGCGATCTGGCCGTTCACCCGGCTGGTGCACGCCTGGGCGGTACCGATCGGAGTGCTGTGGCAACCGTCGCGCTCCCGGACATCGGCCACGGGGCCGACCGGCCCCAGGCCGGGTGACGTCTGTCCCTTGGCCTACCCCCGACCGCGGACCGACGGTGAACCGGTACGAGGCCGCGCGGCGTCCGCGTCGCCGGCCGGTGCTGAGGAGGACGACCATGATGAAGGTGAAACAGGCCGCGGCGGAGTTCCTGGCGCACAAGCGGATCGCGGTAACCGGAGTGTCGCGCAATCCGCAGGGGCACGGTAGCAACGCGGTGTACCAGCGGCTGCGCGATCGTGGCTACCAGGTGTACGCCATCAACCCGAAGGCCGACGAGGTCGAAGGCGACAAGTGCTACCCCGACCTGGCCTCGGTACCCGATGGGGTCGAGGCAGTGGTCATCGGTACCCGGCCGGAGACCGCCGAGGCAACCATGCGCGAGTGCGACGACCTGGGCATCCGGTACGTGTGGATGCACCGCTCGTTCGGCGCGGGCAGCGTCTCCGACGCCGCAACCGAGTACGGCCGCACCCACGGGATCACGGTCATCGACGGCGGCTGCCCGTTGATGTTCGAGCCCACCGCGGATGCCGGACACAAGATGATGCGGTTCGTCTTCACGCGTACCGGCAAAGTCCCGAAGCAGGTGTGAACCCGCGCACCGTCCAGGGCGGCCGCCTCCGGCAGCGCGCAGCGCCGCTCGATCGCGCCGCAGGCCGATAGGTAAGTCATCCCCAAGGCATGGACAAGTCCGGGGAAACCGAGCGGCAAGCACCGGCGGTCATCCTGACGACATCGACATATGTCTATTTATCTGGAACCGTTCCAGACGTCAGGCGACGATCGGAGGTGTCAGCGATGGCGACCCACGTGGGACCGTCGACCGCGGTGTGGCCGACTCACCACGCGACCCGTGCGGGACGCGCGCTGCAACGTCGGCTCTCCAGCCGGACCCGTCACCGCGAGGCGTCCCCGGAAGCCCTGCCGGCGCTGGTACCCGGCGAGCGGTTGCTCGGCGTCGAAACGGACGCCCGCGGTGGGCCGGTGGCGGCCACCGACCGGGGCATCTACCACGGCGACGATCGCGGGTGGCTCCGGTTGGGCTGGGAACAGGTCCGCCGCGTCGACTGGGACGGCCCGCGCAACGCGCTGCTGTTGTGCGGACTGACGCCGGACGTGCCGCAGCGCACCGAGGTCGTGCTGCGGCACGGTTCCAGGCTGGTCGCCCTGGCCCGCGAACGGGTGGCCTGGTGCACCGTGCCGGTGCCCCCGACCCGGCTGGACGCAATCGGCACGCTGCTGGCCGTGCGCCGCCGGCCAGGCGCTGACGGGCTGGTGTGGGTGGTCGCGTTCGGCGCCGGAGTCAACGGTGAGGACCCGGACACGTCGGTGCGGCTGGCCTCGGCGCTGCACCATGTCCGCGCCCGGGACGGTATCTGAACGCCCGCCCGTGCGGGCCACGCGTCAGTCGCGCTTGGGCAACTGCTGCAGCGTCCACCCGTTGCCGTCGGGGTCCCGGAAGGTGACGAACCGGCCCCACGCCTGCTCGTCGACCTCGCTCGCCGCAACCCCGTGGTCGAGCAGATGTCGACGTGCCTCGTCGGCATCGGGCACGACAACCTGGATCGCCTGCAGCGAACCAGGTTCCATCCTGATGCCGAGCCCGGTGCCGAAGGCGATCGAGCATGCCGAGCCCGGCGGGGTCAGCTGAACGAACCGCAGCCCCGGCATGGGCGTGTGGTCCCAGTCGGCATGGAAGCCGACCTGATCCACGTAGAACGACTTGGCCCGGTCGACGTCGGTGACCGGTACGAAAATGAGCTCAATCCTCCACTCCATGGCCGGAGGCTAACGCCGGGGTACGACACTTCGTGGCTGCCCGGGTGGCTGAACCGCCGAGCGTGGCCACCGAGATCGAACCGACCGGCTCCGTCGCCGCGAGCGCGCACCGGTGTCCTGCCGGCGCCGGCAGGTCGTACAGGTGGATCGGGCCGGATCCGGACCAGCGCGGTACCGCCTGCGGGCCGAGTGTGCCCGCGCGTACGTCGAGCCGGCGCGGCCCGGCCCGCAGCCCGAGCCCGGTCACCTTCATCGCCGCCTCTTTGCGGGTCCACGCGGCGGCGAGCCAGGCGCCGCGGGCCGGGCCGGGCACGGTACCGAGGTGGTCGCGCTCGCCGGGCGTGAGGATCGCGTCGGCGAGGCCGGCCACCTCCCGTACCCGGTCCACCCGCTCCACGTCGACGCCGACCAGCCCGCGCCCGACCACCGCGATGACCAGCCAGCCGTCGGTGTGCGAGACGGAGTAGTCCAGCGTGGCACCGGGGAACCGGGGCCGGCCGTGCGGTCCGCCGCAGTACCCGCACTCGCGCAGCACCGTCACCCGGTCCGGCCGCTCGCCGAGGTACTCCTGGTCCTGCGCTGACGTTGGTCATGGACCTACCGTCGTGCCCAGCAGGATGCCGGGGTTGAGGATGCCGGCCGGGTCGAGCCGCCGCTTCACCGCGCGCAGTGCGTCGACCATCAACGGTCCCACCTCCTCGGCGAGGCCGACCGCGTGGTCGGTGCCGACGCCGTGATGGTGGCTGATCGTGCCGCCGGCCGCGAGGATCGCCGCGTTGACCGCCTGCTTGGCTTGGCGCCATTGGGAAACCGGGTCGCCGGACTGGGCGCACACGACCGTGAAGTACAGCGAGGCGCCGGTCGGGTACACGTGCGACACGTGGCACAGCACGAGCGGCGGGGTACCGAGGTTGTCCATCAGGCAGGCACGCACCGCGTCGTAGAGGGCCGGCAGGCCGGACCAGAACGTCGCGGTCTCCACGGTCTCCGCCAGCGCACCCGCATCGAGGAGCGCGTCGCGCAGGTACGGCGCCTGGAAGCGGCCGCGCGCCCACGCCTCGCCCGGCTCCGCGCCCAGCGGGGTACCCCCGGCGGCCCGCAGCACCGCCTCGACCGCCGGTACCGGTGACGCCTCGAACGCCACCACGGCCAGGCACCCGTCGATCCCGGGCGCGGTCAGCGCCGTCTCGTACTCGTCGGCCAGCCGGACCATCGCGGGCAGCGGACCGTCCTGGGCGAGCCGGCGCAGCGCGCCCATCCCGTCCGGGAACGAGGCGAACCGCCACCCCGCGTGCGTGTACCCGGCCGGAGCCGGATGCACCCGCGCGGTCACCTCGGTGATGACGCCGAGCGTGCCTTCCGAGCCGAGGAACAGCTGGCGCAGATCCGGTCCGGCGCCCGAGCGCGGCGCCCGGCCGAGCCCGACCGAGCCCTGCGGTGTGGCCA
>VAWN01000033.1:222154-234584 GCA_005885555.1 Actinomycetota bacterium
CGAATACTGGCCGCTGGACCGGGTGGCGGCGAAGCCGCCGATCGACGCGTACTCGAACGACTGGGGAAAGTGCCCGAGCGTGAACCCTTGCGCCGCAAGGAGTTCCTCGGCGGCCGGTGCCCGGACGCCGGCCTGCAGCGTGGCGGTACGTGACACCGGGTCGAGGGCGACCAACCGGTCCAGCCGGGCCAGGTCGAGCGCCACGACACCGGCGAAGCCGGCCCGGACCGGCGCCAGTCCGCCGACCACCGAGGTACCGCCGCCGAACGGCACCACCGCGACCCGCCGCTGCGCGCACCAGCGCAGGACGTCGAGCACCTCCTCGTGCCCGGCGGGCAGGACGACCGCGTCGGGCGCGTCCTCCACCGAACCGGCCCGGATCCGCAGAATGTCCACTGTGGACTTTCCGCGGGTGTGCCGGATGCGGTCCGCGGAACCGGTACGCACGTTCGGTTCCCCGACGATGGTGCGCAGGCCGCTCGGATCGAACGCCGGCGGCGGCAGCTCGATCGCGTCAAGCGGACCGGCCGGCCGCCCGGTCGGGCGTACCCCCAGAGCGTTGTCCAGCAGCGCGCGCAGCTGTGGCGGCAGGCTGATCGCACGGGCCGGGTCGCCCCAACCCTCCCAGCGCATCGCGGTCATCCGTAAACTCTGGGCCATTACCGCACCTACCGCAACGACCTCGCTCAACGCCGCCCGGCGCGCCCGCGACCTGGCCCACCTGGCCGACGGCGGCGTGGTCGACGTGCTCGTCGTCGGGCTGGGCGTGACCGGTGCCGGCGCCGCCCTCGACGCCGCGTCACGTGGCCTGTCCGTGGCCGCGTTCGACGCGCACGACCTCGCGTTCGGCACCTCGCGGTGGAGTTCCAAGCTCGTCCATGGCGGCCTGCGCTACCTCGCCCGCCTCGATGTCGGCGTGGCCTACGAGTGCGCGCGCGAACGCGGGGTGCTGCTCACCCGCACCGCGCCGCACCTGACCCGGGCGCTGCCGATGCTGCTGCCGCTGACGCCCGCCGTACCGGCGCGCACGCTCGCGCTGTACCGGGCGGGCATCGCCGGTGGCGACGCGCTACGCCGGGCGGCCGGCACGCCGGCCCGGCTGCTGCCCCGGGCCCGGCGGCTGTCGGCGGCGCAGACCCTGCGGTGGGCACCCGGACTGCGCCGCGCCGGCCTGCGCGGCGGCCAGCTGAGCTGGGACGGTCAGCTGGAGGACGACGCCCGGCTGGTCGTCGCGATCGCGCGTACCGCGGCCGGGTTCGGCGCCCGCATCCTGACCCGGTGCCGGGTGACCGCGCTCGCTGGCGACGGGGCACAGGTGCGCGACGAGCTGACCGGCGCGCAGTTCACGGTACGCGCGCGGGCGGTGGTCAACGCCGCCGGCGTGTGGGCCGGTGACCTCGTCGAGGGCTTCCGGCTGCGGCCGTCCCGCGGTACCCACCTGGTGCTGCGCGCGCAACGGCTCGGCGGACTCGACGCCGAACTGCTGGTGCCGGTACCCGGTCGGCGCGCCCAGTTCGTCTTCGCCATACCCCAGCCGGACGGCCGGGTCTACGTCGGCACCACCGACGAGCCGGTGGACACCGTCGACGACGTACCGGCGGCGCCCGGGTCGGACGTCGCGTTCCTGCTCGACACCCTCGGCAGCGCACTCGACACGCCGCTGCAACTGTCCGATGTGGACGGTGCCTTCGCCGGGCTGCGGCCGATGCGCGGTACCCACCTGGTGCTGCGCGCGCAACGGCTCGGCGGACTCGACGCCGAACTGCTGGTGCCGGTACCCGGTCGGCGCGCCCAGTTCGTCTTCGCCATACCCCAGCCGGACGGCCGGGTCTACGTCGGCACCACCGACGAGCCGGTGGACACCGTCGACGACGTACCGGCGGCGCCTGGGTCGGACGTCGCGTTCCTGCTCGACACCCTCGGCAGCGCACTCGACACGCCGCTGCAACTGTCCGATGTGGACGGTGCCTTCGCCGGGCTGCGGCCGATGCTCGACGACGGCAACGCGCGCAGTGCCGACGTGTCCCGGCGGCACGCCATCCTCACCTCGCCGGACGGCGTCGTGACGGTCGTCGGTGGGAAGCTCACCACCTACCGGCGGATGGCCGAACAGGCGGTCGACGCCGCGGTACGCCGGCACCGGCTGGCCGCGCCGCCATCGCGGACCGCCACACTGCCACTGGTCGGTGCCGCACCCCGCGCCGAACTCGCCCGACTCGACGCGCCGGAACGGCTGCTCTGCCGGTACGGCACCGAAGCCCCCGCGGTCGCCGCGCTGTCCACTGTGGACAGTTCGCTCGCCGGGCCGCTGGCACCCGGGGTACCCACGACCGGAGCCGAACTGCTCTGGGCGCTGCGCCACGAGGGCGCGCTGGACATCGACGACCTCCTCGACCGGCGTACCCGCATCGGCCTGGTACCCGTCGACCGGGCCGCGGCACTGCCCGCCGCGCAGGCCATCCTCGCCTCGGCAAGTTGATCTCCGGCTGTCGTATACATCGGATCGAAATCAAGGTTTCAGCTGTTCGAGGGTTGACCTGGCGCGGCTATGTCGGATAGACATCGGATGACCTAGCTCCCGGGAGACTCCGATGAGACGCCTCGTCGCCAGCATCACCGCCGCCGCCGCGGTCACGCTTCTCGCCGCCGGTACCGCCCGCGCGGCGACCACCCCGCCCACCAAGATCACCATCGGGGGCACCGCGGCCGGCACCCTGCCCGGTCGGTACCTCGGCTTCTCCTTCCCGCTCGACGCGCTGGCGCAGGCCGACATCACCACCGGTACCCTCCCCCAGCTGATGAAGACCCTCGGCCCGGGTGTCATGCGCTGGGGCGGCAACCCGGAGAACGCCACCTTCTGGACCTCCACCGGCGAGACGGCGCCGTCCTGGGCCGAGTTCACCTTCACCCCCGCGCACCTGCAACGGCTGAAGACCCTGGCCGACCTGACCGGCTGGCAGGCCATCATCGGCGTGAACATCCTGCACAAGGACCCCGCCCGCGCCGCCGACGAAGCCCGCTCCGCGCAGCGGATCCTGGGCAGCCGGCTGCTCGCCATCGAGATCGGCAACGAGCCCAACTACTATCCGGACTACACCCCGGAGCAGTACTACGCCGACTTCGAGACCTACCGCGCGGCAATGGTCAAGGCCGCCCCCGGCGTCCCGGTGACCGGCCCCTCGGTCGGCCGGGTACCGGTCGCCGCCGACTGGCTCACCTCCTTCGCCAACAACGAGAAGCGCCACGTCGACGTGGCCGCACTGGCAACCCACTTCTACCCCGCCTGCGCACGCAACAACCCGGCCGCCATCACCATCCCCGCGCTGCTGTCCACCGACTACCGGTCGGCCGTCAACGACCGCACCAGCCTGCTCGCCAGCCTGGCCAAGGGCCTGTCGCGGCCGGCGTTGCTGACCGAGAGCAACACCGTCTCCTGCGCGGGCCGGCAGGGCGTCAGCGACGTGTTCGCCTCGGCGCTGTGGGGCGTGGACAACCAGCTGCTGGTCGCGCAGAACGGGGTCAGCGGCATGTACCTCAACGGCGACGTCAGCGGCGTGTGCGCATCGCCGTACTACACACCGGTCTGCCCAGCCACCCCGGCCGACGACAGCGCCGGACGGCTGCGCGCCCAGCCGGTGTACTACGCGCAACTGCTGGTGCACGCGTTGGGTACCGGGGCATTCCTCCCGGTGACCAACAACGACCTCACCGACCTGCGGGTGTACGCGATCCGCAACGGAACCCGGCTGCGACTGGTCATCGTCGACGTCGACGACCCCGCCAGCACCACCGCCCGCAAAATCACGTTCGCCCTGCCGGCGAGCTACCACCACGGGAGCCTGTACCGCCTCAGCGCGCCCTCGCTCGCCGCCACCACCGGCGTCACCCTGGGCGGGCACCACGTAGGCGACAACGGCACGTTCTCCGGGCCGACCCTGACCACGTTGCCGGTCAACGGCAGGACGCTGACGGTGAGCGTGCCGGCCGGTACGGCCACCGTCATCTCACTCACCCCGTAGCCGGTCAGATAGCGGCCGCCCTGGACACCTTGCAGTCCCTGCCGGCCCGCACCAACGTCAGCAGCACCCGGTCCTGGTCCACCTTCTCGCCGGTGACGTTCGCGTTACGCCGGTACTGGTTGAGATAGACGAGCACGTCCACGCTGTCGCCCGAGGTGTCCACGGTGCCGACGGCGGAAACCTGCGCCTGGACGATCGCCTGCTCCTTGATCGCGGTCGCCTTCAGACCGGCCGTGGTCGTCGCGTACTCCTTGGCGAAAGCTCCCGTGACGAAGGACTGTCCATTTGCGACACTCGCGTCGAAGTTGCGGTAGTCGTAGGAGAAGATGGCCTGCGACGCGGGGGCGACCGCGGTGAGGCAGGCGCGCGTGGCGCGGTCGCGTTGCTGCGCCTGGTAACGCGCGAACCACGCGAAGCCGGCGAACGCGCCGACGAGAACCACCGCGGCGGTCAATGCCGCGACGGTCCTACCGGTACGGGTGCGGGGCAGACGGATCCGGCGCATCATGACCTCCGGGTCAGCCGACGAACTGGAGCTGGGAGACGAGCCAGCGGCCGGATCCGGCGTCCCGGGTCAGGCTCACCTGGATCCGGTAGTGCGACAGCCGCCCGTCCGGGGCGTTCGTGTTCTTCACCGTCGCGTCGAGCGCGACGAGCACCACGGCGGTGTGCGCGTTCGACGACACGACCGCCGCACGCAGCACGGTGCCCTTCGACTGCACCTTGTTGTCCACCACCGCCGCCCGTACCTGCGACATGTCCTGCGTGAACTCGTCGTGGAACTGACCGGTGGCCCCGTCGGCGATGCGCTTGAGGTCCTGGTCGATCGTTGCCGCGCTGATCGACACGAAGTCCACGGTTTCCTGGCGCGCGGCGGCCAGCGCCTGCTGGCGTGCGGTGTCGAGCTGCCGCTGGTCGTACCACTGCCGGCCAAGCACCCCGGCCGCGGCCAGCGCGCCGAGGAGCGCCACGGTCAGCAGCCGCACGGCCCACCGGCCGCGTGGCGTCGCGGTCTGCTTCCGCAGGCGCGGCTTCCGGTTCGGTACCGGATGCCGGACCCGCGCCCGGACCGGCCGGCTACGGTGCGCCTTCTCGACCTCGGTGGTCACCGGCTCGACCTGCTCGACCTGCTCGGCCGGCTCGACCGGCTCGGCCGGCTCGACGCTGCGCCGTACGACGACCCGGCCCCTGGACCGGCGGGTTGCCAGTGCCACCGCCCGCCGGTCATCGCGGCTGACCATGTTCTCCTCCTTCTGTCTGCGCCCGTTCACGGCTGGAGCCCTGCCAGCAGAAGCTGTTTCCAGGACTGGTCGCCGGCGAGCTGGTACTGGCCGCCCGTGCCACCCAGCTCCAGCGGCAGCCCGTCGGGCCCGGTGACGAGGCCGGTGGCCGGGTCGAACCCGGCGACCGTGGTACCGGGGCCGGGCATGCCGGGCGAGCCCGCCGTGCTGCCGGGCCGCACCGGGCCGCCAACGGGCGCCGGGCCGCCGCCGCCGATGGGCGCCGGGTTCGGGCCGCCGGCCGACGATCCGGGCGCCGCGTTCGCGCCGCGGACCGCCCGACAGCCCTGCAGGCCCGACTGCTTGTACTGGCACGGCGGCGGGTTGTTCAGGTTGACCACCAACCCGAAGTGCGCGGTACCGTCCCCGGGCGCCACGGTGAACCCGCCGGCCACCACGAGCGGGTACTCCACGAGGATCTGCTCGATGCCGGGCAGCCGCCGGGCGGCGATGCCGTTGACGGTGACCAGGTTGCCGAGCAGCGTCCCGATCGTCGGGTTCAGCTCGCGCAGCAGCCCGATGAGCTGGGTCGCGGCCGGCGGCCCGGCGGCCAGCAGCCGGCGCAGGTCCGGGTCGGAGCTGCGCAGTGTCTGGGTGAGCCTGGCCAACCCGGCGGCCCAGCGGCGGATGGCGGCGGCCGACGCCGCCTGGGTCTCCAGCACGGTGCGGCCGTCGCGGATCAGACCGAGCGTCTCCGGCAGGCTCTGCAGGGCCGACTGGAGCAGTGCGTCGGAGGAGTCGAGGATCTGGCGCAGGGCGGTGCCGTTGGCCGCGAACGCGGTACCCAGCTCGTCGATGAGCACGGTCAGATCCTGGATGTCCACCGAGCGGGCCAGCGCGTCGAGGTTGGCCAGCAGCGTCTCCACCGCGAGCGGGGTACCGGTCCGGTCGGCGGGGATCACGTCACCGTCGCGCAGGTAGGGGCCGGCGTCCGTGTCGGGGCGCAGATCGAGGTACTGCTCCCCGACGGCCGAGCGCTCGGCGACCACGGCGCGCAGGTTCGCCGGTACGGCGACCCCCTTGTGGAGCACGAGATCGACCCGCACTCCCTTGTCGTGCAGGGCGACCGAACCGACCTGCCCGATCGGTACCCCGCGGTAGGTCACCGGCGCGTTGGGGTAGATGCCGCCGGCGACCGCGAAGTCGGCGTGCACGACGTACACCTGGCCGAAGAGCCGCTGTCCGATCCCCACGTACCGGATCCCGACGTAGCTGACGCCGAGCAGGCTCACCACGGCGAAGACGAGTACCTGCAGGCGCGCGATCCGACTGATCATCAGCCACACCCCAGCAGGATGCCGAGCAGTCCGCACCCGGTACCGCCGCCCGACCCACCGCCGGGGGCACCCGGTGACGGACTGGCGCCGGGCAACGGCGAGGTGACGCCGGGAACGGCCGGCAGCCCCGGTACCGTCGGCGGTGCGGGCCTGGCTGCCGGCGGCGCCGGTGTCCGCGGCGCCGGGGCGGTCAGCAGGTTGGCCAGGATCGCCGCGCCGTTGAGGTCCACCGTCGCGTGCAGGCGTACCGTGTCGCCCGAGATGGCACCGGTGACGTTGGGCGGGAACGGGTAGACGAGCATGAAGTTCAGCGCCTTCGGTAGGTCGTCGCCGGCCTGTACCAACTGATCCAGCAGGGGATGCAGGGAGCTGAGACTGGACAGGGTGGCGTCCCGGCTGGCATCGATGACCGCAGTGCCCACAGTGGACAGTCCGGACAGCGCGGTGAGCGCGCCGGTGAGCTGCCGCCGTTGCTCGGCCAGGACGGTGAGGCCGGGGTCGATGCTGGCGATTCCGGCCGCGATCGTCCCGCGCTGCTCGGACAGGTGCGCGGAGAACCGGTCCAGCGCGTCGATCGCCCGTTGGATGTCCGCCTTCTGGGCGTCCAGCCCGGCGAGGAACGTGTCGAGCTGGTCGAGTGCGTTTCTCGCCGTGGGCTCCCGGCCGGCCATCGATCTGGCCAGCTCCTCGTTGATCGTCTTGAGCTGCGCCAGGCCGCCGCCGTTGAGGAGCATGCCGAGCGCGGAAAGCACCTCTTCGACCTCGACGGTACGGCCGGTCCGCTGGAGCGGGATGTCCGCGCCGTCGTTGAGGCGCCCCGTCGGTGGCTGGTCCGCCGGGTCCGACAGCGCCACGAACTTCTCACCGAGCAGGCTGGTCTGTCGGATCGCGGCGGTCGCGTTGGCCGGCAGCCGGACGTTGCGGTCGATGCGCATGTTGACCCGGGCCGTCCAGCCGGACAACGACAGGCTCTGCACGCTGCCGACCGTCACGTCGTTCACCTTGACCGCGGCCTGCGGTACGAGGTCCAGCGCGTCGGCGAACTCCGCGGTCACCCGGTACGCCGGGCCGTCCGGCGCGCCACCGGGCAGCGTGCAGCCACCCAGCGCGAGCAGCGTGAGGATGAGGACACCGATCCGTTTCACGGCAAGCCTCCCAGGATCCCGCCGAGCGTCGGGTCGCCGGAGGGGCCCGGCGCACCCGGCACACCGGTGCCGGGTGCGCCGGGCGGGTTGCCACCCGGGGTGGGCGTGGGTGGCAGGCCGAGGAGCTTGCGCAACTGGTTGGGCAGCGGCAGCCGGCTGGCGTTGAGGGACTGCGCCAGCGCGAAGCACTCCTTGGGTACCTGGTTGAGCGGCACCAGGTCGACGGTCAGCGAGCAGACGTAGCTCGCGGGGTCGTAGGGGCCCATCGCGTCGTCGCGGGTGTCGAGCGTCCCGGACCGCGCGTTGTACGCCAGGTTGAGGTTGGACAGCGCGAGCGGCGCCACGTTGAGCACGCTGATGATGGCCTGCTGCTGCCGCACCAGGATACCGGTGACGTCGGTCAGACCGTCCACATTGGACTTGAGCTGTTCCCGGTTGTCCTTGATGAAACCCGTGATGTCGGCCAGGGCCGTGGCCAGATTGCGCAGCGTGGTTGCCAGATCGTCGCTCTCCCCCGCGAGCTGCTCGCTGGTCGTCGCGAGCTGCTGGTTGAACAGCCGGACCGACTGGTCGCTCTCGGCCAGCGCGGTCACGAACTTCTGCAGGTCGGCGATCGACCCGGTGAGGTCGTCCCGGCCGTCGGCGAGGGTACCCAGGGTCTTGGCGAGCCCGTCGAGCGTCGCGGCCAGGTTCTGCCCGTTGCCGTCGAGGTTGGCCGCCCCGGTGGCCACGAGGTTGCTCAGTGCCCCGTTCCGGTTGGCTCCGCCGGGTCCCAGCGCCTTGGTGAAGTCGTCCAGCGCCCGGTAGATCTCGTCCAGTTCGAGCGGGACCGCCGTGCGCTGCACCGGCAGGTCGGCACCGTCCGGCAGTGCCGCGCCGCCGGTGTACGGGGGCAGCAGTTGCACGTACCGGTCGCTCACCACGCTCGGCGGGATGACGGCGGCCACGGCATCGGCCGGGATCGGATAGCCGGCGTCGTACCGCAGTTCGACGCGTACCGTGCGCCCCTGCGGCCGTACCGACACCACCTCACCGATCCGCACCCCGAGCACCCGCACGTCCGAGCCCTCGTGGATGCCGACGGTGCTCGCGAAGTGCGCGACCAGCCGGCGCGTCCGGACCGGCGACGGTACCGCGAGCGCCACCACGGCGGCCACCGCCACCACCACGGCGACCGCGGTCGCAAGCCGCAGCCAGCGGGGGAATCGACGCGCCATCAGCGGCCCCCCACCTTCGGCTGGTACGGCTGGAGCAGCCCGGCGAGGTACGAGTCGAACCACCGTCCACTGCCCAGCACGTTGGTGAACGCGGTGATGAACGGGGCCATGTTCTGCACGGTCGCGCTGAGGTTGTCCCGGTTGCGCTGCAGGTCCGCGACCACCTCGCGCAACCGCGCCAGCGCCGGCCCGAGCTGGTTGCGGTTGTCGGCGACCAGGCCGGAGATCTGGACGGCGAGCTGGTTCGAGGTCACCAGCAGGTTGTGGATGGCGTCGCGCCGTGCGATGACCTCGGTGAGCAGTTGGCTGCCGTCGGCCACGAGCTTCTGGAACTCGGTGTCCCGCTCGGCGAGCACGCCGCTGACCCCGCGGGCGTGGGTGAGCAGGTCGCGCAGCTCGCCGTCGCGGTCGGCGATCGACTGGGAGACCCGGGAGAGCCCGGCGAAGGAGGTCCGTACGCTCGCCGGGGTGTCCGCGAAGGCCTGCGACAGCACGGTGAACGCCTGCGCGAGCTGGTCGGTGTCGATGTGTTGCAGGGTGTCGGCGAGCCCGTTGACGGCCTGCATGACGTCGAACGGGGAGGCGGTACGGTCGAGCGGGATCTGCGCGCCCGCCGCGAGCCGCCCGCCGCCGGCCGGCGCGAGCGCGAGGTACTTCTGGCCGAGCACGGTCTTGATGCGGATGGTCGCCGCGGTGGCGGTACCGAGCCGGACGGAGTCGTCGTCGACCCGGAACTCCACCCGCACGTAGGTCGCCTGGTGCTCGCGACCGTCGCGGCGCAGGGTCACCGCGGTCACCTTGCCGACCTTCACCCCGGCGACCCGTACCTCGTTGCCGGGCACCAGGCCGCTGGCGTCCCGGAACGCCGCCGCGTACCCGGTACCGCCGCCGATCAGCGGCAGGTCCTCGATGTGGAACGCGCCGAACACCAGCGCCACGAGCACCGCGAGCCCGATCGCACCGGTCACCATCGGATGGCGCTTGTAGAGCGGGGTCATCCGCCACCACTCCCCCGGCACCTGGCCGCCTGCGAGGTGAACGTGGCCGGGTTCACCGCGCCGGCACCGGGTACCGTGACCGTGCCGTCGAAGCCGCACATGAAGAAGTTGAACCAGGAACCCGACGAGGCGGTACGGGTCAGCGCCTGGTACTCGCCCGGCAGCGTGGCCAGCGTCTTGTCGATGACGCTCTCGTTGGCGTCGAGGATGCCGGACAGCGCGCCGAGTTCGGTGATGTCATGGGACAGGTCGGGGCGTGCGTCGCCGAGCAGGGACGCGGTTGCGGCGGTGAGGCCGCTGATGTTCTGCACGGCCGCGCCGATCGCCTCCCGGTCGGCGGACAGGCCGGACACGAACTGCTGCAACTGGAAGATCGTGTCGGACAGCGTGTTCCGGTTACTGTCCAGAGTGGACAGTACCGAGTTCAGGTTCGAGATGACCTGACCGATCACGGTGTCCCGGTCGGCGAGCGTGGTGGCCAGGGAGGCGGTGTGCTGGAGCAGCCCGGCGACGGTACCGCCCTCGCCCTGCAGCACCTGGATCACCTCGTACGCCAACGAGTTCACGTCATTCGGGGTGAGCGCGGTGAACAGTGGCCGGAACCCGCCGAACAGCACGGTCAGGTCGAGCGCCGGGGTGGTCTGGGACAGCGGGATCAGTGCGTGCGCGGGCAGTGTTCCGCCGGTGTCCGGCCCCTCGGTGAGCGCAAGGTACCGCTGGCCGATCAGGTTCCGGTACCGGATCGTGGCGTGCACCGACCTCGGCAGGGCCACCGGCTGGCTGATCCGGAAGGTCACCTCGGCCACGGTGTCGTCGGCCACCCGGATCCCGGTCACCTGCCCGACGCGTACCCCGGCGATCCGGACATCGTCGCCGGGCAGCACCCCGGTCACATCGGTGAACCGCGCCCGGTACTCCGTGCCGCCGACCGTCCACAGTGGACCAAGCGTGTGCGCCAGGTACCCGGTCAGCACGAGGGTGACCGCCGCGAACACGGCGAGCTTGACCAGCGATGGCAGCGTCCGGGTCATGTCACGTTCACCACCGTTCCGCGCAGCAGCGGCCCCCAGAACAGGTCGGCGGAGTCCGGCACCTGGCCCAGCGGCGTACCGGTGGCGCCCGCGACGAGCGGCAGCACCAGCGCCTTCTCCTGCGCGGTGCCGGCATACCCCATCGACACCGGCGCGAACCCGACCGGCAGCGGGGCCGGCAGGCGCGCGGCGCCGTAGTCGTAACCGTCGTTGACCGCCACCTGCGGAGCGGGTACCCCGGGATGCGGCAGGCCGCGACAGTTCGGACCGTTCTTCGCTGCGTACTCCGGCGCGTCCCGGCCGGCCGCGTACGGGCCGTTGTCCCGGGTGATCTCCAGCGTGATGTGCATCTGGCCGGTGGCGAACACGCCCTCGACGTTGGGCTGCAGGGCAACCAGCCCGCGCACCAGGCACGGGTACTCCGGCGCGTATGCGGCCAGCAGTCGCAGCACCGGCGCGGTCACCGTGCCGAGCTGGATGATCCGGTCGCCGTACCGCTGCAGGAACGTGCGCGCCGAGTCGCCCAGGTCGGTCGTGTCCGCGAGGAACGCGGCGAGCTGGTCACGTTGCTGCGCCACGGTCGTGGCCGTCACGCTCGCGTTGCGCAGGATCGCCACCAGGTCGGGCAGTGCCCGGTCGTAGTTGGACGCCACGTCGGCGAGCCGGGTGATGTCGGTCTTCAGCGCGGGCAGCTGCCGGTTCAGCGCGGCCAGGTAGGCATCCAGCCTGGCGATGTCATCGCCGAGTTGCCCGCCCCGGCCGTCCAGCGCGGTGGCGAGGGCACCGAGGACCGCGGCCAGCTTGTCCGGCTGGATCGCCCGCAGCAGCGGCAGCACGTCGTCGAGCACCCGCTCCAGCTCGATCGCCGAAGCCGTCCGGTCCTGCTCGATGACCGCGCCGTCGCGCAACGGTACGCCCGCGGCGTCGGGTGCGGCCTCCAGCGCCACGTACCGCTCCCCGAAGAGGGTCTTGGGGAGCAGGCGCGCGGTCACGTCGGCCGGGATCAGCCGGGCCTGCGCCGGATCGAGCGCGAGGCGCAGCGTGGCCCGCTGCCCGTCCGCCGAGATCTGGCGCACCTCGCCGACCAGCACCCCGCGCAGCTTGACGTCGGCCCCCTCGTTGAGTTGCAGGCCGGTGTGGTCGGTGCGCAGGGTCACCCGGACGACCGGTGTGAACGCCTTGCGGTAGCTGAGCACCGACAGCGACGTCGCCCCGAGCAGGAGGACGATGAACGCGATGCCGAGCAGGCGTTTGCCGGTCATCCCGCTCACCCCGCGATCCGTACCGTCGTCGTGGCTCCCCACACCGCGAGGGACAGGAGGAAATCCACGATGTTCACCGAGACGATCGCCAGCCGGACCGCCCGGCCCACCGCCACGCCGACCCCGGCCGGACCGCCGCTCGCGGTGTAGCCGTAGTAGCAGTGGATGAGCACCACGAGCACGCTGAACACCAGCGCCTTG
>VAWN01000033.1:234624-250559 GCA_005885555.1 Actinomycetota bacterium
GAAGTAGTAGTCGTAGGTTCCCGGCGACTGTCCGAAGTAGACGGTCCCGATGGTGCGGGTGGCGACATAGCTGGACAGCAGGCCCAGCACGTAGAGCGGGACGACCGCGTGGAGCCCGGCGATCATCCGGGTGGTCACCAGGAAGGGCAGCGACGGTACCGCCATCACCTCCAGCGCATCCACCTCCTCCGCGATCCGCATCGCGCCCAGCCGCGCGGTGAAGCCGCAGCCCACCGTCGCGGACAGCGCGATGGCCGCGACCACCGGGGAGATCTCCCGGGTGTTGAAGTACGCCGAGATGAAGCCGGTGAACGCGCTGCTGCCGATCTGGTCGAGCGCCTGGTAGCCCTGCAGCCCGACCTCGGTACCGGTGAAGAAGGTCAGGAAGCAGATCACGCCCACCGTGCCGCCCACCACGGCCAGCGCCCCGGTCCCGAAGCTGACCTCGGCCAGCAGCCGCACCACCTCGCGCCGGTACCGGCGCAGCGTGCGCGGTACCGCCGCCGCCGCCCGCGCGTGGAACAGCAGCTGCTCGCCCAGGTCATCGAGGATCACGTCAGCTTCCCTTCTGCGGGACGACCTGGAAGTAGATCGCGGTTATCACGAAGTTCAGCGCGAACAGCAGCATGAAGGTGATGACCACGCTCTGGTTCACCGCGTCGCCGACGCCCTTGGGCCCACCGCCGGCCGTCATTCCCTTGTAGGCGGCCACGGTCGCGGCCACCGCCCCGAACACCAGCGCCTTGATCTCGCCGGCGATCAGGTCGGGCGGCTGGCCGAGGGCCTGGAAGCTGGCCAGGTACGCCCCCGGCGTACCGCCCTGCAGCACCACGTTGAACAGGTACCCGCCGGCCACGCCCACCACGCTGACCAGCCCGTTGAGCAGGACGGAAACCAGCATCGATGCGGCCACCCGGGGTACCACCAGCCGCTGTACCGGGTCGATGCCCAGCACCTGCATGGCGTCCAGCTCCTCGCGGATCTTCCGGGCCCCCAGGTCGGCGCAGATCGCCGAGCCGCCGGCCCCGGCGATCACCAGCGCGGTCACGATCGGACCGGCTTCGCGCACCACGGCGAGCACCGACGCGGCTCCGGTGAACGACTGCGCGCCCAGCTGCCGGACCAGCGACCCGAGCTGCAGCGCGATCACCGCACCGAAGGGGATCGAGACCAGCGCCGCGGGCAGGATCGACACGGAGCTGATGAACCACGCCTGCTGGACGAACTCGCGCACCTGGAACGGCCGGCGCGGTACCGCCCGCAGCACGTCGACGCAGAACCCGAACAGATCCCCTGAGCTGCGCAGGGCCGCCGCCACCGGGTTCGTCATACCAGCACCTCGCTGAACGAGCCGACGGGCGGGACCACGTCGTGCTCCGCGCACCAGCTACCGGGTGCGCGCTCGGCGCGCCGGGGCTGCCCGTTCGAGGGCTGCAGCTGGACCGGGATCGGCGGCAGCGGGGGCAGCCGCACGCCCGCGGCGGACTCGGCCTCCCGCTCGGTGGCGTCCTTCTCCTCGGCCATGCCGATCGGGCCGACCCGGGTGGCGCCGAGGAACTGCCGGACCACCGGTTCGGTACTGGACAGCAGCATCTCCCGCGGGCCGAACATGGCCAGGTGACCGTGGTACAGCAGGCCGATGTTGTCCGGTACGGTCCGGGCGGTGTTGATGTCGTGGGTGACGATCAGGAAGGTCGCGTCGGTCTGCTGGTTGAGGTCGATGATGAGCTGGTTGAGGTAGGCGGTGCGGACCGGGTCCAGGCCGGAGTCGGGCTCGTCGAACAGGATGATCTTCGGATCGAGCACCAGGGCCCGGGCGAGCCCGGCCCGTTTGCGCATGCCGCCGGAGATCTGGCCGGGCAGCTTCCGTTCGGCGCCGAGCAGGCCGACCATCTCCAGCTTGGCCATGACGATCTCGCGGATCCGGGTCTCCCGCAGCCGGGTGTGTTCGCGCAACGGGAACGCCACGTTGTCGTACAGGTTCATCGAGCCGAAGAGCGCGCCGTCCTGGAACAGCACGCCGAACAGCTTGCGCACCTCGTAGAGCCGCCGTTCACCGAGGGCGGGAAGGTCCTCGTCGTCGATCCAGATCGATCCGCGGTCCGGCCGGAGCAGGCCGACGAGCGTCTTGAGGAACACCGACTTGCCGGTACCCGACGGACCCAGCAGCACGGAGATCTCCCCGGCGGGCAGGGTCAGGCTCACGTCCGCCCAGACCGGCTGGCCGCCGAACGACTTGGTCAGCCCTTCGACGCGAACCTCGATGCCCACCCCTGAGCTCCTCCTCTCGCTATGCCCTGGACATCGCGCAGCGGATCGCCGGTGTTACACCGCAGTCACAAATCGCCCGGTTAGTGATGCATCGCCCCGCCGCATGGTGCGGGCGGGCGGGCGAAGTTACCGTTCAGGAACAACGGCGGCCGGCGCCGCGGACCGCAAGGAGACCATCGTTCATGACCGGACCGGATGCGGAGCTCGTCGAGCGCGCGGTACGGGGCGATCCGGACGCGACGGCGGACCTGCTCGAGCTGATCCGGCCGGGCGTCGTGCGGTACTGCCGCGCGCACCTCGGCCGGGTCGGCGGCCGGTACACCACCGCCGACGACGTCGGCCAGGAGGTCTGCATCGCGGTCCTGCACGCGCTGCCCCGGTTCCGGGACGAGGGCCGGCCGTTCTCCGCGTTCGTGTACGGCATCGCCGCACGCAAGGTGGCCGACGCCCAGCGGGCCGCGGTGCGCCACTCGGCGGTCGTGCTGACCGGTACCGTGCTGGACCGCCCGGACGGCGCTCCCGGCCCCGAGCAGCAGGCGCTCGCCGCCGATGTGGCCCGACGGCTGTCCCACGTCTTGAGAAACCTGTCCGACGTGCACCGCGAGATCGTCGTGCTGCGGGTGGCCGTCGGGCTGTCCGCCGAGGAGGTCGGCGGTGCGCTGGGCATGTCGGCGGGGGCGGTCCGGGTCGCCCAGTCCCGCGCGCTCGCGCACCTGCGTACGCTGGCACCGAGCGCGTTCAAAGAGGTGCCGGCATGACCGACCGCACGCCCTCCCCGCCCGAGCAGCCCGTCGACCCCGACGTACTGTGGACCGACGATCTGCTGCTCGACGCCCTCGGCCGGGGTGGGCAGGCGCCCGCCGACGACGCGATCGCGGCGGTGCTCGCCGCGTGGCGGGCCGACCTGGCCGACCCGGCCGACCCGCCGGCGGTCGCGGCGGACGAACCGGCTGACCCGCCGGCGGTCGCCGAGGTGGTGCCGATCACCCGGGCGCGGCGGCGGCGCCGGGTCCGGCTGGGCGTCGCGGCCGCGGTTCTCGCCGTCATCGCCGGGGGTACCGGCATCGCCGCGGCCCAGGCGACGCACGGCAGTCCACTGTGGCCGATCACCCAGCTGGTGAACCCGCAGCGGGCAGCCGTCCTCGACGCCGAGTCGGCCATCGAGGCCGCCCGGCAGGCGGTCACCGAGGGCCGCGGCGCCGACGCGCAGCGCCTGGTCGACCGGGCCGCCACGCTCATCTCGCGGGTACGGGACGCGAGCGTAGCGGCACGGCTGCGCACCGAACTCGACGCCGTACGGCAGCTGCTCGCCACGGCCACCACACCGGCCGGCCCGCCGGGTGCCACCCCGGGCGCCCCGGTGCCCGGCGCGGTTCCGACACCTGGCAGCACTGCGGTACCGGGCGCGGGGCAGGGCGGCGGTCAGCCGGTACCGACACCGGGCCCGACGGGTGCGGGCCACCCGCCGCCGCTGCCGGTCCCGTCACTGCCGGTCCCGTCGCTGCCGCTGCCGTCGCTGCCGGTACCCACGTCCCTACCGCCGCTGCCGCTGCCCACGCCGACCCTCCTGGGCAGGTGACCCGGTCAGCCGAGCCACGGCACCGGGTCGACGGGCCGGCCGCCGAGGCGTACCTGGAAGTCCAGGTGCGGTCCGGTCGCGGCGCCGGTCGCGCCGACGAGCCCGATGACCTGACCGGCGGCGACCTCCTGCCCGGGCGTCACGTCGATGACCGACTGGTGGCCGTAGCACGTGGACAGCGGGTACCCGTCGACCTGACCGTGCTCGATGCAGGTGTAGTTGCCGTACCCGCCGGACCAACCGGCCCGGGTGACCCGGCCCGCCGCCGCGGCGACGATCGGGGTACCCGCGGGTGCGCCGACGTCGATGCCGGCATGCAGCTGCCAGACGTGGTAGTAGGGGTCGAGGCGGTTGCCGAACCCACTGGTGATCGGGCCGCGTACCGGCCACAGCAACCTCCCGCCGGGGTACCCCGACCCGGTGGCGACCGCTGGCGCCGACCGCATCCAGCCGGCGATCTGCTGCTGCAGGGCCTGTGACTCGGTGTCCCGCCGGGCCAGCTCGGTGGATCCGGAGGCGACCGCCGCGGAAAGGGCGGCGACGCGGCCCGCCGGGGTGTCGGCTGCGGGGACCGTGGCCGGCGACGTGGCCGCCGGACCGGCGAGCGCGGTGATCAGTTGTGGTACCGGACCGACCGCGCGCTGGGCGACGGCAAGGTCGGCGTTGGTACGGGTCAGCACGTTGTGCAGGTACTGCATGCGGTGCTCGACGTCGCTGAGCCGGCTGGCGAGCTGACCCTCCAGCGTGCTGGCCGGCTGCAGCGGAGGCTGTGGGTACAGGTCGGCGCCCGGATTGTTCGCGATGAGCAGCGCCGCCTCATCCGGCGTCATCATGCCGGTGCCGTCCGGACCGCCCGGTGCGCCCACGCCGGGCGGGGGTACCGCGCCGGGCTGGGCGGAGCCGGGTGGCCCCACGGCCGGGCCGGTAAGTGTGGGAGCCGGTCGGGTCGGCGCGGGCGTAACGCCCGGCGGGGGCGTACGGACCGGCGGCAGCAGGGTCGGGGTCGGCAACGGTGGCAGGGGCAGCGACGGCGTGGGCAGCGGCAAAGTGGGCAGCGGCAGGGTGATGGTCGGCAAGGGAAGGCCCGCGCCGGCGGCCGCGTCCAGCCGTACGCCGGCATCAGCGGGCCGGCCCGTCGTCAGCCCGAGCGCGGCCACTACCACCAGCGGCAGCACGAGACCCGGGTACCACCTGCGACGAACCATCCGCTCCGTAACCTCCAGAGTTCCTGCTGTGTACATCGCTCCGGGCGGCCGGTTCGTAACACCGTCATGATCGACGACGTCGTCGCCGGAGCAGAATGCCGACCGCCAGGCCGGCAAGGCCCAGCGCGGCCACGACCACGGAGATCCGGCCGGTCCGTCCCCTCGCCGGCGCGTCGGCCGCCACCGAGGGGCGGACCGTTGCCGCGCTGGCACCGGCTGTCAGGTAGGCGTTGCTGACCGTGTTGTCGGTCGGGTCCGCGTCGGGCACCGACGAGGTGACGCCGACCAGGTTCTGCACGAGCGTGCCGGACACCTCACCCGGGTGGACGGTCCCGGTGACCGTCACCGTCACGGCCGTGCCGTCGCCGGGAAAGGTCACGTCGCCCAACTCGCACACCACGGTCCGCGCGGTCACGACCGGGCAGGCTCCCCGGCTCGCGCTCGCCGCGACGCCGTCGAGGCCGACGGTGGTCGTGAACGTCACCCGCACGCCCGGGACCACGCCGGTACCGGTGCCGGACAGCGTCACGGTGTGGCTGACCGGGCGTCCGGGTGCGGCCGCGAACGGAGTCGACGTCAGAACCGGTACCACGTCAACCGCAGCCGAGGGCGCGACGGTCGGTACCCAACCGGCCAGGGCCGACAGGGCTGCGACGACCGGCACCGCACACGGCAACATACCCGCACCGTAACCTCTCCCCGCCGGTTCAGCCGGGCTTCAGGTCAGTCGTCGAAGGCGTGCCAGCAGATGGCGCTGCGGCGTTGTTGATCGTCGAGAACGAGTGCGCGGACGGCGGCCGGCAGGTGCGCCCGCTGCCACTCCCGTTCCGCTGCCCGGGCCCGGGCCGCGTCGTCGGCCAGGACGCACGCGCCGGCCGCCCTGATGGCGTACGCCGCGGCGCCCAGGTCGTGCGCGGCGACGTGCGGCACCGCAGCCGCCTGGCCCGCCGACAGTGCCGCGAACTTCGCCGGATCGGGCATCCCCCGGGCCGCGGCATTCGCCCGGAAAGCCGCTCGGCGTGCGTCACCCATCCGCACCTCACCGCGGATCCAGGCTCGACCGGCATCGACCGCGTCGCGGGGCCGGCGGTCACCTGGTTGATGATCCTCGAACAGATGCAGCACGTGCTCGGTGCACAGGAGGGCCCAGTCAGCCAGCAACCGGTGGTGTTCGTCCGTCAGAGTCCCTCCGCGACGGATGGTGATCAGCCGAGGATCACGCTCTTTCGGGAGGATCGGCACACCCACTTCCTATCACGCACGACGCGACGTCGCGGAGTCCGACGGGTCAGTACCTCGGACGGTCAAACGCTTTGTCACGGGTCTGTTGGACAAGGTCGTACCCGCACACGTCGCAGAACGTCTCCCGGACCTTATGCCCACAGTCCGGGCAACGCTTGCGGCCGAACCGAGCGCTCACACGCTCAATCAGCGAGGCGAACATCTGGGCCTCCTTAACGACAACGCCAGAACGGATCGGTGCGCACCTGCACCGGCCAGCCGATGCCCTTCACGTCACGACCCCGACCCGGTCAGCGCCGGCCGGTCGGGTCGTGCTGTTCCCGGTCCACCGCCGTGCCGGCACGCCTCAGCGTGGAGAGGACCCCCAACGCGCCGAGCGCCAGCAGCACGACCGCGGCGACCCATCCGGCCACCGAGGCCTGCAGGCTGACCAGCCGCACCAGCAGCCACCAGCCGACGACGGCTGCGAAGACCAGTCCGAATGCCAGCGACACCCCGTCGGTGCCGTGCCTGTTCATCGCCGTACCTCCAGGTTGCCTACGTTCACGGTGGCGGTCAGGGTCAGCGTGCCGCCGCCGGGTCCGTCCACGCCGTTGTCGGTGAAGGTGTGCTGCGCCTGGCCGATCCCGTTCCAGTGCTGACCGAGTACCGTGGCGTTGCCGATCGAAACGGTGGAGTCGACCCGGGTGTCCACAGTGGACGGCAGGACGACCTTGAGGTTGCCCGCCGACATGTGCACGTCGACCGAGGTGGTGTGCCCGGTGAAGTTCACCCGGGACAGGTCGAGCACGGCGTTGCCGGCGTCGAGGCTGTAGTTGGGCTGGACCTGTTCGATACCGGCGGGTTGCCAGGTCACCGTCTGGTGGTCGGCGCTCCAGTCGGCGCCCTCCACAGCCGCGGTGATCGCCAGCAGGACACTCAGTACCGCGCCGATGGCGATCAGCCAGCGCGCCCGGCCGTACCAGGCGCCGGCCACCAGACCAGCGGCGACCACGGCGAGTGCGACGGCGAAGTACACGCTGGCGGGTACCCGCGCACCCGCGACGTCGATCAGCGCGACGATCCCGACGCCGAACAGCGCCAGCGACAGCACCAGGCGGCCGAGCGGCGAGCGGGGTTTGGCCGCGACCGGCGGTGGTGGTGGTGGTGGTGGTTCCGGCGGGGGAAGCGGTGGCTGCGCTGGGCCCGGTACCGGGCCCGGCGGGGGCATGGTCTGCATCTCGATCCTCCCTTACCCACGACGCGATTCGGCGGGGCTTATCCACCCTCGACGTTTCCTTCCGTGAAGCGACCCGATCAGGGCCGATCGACCCAGCGGTCGGGACGATCGGCCCCGCAAGACTCGTCGACGCAACCCCCCGCGCCCGCCGATCACTGGTACGCGGTTCATCGAGGCGCGGCCCGAGCATGCCGGTAGCACGCGATGCCCGCCCTCGGCGGCGCACCGACCATCAAGCGCCGACCATCAAGCGCCGACCGCGGCGTCGGTCGAGTGGCCGCTGCCGCCGACGTTGCCGGCTGCCGTTGACAGCAGGACGGCGCTGGCGGTCTTCTCCGCCTCGTCGCAGGCGGCGGCGAGGCGGTCCGCCGGTACCGGTCGGGCAAGGGCGAAGCCCTGGGCGAAGTCGCATCCGAGATCGCGCAGCATGGTCAGCGCGGCGAAGTCCTCGACGCCCTCGGCGGTCACGAGGAGGCCCAGGTTGTGAGCCAGATCGATGGCACTGCGCACGAGCATGGCATCGTCCGCGTCGGCGGCCAGGTCCTTGACGAAGGTACGGTCGATCTTCAACTCGTCTGCGGTGAGGCGCTTGAGCTGGCTCAGGGAGCTGAACCCGGTGCCGAAGTCGTCGATCGACACCTGGACGCCGTCCTCCTGAAGTTGCCTCAGTACGGTCAGGGCGTGGGTCGGGTCGGACATCATGGCGCTCTCGGTGAGTTCGAGTCGCAGCAGCCCCGGCGGCACGCGGTACTCGGCGAGCGTGGTGCCGACCCGGGCGACGAAGCCCTCGTCGAGTAGGCAGTTCGCAGACACGTTCACCGATATGGTCAAGGGCCGGCCCTCGGTGTGCCAACGGGCCGCCTCAGCGACAGCTATCCGCAGCAGGTGGTAGGTGAGCGCGATCTCCAGGCCGCCGGTCTCGGCGGCCGGTAGGAACGCGGCGGGCGGCAGCAGTCCGCGGTCCGGGTGTCGCCAGCGCACGAGGGCCTCGGCGGCGGTGACGGTGGCGTCGGCCATGCGAACCTGGGGCTGGTAGTACAGGACGAGCTGACCGTCCGGATCGCCGGTGTCCAGCAGGGCACGCAGGTCGCCGAACAGCACCATCCGTTCGGGCCGGTCGGTGTCGAGCTGCGCGTCGTACATGGCGATGCCCTTACCGCTGGACTTCGCGCGGTACATCGCGGCGTCCGCGTGGCGCAGCAGGTCCTCACCGTCCGACCCCTCGCAGCCGACCACGACACCGACGCTTCCGCCGACCGCGGCAGCGCCTGCCGACAGAATGTAGTTGCGGCGCAGAGCGTTGCCGGCCCGCTGCGCGATGTCCCAGGCGGCCTCGACGGTGGCGACGGTCGGCAGCAGCACCGCGAACTCGTCGCCACCGATCCGCGCAACCGTGTCGTCGTCACGCAGGACCGCCCGCAGCCGGTGGCCGGTCTCGACGAGTACCTCGTCGCCGGCATGATGTCCGAGCGTGTCGTTGACGGCTTTGAAGCCGTTGAGGTCGATCAGCATGACGGCCAGGCGTTGGCTCGGATCGTGGTGGGCCGTCTCCAGGGCGGCTCGCAGGCGACGTTCGAACAGAGCACGGTTGGCGAGTCCGGTCAGTGGTCGTGCAGGGCAAGGCGCTGGTTGGTGGCGGCATGTTCGAGTACCCGTCGCTGGTAGCCGAGCATCGCCCGCCAGATCATCGCCACGAGCGCCAGGCGTTCACCATGCAGGCCTATGACGCCGTCAAGCTCGCTCTCAGTGCGATACGGCGGGCCGGCAGCATGGACCGCGCGAAGGTACGCGCCGCCATCGCCGCGACGACATCCCGCGACGTGACACTGCTGTCCGGTCCGTCGACCTTCCAGGCCGACGGCACCCAGCAGCACTCCACATTCGTACCGTTGATAATCCGCGACGGCACCTTCACCTCGGCCCCGGTCGTCCCGTGACCCCACCACCCAGGCGGTGATCCAGCTGATTGAACCCCAGCGCCAGCTGTCACGTGTAACAGATGTTCGGGGGACGCGCCTACCAGGTCGCCGTTTGCGGTCGGCACCGTCCGAATGGAGTTACTGATGAGCAGCACCAGGAAAAGTCGTGACACGGCAATGTCGTCCGAGGAAGCCAGCCGGCGCGAACCGGCCACGGCTGGCGGCGCCGGACAGGGCGGGCAGCGCTCACCGATTGTCTGGCAGACGCTGAGCGCCATCCTGCTCCTGGCGATGGGTGGGATCCACCTCTACCTCGTCTTCCACGGCGTCGGTGGAACGCTCGGCATGCTGTTCGTGCTCAACGCGGTCGGCTCGCTCGTGCTGGCGATCGCCATGGTCGTCCTGCGAGGGCGGCTCCTGCTGGTGGCAAGTGTGCTGAGCGTGCTGTTCATGGCAGGCACACTGCTCGCCCTCGTGCTCGCGCTGACTGTCGGCCTCTTCGGTATCCACGAGGTTCTGACGTTCCAGTTGGTACCGACCACACTCGTCGTCGAGTCGATCGGCGCGATCGTGCTCGCCGTGACAACTGCCCTGGTGTTTCGGAGGCGGCACGCGGCCTGAGGCCACCGGGACCACCAAGAACTCAGGTCAGATGAGTCGGCGGAGGCAAAATCAACGAGCAGGCGAGGCTGATCAGTGCTTCTGGATGTCGGCGCGGCGTTCGGGATGTACGCACAGGCGTTCGAAGGCGTGTAGCCAGCCGAGGCGGCCCCTGTCACAAGGCCCCGGTGCGGTTCCCGGGCGTCGCTGTCAGTGCAGTGGTGCGAACCGTGCGGTGAAATGGCGGAGCTGCCGTGGTTGGGACACGATACGCATGCCCGGAAGCTTGGCTGCCCGGTCGGCGACGCGGGTGACCACCTCGATGACGTAGTCGATGTGGCTCTGGGTGTACGTGCGACGGGGGATGGCAAGGCGTACCAGGTCCATGGCGGCGGGTACTTCGGTGCCGTCCGGGCGCAGGCCGAACATCACGGTTCCGATCTCGCAGCTACGCACCCCGCCTTCGGCGTACAGCGCGCAGGCCAGGGCCTGACCCGGGTACTGCAGCGGGTCGAGGTGGGGCAGCATGGCCCGCGCGTCGATGAAGACCGCGTGTCCGCCGAACGGGACCACGACCGGGACGCCGGCGGACTCGAGTGCCTCACCGAGGTAGGCGATTGAGCGCACCCGGTAGCGCAGATAGTCCTCGAGGACGCACTCGCGAAGGCCCTGGGCGATCGCTTCGAGGTCCCGGCCGGCCAGCCCGCCGTAGGTGGGAAAGCCTTCGGTGAGGATCTCCAGGTTGCGACACTGCTCGGCAAGGGTGTCGTCATCGAGCGCCAGCCAGCCGCCGATGTTGGCCAGTGGATCCTTCTTCGCCGACATCGTCATTCCCGCGGCCAAGCCGGCCATCTCCCGGACGATGTCGGTGATGGGCAGGCCGGCGCAGCCCGGTTCCCGGGTCTTGATGAACCAGGCGTTCTCCGCGAACCGGCAGGCGTCGAGGAACAGCGGCTTGCCGAAGCGGTCACAGACCTCGCGGACCGCGCGGATATTGGCCAGGCTGACCGGCTGGCCACCGCCGGAGTTGTTCGTCACGGTCAGCATCACCAGCGGAACCGCGTCGGCCTGCTCGGTGAGCAGCCGTTCCAGCGCCGCGACGTCCATGTTGCCCTTGAACGGGTGCCGCAGCGAGGGCTGAAGGCCCTCCGGAACGGGCAGGTCGACCGCCTGCGCGCCGGTGAACTCAATGTTGGCCCGGGTGGTGTCGAAGTGGGTGTTGTTCGGAATGATCTGCCCCGGCCCGCCGACCGCGCTGAACAGGATCTTCTCGGCGGCCCGGCCCTGATGGGTGGGCAGGACGTGCCGGAACGGGAACAGGGCCGACACCGCATCGCGAAACCGGTGGAACGACGGAGATCCGGCGTAGGCCTCGTTCCCCCGCTGGATGCCGGCCCATTGCTCAGCCGACATCGCCCCCGTCCCCGAATCGGTGAGCAGGTCGATCAATACATCTTCGGCATGCAACTCGAACAGGTTGTACCCGACAGCCGCGAGCGCGGCCGTCCGCGTCGCCCGAGTGGTCATCCGCATCGGCTCCACCGAGTGGATCCGAAACGGCTCAATGATCGTGCGGAACGGCTCATCCGCCACCGCCCAACACCTCCTCACCGGGCCGGCACGGCACCGCGGACCTACCGACCGCGAGCCAACGAGCACGACCAACGTCACTCCCACAGGTGCAACCCCGTGCACCTCCCCAATCGTGGCACTGAACAGGGCAAACACCGAGTGCGACACCCTCTGCCCCGACGACCCCAAGTAGACAGTTTCACTCCGCGCGTCCGCGCTGCTCGCAGCATTGCAGTCCCCTTGGACGACTGGCTCTGGCGGTCCGCGGCTTCACATTGCCGACGGGTGGGCACAAGGGCTGTGCTGGCCGGGGGAGCCGCCATCCGGAGCTTCGGGCCGGAACGTGGTCGTGAAGCCCTTCCGCATCCGGCTCCGGCGCTTGCGCCGTCGCGTTCATCTTCCGGCACCGAGGCGTACGCCCGAGAATGCGGCTGGCGGGTGCCGGAACTGCTCACCCGTGCGCTCCGGGTGGACGACCTCTACTTCGACGCGGTCAGCACAGTCGCGCTGCCGACCTGGTCGACCGGACGGGTCGTGCTGGTGGGCGATGCGGCGGCCTCGGTGTCGCTGTTCGGCGACGGTTCAAGCCTGGCCATCGCAGGCGCCCGTACCCTGGCCACCGCTCTCGCCGAGGGCGATCATGTCACGCATTCCGCCGGTACGAATCCGAGCACCGACGCCGCACCGATGCCCCTGGGCGCGGCGCAGGTCTCGTGGCGGCCATGCTGATCCCCAAGTCCCGCGCCGGCATCCTGGTCCGCAACGCGGCAGCCAGGTTGCTGCCAACCGGGCCGGCCGAACCCCACTGAACCGCCGGACCATGACCAGGGACACCTCGGCAGTCGCCGACGCATACACAGCAGTGCAGACCCTGTGCGCCGGCCAGGTACCCGGATCTAGCCGCGAGTCGCGCGGCCGCACTGAGCTGCCAGCTGGAGCCGCGATGCGCCATTCAGGCAGGGCAGGCGGCGACGCTTGCAGCGGTCTGCGCCGGGAGCGGGTACGGCAGCTCGGTCGGCAGTAACAACGCGGCCGCCTGTTCGTCGCCGGCGCGGAGCAGGTCGTGGATGGTCTGCACCGTTGTGGTCACGTCGGTCAGGGCTATGGTCCACTCGTTGACGTACCGGTCGACGGCCTCACCGGACAGCCCGACCTGCAGAGATCGGTACGGCAACGCGCCAAGATGCATCGCTCCGGATCCCACTGGCCCCTTACCGGACTGACCTTGAGCTGCTGCGACCAACCTTGATGGTCGCGGTGTGGGTGGTGGTGGCTCGGTGGGGACAGCGGCGCAGCTGGGTCAGGATCTTCCAGGTCTTCAAAGTCGCGACGGCGCGTTCGCCGGCTGCCCGGTTACGGGCCCGGTTGCGGATGACCGCCCGCCGGTTACGCGATAGCCGGCGGGGTCGGCGGCGGAATGGCACGATGATGTTCGGCCCGGCGTCCCGGGTAGGCCAGATCGGCGTGGGCCCGCGGGTCGGCCTCGCGCGTCGGCCGGGATCTGCACGTTGACGCCGTGGCGCTGGTGTTTGCCTGAGTAGTACGGCCGGTCTTCGGCGACCCGGTCGATGCGGATCCGGGTGCCGTCCAAGATGACGTACCACAGGCGGGTGCTGCCGGCGAGCACCTGGCCCATGGTCGGTGCCTGCGCGGCGAGCAGGTCCAGGGCCTCGCGCACCGTAGCGGTAGACGGTCGCCACCGCCGATGCCGACCCGGCCGCCAGGCGGGTGTAACTGTCGCCGTTACGGAGATGGGCAAGCACCAGCAGCGCCTACCGACGGGCGTCCAGGCGTCGTGTTCATCTACCAGGAGCTTCGTCCTATGTGGACGATCGACACGCCCTCAGCGCCAAACAGCGAATCCACCCACGGTCAGGTTGGAAAGGCTTCACTGAACTTGCCCCGGATCGCGGTTGTCTGCGTAGCCCCGGGTGGCCGACCCACTGCGCCGGACCGGGCCCCGCCGCGGCCCGCCACCCACGCCGCCCGGCCCGCGCCTGCCGCCAGGGCGGCGCAGGTCAGGCCCGCGCAGGTCAGGCACCGACGCTGACGACCAGCCCGAAGTCGGCGTCGGTGGCTGCGGTCTCCACATGCGCGTCGAGGTTGACCTCGTCGGCGAGCACCTCGACGATCCAGGTACCGGCGGTCGGCCGCTGCACGAACACGTTCTCCACCGTGTCCACCTTGTTCGAGGTACCGCCCGGCGTCGACCAGTTGCCGGCCAGCAGCCCGTGGTTGCCCCAGAACACCGTGCCGTCCGGCGCGGTCACCCGCAGGCTCAGGTCGTTGACCCGGGCCCGCGCCGCCGACGGCGAGCCCATCGGGTCGGTGTACGCCATCGTCGCGCGCAGCGGCGGGCCACCGGCGCGGGTGGTGACCCGGTAGGTGCGCCGGGCGCCGGCCGTCAGCAGGTCGGTCTCGTTGACCAGTACCGGCAGCTGGAACCCGCCGGCCTGGGCGCGCTGGTACATGTTCTGCACGCTCGGGATGCCCCAGCCCTGGTGCACCCGGGTCAGATCGGCGCTCGTACCGGTGAACGGGTACTGGTTGGCGGTGTTGATCAGCAGCGCCTTGGCGGTGGCCGCGTGGGGTCGGCTGGCGAACACGTCGCGGTGCTGCCCGGGCGTGCCGGCGAACACGCCGTCGGCCCACAGCTGGAACATCAGGCCCGCGGTACCGCAGGTGATCGGGGTGGCGCCGCTGGTACCGCCGAAGCTCGGCGTGTACGCCGTGTCGCTGCCGGACGCGGTGGTGAAGATGCGGTCGTAGTAGTTGGACACGTCCGGCTTGATGCGCCCGTCGGCCGCCGGGCCGATGCTGGCGCCGCCGGCCCACGCGTCGTCCGCGAGGGTCAGCGTGTCTCTGTGCCGGATGCCGCCCACGGACAGCACGTTCTTGGCCCATGCCTGGGGCCGGGAGTTACGGGTACCGTCGTTGCTCTGCGACTGGCAGATCAGCAGGTCGCTGTCGAAGACGATGTCGTCCATCTGCGCCGAGATGGCGGTGTAGTTCGTGGTCAGCCCGCTGCCCCAGCTGTTGCTCTGGAACACCGCGCGGTACGGGCCATTCGGGTTCACCAGCGCCTGGGTGTGCGCCGCGCGGTTGGCGGTCGAGTTGAGCGCGAAGATGCCCTGTCCCTCGGGGAGCATGCCGCGTGCGGTCGGGTTGACCCCGCTGGCGAAGATCTGGCCGTAGGTCGAGGAACCGTGCCCGATGTCGGTGCTGTCGCTGACCACGAGCGGTGGATGAGCGCGGAACTCCTGGTGGGTCAGCCGCACCCCGCCGTCCATGACCTCACCGCGCACGCCCTGGCCACGGTACCCGCCGACGCTCTCCACGAAGTTGGCGCCCGACTGGATACGGGCCTTGTCCATGTCGCTGTCCGGGGCGAACCACCGGTCGACGGCGAGTACCGCATCCAGCGCGGCGACCGCGCGCAGCTGCGCGGCGTCGAGCGTGGCTTCAAGGAACCGGTCGCCGGTCACGACCACGGTGGCGCCGAGCGCGCCGATCCGGGCCGCCACCGCGGCCGCGTCAGCGGGGTCGCGCTCGACGAGCGTGACAAGGTACCGGCGGGCGCCGGCCACGGCGAGCGCTTCCGGCTCAATCTTGTCGCCGGGATGGTACGCGCCGATCCAGCGGATGAACGCCAGTGCGCCCACCTTGGCGCGGGTGGCCGGGTTCATCCGTACCACGTAGGCGAAGTCCGGCAGGTACGCCCCGATCCGGGCGCCGAGCCGGCGTAGTTGCTGCCGCTGGCTGTCCAGCGGTGCGGCCTTGAACTGCACGAGGTATGCGCTACCGGCCGCGCCGGCGCGCAGTCCGGCGGGAGCGCGGTCCGCCTCGGCCGGCGCGGTCAGCGGGTCGAACACCCGGCTGCGCAACAGGATCTGCCGCGCGCCGTCATTCGGCGTCGGCGGCGGCCCGCTCTCTCCCGCGATCGCGCTGACCGTACCTGCCGCTACCAGGGCCGCGACGACGACACCGGTCGCCGCAAACCGCGAGAATACATGCATCGAAACCTCCCGGGGCACCACAGGGAACGATAGCCTTCGATGCGACGCGGGTCCAGAGTGTGGCTACGCGGTCGTGTTGATGCGGTAGAGCAAACTGTCGTGGACGGCTTCTAGGGGCACACCCGGCAAATCGGGGACGGATACCTGCCGGCTGCTGATCGCCGGGTCCAGCGGGATGACGGCCGTTGCCCCGGAGGTGCCACCGGCGGGTGGCCGGATGCCAGCTGCACCGCCCGTCATCGGCCACGACCGGGAAGTTGGTCGAGCTATTCGACCGGGCCACCCGGCGGCAACCCTGACGAGGCGACGCGA
>VAWN01000034.1:0-51566 GCA_005885555.1 Actinomycetota bacterium
GGAAGCGGCGCGGATGGACGGCGGTACCGAGCTGACCATCTTCCGCCGGGTGGTGCTGCCGATCGGCTGGCCGGCCATCGCGTCGCTGGCCATCTACCAGTTCATGTGGGTCTGGAACGACCTGCTCGTGGCGCTGGTCTTCGCGGTACCGCCGCACGAGCCGATCACGTATGCGCTGAGCCAGCAGATGCGTACCTTCTCCACGAACATCGACGTGATCGGCCCCGGCGCGTTCCTGTCGATGGTGGTACCGCTGGGCGTCTTCTTCGCCCTGCAGCGCTACTTCGTCCAGGGAGTACTCGCGGGTTCGGTCAAGTAGCGGGCGGAACCGGGTACCCCCGGCGGTCGTCGAACCGGCATGCGACGGACCGGAACCTTGGACCGGCGCATACCGCACTGACGGCTCAGCTGCGGACGATCCGCTGCGCGCGAGCGGCGGCCACCTCGTCGCGGGTGACCACGACCAGCGTCAGTCCGCCGGCATGCAGCCGGTCGAGGACGTCGAGGACCGCCGCGGCGCCGGCCGCGTCGAGATCGGCGGTCGGTTCCTCGCACAGCAGCAGGTCCGGCCGGTTCACCAGCGCGCGGGCGATGGTGACCAGGCGCCGCTGCGCGGCGGACAACGCCCGCGGCAGGACCCTGGCGCGCTGCCCGAGGCCGACCGAGTCCAGCGCGGCCACCGCGCGCTGCGCGCGCTCGGCCCGGGGTACGCCGTGGTAGCGCAGCCCGAGGACGACGTTCTCGGCGAGCGTGCGGTGCGGGATCAGGTGGTAGGTCCGGAACACCAGTCCGGTACCCGGCCGGTCGCGCGACGCCGCCAGTTCCCGCAACCGGTACCGGTCGGGCGGATCGACAACGGCCACGTGCTCGCCCTCGTGTACCGCGAGAGCGGGCGGAACCTCCAGGACCGTGGTGAGCATTGCCTCGACCTTAACGGCGGATCCGGTACCGCGGGTGTCGTGCGGGCCGCCGCTGAACAATTGTGCACAATCACGCCGTGCGGTCGGGCGGGCCGTCACAGTAACGGCCCGCCCGACGGTCAGCTAGCAGGGGTTGTGGTTGAGCACGTTACGGAAGTTGTTGATCCGGTTGACCGGGGTACCCGTGGGGCCGGGGTAGGTCAGCGTCAGCAGCGGCCCGAACTCGGCCGTCGAGTTGCCGCCGAACGTCTCCTTGGTACCCGGGATGTTCGCCCCGCCGAGCTGCCAGTTGCAGCCGAAGGGACCGTTGCGCGTGGTGTAGAACGGGTAGAACTGCGCGCCCGGCGGCGGGTTCACGCAGTTGGCGCCCGTGGTGCGGTTGCACGGCGGGAAGCGCGGGTCGATCGAGTCGGCCGCCTCGATCCGGGGCAGGTCAGCCTCGAACCCGACGCGCTGGAACTGGCCGGACCCACCGAACCGCGGGCTGCTGAACAGGATGGACCTCGGGTGCAGCATGGCGTCCATGCTGGATGTCGTCGAGCCGGGCCAGACCTTCTGGTACGGCGGACCGTCGAAGTCCTCGTCGCCGCCGAAGCAGCCACCGATCTGCACCCGGGTGCTGCTCGCCGGGCTGAAGCACGCGACGTCGTCGCCGTCGACGCCGCTCCGGTCCTCGGGTCCCGGCGTGGTGCACTTGCCACCCTCGCTGGCCACCGCGGCGCAGTACTCGAAGTGGCCGATCTCGTCGGAGAACGCCACGTTGTAGGAGTGGGCCGCCCACGGTACCCGGGTGTGCTCGCTGGACGACGAGTACATCGGGTGGAAGGCGTACGGCCGGCTGCTGCAGGTGGCCGCGGTCGGGTTGAAGATGACCTGGCCGAACTGGTTGGCCACGCTGGCCGTCATCGAGCCGTGCTGCCCGGAGGACAGGTCGACGATGTCCACCCGGAAGCCCTCACTCGTGTCGTGCATCTTGACGATGAGGTCGTCGCCGGAGTTCATGAACAGGTCGGTCGCCGGATTCGGGGTGAACGTGGCGTTCGTCGACAGCAACGGGTCCGCCGGCGCGTGCGACTTGCCGTTCTTGGTGATGAACGCGAAGTTCACCGGCTCGATCCCGGCCTTGGCCAGGCAGTCGGCGTTGTTGTTGACGCCGTGGTTCTGGTCGAGCGACAGGCTGTCGACGTTGAGCGCCGCGCACCACTTCGTCGCGTCGCAGGAGGTACCGGGCGGCCACGCGACCCAGCCCGGCGGGTAGAACTGCATTTCCATGAACGCGGTGCCGGGGTGCTTGCCGATGTAGTGCGCGTCGTTCGGGTCGGCGGCGTCGAAGATGTTGGCGTCGGTGTCCGGCGCGCAGGTCTTGGTGGACTCCGGTGCCGACTCGGTGTCGCACATCGCCATGCCGAACCAGAACGCGACATGCAGCTGGAAGTTGAAGGTACCGCCCGTGCCCTGCTGGTTCGGCAGGCGCGGCGGGTCCTTGGGCAGGCGCAGGAAGTAGGTGTTGTCGTTTCCTGCACCCGGCCGGTTGTCGTAGAAGAGCGTGGCCGGCTCGTCGTGGCCGACGTACACGTCCTCGCCGAACACCTGCTCGCTGTCGTGCACCTCGGTACATAAGGTGCGGCTGCTGGCGCAGTTGATGTGCATCTTCGCCTGCGGCGGCGCCGCGGTACCGGACTGTGCTCCCGCGAGCGGTGCCATCGCCGCGGCGATTGCCGCGGCCGAAGCCACCGCCAGCCAGCGACGTGTGACGGGTAACCGCATAAGCTCCTCCGATGTGTTCCCGAACCGTCCTCGTTGGCAATTCAGGGAGCGATCAGCCCCCTTCAAGAACAGCATCGTCGGAGTAAGGGCAGTGAGATAGATCAATCTCGTAACGGTGGGATCGCCAAGGGTCATGGCGAGGGTCGCGCAAAGGGATCACTGCGCTATCCGCACACTCCGGTATAAGCCGCGAACCACCCAATCAGTACCCGGGTGACTGCGCGGCAGCGCCGCCCCGGGCGGCGTCAGGCGCGGCACCCAGGGCGGCTGCTCCGGAGGTTCCCCGGGGCTATGCCGCTAGTGGCTCCTCTTCCTCGACGCCGGACAGGGCGCCGGCCTGCATCATGGTGCCGGCGGCGAACGTGTACGCCCGCGCCCAGGCCGCCTCGTAGGCCGGCGACCAGGCGGCGCCCGCGAACTCCTGCAGGGTGGCCAGCAGTGCCGAGCCGACCGCCGCGTAGTGCCCGAGCGAGACGCCGTACAACTCGTGGCGGCGCCCCATGGAGTTGAGCGCGGGCAGCAGGTTCTCGGGTTGGTCGAAGTGCGTGACGAGCGCGATGACCGCGTTGAGAAGCCGTTCCCGCTGGGTCTCCATGGCCGCCGGGAACATCGACCGCACCTCGGGGTGCTCGGTGAACAGGCGCTGGTAGAACGCCGCGATCAACTGATCCGCGACCGGTGCGACGAGGTCCAGGCTCTCCTTGAGAAGCCGCTGATCCTGACTGGCCATCTTCCCCTCCCGGTGCCGGTTAGGTTCGCCGGTTACGAGTAACGAGCGTCCGGTGTCTGCCGGTAGCGCTCGTCACGTTGAGAATATTGATCAATACTGATCGTCACAACGAGCCCGGGAGACCTTGGCACCAAACGGCTTTGATTGCTTTCTGCAGGTTGCAGATCAGGCTTGCCGCCGCGGGTACGCTCAGGGCCAGGCGATCGGGTACCGGGCAGGACGAACTGGGGAGCCGGCGATGCACTCCGACGCCCTCGTGGTGGTCGTGGCGATAGGCAGTGCCGCGTGCGCCATGCTCGTCGGGCTGGCCTTCGCGAGTTGGCTCGCCAGCCGTGCCCGACCGGGAGAGGCGGAACCGGTACCGCCGGCCGTCACACTGCCGCCGTCGGTGGCCGACGGCGTCACCGCGAAGCAGCTTCCGGTACTGGCGCAGGAGTTGTCGGCGCACGCGCACAGCGCGGCCGCGCAGGCGGCCCGGGCGAGGGCGGCGCTCGCGGCGGCCCGCACGGCGCTGACCGCGGCCGAGACGGCCCGCGCCCGTGCCGAGGCCCAGTTCGACGCGGTGCACGCCGCGCACCTCGCGGTGCTGCGGACGGCACCGCCGCAGGACCCGCAGACCGAGGAACGGCAGCGCCAGGTGTCCCGCGCCGCGCTGGACGCCTACCGGCGCGGGGAACTGTCCGTCGAGGCGCTGCGCAACGTCTTCGGCCACGCCGACCCCAGTCCGGAGCGGGAACAGCGCGAGCGCGAGGCCGACCGGCTGGCACTGGCGGAAAGCCAGGCGCGGCGGGCGTTCCAGCACGCGGTCGCCGCCGCCCGGATGGCCCGCGAGGAACTGCACATCGCGGAGGTCGCCGAGGCGGCGGTGCGGCAGGAGGCGGCCGAGGCCGCCATCGATGCCCAGGACGCGGCACTGGCCGTCCGCAGCCGACGCCGGCGCCGCTAACGCCTTATCGGTACCCGCATCAGGTCCTCGGCCAGCACCAGAACTCCGGCGAAGTGGCGGCGGGCCTGCGCGGCGAAGGCGGCCGGATCCGGGTACCGCTGGGAGAAGTGCGTGAGCACCAGCGTGCGTACCCGGCACTCGGCGGCCACCCGACCGGCCTGCCCGGCGGTCAGGTGCCCGTACCGCCACGCGAGATCGGCGTCCTCGTCCAGGAACGTGGACTCGATGACCAGCAGGTCCGCGCCGTCGGCGAGCGCGTAGACGGCGGGACAGAGCCGGGTGTCCATGACGAACGCGAAGCGCTGCCCGCGGCGTACCTCGCTGACCTGCTCGACGGTGACGGTACGCCCGTCGACGTCCAGTACCCCGTCGCGTTGCAGCCGGCCGACCGCCGGCCCGGCGATGCCGTACCGGGCCAGCAGATCCGGCAGCATCCGGCGGCCGTCCGGCTCGACCAGCCGGTACCCGAACGCGTCGATCGCATGCACCAGCCGCGCCGCTTCCAGCGTGGCGGTACCGACGGCGGCGACCTCGCCGTCCGCGTCGATCGGCCACTCGTGCAGCTGCGCCGTCTCGTGGAACGCGCACGCGTGGCGCAGCCGGTCGAAGTACCCGCGACCGGAGGCCGGGTAGTAGGCGTGCACCGGATGCGGTACCCGGTCCAGGGACAGCCGCTGCACCACCCCGGGTACCCCCAGGCAGTGGTCGCCGTGGAAGTGGCTCAGGCAGATCCGGGTCACGTCGGTGGCGCTGACACCGGCCTGCAGCATCTGCCGCTGGGCGCCCTCACCCGGGTCGAACAGCAGGCCCTCACCGTCCCAGCGCAGGAGGTATCCGTTATGTCCGCGGGTGCGGGTCGGTACCTGGCTCGCGGTTCCGAGCACCACCAGCTCACGCACCGGAATAGACCGCCACCGGCCGGTTGGAGCGCGGGATGCGCGGGAACTCCACGACTGGAAGGGAGAACCTCATGAATGCCACGCTGATCATTATTCTCGTCATCGCGGCCGTGGTGGTCGTGGCACTGGTTGTGGCCGCGGTGACCGCCAGCCGGCGCCGGGCGCTGCGGGAACGGTTCGGTCCCGAGTACGACCGGGTGGTGGCGGACAAGGACAGCAAGCGCGCCGCCGAACGGGAACTGCGCGACCGCGAACGCCGCCACGCCGAGCTCGAACTCAAGCCGCTGTCGCCCGAGTCGAAGGCGCGGTACGCCGAGGAGTGGACGCGGGTACAGGCGCAGTTCGTGGACGCGCCGGAGGATGCGGTACGGGCCGGCGACGCGCTGGTGACCCGGCTGCTCGGCGAGATCGGGTACCCGACGGACAACTACGACGACCAGCTCGCCACCCTTTCCGTGGAGCACGCCACCACGCTCGGCCACTACCGGGACGCGCACGACATCTTCCTGCGCGCCGACCAGGGCGAGGCGAGCACCGAACAGCTGCGCCAGGCGCTGGTGCACTACCGGGCGCTGTTCGCCGAGCTGATCGGCGACGAGCCGGTGCCGCCGGTTGCCGGCGAGCAGGGCCGGCCGGCGACCGACGACGTCCGGGCCGCGGAGGAGCCGACGGCCGCGGAGCCGACAGCCGCGGAGGAGCCCGAGCCGGCCCCGCCGCGCGAGACAGCCCCGCCGCGCGAGACAGCCCCGCCGCGCGAGACGGCCTCGCCGGACGGCCGCGCCAACCGCGGCACCCCCCAACAGTCCGACGTCCGGTAAGGAGGCTTGGCCATGCGCGTTGAACCCGAACACCGCCGCGACGAGATACCGAGCGAACCGCCCGGCCCGGTCGCCATGCAGGAAGGAACGGACCGGCTGGCCGGCGAAGCGCCCGACGACGAGGCTGCGCTCGCGGACGTCGACGCCGGCGAGTTTCCGCCGGAGCCCGGCGGGGAGCGCGCTTCGCGTCCCGAACCGGGTACCGAAACCGGTCATGCCACCGAGGACCCGTGGCTGCGCAGCGAGAACTCGCCCGCCGACGAGGTCAGCGTCGGGGAACCGGCGGGCGATGAACCGGCCGTGGGCGTCGCGTCGGTACCGTCGCCCGGCGAGGTGACATCGCCGCAGGACGAGCGCGAGGCGGAACCCGGCCCGGCCGCGGAGGCCCCTGCCGGGGCGGCCGGGCCCGCCGCGGCGGCCCCTGCCGGGGCGCCGGCGTTCGGGTTCCCGTCCGGGGACGGCGCCGCTGCCCGCGACGAGGCGGCGATCCGTGACACGGCGGCGGCCCGGGAAGCCGCCGCGGAGCGGGACGAGACGGCGAAGCGGGACGAGACCGGGGAGCCCGACCGGCCGAGCGACACCGACCTCATGACCGAGGCGGCGACCGGCACCGGCCAGGAGGTCGGGGACACCGGACGGGCCGCCGACGAGGCCGCGCGAGGCGCCGACGAGACCGGTCCGGCCGAGGAGGCGGCGGCCGGACCGGACGAGCTGGCGCCCGGGGAGGTACCCGTCGCGGCGGGCGCCGCCCTGTGGGAGGCCGAGACCATCGACGAGTACCGCGACCGCTGGCAGCAGCTGCAGCTACGGTTCGTCGACGATCCCCGGCAGGCCACCGAGCAGGCCCAGGCACTGGTCGGCGACGTGTGCCAGGGGCTGACGGATGCGCTGGACCGGCACCGCAGCGAGCTGGACCGGTGGCGCGGCGCCCAGCTGGACGACACCGAGGAACTGCGGATGGCCGTTCGCCGGTACCGCGACCTGCTCGATCGGATACTTGGACTGTGATGACCCATGGCTGATACGGACACCGAGGTCGCCGAGGTGTGGGAGGACTTCCACGCCCTGGTCAACATGACCTCGCCGGAGCTGCGCGACTGGCTGGTCAACACGCCCGACGGCGTGGACACCTACGCCCCCGAGCCGGACTTGGACGTGCACGCGCTGGGGCTGCGGGTGTTGCAGCTGCTCAGCAAGCGCCGCACCGATCTGACATCGTCGGACGTGGACCTGATGCGCGAGGTCGCCGACCTCATCCACAGCCGGCTGCGCAACCCTCCGGAGGCCGACGTCAACGACGAGCCGTGGCGGGACACCCTGCTGACGCTGGGGCACGACCCGACCCGTGCCGACTCGCCGCGCGGCCCGGACGTGTGAGCGGTACCGAACCGGCCGGCGCCTAGGGCGGTACGACAGCGTCCGCCCGGTGCCGGCCGCCCGGCGCGGGGGTGAACAGCGCGGCGCCGGCGAGCCCTACCGCCGCGACGGCGACGACCAGGGCCGCGCGGTGCAGGCCGGCGGTGCTCGGCGTGCCACCGTAGACGACGCCGAGCAGCGCGGTGGACAGGATCGCGCCGACGTACCGGCCGGTCTGGAAGAGCCCCGCCGCGGTACCGGTCTGGCCGGGCGGGGCGGCCGCGTAGAGCCCGGCCTGCAACCCGAGGTTGTTGAAGGCGGTCGGCAGCCCGATGACGCAACCGATCGCGATGATCGCCGCCGGGCCGGTGTAGCAGTACCCCGCCGACGAGCAGCCCGACCGAGCCGACCAGCACCGACAGGCCGGCCCCGAACCGGCGCACCGTCCGGGCCGCGAGCGGGGTCAGCACCACCCCGAGAGCCGCGATCGGCAGCATGAGCAGGCCGGTCGCGGCGGCCGGGTACCCGCGCACCCGTTCCAGCCACTGCGGCAGGCTGAAGAAGATCAGGTAGAACACCGCCTGGACGGCGACCTGCTGCCCCAGTACCCCCATCAGCGGCCGCCGGCCGGCCAGCCCGCGCACGTCGAGGAACGGCGTCGGTGCCCGACGCTCGCGCCGGACGAACAGCGCGGCTGCGACGGGTACCACCGCAAGCAGCAACCAGTTCGCGGACAGCAGGAAGCCCAGCAGGGCCGTGCTGGTCGCGGCGAACAGCGCCACCCCCGGCAGGTCCAGCTCGCGCGCGAACGTCCGGGTGTCGGCGGGGGTGTCCGCCGGCGGGTCCGGCGGCATCGCGCGCCGCGCGAACCACAGGCCGACGCCGGCCACCGGCAGGTTCACGGCGAAGATGCCACGCCAGCCCAGCGCGGCGACCAGCACCCCGCCGAGGACCGGGCCGAACGCGGCGCTGGCCGAGTTGGTGGCGGAGATGACGCCGAGCGTGGCGGCCGGCGGCCGGCCGCCGGCGAGGCGGCGGATCAACGTGAGGCCCGCGGGAAAGCCGACCGACGTGCCGATCGCCTGCAGCACCCGGGCCGCGACCACCCAGCCGAAACCGGGGACGACCAGCACGACGCTGCAGGTGACGAAGACCAGCGCCAGGCCCGCGGAGAACACCTTTCTGGCGCCGTACCGGTCGGCCAGCCGACCCATCAGCGGCTGGCCGACGCTCGCGGTGAGGTAGAAGCCGGAGATCAGCCAGCTGGAGGCGGCGAGGCTGACCTTGAACTCGCGCTGCAGGTCCACCAGCGCGACGGCGATCATCGATGAGTTGAGCGGGTTGAGCAGGGTACCGAGCGCTACGGCGGCCGCGATCCGGGGCGGTACCGCGCGTTCAGCCACGCACCGAAGGTACCGGCACCCCGATCGGGCTCGTCGCGGGAAGCGCGCTATGGCAGGCGACCGACAGCGGGTACAGCAGCTCGGCCAGGCGCGCGGTCGCCTCGCGCCCGAGCCGGTGCCACGGCTCGGCGGCCAGCGTGTCGGTGGTCGCCTCGATCTGCTGGTACCCGTCGATGCCGGCCTCGGTCGCCTGCCCGGCCTCGTCGAGCCAGCCCCGCGCGACCAGGCCCGCCGCGGCGGCCGACCAGTCGTCGTCGGACCAGCCGCGGGCGAGCTGCATCATGTCCCGGCCCAGGTCCATCCCGCTGCGCAGCACGATCGCCTGGCAGCCGGTGACCTCGGCGGTGACCAGTGCCGCGATGTGCCCGTCGCCGCGGTGCTCGCGCAGTGTCGTGGTGGCCTGCCAGAGCCGGGCCAGCGGCTCGTCCGGCCGGGGCAGCGCGAGGTTGGCGGCACCGAGGATCCGCCCGGCCGGTTCCAGCCCGTCGACCGCCGCCTCGATCAGCTCCACCGCCTCGGTGAGCGCCTTGTCGGCCAGCGTGTCCGCCGCGAGCGCCCGCAGTGCGTCGACGGCGCCGTCCAGCCGGGCGGCGAGGGTGCGCTCGGGCGTGGCCCGGTTCCACACCTCGGGCAGCGCCCGGGCGACCATGTGCGGGGCGAAGCTGAAGAACGCCGCGACCACGGGCGCCGCCGGTACCGGTCCGAGCGGCGCGGCCCGTCCGGCGAAGTACCCGCGCCAGAAGCCGCGCAGCCCGGCGTTCTCGAAGGCGGTCCGCGCGCCAGCACTGAAGTAGGTGACGTCGTGGATCGGCTCGAACATGCTCCACATGTATCTCATACGGGCATCTTGTAGTGCAGGAGGCCGTCCTCGAAACTGGCGCGGATCGTGTCGCCGAACACAGCTGCGATCATCGCGCGGGCGGCGCGGTTGCCGGGCTCGATGTCGGCGTGCGCGACCCGGATGCCGGCCGCGGCCGCCCGCGGGATCATCGCGCGGAACAGCGCGGTCGCGACGCCCTGCCGCTGCCACGCGTCGATCACCAGTACCGCGATGTCGGCCTCGTCCGGCCGGGCCGGCAGCCGCGCGAATTCGGCCCAGCCGAGCAGCCGGCCGCGGTGCGTGGCAACCTGGGCGTCCCACCGTTCGCGCGGCGCGTGCGCGACGTAGCGCAGGTACTTGACCGGCAGGGTACTGGTGCCGACGAAGAACCGGCTGCTGAGGCTGGCCCGCGACAGGTCGCGCTGCGCCGCGATGAGCAGTTGCTGGTCGCCGGGTCGCCAGGGGCGGATCTCCATGGCCCCTCCCTGAGTTTGGAAGCCGGACTCAGGCTATGCCGGCTGGGTCCGGATGTACAACCCAGATGTAGTCTCGGTCTCATGAAGTGGGCCGACTACGACTCGACCGTCTGCTCGGTCGCCCGCACCGTGGAGGTGCTCGGCGACCGCTGGACGCTACTGGTCCTGCGCGACGTCTTCAACGGGATCCGCCGCTTCGCCGACCTGAGCGCGCACCTCGGCATCGCCCGCGACGTGCTGGCCAAGCGGCTGGCCGCGCTCGTCGAGGAGGGCCTGATCAGCCGGGTGCCGTACCAGGAGCCGGGCGCGCGCACCCGGTACGAGTACCGGCTGACCGACGCCGGCCGGGAACTGCGTCCGGTACTGCTGGCACTGCTCGAATGGGGGGACCGGCACCGCTGCGACGCGGCCGGGCCGCCAGCGCAGTTGTTCCACGCCGAATGCGGCGCGCCGGTACGGGTCGAGGTGCGCTGCGCCGAAGGGCACGAGATCGGGCCGCGTACCCGGCTCACCGCGAAGCCGGGGCCGGGTTCGCGGCTGGCGCCGGGTTCGCGGCCGGCTCAGCCGGGTTCGCGGTCGGCTCAGCCGGCGACGGTGCCGACGAGTTCGCCGTAGCCGATGTAGTGGCCCTGGATCCCGGCCAGCGCGTCCTTGATCGGGGCGCTGTCCGGCAGCCCGGTCGGGCCGTCCAGGGCGTAGACGGTGAAGTGGTAGTGATGGGTACCGGACGGCGGGCACGGCGGCGTCCAGCCGGTGCCGCCGTCGGAGTTGACCGCCTCCTGCGCGCCGTCGGGCAGGTCGTCGATGTCCAGGTGGTTCGCGTCGCCCGGCAGGTCGACCACGATCCAGTGCAGGAAGCCGCCGTTCGGCGCGCCCGGGTCCTTCACGACGACCGCGAAGTTCTTCGTTCCGGGTACGCTGCCCGACCAGCTCAGCGGCGGCGGGTCACCGTCGCCCTTGCAGGTGTACTGCTCGGGGATCGGCTTACCATCGGCGAACGCGTCGCTCTTCACGGTCAGCTTCCTGGCTGGACTCGCCTTCGCGGGCGGCGCCTTGAACGGCGACTGCGACGCGTCCGGCGCGCCACCGCCGCCACCGGTGTCCGGCGGCTGCGACTGGGCGGCCGGCGGCGTCACCGGCTTGGGTGAGGTGTTGCAGGCGGTCAGCGACAGCGCCAGCGCAGCGCCGACGGCGAGGGCGGCCCGGAACTTCACCGCGGCATCATCACACGAACCACGCACGCCGGGCCAATCGACCCCGGCACATGTCTCGCCGACCGGAAACCGCAGGTCCGCCGGGGAAGCCCGGCCCGCGGGGGCTCAGTCCCATTCCCAGTAGAAGCCGACGACGGCCTTCTCCACGACGCCGAACCGGTGGTGCACGGACAGCTCCTCGTCCGGCTCGACGGGTACCCGCTCGATGACCCGGGCCAGGTCCAGCCGGTCCCAGCGGGCGCGGTACACCCGGGCCGGTACCCGCTGCGGATGGAACCGCACCCACATCGTCAGGTCGCGGGTGGTGCGCAGGACGCCGCGGCGCAACTCCGGCGGCGGTGCGGACCGGTAGAAGAACGTCGACCGGTACTGCATCAGCGCCGTCTCGCCGGCGTCCAGCGGCCGGTGCAGCACGATGTCGACGCCGTAGACGGAGTCGTTGACCCGGTACGGCCGGTCGCCGACCCGGCCGCCGCGGATCACCTCGACCATCAGCTCGTCGGTGTCGAAGCGGTACGGCACCGAGGACACGTCGGCGGCCGTGGCCCGGATGACCTGGATCGTCTCGTGCTCGGCCGGCTTGCCGTCCGGCCCCAGGATGTGCAGCTCGTGCAGGGACAGCGTCTCGTGACGCAGCGGACCGGCCTGGTAGCGCTCGGGCGGCGGCAGGGTGTGCCCGGAGATCACGCGTACCGTCGGCGAGCCGCGTAACAGGTCACGCAGCCGCTGCGCGTGCCGGGCGGTCATCCCGAACCCTTCGACGAACGCGTCGGCGACCGGCGGACTCAGCTCGCTGCCCTCCAGCGCCCGGCGGGCCACCTCGGTCAGCTCGGCACCCAGGGAACGGTCGGCGGTGCCTTCCAGTACCCGCGCCACCGCCTGGTACCGGTCCTTCTCGGCGCCCCGGTCCCAGCGGCTGCGGTACTCGCCCGGCCGGAGCAGAAGCATCCGCAGGTAGGTACTCGCTTGGATGACCTGATCCTGGTCTGCCACGTGGTGCACCTCCCGACCACCCCCTACCACCCTGAGCTCAGCGTAGCCACCCGCCGACCGGCCCTGCGCGGTGGAACCCGAGCCGCGGACACATTCTGGCTGGAGGTCCAGGTGGGTACCCGTCGTTTGGCCGGCCGGCGGCACTGGGTATCCGAGGGAGATGTCCGAACCGCATGTGACGCTTGATCCGGACAGCCTCGGTCCGGTCGAGCGCAAGCTGCGCGAACCGCTCGAAGAACAGCTCAGCTCGGCCCTTCGGGCGGCCGCCCACCGGGTCCGGAAGGGGTACTCCGGCGGGTCCGTCGAGGAGGTCACCGCGCGCCTGCTGGAGGAGACCCGGACCGGCCTGCACCCCGACGTCGCGGCCGCGTTCCAGCCGGATCCCGCCGAACTGCGCCGCCTCGCCGAGGAGATCGTGGCACGCACTTAGCTCGCGCTCGCAGATCCGCTGTGGCTACCCGTCTGCGTGCGCCGAGACCACAAGACGGAGGTCCCTGGTGCCCGCTCGTGGCGGGCACCAGGGACCACGGTAGGCCGATGGTGGTCAGGTGACGTGGTCGATGAGGACCGCTGTGGCCTCCGTGATGGGCGTGTTGACGCAGTCACCATTGGCGGCGACGACCGTGGAAGTGCCGGTCAGGTCGCCGGTGTGGACGGTACCGGTGGTAGGCGACGCGACGAGGTCGAACTGCCCAGTGACCGTCTTTATGCCTTCGGTGGTGGGTACCTGCAGGACGAAGGTGCCGGATCCGGTGGCCCCGAAGCAGTTTCCGGTCACAACCTCGTTGACGGCGAACTGGCCAGGGCCGGTGACGGTTGCGCCGTCGATCGTGCCGGTGCAGTCGGCGGTGCCGGTCAGGCCGTTCGAGTTGACCGTGAACGTCTTGAACTCCAGGTCCACATTGGGGTGGAGGGTGGTGGTGACGGTGGTGACGCAGTTCAGGTCGACGACCGGGGGGTCGGCGCTGGCCGGGCCGGCCGGCACGAGCAGTGCGGCGACCGGCAGGGTGGCCAGCAACGCGTATCGCACGGGTCTGATCATGATTCCTCCTGCGGATTGGCGGCCCGCATAGACCTACTGCGGACCGCGCTGAGTGCGTGGTTCCGCTGTGACTGGTGCTGGTGACCCGACCGGCCGGTCCAGGACGCACGATGAGATTCCAGTAAGACCGTAGTGATGCGATTACTCTGGGTCAATCAGATGATCGGTCACTGCCGTAGTCGGCCAGGAAAGGCGTCAGCAGGCCCGGTACCGCCTCGTCGGCCAGCCGGACGGCGACGTCGACGGGTACGTCCAGGGCGGCGTACCGTTGCCGCCCGCCCGCCGTGGTCGCCTCCAGCGTCACCACGCCGGCCCGGCGCTGGAACAGCGACTGGCGCAGGTTCCAGCCGATGACGCCCTCGCGCACCAGCATCACCCGGCGGCGCACCAGGCTGCCCTGCCGGACCACCAGCACCTGCCCGGCCAGTGCGTGCCCCAGGCTGCGGAACCGGTCCTCGGCCAGCAGCGCGGCGACCGGCAGCAGGACCAGCGACGCCGGTACCGGCCAGGCCGGCCAGCGCGCCCACCGCCACAGCGCCGCCAGTACCGCGATGAGCGCCACGGTGCCCAGCAGCGCCCGGGTGTACCGGCGCTGCCGCGCCCGCGGCCCGTGCCGCACCAGCGCAACCCGCACCGGTGCGGCGTCGCCCAGCACCGCGCCGGCGACCTGCTCCACCTCGGCCCGCGGCGCCGGGGGTACCAGCAGCGAGCCGCCCCGCTCCGCGCCCCGCCCCACGCGCAGACCGGTGGCGACCGCGACCGCCCGCGCACCGCCGACCGCGCGCACCAGCAGCGGCTCGCTCACCTCGGCACCGCGCAGCCGGCGCTCCTCCAACGTGATCGAGCGCCGGGTCAGCAGCCCGCGGACGATGTACAGGGTGCCGCCGGGCTGGCGGCTGAGCCGGAAGCCCCAGTAGGCGACGACGTAGGCGACCGTCGAGAAGATCGCGACGACGACCACGAACGCGATCGCGACCTCCACCGCGGCCAGCCAGATCGCGGTGCGGGACAGTTGCGCGCCGGCCTGCCGTACCGGACCGAACTGGCTCAGCCGGATATTCGCCTCGTTGGCCATGCGGAACAGGAAGCCGATGGTGATCGCGACGGTGACGATGCCGGACAGCGAGAACGGCGCGTACCGCAGCCACTCCGCCCGGAAGGCGGCCAGCACCGTCTCCGGCCGGACGACCAGCGGGACGGCCGGCGCGCCGGCCGCGTCGTCGACCGGCGCGGCGAGCGGCGACCGGTCCAGCAGCTCGACCCGTAGCCGGGCCGCCTCGTCGGCGGTGAGCGCGTCCAGCTTGACGCCGTCGTTGCGCCGGTCGGTGCGGCCGGTACCGATGGTCAGCAGCGCCAGCCCGAGCAGCCGGTGCAGCGGCGAGGCGGTGATGTCGACGGTGCGCACCCGGTCGCGGGGTACCGTCAGCGTCTCGCGGCGCAGCAGCCCCCGCCGCACCTGTACCTGTTCCGCGCTGACCCGGTACGTCGTGGTGAACCAGCGCAGCAGGCCGACGACGATGACGGCGCCGAGCGCGATGAGGCCGGTCACGCCGCCGCCGACGTCGCTGCGCGCCCCGAGGAACAGCACCCCGATCAGCACCGGCCAGGCGCGCAGCACCTCCCGTACCGGGTGCACGGCGAGCATCCGCGCGCTCAACCGCCGCCAGGGCACCTCGGCCGGCGGCATCTCCGCAGACGACGCGGCAACCTCGGTCATGTGGCGTCTCCGGGCGTCGCGGCCGTGGTGCTGGTCAGCTGCGCGACGAGCTGGCTCGCGGTGTCCTTGTCCAGGCCGTGCACCTTGATCGGGCCGGCCGCCGACGCCGTCGTGACCGTCACGTTGGCCAGCCCGAACAGCCGCTCCAGTACGCCGAACTCGCTGTCCACCGTCTGGATCCGGGAGATCGGCGCGATCCGCCGTTCCTGGGTGAACCAGCCGGTCTGCGTGTACACCGCCTGGTCGGTGCTCTCCCAGCGGTGCACCCGGTACCGCCACTGGGGCATCACCATCAGGTGCAGCACGGCGAGCACGCCGGTGGCCACCAGCGCGACCAGCCGCAGGGGGACCAGCGAACCGGCGCCGATCAGCCAGACCACCTCGGCACCGGCCAGCACCAGCCAGCCGATCGCGGCGCGCACCGTCCAGTACACGATGGCCCGGCGGCTGACCCGGTGCGCGGGTGCGCGCAGGGCCACCGGCTCGGCGGTCACTTCAGCTGCCCTCCTCGTGCTGGACGGTCAGCGTCGTCCAGGCACCCACGTGGATCCGGTCGCCGTCCTTCAGCGGTACCGGCACATGCGGCTCGATCGCGTCGGTGGACTCGTTGACGTAGGTGCCGTTGGCCGAGTCCAGGTCGACGACCGCCCAGGCGCCGTCCGGGCCGCCGACCAGCAGCGCGTGCGCGTGCGACACGGCGGCATCCTCGGGTGGGCCGGTCAGGTCGATGTCCGGCTCGATACCGCGCGAGGGCCGGCGCCGGCCGATCAGCAGCTGGCCGGCTCGCAACGCGAAGCGGCGCTCCGGGCAGAACGCGGGGAACGGGATCTCCGGCGCGTCCGGGCCGGCCTGGGCCAGCATGCGGTCGTGGTACCCGCGATCGGCGGCGGCGACCACCCGCCAACCGGCCACCGCACCGGTGCGCCGGGGCAGCTCGGTGGCCAGCTCTCCCGCGTCGCCGACCGGGATGACCGGGGGTACTCCCTGCTCGGGCGGGTTCTCCACGACCGGCTCCGCGGGTACCCCGTCGGCGCCGCCGGTGGCCTCCGCCGGCGGCGGGGTGACCGGGGCCTGCGGCTGCGGGTCGCCGAGCACGAAGTCGTGGCCGCACACCTCGCAGAACCGGCCGGCCCGGGCGGTGCCGCAGCTCGGGCAGGTGTCCCCGCCCGCCGGTACCGCGGCGGTCTCGGCGACCGGGGCGGCCGCCGGCACGGCGGACTGCGCCGAACCGAGCTGCGCCGAACCGAGCTGCGGCGCGTCGATCGGGGCGCCGCACTCGTCGCAGTAGTCGATCGCGACCGAGGTGTGTCCCTTGGGACAGGTGGCCATGCTGCGCGCCTCCCTCAGCTGTTCTTGACCCGGACCGTGCGGACGGACCGGACGCTGGCCATCTCCGCGTCCACGTCCGCCACCTGCTTCTTCAGCCGGACCGTGCCGCTGCCCGCGTCGATCACGTCGACCACCTTGCCGAGCAGCTTGGCGGTGTCCTCATGCCCGGTCTCCTCGGCGAGCTGCACCGCCCGGCCCAGCTTCGCGGTCGCCGTGTCGACGTCGCCGGCGTCCCGGGCGGCCAGCCCCTCCTGGATCACCGAAGCCAGCTCCGCCTGCCCGGTGTAGTGTGCGACCCGCTGGTTGATCCGGGTCGACAGCGCATGGTCGTCGGTCCACGTCGCCAGCACCCGGCCCTGGGCCAGGACGTCGTTGCCGTTGACGAGGCTGACCCGCGCGGCGAGCATCTCCTCGCCCAGGCCGCCGGGCGGCACCTGCACCTGGACGTGGTAGTCCCGGCTCTCCGCACCCCAGGCGCCGGTCGGGTAGTCGCCGACCCGGGCGCTGACCTCGACCCGGCGGCCGGTCAGGTCCTCGACGTGCGGGTATGCCTGCTTGACGAAGCGCACCGCGGACCCGGCCGGGGTCCACAGCCGCAGCGCGACCTCGGCCACGCCCTTGCCCATCGCCGCCTCGGTCATCGCGCGGAACTCCTGGACCAGGGTGGCCGGGTCGGGCAGCCCGTCGGCGGTACCGAGCAGCGCCGACGCGACGGTCAGCAGCTCGGTACCCACCCAGTCGGCGCCCACCCCGCGCGCGTCGCAGATGAACCGGCCCTCGCAGGCGCGCAGGGTCGCGGCGAGCTGTTCGGCGGTCTCGTGCTGGTTGCGCCCGTCGGTGAGCAGGATCGCGTGCTTGACCTCCGCCTGGCTGCCCGCGAACAGGGTGTTGGCCAGCGCCAGCCAGCGGCCGATGGCGGTACCCCCGGCCGCCGCGAGCCGGCCCACCGCGAACTTGGCCTCCTCGCGGGTACGGGCGGTCGCCGGTACCAGGCGGGGCTGGTGCGGGTACACCATGTCGGCGTCGTTGCGGCCGGACACGACCGCGAACGCCACCCCGTCGCGCAGCGTGTCGATCGCCGCCATGGTGGCCTTCTTGGCCTCCGCGATCTTGGTGACCGGGTTCGCCATCGAGCCGGAGCAGTCGACCATGATGACCTGCGCGGCCGACGGTGGCGCCGTCGCCGCCCGGGCCAGCGCGCCACCCGCGGCGGTCACGGTGACGACCGCATCGACGACGGTACCGCCGGCGGGCAGGTACGGGTTCTGGTAGACCTCAGCCGAAAAAGCCGGCTCGCTCATGCCGGATCCTCGCTTCGCTGCGGTCCGGCATGAGGCACGGACAGGCTGTGACTTTGATTCGCTCGCTGGCGCTCGCTCATGGGAGTTCCTCCGCGGGGGAAGCGGGTGGGTAGGTCAGGACGACAGCGGTGATGTTGTCGTGGCCGCCCTGGTCGAGGGCGAAGGAGACCAGGTCGCGCGCGGTGTCCAGGGGCGACTTCGCCGGTGTGATCTTGGCCAGCTCGGCCGCCTCCGGCCGGTACCGGAAGACCCCGTCGCTGCACACCAGCACCCGGCCCGGCCCCGGCGGCGTGTACATCCGCAGGTTCGGTGCGCTGTCCGGGGCGTCCGCGCCGAGCCAGCGGACCAGCGCGCCGGCCGACTGGTTCGCGGCGATCTCGGCGGCCTGCACGCCGGCCGCGGCCAGCCGCCCGGCCAGCGAGTCGTCCGTGGTGAGCAGCAGCGGATCCCCGTCGTCGGGCAGCCAGTAGGCGCGGCTGTCGCCGACCCAGCCGACCGTGACCACGTCGCGGATCAGCGCGGCGCAGACGAAGGTGCTGCTCGGCGGGTTCGGGCCGGGGGTCGCGCCGGCCGACAGCGCCGCCGCCGCCTGGGCCGCGCCGGCCGCCTTGGTGATCGCCGCACCGGCCGGGTTGCCCTCGGCCAGCTCGGCGAGCAGCACCGGGGTGGCGGCCTGTACCGCGGCATGCGAGGCGGCGTCCGGCCGGTGCGAGGAGGAGACCCCGTCGCAGACGACCGCCAGCAGCAGGCCGGGACCGGCGCCGATGCCCATCGCGTCCTCGTTGCGGGAATGCCGGATGCCCCGGTCGGTCACCCCGGCGACGCAGTCCAGGTCCAGCTCGCGGTGGTCGAGCGCGGCCGGGCGGCGCTGGCCGCAGGTCTCGCAGTACTCGTCCTCGTCGAACGTGGTACCGCCGCAGCCCGGGCAGGTCTGCGGTGCCCCGGCCGAGGACAGCCAGCGCCCCGTGGCCGCGGCCGGTTCGGGTACCGTGGCCGCCGGCGCGGGCGCGCTGAGCTCGTGCCCGCACGCCTCGCAGAAGGTCGCCTCCGCGCCGACCGTCGAGCCGCACGCCGGGCAGGCCGCGACGGTCGCCCCGGCCATCAGACCACCGTCCGCGGCCGGACGGCGTTGGCCTGGTCCACCAGGGCGTACCGCGCGAGCGGGTCGCTCTCCAGCACGGCCAGGCTGCGGTAGGCGCGCTCCAGCCCGAAGCGGATCTCCCGTTCCCGCAGCGCCTGGCCGAGTACCTTGCCGGCGGCGGTGGTCTGCGGGGGCGGGGCGGCCGGCCGGTGCGCGGCGCCGTCCGGTACCCCGAGCCACTCCAGCGCGGTGTGGAACAGCTCGATCGCCAGGGTGGCCCGCCGCTGCTGGTCCAGCTTCAGCCGCTCCAGCCGGGTGGAGGCGGCGACCAGGTCGGCCTCGGCCAGCGTCCCGGTGGCCTTGTCCACGCTCGCCCGTACCGCCGCCACCTGCGCCGCCTGGTGCTGGCTGGAGCTGTCCGGCACCTCGTCGAGCACCGCCACCGCACCGGCCCGGTCGCCGGCCGCGAGCCGGCAGCGGGCCAGGCCGAAGGCGGCGCTGACGAAGCCGTGGTCGACCCGCCACACCCGCTCGTACCGGCGCGCCGCGATCGCCCGGTCGCCGGCCAGCTCGTTCGCGGCGGCCAGGGCCAGCCGTACCGCCGGCTCCCCGGGGAACACGTCGTAGACCGTTTCGAACGCGGCGGCGGCCCGGCCGCCCAGGCTGGCGCCGAGCGCGACCAGCCCGGTGTACCACTGCCGCCGCCAGTCGGTGCCGGCCGGCAGCTTCTCCATCTCCTGCACCGCCCGCCGTCCCTCGCCGGCCTCGACGAACGCGCGCACCAGCCGCAGGGTCACCTCGACACTGCGTACCGGTGCCCGGCGCAGCTCGGTCACCGTCGTGGCCGGATCGGCGCCGGTCAGCGCCGCGACGAACCCGGCACCCGGGTCGGTCGGGTCGAGCAGCGGCAGCGGCAGCGCGGCGGCCACCTCCGGCCCGGTCGGCGTCTCCCCCGCCCCGAAGGTGCGCCGCTCCGGGGTGAACCGGGTCGACGCGATCGCCCGGGGCGCCCCGTCGGCGGCGGACAGCACCTCGCACAGCACGCCCAGCGCCTGCTCGGCCATGTCGGCGGCGGACTCGAAGCGCAGGTCCGGGTCACGGTTGGTGGCCCGCAGCAGGAACCGGTGGTAGGACTCCTCCTGGAGGAACAGCGCGACGTCGTCGGGGTCGGGCAGCCGGTCGGCGTACTTCGTGGAGAAGCCGGCGAACTCGAAGCTGAGCACGGCGAGGGTACGGCCGACGGTGTAGAGGTCGGACTGCACCGACGGGCCGAGTGTGGCCAGCTCCGGCGCCTGGTACCCGGGGGTGCCGTACAGCGCCGAGACGTGGTCGTCCATCCGCCGCACCGCACCGAGGTCGATGAGCTTGAGCTGCTCCTCGGCGTGGATCACGTTGTCCGGCTTGAAGTCGCAGAACAGCAGCCCGCGGTCGTGCAGGTAGCCGAGCGCCGGCAGCACCTCCAGGCCGTACGCGAGCACGGTCGGCAGCGGCAGCGGTACCCGCTTGCCGTCCGGCCCCAGGTTGGACAGCGCGAGGTCCTTCAGCGACCGCCCGCCGACGTACTCCATGACGATGTAGCCGACCTTCTCGCCGGTCAGCGGGTCGGGGTGCTCGACGAAGTCATGGATCTTGACGATGTTCGGATGGTCGACGGAGACCAGGAACCGGCGCTCGGCCATGGCCGCGGCGATCGCGTCCGCGTCGCTGGTGTTGATCAGGCCCTTGAGCACGACCCAGCGGTCCGAGCCGGCGTCGCTGACGTTGCGGTCCCGGGCCAGGTAGATCCAGCCCAGGCCGCCGTGGGCCAGCGCGCCGAGGATCTCGTACCGGTCGTCGATCGCCTCGCCGGGCTGCAGCCGCGGCACGAAGGAGTACCGGGTGCGGCACTTCGGGCAGAAGCCCTCGGTGCGACCGGGCCGGCCGTCGCGGCCGCGCCCGGCCGGTTCGCCGCAGTTGCCACAGAAGCGCTGCGCCTCCGGTACCTTCGGGTCCTTCTGCACGGCGCTGGCCGGGTCGCGCAGCGGGACCGGCGGTACCTCGACGAGGTTGGCGCCCAACCGGCCCCGGCCGGCGCTGCGGCTGCGCGACTGGGTACCGGTGCCGGTCCGGCCGGCCAGGCCCGCCCCGCTCGGCGCGGCGAGCCCCGCGGTGGGTACCGACGGCTGGCCCATCGACGGGCGTACCGACGCCGCGGTGGCCGCCGTAGCGGCGGCGAGCAGGCTGGCCGGTGCCTTGGTGCCGCACTCGTCGCAGTACCCGTCCTGGTCGTAGTGGCCGGGGCAGCCGGGGCGCCGGCAGGCGAGGTCAGCCATCGGTGTCTCCTTCCGGGCCGGTGCGCGGCAGGGTGGCCAGCGCCTGCTGGTAGGCGAACACCGCCCGGGTCGCCGCGCGCAGGTCGCACGGCGCCGTCCAGAGCAGCTCGCGGGCTCGGGTGTGCAGCGCGGTCAGCCCGTCGTGCTCGGCGTACCCGAGCCGCGCCGCCTTGGCCCGGTATGCCTCGAGCCGGCCGCGCAGCTCGTCGCGCCGGGCGAGCAGCCCGTCGGCCGCGTCGCGCAACTCGTCGGCGCGCTGCCGGGCCCGGGTGGCGGCCCGTTGCAGCGCAGCCGCGTCGTCGGCGAGCTGGACCCACCGCTGCTCCCGGTGCAGCCGGTCGAGGTCGGCCAGCCGCGCCTGGAGTACCGCGGCGGCGTGCGGCGCCGGCGGCAGGCCGGTGTCGGCGATCCGGTCGGCCACCCGAGCGTACCCCTCGGCGAGCCGCCCCTCGGCCGCCCCGACCTGGTCGACCAGTGCGCGCAGCTCGGCCATCCGCCGCGGGTACCCGTCCCTGATGCCGACCAGCGCGCCGACCCGCTCGCGCAGCACGCCGAGCTGGGTGGTCAACCGGTCGAGCCGGGCCTGGGTGGCCCGCGCCAGCCGGCCGCCGGGCGCCGCGGACAGCGGATCCCCGAGATCGGTCTTGGCCGCCTCGGCGAGCGCGGCGGACAGCGGCGCGCCCTTGTCCCCCAGGCCGACCGCGGTGGCCTGGGCGACCAGCGCGTCGATCTCCTGGGTCAGCGGCGCGTACCGCCCGGCCACCAGCGACCAGGAACTGTCCACATCGGACAGATGGCCGGCGACCGAGGCGCACCGCCGTTCCAGCTGCCCGGCCAGCTCCCACAGCCGTACCCGCATTGCCGGCGCGCTGTCGGTCGGCATCCCGGCCGCGTCCAGCCCGACGACCGGCTCGCCGCAGATCATCCGCAGGACGTCCCAGTCGGCGTCGTCCGGCCGGCGCTGGCTGCGGATGCCCCGGGCCCGTTCCACCAGGTCGCCGAGTACCCCGAAGTGCGCCCACAGCAGGTCGACCTCGGGGCGCAGCGTCGCCCAGCGGGTCTCGGTCAGCCCGGCCACGCCGCCACCGCGCAGGTAGGCCAGGCCCGGGTGGCTGTCGATGGCGAACATCGCCGCGGCGATCCGGTCGTGGGCGGCGCCGAGCCCGGCCAGGGTCTCGTCCACGGCCTCCCGGCTCATCGGTGCGGACACGGTGCTAATCCTGGTACTCGGCGGCGGGTACCGGTGGAGCGTTGCCCTTCAGCCAACGCGCGTTGATCGCCTGCAGGGTACCGTCGCGCCGCATCCGGTCCAGGACACCGTTGACGAACCGGACGAGGTCGGGCGAGTCCTTCGCCATCGCGATGCCGTAGGGCTGCGGGCTGAAGCTCGGCCCGACCAGCTGCAGGTTGGGGTCCTGGTCGGCCATGCCGGCGAGGATGGCGTCGTCGGTGGAGATCGCGTCGACCTGGCCCTGCTGGAGCAGCACCATGCAGTCGGTCCAGTCCTGGACGGACACCGGGATCGGCTTTGACCTGTAGTTGGCCACGTTGGCGATCGAGGTGCTGCCCGCGGCCGCGCACACCTTCTTCCCGCCCAGGTCGTCCATGCTCTTGACCGGCGAGGACCGGCTGACCAGTACCCGCTGGCCGGCCTGGTAGTACACGCTGGAGAAGCCGACCTGCTGCAGCCGGTCGCAGGTGATCGTCATGGTGCGCGCGACGATGTCCACCTTCTTCTGCTGGATGTACGGGATGCGCTGGGCGGAGCTGATCGCGACGAGCTGCACCTTGTTCGGGTCGCCGAAGATCGCCCGCGCGACCTCCCGGGCCACGTCGATGTCGAAGCCCTCGATCTGCCCGGTGGTCGGGTTGCGGTACCCGAACAGGAACGTGTTCTGGTCGACACCCACGCGCAGCAGGCCGCTCTGCTGGATCCGGGCCATCGTCGAGCCGGCCGGCGGCTGGCCGGGTGCCGGCATCGACGACGGCGGCCGCAGGCTCGCCCGCGGGTTGCAGTTCTGCGCCGGGCCGGCGCTGGAGCTCGGGATCACCGCCGGGTCCTGGACGCCCAGCGGCCGGGCGGCCGGGAAGCTGGACGGGGACGGCGCCGGTTGCGGCCCGGCCGAGCAGCCGGCCAGCAGGGCGAGCGCGGCGCCGAGCGCGGCGGTCAGTACCCGGCGGTTCATGCTCATCGGTACTCCGCGATCCGCAGCTGCAGTCCGGCGACGACACCGGCCAGCAGGACCAGGGTCAGCACGATCAGGCCGGGGCTGGCGAAGGTGAACCCGTCGGCCGCCGCCCGGGCCCGCGTGTCGAACGAGTCGTTGGCGGCGTCGATGCCGGTGGCGAGGTCCCGGTCGAGCTGGCTGAACGCGTCGAGGGTGCTGCCGGCGCCGCCGCTGATGGCCAGCTTCACCGCGGTCGGGTAGTTGCCGCCGTTGTCCTGGTCGCGCAGGTTCTTGTGGGCCGTGTTCCATTTCGTGGCCTGGTCGGCGGCGCCGGTCAGGGCCGAGCGGACCGCGTCGTCGGATCCGTCCGGGTTCTGGTGGAGCAGGCCGGTCGGGCGGTCGCCGATGAGCGTGATCATCTGCTGGTTGAAGTCCTTGTCGAAGTCGCCGCCGCTGCCCCGGGCCACCAGGGTCAGCGCTTCGTCGGCACGGGCGGTCAGCGCGGCGATCCGGGCCGAGGCGAGCCGGTCGACCTGGTCGGAGCCGGCGGTGCGGGCCTTGTCCAGGTCGCCCTGGACGACGACCCAGGACAGCATCGTCCAGCCCAGCATCAGTGCCGCCGCCCCGATGGCCACGACCAGCCCGACGTTGAGCAGCCGTTGGGTGCGCCGGGTCAGGTACCGCGACGCGAGCACCAGACCCGCGATCGTCACCAGCAGCAGCGGGACGGCCAGCCACGGGAAGGCGGCGCCGCCGGACAGGTCGCCGGACAGCCGGTTGCGCTCGGACCTGTACAGGCCCTGCGCGGCGGGCAGCAGCTGGGTGCGCATCAACCCGGACGCCTCGCGCAGGTAGGCGGCGCCCAGCGGGATGCCCAGCCGGTTGTAGGTGCGCGCGGTGTCCACCAGGCCGGTGTAGACCGGCAGCTGCGCGGAGAGCTGGTCGACCAGCGCCCGGTCGGTGCCCGCGCCGGCGGTCACCGCGGCCAGCGCCGCGCTCGCGTCGCTGATGTCGTCCAGGTACCGCTGGCGCAGCGCGACCGGCTCGACTCCGCCGGACAGGAACGCGGTGGCCGCGGTGGCATCGGCGTCGGACAGCGACCGGTACAGCTGCTGGGCCTGGATGGTCAGCGCGCCGCTGCCGTTGCGTACCCCGCCGACCAGTGCCGAGCGCTGCATGATGCCGACCGCGGCGGCGATGCCGGCGAGCAGCCCGAGCACGACCAGCAGCAGCATCAGCGCGGTCAACCGGCCCGGGGTGCTGCGCGCGCGGGCGGCGAGCCGGCCGCCGGAGCGGACCCGCGCCTCCGGCCGGACGCTGGAGGCGGGTGCGGTCAGCAGTGCCATGCGGCCCTCATTTTGCGCGGCTCCCCGTACGCGAGTCCCTGTCCGGTTACGGTAGCCCGTCCGGTCAAGAAACTCGCGATCTTTGTTACCGCCGGCGGTGCCGGGAGCGCTCCTCCATCCGCCGCTGCCCCTCCAGTACCGCCTGGTGCAGCTCCTGCAGCCAGTACTCGGCGCTGTTGGGCTCGACGTTGTCACGCAGCCAGGTCCACCGCCGGGACGGGATACCGGGTACCAGGTCGAGCTGGTGCGACGAGCGGACGTGGGTCGGCCCGTGCGAGCGGTCGCCACGCTCCAGCACCAACCGGGTGCCGTCGGTGAGTATCGCGATTCCCCGGCCCGGGATGTCCAGCGGCCCGAACGCGTTCTCCTGGATCTCCGCCCAGCTCATGGTCGGTGTCTCCAGCGAGGACACGCCCACCCCGATGTACTGCGCCCGCGGCGAGATCTCGTCCTGCCTGCGGGCCATCGAGGTCAGCGGGTCGAAGTCGTCGCCACGGGCCAGCCGCCGCCGGCCGATGCCGACCATCTTGTACAGCAGCTCCGGCAGGAAGGCCACGTCTTCGCCGTCGAGGAACAGCCGGGCCGCCATCGGCGTGGCGTACCGCGGCGGGTTGCCCGGCTCGATCTGCTCCAGGTAGAAGAACGCCAGCGCGTGCGGGCCGATCGGCGTCTTGCGCCGGTACTCCCAGGCGTTGAGCGCGTGCTGGGCGTTCATCTGGGACAGCCGGTCGACCACCAGGTTGCGGATCTCCGCGGCGACCCGGTCGTGCTGTTCCGGCACGGGCTCGTTCCACTCCGGCCCACCGTTCCCGCCGTACGTCGGCGGCGGCGGGGGCGGTGACGGCTGCTGGCCGTAGGTCGCCTCCGGTTCAGTCCACCGACGTCGTTGCGAGGGCACGCTGCCGTAGTTGGCGTACGTCACCCGGCCTCCCCACCCGTAACACGTACCAGTTCGACAGAGCGTATAGCTGAGGTATCTATACCGTACGGACGACACCCAGCGCTACGTATCGACCACGGTGGACATACGACGCTGTACCGGTGCGGCCGCGTCGCCGCTGCCCGGAGCGTGTTTCGCGGAATCCGGCCGGCTGGCAACCGACTAGCCACTCCTCCCGCCAGCCGAGACCGGCGTGCGTCATGCGGAAGCGGCATCGCCGTCCCTCTCGGCCAGCATCTCCAACAGCCGCGCCGCCGGGGCGGCCGGGGCGTAGTACCAGCCCTGGGCGTGGTCGCAGCCCAGCCCCTTGAGCAGATCGGCCTGGTGGTCGGTCTCCACGGCCTCGGCGGTGACGGTCAACCCGAGCGCGTGCGCCAGCCGTACCAGCGCGTCGAGGATCCGCTCGTCCCGCTCGGCGGACGGCTGGTCGCGCAGCCCGGCCAGGAACGGGCCGGCCAGCTTCAGGCCCTGGATCGGCAGGGTGCGCAGGTATGCGAGGTTGGAGTACCCGGTACCGAAGTCGTCGATCGCGATCCGCACGCCCAGCTCGGCGAGGCGGCGCAGGGAGGGCAGCGGCCGGTCGCCGGCGTCCATCACCGCGCTCTCGGTCAGCTCCAGCTGCAGCAGCTCGGCCGGCAGGCCGGTCTCCTGCAGGATCCGCGCCACGTCGTCCACAATGGACGCGTCACCGGCCTGCCGGGCGGCGACGTTGACGCTGAGCACCAGGCGGGCGTCGGGGTACTCGCGGTTCCACGCGGCCGCCTGGGTGCACGCCTCGGTGAGCACCCACCGGCCCAGCGGCACGATCAGGCCGGTCTCCTCGGCGAGGTCGACGAAACGCTTGGGCAGCAGAGTACCCAGCCGCGGGTGGTGCCAGCGGACCAGCGCCTCGACACCCATCAGCCGGCCGTCGCGCAGCCGGATCATCGGCTGGTACTCGACCGCGAACTCGCCCCGGCCCAGCGCCGCCGGCATCGCCGCCGCCAGGGCGTACCGTGCCTGCTCCCGCTCGTGCCGGACCGGATCGAACAGCGCCCAGCGGGCCCGTCCGTCGTCCTTGGCCCAGTACAGCGTCACGTCGGCGGCCTTCATCAGCTCCGCGGCGCTGCTGAACGCGGTCGGCTCGTCGAGTACCCCGGCGCTGGCCGTGACCACCAGCGGTACCCCGGCCAGCTCCACCGGCTCGGCGACCGCCGCCAGTGCCCCGTCGGTGACCGCGATGACCTCGCCGGTGTCGGCCGGGTTCTCGATGAGGATGGCGAACTCGTCGCCGCCGGTACGGGCGACCAGGTGGTCCCAGCGGGCCACGCTCTTGGCCAGCCGCTCGGCCACGATCACCAGCAGCGCGTCGCCGACGTCGTGACCGAGGCTGTCGTTGACCAGCTTGAAGCCGTCGAGGTCGAGGTAGCACAGCCCGACCCGGCCGTCCGGACCGGCCCGGCCCAGCGCCTCGGTGAGCCGCTCGAAGAACAGCGACCGGTTCGGCAGGCCGGTCAGCGGGTCGTGCTCGGCCTGGAAGCGCAGCCGCTCGGCCAGTGCGTACCGCTCGGTGCTGTCGGCGATCATCGCGACGGTGAACTGCGGCGCCCCGGCCTCGTCGCGGATCAGCGAGACGTTGAGGTCGGTCCGGATGACCGCGCCGTCCTTGCGGTAGTACCGCTTGTCCACCCGGACGAAGTCGCGCTTGCCGCTGATCAGCTCGCCGTACAGCTCCCACATGCCGGGGACGTCCTGCGGGTGCATCACCAGGTCGCCGACGTTGATCCGGCACAGCTCCTCGGCGGTGTACCCGAACATGTCGCAGAACGCCTGGTTCACCTGCAGGATCCGGCCCTCGATGGTGGCGATGCCGATGCCGATGGCGGCGCCGGCGAACACCGCGCGGAACCGCTTCTCGCTGGCCCGCAGCGCCTGCTCGACCTGCTTGCGGGTGTCCAGTACCGCCATGCTCAGCCGCTCCTGCTCGGCCAGGGTGCGCTGGCGCAGCGCGGCGACGTACCCGGCCGCGACCCCGCCCTGGATCCGGGCCAGCCGTTCACCGGGATCCCGGCCGGGTGCCTCGATGTAGCGCAGGAAGTCGGTACCCAGCAGGCGCAGCGTGCGGTCGAGCAGGCTCGGGTCGGTCAGGTGCGCGTCGACCAGGGCCACCCCGACGTCGTACGCGCTCTTGAGGGTGAACTCCGGGGCCTGCATCGCGTCGGCCAGGCGGACCGTCAGCCCGTGCATCAACCGCAGCGTCTCCTCGGCGCTCAGCGGAAGGTACCCGTTGGCACCGGCCGCGGCCGCGGCCCAGACGCGGGCGTAGGCCGCCGCGCCGGGATGGGTCCGCTCCGGATTGGTCACTTCCTGGCCACACCGCCGTACGCACCGACCTGTTCGGGGTGCTCGTCGAAGTCGCCGACCTGTTCCGGACGCCATCGGGTGAGGAAGACCAGCCCCGGTTCGACGAGCGTGAAGTCGCCGAAGTACTCCAGGATGCGGTCGTGGGAGCGCAGGTGGATCTCGGTGTCGGTACGCGCGGACAGCCGCTGCGCCGCCAGTACCTCCGGCGGCTGGCCGTCCTGGGTGGCGTGCGAGACGAGCAGGAAGCTGCCCGGCGCGGTGACCGAGCGCAGCCGGGCGGTGATGCCGGTGGGGTCGTCCGCGTCGGGGATGAAGTGCAGCACGCCGGCCAGCAGCACCGCCAGCGGCCGGCTCAGGTCGATCAGCCCGAGGTCGACCGCCTCGGCCACGATGCGGTCGGGTTCACGCACGTCGGCGTGGATGACCCCGGTGCGCTTGTTGCCGTCCAGGATCGCCCGGCTCTGCGCGACGGCGACCGGGTCGACGTCGACGTAGACCACCCGCGCCTGCGGGTTGGCATCCTGCGCGACCTCGTGGACGTTGCCGACGGTCGGGATGCCGGAGCCGAGGTCGAGAAACTGCTCGATGCCCTCGGCGACCAGGTACCGCACCGCCCGGCGCAGGAAGCTGCGGTTGGCCCGCATGGTCTGCGCGAGGTTGGGGGTCAGGCTCGCGATCTGCGCGGCGAGCTGCCGGTCGACCTCGAAGTTGTGCGCGCCGCCGAGGAAGTAGTCGTAGACCCGGGCCGCACTGGGCCGGGTGACGTCGATGTCGTCAGGTACGCCGCTGGAAAGCTCCATCGCCCGCCCTCAGGAAGCCGCCACTCCGCCAGCCCAGCGCGCCCCCGCCCGCCAACCGGACCCGTCGAGCATACGGGCCTGTCTAGTCAGTTCACAGATGCAGACCGGCCCGGTACCGCGACCGGGGCGGTACCGCTGGCAGAGCCGGCGGTACCGCCCCTTGCGGGGCCGGTCCCGGCTGGGTGGGGTGGGGGGCGTTCCGGGACCGGGGCCGTGAGGTGAGCTATGGCGGGCTGGACGGCCCGGTTGCCGAATGTGCGTGGTGGCCGCCGCCGCCCGAGGCGTCCCCGCCGCCCGAGGCGTCGCCGCCGCCTGAGGCGTCGCCGCCGCGCAGCAGCCGGGTACAGAACTCCGGGATCTTGTGCGCGTCTCCGGCCACGGCGGCCAGCTGCTGCCGGACCGCCGGGTCGGGCTGGCCGTGCGCGTCCAGCGTGGCGAGGTACCCCCGGCAGAGCGCGACCAGATCGGGGGTCGGCGACGGCGTGGGGCCACCGGCGGGGTTTCCCGGCCCGGCGGGCCGGGCCGGCGGCGCGGCCGGCGTGGAGGGTGGCGGACCGGCGCCGTGCCGGCCCGGCCCGGAGCCGGCGGGCTCGTGCGGCGGCGCCGGCACGCCGAGCGGGGAGAACAGGTCGTGCACGGACTGCTGGGCCGGCCCGGGCAGCTCGCCGGTGCCGGCAGCCAGGGCCGTGCCGCCGAGGAACACCACGGCCGCGACCGCGGCCAGCTTGACCAGCGCGGTGCGTCCCAGGGCCGGACCGATCCGGCGCGGTCTCTCGGGCGGGAGCCGGTAGGCGATCCGGAAACCTTCGACCGCGGCGCGCTCCCCGGCCAGCTCCCCCGGCCAGGCCGGCGCCGCGGCCGCGGCCAGCAGCCGGGCCAGCCCACGCCGGTCCGCCGGGACCGGCTGGCCGGTCAGCAGCTTCTCCGCTTCCCGCGCGGTGAGCCGCCGGGCGCGGGAACGGAAGGTTCCCATGACTCTTACCCAGGCGTCGCGGCGCTCCTGCGCGTTACACCCGTCGCCCCTACTGCGGCACCACGCTGCCGGATCTCGCTGTGCTCGGCGAGCCGGCGCAGCCCGCGCAGGGTCGCCACCCGTACCGCGCCGGGCCGCTTGCCCAGCACCTTGGCGGTACCGGTGACGTCGAGCCCGACGACGACCCGCAGCAGTACCGCCTCGGCCTGGTCGCGCGGCAGGGTACCGATGACCGCCAGCGCCCACTCGGTGTCCAGCTGCTCGACGGCACCGGCCCAGGCGTCCGGGGTGCCCGTGTCGGGTACCCAGCCGGGCTCCACGAGCTCCTCCGGAGGGCGGCGCCGGACCCACCGGCGATCGTCGATGGCGCGGTTCCGCGCGACGCGCAGCAGCCAGACCCGGAAACCGTCGGCGTTACCGCGGTACGCGGACACGTCGCGGGCCACCCGCAGCCAGGTCTCCGACGCGACGTCCTCGGCGGCCGGGCCGACCAGCACGCGCAGGTAGCGCAGCAGGCCCGGTTGGTAGGCCCGCCACAGCCAGGCGAAGCCGTCGGCATTACCGACCCGGGCGGCGTCCAGTGCGTCGCCGAGTACCCGTTCGCGCCCACCCACGCGATCCCGCATCGCGAACCCCATCGACTCCGCCGGATTGCCCGGGACCATACCCGGGATCGCCACGGTCTGCCTACCCCGAAGGTCATCGATGCGTGTCGCGCGATCCCGGGCGTGTCCGCGGTGCCGCCGGGCGGGTCCGCAGCGCCGCGGCCGCGGCCACCCACAGCAGGCAGCCGGCCAGGCAGACGCGTTCGAGGACGCCGGTCAGCACGGTACGGCCGGCGAACAGCAGCGCAGCGGCCATCGCGGTACCGGCGGGCACCAGCAACCAGAGCATCGCGCGGGACAGGCTGCGGACCCGCAGGTCCACCGACCACAGCGCGGCGGCGAGCATCGCCAGCCCGCACAGCGCCACGGCGGCGATGCTCGCCCCGGCGTGTACCAGATCGCCCGCGGTCGGGTGCTCGTACGGCGGCAGCGGGCAGCCCGCGCTGCACTGCACGACACCGGAGATGAGCAGGCACGGTACCGCGACGGCAAGCGCACCGGCGGCGGCCACGGCAACGGGGCGCAACGCCAGCGCGGCGGCCGCGGCGGCGACCGCGAGCAGGAACAGCGTCGCCCGGTACAGGACCGCGTGTGGCGCGCCGGCCACCCCGGCCTCGCTGACGTACCCGGCGAATCCCGGCCCGCCCCGGGTGGCGAGCACCAGCCCGACGGCGGACAGCACGGTCGCGCCGACGGCGACGTACGCCGGCACGGTTTCCGGTGAGCGACATGAATGAATCGCGATGTCACCTACTCCGAGTTGTCGGACCACTACGCATCGCACAACATGAATAAAAGGAGGGACGCCACATGACCAGCCCCCCGCAAGCCCCCGTCAAGGTACCCAGCCGTCGCGTGATCATGGGACAGGTCGTCGAGGTCGAGGACTCGTACGCGCGGGAGGTCGGGGTACCGCCCGCGGTGCTCATCCCGCTGGTGCTCGCCGCGCTGTGCGTAGATCTCGTCGGGCTGCTCGTCAGCGCCGTGTTCCGGATCGGGGTACCGACCGCCCGCCGGCCGTTCCGGACGCTGCGCAAAGGACCGGAGTACATGGTGACCCCGGTGTGGGTGCGCGACGCCGACGGCTCGCTCGTCGAGGTCGAGGTGCACGGTCACCTCAACCGCACCGCGGTGGTCCGCAAGGACCGGATCCGCACCATCACCCGCCGCCAGAAGGGCGACCTGCCACTGCTGGCCGGGCCGATCGAGAACCTCACCACCAGCCGGGTACTGCGGCCCCGCCGGGCCACCCTGATGTCGCACCTCGGCGTCGGGCTGGTCCTGCAGGCCAGCCTCGGCATGCTGCTCATCGGTTTCGTCGCCACGGCGGTGCTCGGGTCGCGGTAGCGGCCTACGCTGCCGGCATGGCCATCACACACATCCAGCTGCTGTCCGTGCCGGTCACCGACCAGGACCGCGCGCGTGACTTCTACGTGGACACGCTCGGCTTCGATCTGGTCGCCGACAACCCGATGGGTCCGGACCAGCGGTGGGTCCAGGTGGCGCCGAAGGGCGGCCAGACCGCGCTCACGCTGGTCACCTGGTTCGCCACCATGCCGCCGGGCAGCCTGCGGGGGCTGGTGCTGCAGACGCCCGACGTGGACGCCGAGACCGAGCGGCTGCGCGCGGCCGGGGTCGACATCACCGGGCCGGTGGACGAGGAGTGGGGACGGTACGCCACCTTCGACGATCCGGACGGCAACGGCCTCGTGCTGTCCAGCGGCCCGCTCGTCGACCCGGGCGCCTGACCGGGTGCTCAGACCGCGCGTACCTTCGTCCGCCGGCTGAGGTCGACGACCGCCGCGGAGGTGTCGCGCGGCTGTCCGGGTACCGGGTCGCGGGCCAGCCGCTGCAGCGCCGCCAGCGCCTGGCCGACCGGTAGCGCCGGACCGAAGTACCCGCCGCGGGCCGCGGTACAGCCCAGCCGGGCGAGCAGGTCCGCCTGCCCGGCGCTCAGCACGCCGGTCGCGACCACGCGCATCCCCTGGGTACGCCCGAAGTCCGCGACGTAGCGCAGCACCGTCGCCGCCTGCGTGGTCGTCGTGGCCGCGGCCACGAAGGCGGTACCCAGCCGCAGCTCGTCCAGCGGCAGCCGGCCGACCAGCGACAGTGGCAGGTCACCGGCCGCACTGCTCGCGGCGAGCTGGACGTCCAGCGCCCGCAGCGCGTGCAGGACGTCCTCGATGTCGCCCGGCTGCGCCCCGATATCGCCCGGCTGCGCCTGGATGTCGCCCGGCTGCGCCCGGTCCGGCGCGCTGACGGGTACCACGAGGCGGTGGCCGGGTACCCGGTGCCGCTCCAGCAGCACCGCGAGCGCCGCCGGCAGCTCGCGATCGGCCAGCGCGCCGGGCGGCAGGTCGACGGTGACCGGCAGCTCGCGCCGGTACTCGCCACGCTGGGCGAGCACGGCCAGCGCGGCATCCAGCAGGTACCGGGTGAACGGGCGGACCAGTCCGGCCCGGCTCACGACGCCGTCCAGCTCGTCTCCGGCCAGCCGGCCGCGCTCCGGATCGGCGTGCCGCAGCCCGACGTGCAGGCCGATCGCCGCACCGGTCGCGAGGTCGAACACCGGCTGGACGAGCGGTTCGAGCGCCCGGTCGGCGACCGTCCGGCGGACGTCGGCGTCGAGGGTGATCCCGGCCAGCGCGCCCTCGTCCAGCCGCTCGTCGTACCGGCACGACCCGGTACCGGTGCGCCGCGCGCGGTACCGGGCGACCTCGGCCCGGCGCAGCAGCTCGGCCGCCGCCACGGAACCGGTTGCGGTGCCGATCGTCGGTACCAGCGGCAGCCGGTACCCGGACAGGTGCACCGGCTCGGCGAGCGCCCCGGCGAACTCGGCGACCCGCGGCTCGACCGGCGAGGCCGTCGCGACCGCGAACACCGTGCCGGCGACCCGGCCGACGGGCTCGCCGTCCTGTGCCAGCGCGGCGATCCGGCGGGCCGCCGCGCGCAGCGCCGCGTCACCGGCGTCGAGCCCGAGCGCCCCGTTGATCCGGCCGATCCCGTCGACACCGGCCAGCACCAGCCCACCCCCGACAGGCCGGTCGGCGGCGAGGAAGCCGGCCCGGTCGAGCAGTCCGGTCAGCGGGTCGCGGCCGGCGGACAGCTGCCTGAACCAGTCGGCGGTCCGGGTACCGGCCGGCGCGGGTGCGGCGCCGGCCACCCACTCCAGGTACCCGAGGACGTCGGCGACGTACTCCGTGTGGTGCCGCCAGCGCCGCCGCAGCGACTCCTCGCTGCCGCGCCGGGGCAGGTACGGGGCGCCGTTGCGCAGTTCCCGCAGTACCGCGGCCGGTGCCAGCCAGGTCGCCGGATCCGGCTCGGCGCCGGTGTTCCCGGCCGCGAGCCGCCGGCGCACCAGCAGCCGGGCACCGGCCGCCACGTACGCCCGCGTCAGCGCATCAGCGCTCAGTCGCCGCCGGCCCCGCCGGGTCAGCCGGTCCAGCCGGTGTACCACGTCGGTGAAGTCGCCGTCCCCGGCCGGTGCCGGGCACGGCTCGTCGGCCGCCTCGCCGGCGTCTGCGGGCCCGGGGACGCCGGGGGTGTGGCGATCCCGGGCCGGCCCGTCCGGACCGGCCGCGGCCCGGGCCCGGTCACCGACCTCGCGCAGCAGCCGGTCCACCTCGTCGGCGGTCGCCTCGTGCCCGCCGCCCACGGCCCGGGCGTCCTGCAGGAACGGCCGCAGTTCGCGCTGCCGCCGCTCGATCTCGGCGGCGACCGCCAGCCAGCGCTCCGGCACGGTACCCGGATCGGCGGCCGGCTCGCTGCCCAGCGCCGCGGACCGGCGCAGCACGTCGCGCACGTCGCGCAGTGCCGCCCGGCCGCGCAGCGCAACGGCGGCGTCGGTACCCAGCGACGACTCGGCCAGCAGTCCGCGCAGCACCTCGTCGGGCCGGGGCATGCTGTTGTCGAAGCGCATGGCTACGGCACGCTCCTTTCCATCCGCCGGCGGTGGCGGTGCACGGCGCCCTCCACGGCGCGCGGCGTGATGTGCAGGATCTCGCCGATCTCCCGGTGGCTGTAGCCCTCGGCCACCAGGATGAGGATCGCGCGGGTACGCGGATCCAGCTCGTCCAGGGCGTCGCGCACCTGTTCCCCGGCGATGGCCAGGTCGGCCGGATCGCCGGTCCCGCCCTCCGGCAGCTCCCGCAGGTCGAAGACGAGCGTGACGCCGCCGAGCGTGTCGCTGCGCCGCCAGTTGCGGTACACCTGCACGAAGGCGTAGATGCACCGGCCCATGAAGAACGTCTTCAGCGAGGCGCCACCCGCGGGATCCCAGCCACGGCCCAGCTGCGCGCCGGAGCGGAACCGGGCCAGCGCCAGCGCCACCGTCTCCAGCGCCAGCTCGTGCCGGTCCTCGACGGTCCAGTTGGTCGGCGTCGGACCCACCGGGACGCTGCGCTCGGCGCACAGCTTGAAGATCAGCCCGCTGCGTAACCAGCCGGTGCACACCGGCAGGGCGTACCCGATGAGCGCCTCGGCGAACTCGTCCCAGGCGGACCCCACGAAGTCCAGGTCGGCGAGCCGCTCGTAGAGCACGCGGTCGGCCGCCAACCGGTCGGCGTACTCATCGTCGGACATGGGGCCTCCCCGGTCGGCTCGCGGATATCGCCTACCTTCTACGCGCAGTGAGATGCGTACCCCACGGGCGGCCGCCGGAGGCTGCCGGTACACCGCCGGAAAACGCGACTATGTGTCGACATGCATCGATCAATCGGAGGGCGTTCCTGCCGCTCGCGCCCCATCCGTGCCACATTCGCCGATGTCACGGTCGGCAACCGGCAGCACGTTGCTAGCCGGCTACGCGCAGTGACTTACGCGCCGGCGGGCCACGGTACCTGTGTCGAGTGGTAGTACGTCATGCCGGCGGCCTTCCAGCGCGGCCCCTGCGCCGCCAGCCGCAGCTTGAACGCGCCCCACGCGTGGGTGGACTGCGGCGACCAGCCGAGCTCGGCGATGGCCGGCAGCCGTGGGAAGGCCATGAACTCGATGTTCGCCGAGGTCAGGATCGTCTCTGTCCACAGTGGAGCCTCGACGCCGAGGACGGCCGACGAGGGTACCCCGGACAGGTACGCGCCCGGGTTCCAGCCGTACGCCTTCTTCACGTCGGTCAGCCCGGCCCAGTCCTGGCCCAGCGGCGTCTGCGCGGTGTACTTCATGTCGAGGTACGCGTGGTTGGCCGGCGACAGCACCAGCTTCGTACCGTGCTGCGCCGCCGCGGCCACGGCCGCGTCGCTGGTCGTGGTGTCCCAGAACTGCGCCACGGTCGACGGCAGCGGCGTGGCGTGCACGACGTCGTGCCAGCCCTGTACCGCCTTGCCGTGCTTGGCGACGATGGCCTGCGCCTTGTTGATGAACATGGCGTAGTCCGCCGGTGTCGTGGACTGCGCCTCGTCGCCGCCGATGTGCAGGTACGCGCCGGGGGTCAGCGCGGCGAGCTGGCCGAGCACGTCGTCGAGGAACTGGTACGTGACGTCCTTGCTGACGCACAGCGAGCTGAACCCCACGTCGGTGCCGGTGTACCGGGGCGGCGCCACCCCGTTGCAGTTGAGCTGCGCGTAGGAGGCGAGCGCGGCGTTCGTGTGCCCCGGCATGTCGATCTCGGGTACCACGGTGATGAACCGGGCCGCCGCGTAGGTCACGAGCGCCCGGTAGTCCGCCTGGGTGTAGAAGCCGCCGTGGTTCGGGTCGCCGACCTGGGTACCGCCGCCGAACGTGGCCAGCCGCTCCCAGCCGTTGATGGCGATCCGCCAGCCCTGGTCGTCGGACAGGTGCAGGTGGAACCGGTTCACCTTGTACCGCGCCACCTGGTCGATGTACCTCTCCACCTGCGCGACGGTGAAGAAGTGCCGGGACACGTCGAGCATCGCGCCGCGGTACGGGAAGCGGGGGAAGTCCAGCACGTGCCCACCGGGTACCGTCCACTGTCCATGTTGGACGGTCGGCGCCTCGATGGCCGGCGGCAGCAGCTGGCGCAGTGTCTGCACGCCCTCGAACAGGCCGGCGGCCTTGCGGGCGCGCAGCACCACGGCCTTGCCGGTCACGTCGAGCTGGTACCCCTCGTCAGCGGTCGCGGCCGGCGCGCCGGACAGCAGCAGCGCGATGCCGTTCGGGGTACCGGCACCCGCCGGCCGCACCGGCAACGCGAACCCGGTCGAGCGGCGCAGTACCGCGGCGAGGTACTCCCCGACGGCCGGCGTGTCGGTCGAGATGACCGTGTCCGGGCGCAGCGTGAAGGTGACGCCCGCGGTCGCGGTCGCGGTCACTGGCGCGGGAACGATGTCCGCGTACGCGGAGGACGCCGGGGCGGCGAGCGCCGGCCCGACACCGGCCAGCGTTCCGCCCGCCAGAGCCAGGGACACCGCTACCAGGGTTACCCGCCGGACTCGCATGGCCTATCCTCCGCAGTCGGCTCGATTGACGACCGTCACACTATCGGAGGCGCCGTGAGTCGTCACCGTCCGGGCAGTTCCGGTTCCTCTCGGTGGAAATACGTGGTCGGCGGTACCCTCGCGGTCACCCTCGCCGCACTGGCCGGGCTCGCCGTGCTGACCACCGGTGGCCCGCCGCCGGCGGTACGCGGGCAGGCCGCCGCCGCGGCGCCCCCGGCGCAGCCGCCGGCCCCGAGCAGCGACGCACCCGGCGCCACACCGGGCGCCAGCCCGTCCGCCAAGCCCCGGCCGAGCACCAGCCCGAGCCGCCCCGCACCGGCGCCCGGCGGACGCAGCCGCGACTTCTCCGTCACCTTCTACGGCGCCGCCGACAACGACCCGCCGGGCAGCCGGGACATCGCCTACGCGAGCGTGCACCGGCAGGCCGGCGGCAGCGGCACCTGGGCCGACCCGACCACGTTCGCCACCGACCGCACCGAGCTACCGGTCGGCACCCGCATCTACTTCGCGCCGCTGCGCCGGTACTTCGTCATGGAGGACGACTGCACCGAATGCGACCAGGACTGGACGCAGCGCCGGCCGCACATCGACCTGTGGGCCGGCGCCGCCACCGACTCCGGCATCGTGCGGTGCGAGGACTCGCTGACCCGCGACGGGCAGAGCGCGGTGCTGGTCAACCCGCCGCCGAACCTGCCGGTCACGCCCGGTCCGCTCTACGACAACGGCCAGTGCGCGCGGCGTCAGTAGGGGTTGCCGTGGCCGGGCACGCGCAGGTCGGCCAGGCCACGCGGGCGTAGCGGGGGCGCCGCCGCGCCGGTGCCGCGGCCCATCCCGTCCAGCAGCTCGTCCAGCGCGGCCAGCGCGTCGACCCGCGGCCGCCAGCCCAGTTCCTTCTCGGCCCGCGCGGTGGACAGCAGCGGCGCGCTCTGCGCCAGACGCAGCCAGCCCGGCTCCGTCGGCTGCAGCCGCGCGTGCCAGCTCAGGCTCGCGCCCAGCCGCAACACCGTCAGGGGTACCGGGACCGCCCGGCCCCCGTACCGCCCCGCGATCCGGGGACCGTCCAGGACCGGGTCGGCCGCGAGGTTGAACGCGCCGGACACGTCCGACAGCACCGCGCGGGTGTACGCCTCGGCCACGTCGTCGGCGTGCTCCGCCTGTACCCGCAGCGCCGGGTGGTACGGCACCACCGGCAACCGGCCCAGCCGGAGCAGCTGCAGCGGCGCCAGCGGCCCGACGAAGTACCGGGCGATCTCGGCGGCCGCGGAGCGCTGGAAGATGAGCCCCGGCCGCATCCGCACCACGCGCAGCTGCGGATGGTCGTCCTCGACGTTGTCCAGCAGGGCTTCCACGTCGGCCTTGTCCCGGCTGTACGACGACCCGGGCACCCCGGTCACCGGCCAGTCCTCGCCGACCCGCTCGTCCTTGGGCCCCGGCGCGTAGGCGCCCACCGAGGAGGCCACCACGAGCGCCGGTACGCTGGCCCGCACCGCCGCCTGCGCCACATGCGCGGTACCGGTGACGTTGGTGGCGCGGATCGCCGTCCGGTCATGGCTCGGCTGGATCTGCCAGGCGAGGTGGATGACCGCACCCGCACCGGCGAACACGTCGGTCAGCGCGCCGACGGCACCGTCCGCGCCGACGTCGACCGCGTGCCACTCCACCCCGTCGTAGGGCTCCCCGGGGGCGCCACCGGGTACCCGCCGCGCGACCCCGGTCACCGCATCGACCCGGTCCTCCCGGGCCAGGCGCCGCAGCACCGCCGTACCGACATTGCCGGACGCACCTACCACAACCACCCGCATGCCGCTCCCCTACCCGCGCCGGGGGCTTGTCACACCCGGGCGCGGGCATGCCAAACTGTCGAGCCGAGGGGGGAACATGATCGTGGGTCGGCGCCGGCGTGCCCGGCGGAGGGGGATGACACTGCGACGAACCGCCACCGGTGTGTTCACCGTGGCGGTCGTGGCGACGCTGGTACTGCTGGGCGCGCGGGGCGGGTACTCGGCCGAGCGGCCGCACCTGCTGGCCGGTGCCGCCTGGCTGTCCTCGTCGCAGCTCGGCGAGCTGACCCTGCTGGACGGCTCGTCCGCCGAGGTCGCCGCGCAGGTACGGGTCGGCGCGCGCGGCGACCGGATCGACGTGGTGCAGCAGGGATCGACCGCGTACGCCATCAACCGCACCACCGGCACCATCCGGCGCGTCGACGGTGCGACGTTCCTGCCCGGCGCGCCGGTGAAGCTCATCCCCGACGCCCGCGACGGCCTGGTGGCGTTCGCCGGTGCCCACGCGGTCGTCGCGCTGGACACCGCGCGTGGCCTGCTGGCCAGCGCCGACCCGGGTACCCTAGCCGGCCGCGGCGGGCCGGTCTCGCTGGCCACCCGGATCTCACCCGAGGCCGCGAAGCTCGACGACGCCGGCCGGCTCTGGCTGCTCGACCCGGCAACCGGTGACCTCGTGTGGATCCAGAACGGCCAGCACCACGTGCGCCGTTCGGTCGCCACACCGGACGCCAGCCTGCTCACCTTCGCCGGCGGCGATCCGGTCGTGGTGGACACCGGCCGGGGTACCGCGACCGTCCTGGACCCGCGGTCCGGGCAGACCCGCCACACGGTCGAGCTGGACCTGCGCGCCGACGACAGGATCCAGGTCAGCGGCGCTCCGCACGCGGCGCGGCTGTACGTCGTGACCGGCCGCGGGGTACTGGCGGTCTGCGACCTGACCGCCAGCGCCTGCAACGCCGCGCTCCCGCTCGGTACCCCGGGAGACGACTTCGGCGCCGCGGTCGAGACCGCCGACCGGGTGTTCGTCCCCGACTACACCAGCGGCCGGGTCTGGGTCGTCGACCTGCACGGCAGCCAGGTGGTGGCGCGGCCGCAGGTGCTCTCCCCGGGTACCCGCTTCCAGCTGCTCACCCGCGACGGCATGGTCTTCTTCAACGACCCGGACAGCGAGCACGCCGGCGTGATCCGGCTCGACGGCGGCTTCACCGCGGTCAGCAAGTACGAGACGAACGCGGGTACCGGTGGCGGCGCCGCCGGCAACGGCAACCCGCCGAACAAGAAGACACCGCCGGCCAAGACGCCGCCGAAGAATCCGGGGAAGAACCCGCCGCCGAACCCCCACCCCAACCCGAACCCGCAGCCGAACCCGCAGCCGAACCCGAGTCATCGCCGCCCCCACCGTCACCGCACACCCTGCAGGTCAGCGTGAACAACGGCAGCCCGCTCGTCGGCACCGACGTGACCCTGCGGACGGTCAGCTCGGACACACCCGGGCCGGTGGTCGCGCAGTGGTCCTTCGGCGACGGGCAGACCGGCACCGGCACGACCACCACGCACCACTGGGACAGCGCCGGCTCGTTCACGGTCACCGTGCAGGCGACCTTCCCCGACGGCCTGGTCGCGGTGGCGACCGCGCAGGTCACCGTCGGCGACGCGCCCCCACCGCCACCGCACAACCTGCAGGTCAGCGTGAACAACGGCAGCCCGCTCGTCGGCACCGACGTGACCCTGCAGGCGGTCAGCTCCGACACCCCGGGGCCGACGGATGCGCAGTGGTCGGACAGCGCCGGCTCGTTCACGGTCACCGTGCAGGCGACCTTCCCCGACGGCCGGGGCGCCATGGCCACCGCGCAGGTGACCGTCGGCAAGCCGAAGTTCACGCTGACCATCTCGCCGCCCAGCGGCGGTACCGTCAGCGCCGGCGGTACCGTCTGCCCCTCGTCCTGCTCGGTGACGGTCGACTCCGGTACCCCGGTGAACCTGACCGCCACGGCCGACGCCGGCTTCGCCTTCGCCGGTTGGGGCGGCGCGTGCGGCGGCACGACCCCGTCGTGCACGGTGGTGATGAACGGCAACCGGGCCGTCTCCGCGACGTTCGGCAACACGCAGGGCGGCGACAATTCCGGGACCCTCGCCCCGGGCGCGACGGCCTGCTCGGCGCCGTTCTTCTCCGACGGCAGCAAGTCGGCGCACATGTCCGGCAACGTCACCGATGGGTCCGGCCAGAACCTCACCTGGACGTTCACCGCGCAGGCCAGCGGCAACTCGTTCAGCCACAGCAGCTCGAACTTCACCAGCGACTTCGTCCCCGGCCTCGGCTCGGGCAACTTCCCCGGCACGTTCGTCGGCTGCGTGCGCAACGACACCGGCGGCCCGGTGGCCTACACGATGTTCGTCGGGCCAGGACCTTTCTGACGGTCCTGGCCGGGCCAACCGGGGTCAGCTCAGGTCCGGTGCCTGCTGCGGGTCGACCTTCCGGTCGTCGCGCAGCTCGGTGTACGGCTCCGTCCCGGCCGGGTGCCCGGCGGCCAGCGCGCGGCCGCGTTCGAGTTCGGCGTTCAGCTCGGCACCGAGCAGCACCGCGGTGTTGGTCAGGTACAGCCACAGCAGGAAGATGATCACCGTGGCCAGCGTGCCGTAGGTCTTGTTGTACGAGCCGAAGTTCGCCACGTACAGCGCGAACAGCCCCGACCCGACCAGCCAGATCACCACGGCGGTGAGACCACCCGGCGACACCCAGCGGAAGCCGCCCTGGCGTGCGTTCGGCGCCGCCCAGTACAGGATCGCGAAGACCACGCTGATGATCACGGCGAGTACCGGCCACTTGGCGTAGTTCCACACGGTCACCGCCACGCCGCCCATGCCGACCAGCTTGCCGACCTGCGCGGCGAGCCGGCCGGTCAGCACGACCGCGAACGCGGAGATCGCCAGCAGCACCCCGGTGACGACCGTGACACCGAGCCGCACCGGCAGCTTCTTCCAGATCGGCCGGCCCTCGGGCACGTCGTAGATGGCGTTGGCGGCCCGCATGAACGCGGCCACGTACCCCGACGCCGACCACAGCGCGGCGACGATGCTGACGATCGCGAGGATGCCGGCGGTCTTCTGCCCGCCGTTCAGGATGTTCTGCACCGCGTCGCGCAGGATCTGCCGCGCCGCCCCGGGCGCCAACTGCTCGATGTTGCCGGTCACCGTGTTCACCGCCGAGGTACCGGCGAGCCCCACCACGGTGACCAGGACCAGCAGGCCGGGGAACAGCGACAGGATCGCGTAATAGGTCAGCGCGGCCGCCCAGTCGGACAGGTTGTCCCGCTTGTACTCCTTGAGCACCCGCCGCAGCACGCCCAACCACGACCGGCGGTCCAGTTCGGTCAGCTTGCCCGGCCCCTTGTCGGCGGTCGGCTGCGTGGGTGGCAGTTCCTGGCGGACCTCCTCGGTACCCGCCCGGCTCCCGTCGGTGCGCTGTCCGGCCATCGCAGTCCTCCCATCGTTGCCAGAGGGCTACCCACCGTTTCCGGCTTGGAAACCGCCCGCGGCTGCCAGCCGGTGCCGTTGAATGATCATATGGACGAGCTGCTGCGGGGGGCAGCCGAACGGCTCCTGCGGCCGCCGCCCGAATCGGCGCCGGCGGGTGCTCCGGTCGCAGAGCCGGCCGCCGTCACCGAGCCGGCCGCCGTCCCTGTGCCGCCCGCCGTCACCGGGCTGCCCGACAAGCCGGTACCCGACGAGGAGCTGCTCGACCTGCTGTCCGGCCTCAGCGCGCCGCCGGATCCGGCGGTACCCGCCACCGTCGCCGCCCGGTGGCTCGTCCCGCCGGAGCATCCGGTACCCGACGCGGTGACCCGGCCGGTGGTGCCCTGGCTGGTCGACCTGCTCGGCCTGCCCACGGGTACCGCCGGCGGCCTGGTCGCCGACGCGGCCACGGCCACGGCGACCGCGCTCGCCGCCGCGCGGTACCGCATCCTGGCCGAGGTCGGCTGGGACGTGGACAGCCAGGGCCTGTCCGCCGCCCCGCCGATCACCGTCGTCGTCGGCGACGAGGCGCACCCGCGGCTGCACGACGCCCTGCGGCTGCTCGGTCTCGGTCAGGACCGGGTGATCCGCATCCGCACCGACGGGCAGGGCCGGATCCGGCCGACGCTGATCCCGCCGCTGCACCGGCCGGCGCTCGTCTGCACCCAGGTCGGCGAGACGGCCGGCGGCGCGATCGACCCGGTGGCCGCGGTGTGCGCGGAGGTGCACGACGCGGACGCGTGGGTACACGTCGACGGCACCTTCGGGCTCTGGGCGGCGGCCAGCCCGATGACCCGCGACCTGCTGGTCGGCGTGCCCTACGCGGACTCGTGGGCGACCGTCGCGCCGGACGGCAGCGGGCCGGACGGCAGCGGGCTGGTCGCCGCGCGCGACGGCGCGGCGCTGCGGGTGGCGCTGGAGCTGGCCCGGCCGGCGCGCCCGGTGGAGGTCTGGGCGGCGCTGCTGGCGCTGGGCCGGGCCGGCGTGGCCGAGCGGGTCGAGGTCACCTGCGGGCAGGCCCGGCGGCTGGCCGGCGAGCTGGTCGCGGCCGGGTACCCGGTGCTCAACGAGGTGGTCCTCGACCGGGTCGTGGTCGGTGGGAACACCGCCGGGACCGTCGGGCGGCTGCGGGGCGTCGTCGACGTCAGCGGTACCGTGTGGCAGCGCCGCCCCGCGATCTGCATCCGCGTCGGCACCCGACCCGTCGTCGACGCGGTCATCCACGCGCTGACGCGGTCATCCACGCGCTGACGCGGTGACCAGAGCGCCGACGGTCGCGGCGCCGCCGACCAGCAGCAGGCTCGGCACCGCGGTACCGGCGTGCTGGGTCAGGATGCCCGCGCCGAGGAAGCCGACCGGGCCGGGCAGCGAGATCGCGATGTTCACCGAGGTCATCACCCGCGCCCGCAGCCCCGCCGGGGTACCGGTGGTGAGCGCGGCGAAGAACCGCGGGAAGAACAGCCCGGAGCAGACGCCGTCGAGCCCGACCGCGACCGTCTTCACCGCGACCGGTACCGGCAGCAGAAGCAGCCACGACGAACCGGCGATGCCGAGCAACGCCCACGCCGCCGTGGTACCCCCGGTCGCCTTCGCCCGCGTCGAGATCAGCCCGCCGATGACCGAGCCGGCACCGTAGGCGGCGATCAGCCAGCCGGCCATGGTCGGGCCGCCATGGTGCAGGGCCAGTACCGGCAGCGTCGCGATCATCGCGGCCCAGCCGATCTCGATGAACCCGAGGCCGATCAGCTGCCGGCGCAGTACCCGGTGCCGGAACAGGTACCGCAGCCCCTCGACGACGCCGCCGTCGCCGTCGCCGTCCGGCTTCTCCGCCGCCGGTACCAGAATCAGGACGAGCAGGAACGCGCACAGGTACGACGCCGCGTCCACGACCAGCACGTTCGCCGCGCCGATCAGCGCGACCAGCGCCCCGCCGAAGGCCGGGCCGACGAAGCTCGCGGTCTCGTTGACCGAGTTCATCAGCCCGCCGGCGCGGGTCAGCCGCAGTTCGTCGTCCTGGACCAGGCCGGCGAGCACCAGCCGCTGCGCCGAGCTGTACCCGGGGAAGAACGCGCCGACCACGCAGCCGACCACGAGTAGCAGCGGGAAGGACAGCGCACCGGCCCAGTACAGGATCGGGATGAGCGCGATCAGCACGGCGCGGGCCAGGTCCGAGGCGAGCATCATCCGCCACGAGCCCAGCAGGGTCGCCGCCCGGCCGCCCCACAGGCCCAGCACCGACATGCCGACGAACTCCGCGGCCAGTACCGCGCCCATCCGGGTCGGCGAACCCGTCGACACAAGGACGAACCAGGGCAGCGCGACCGCGGTCATCTCGGTACCGGTCGTCGAGATCACGTCGGCGGCCAGCAGCCCGGTCAGCGGGCGGGCGAGCTGGGCCTGGCCGGTCACAGCCGCCGAGGGTAGCCGCCTTGACGGCCATCGCGCCGCAGAGTAATTTCCGGCCGGAAGAAAAGGAAGATCCCTTAACAAATCTTCAGGATCCAGCCCGGTCGATGGTATGGGGAAGGTGCGGATGGGTGCGTGCCGCAGGCGGGTGGCTGGCGCAACGGCGCTGCTCGCGGCAGTCGTCGCCGCCTCCGGGTGTACCGGCGCCCGCCGGCCCGCCGCACCGACCCCGACCGGACCCGACCCGCTGGCGAGCGCCACCCACACCGCCCCGCCCGCGCCGCCCGGTGCGGTCCTGACCCAGCGTGGTGACGAAACCCGACTCGGCTGGTACGCGCAGGAGACCCGGCTGACCGTCGCCTCGGTCGGCGGCGGCCACTTCGGCCGGCGGGCACAGTACCCGGTCGACGGCAGGATCTTCGCGCAGCCGCTGTACGTGCCCGCGCTGACCGTCGGCGGCACCCCGCACAAGGCGGTCATCGTCGCGACCGAGCACGACAGCGTGTACGCCTTCGACGCCGACGCGACCGGGGCCGGCGCGCCGCCACTGTGGCACACCTCGCTGCTCGCGCCCGGCGCCCGGCCGATGCTGGCCGCGCAGGACAAGGTCGCCAACAACCAGCTCTGCGACACGATCACCCCCGAGGTCGGCATCACCGGTACCCCGGTCATCGACTGGCGCACCGGCACGCTCTACGCCGTCGCGCTGGACGTGGAGAACGGCAAGCTGACCTACCGCATCCACGCGCTCGACACCGGTACCGGCAAGGTGAGGCGGTCGACCCTCGTCACCGCCACCGTGAACGGCAAGGGCCTGGACGCCGCGGACGGCAGGGTCAGCCTCGCCCCGTCGCGCACCCAGCAACGGATGGGCCTGACCCTGGTGGACGGCGTGGTCTACGCCGGCTTCGCCTCGTTCTGCGGCTGGGGCATCTACCACGGCTGGATCCTCGGGTACCGTGCCGGCGACCTGTCCCAGGCGGTCGTCTACAACAGCTCGCCGGACGCGTACAGCGCCGGCTTCTGGGAGTCGCAGGCCGGCCTCACCGTCGACGACCACGGGCATCTCGTCGCGGTCAGCGGCAACGGTCCCTTCGACCTGGACCGCGGCGGCCGCGACGCGGGCGACTCGGTGCTCACGCTGTCGCCGCAGGACGGCACGTTGCGGGTGGTCGACTCGTTCACCCCGTTCGACCAGGAGTGCCGCAACCGGCACGACCAGGATCTCGGCTCCGGCTCGCCGCTGCCGGTACCGGGACACGACGAGTACGTGCTGTCCTCCAAGACCGGGTCGGTGTATGTGCTCGACGCGCACCGGCTGGGCGGGTACACGCCGCTGGACGATCCGTGCAACCACAAGGAGCGCGCCGACGTCGACCGGATCAAACAGGAGCTCACCGTCGACTCGGTGAAGGGCGGCATGTGGGGCACCTGGGGGTACTGGCGGTCGGGCAGCGCCGAGTTCGTGTACTCCGGCGGCGCGCAGGACCGGCTGACCCAGTGGCGGCTGGCGCCCGACGGCCGGCTGGTACCGCAGCCGGTCGCCCAGGCACCGCTGGCCTTCGAGTACCCGGGCGCGATCCCGGTGGTGTCGAGCAACGGCTCCGCCGCCGGTACCGGCGTCGTCTGGACCGTCGACCAGACCGGCGGCGCCACGACCCTGCGCGCCTTCGACGCGGCCGACATCTCGCACCAGCTGTGGAGCAGCGTCACCGACGAGCTCAACCGCTTCCAGGTACCGACGGTGGCCGACGGCAAGGTGTTCGTCGGCGGCCAGCGGCACCTGGACGTCTATGGACTTTCCCCGTGACGGCCGCTCCCCTCGCGGCCGCCCGCCCCCGTCCCCACCTGGAGGTCACATGAGAAGACGCAAGTGGATCGTGGCGATCGCGGCGCCCGCCTTAGCGGCGGCGCTGACGATCACCGGGATCGCCCTGGCCGCCTCGGCCGAGGCCGCCACGACGAGGAGCATGCTCGTCACCCTGTACGGCTGGCCGGACAACTCCCCGCCCGGGGACGGTACGGCGTTCGGCTCCGGCCACGCGGGCGGCACCGGTACGTATTCCAACCCGGTCACCTTCGCCACCGACCAGCACGAGTTCGCGCCGGGAACCAAGGTGTACTACCCGTACCTGCACCGGTACTTCATCATGCAGGACGAGTGCGTCGAGTGTGACCAGGACTGGGCCAACGGCAAGTACCACATCGACCTGTGGGTCGGCGGCCAGGGCGGCAACACCACCGCGGTCCTCAACTGCGAGGACGCCCTGACCCAGGACTCCGGTCAGGTCATCATCAACCCGTCATCCACCGAACCGGTCGACACCACGCCGCTGTTCAACTCCAGCACCAACAAGTGCTACGACCCCGGCAGCTTCGGCGGTGGCGGTGGGGGCGGCGGCTCCGGCAACACCTATGTCGGCGCCGGCTCCGGCAAGTGCATCGACGACCCGAACTTCAGCACCACGAACGGTACCCAGATGGAGATCTGGACCTGCAACGGCGGGTCCAACCAGGCGATCGTCGCGAGCAGCGGCACCCTTCAGGTCGAGGGCAAGTGCTTCGACGCGCCCAACAACGCGACCGCCAACAACACGATCATCGAGATCTGGAGCTGCAACGGCGGTGCCAACCAGAAGTTCAGCTACAACTCGACCAACGGCACCATCTTCGGTAGCCAGTCCGGCAAGTGCATCACCGTGCAGGGCGCCTCGACCGCCAACGGCGGCAAGCTGATCCTGTACACGTGCAACGGCGGCAGCAACCAGAAGTGGACCCGCAAGTAGGACGCGAGTGCCCCGGCGCGCGGTCGCGCGCCGGGGCGCCACCCGGTGGTTCAGCCGGTCAGGCCGTCCAGCCCGACGAGGTACCCGGAGCGGTACCCGGAGCTGTTCGGGTGGTACGAGTCGGTGACCGGCCACGTGGTCGAGTTGATCCAGGCCTGTCCCGCGCAGATGCCGTGCCCGGCGAAGATGCCGCGCACATCGACGAAGGTGAACCCGGCCGCCGCGGCGCGGGCGGCGAGGACGCCGTCCAGGGTGTCGGCGGCGCCGTCCAGCGTCCGGCGCTTGGCCAGATCCATGCCGAACAGGCCGCACGATGTGGTCTGCTCGAACAGCCGCGGGTACCCGAGGACGATGACCCGGGCGTGCGGCGCCCGGCTGCGGATCGACTGATAGGTGTGGTCCAGCTTGCCGGGCAGTACCCCGGTCGCATACGCCTTGCCGGCGTTGACCGCGAACGTGCAGGCGCCGTCGGTACCGAGCAGGCAGGTCGTGATGACCTCGACGAAGCCGGCGTCGTTGCCACCGACCGTGATGGTGACCATCGTCGTGTTGCCGCTCAACGCGCCCAACTGGTTGTTGAGCACGTCGGTCGTGGTCGCCCCGTTGCAGGCGACCGAGGTGAACGAGGCGACGGTATGGGAACCGGCCCACAACGCGGTGTAGGAACGTGGACTGCGCATGCAGGTTCCGCTGCTCGGGGTGTACCCGCCGGCTCCGACGCCGGCCGAGTAGGAGTCGCCCATGGCGACGTAGGCCACCGGATTGGCGGCGTGTGCGGGTACCGCGGCGAGCAGGGTGGCGACCGCGCCGACGAGGACTGCGCCGACCGCGGCGAGCGGGGATGGGATGCGGGAATTCATTATGCGACCTCCCGGAGCGTTGGGAAGCAACGCATCGGCGTTGGTCACAGGATTGTTACCCGCGGGTAGGCGATTGTTAAGTAGCTACATCGATATTCGCTAATCTTCGCAAACCAGGGCGACCAGCCGCGCGTCCACCTCCTCGGATAGGCTCGCAGCCGCCGCCGACGCAGGAGGGGAATCCGCGATGACCGACCCGGGCCGCCCGCGCGCCCTGCTCCTGGAGGGCATCCATCCCAACGCGGTGACCCGACTCGAATCCGAGGGGTACGCCGTCGAGGCGCTCGGCCGGGCACTGGACGAGGACGAGCTGACGGGCCGGCTGGCCGGGGTACACCTGCTGGGTATCCGGTCGAAGACCGCGGTGCGCGCCGCGGCGCTGAAGGCGGCCCCGGACCTGGTGGCCGTCGGGGCGTTCTGCATCGGCACCGACCAGGTGGACCTGGCCGCGGCGGCGGCCGCCGGGGTACCGGTCTTCAACGCGCCGTTCTCCAACACCCGCAGCGTCGTGGAGCTGGCCGTCGCCGAGATCATCGCGCTGACCCGCCGGCTCACCGAGAAGAACGCCGCCATGCACGCCGGCGTGTGGGACAAGGCCGCCGAGGGCAGCCACGAGGTCCGCGGCCGCAACCTCGGCATCGTCGGGTACGGCAACATCGGCACCCAGCTGTCGGTACTGGCCGAGAACCTGGGCATGCGGGTGTACTTCTACGACACCGCCGACCGGCTCGCCCTGGGCAACGCGCACCGCTGCGACACCCTCGACGAACTGCTCGGCGTGGCCGACGTGGTGACCCTGCACGTGGACGGCCGGCCGGGCAACAGCGGGTTCTTCGGCGCGGAGCAGTTCGCCCGGATGCGCTCCGGCAGCCTGTTCCTGAACCTGAGCCGCGGCTTCGTCATCGACCACGCCGCGCTGCGCCGGCACCTCGACTCCGGGCACGTCGCCGGCGCCGCGGTCGACGTGTTCCCCGCCGAGCCGAAGGGCCGCGGCGACGAGTTCGTCTCCGAACTGCGCGGCCTGCCCAACGTCATCCTGACCCCGCACATCGGCGGTTCGACCGAGGAGGCGCAGGCCGACATCGGCTCCTTCGTGGCGAACAAGCTGGCCCAGTACGCCGCCGAGGGGGTCACCACGCTGAGCGTGAACCTGCCCCCGGTGGCGATGCCGCAGCAGCCCGGTACCCACCGGCTGGTGCACGTCCACCGCAACACCCCCGGCGTCCTGGCCGCGGTGAACAGCATCCTGGCCGGGCACCAGGTCAACATCGAGGGCCAGGTGCTGGGTACCCGCGGCGAGGTCGGGTTCCTGCTGACCGACATCGGCACGCGGTACGCCGACGACGTGGTGGACCAGCTGCGCGCGATGGAGCAGACGATCCGGCTGCGGGTCCTTCCGTGAGCGACCTGTTCGAGCGGCTCCGGGAGATCGTCGGCGACGCGCACGTGCTCGTCGACCCGGACCTGCGGGCGCCGTACGAGACGGACTGGACGCGCCGCTTCACGGGTACCGCCCGGTGCGTGGTCCGGCCGGCGGACACCGCCGAGGTCGCGGGCGTGGTCGCCGCGTGCGCCGCCGCCGGTACGCCGATCGTCGTGCAGGGCGGCAACACGGGCCTCGTCGGCGCCGGCATCCCGACCGGCTCCGAGGTGCTGCTCAGCCTCACCCGGCTCACCGGCATCGAACCGGTCGACCCGCTCGAAGCCCAGGTCACCGCCGAGGCCGGGGTGACGCTGGAGAACCTGCAGCGGCACGCCCGCGCGGCCGGGCTGGACTTCGGCGTGGACCTCGCCGCGCGCTCCGCCGCCACCGTCGGCGGCCTGGTCGCGACCAACGCGGGCGGTATCCGGGTGCTCCGCTACGGCAGCATGCGCGCCCAGGTGACCGGGCTGGAGGCGGTGCTCGCCGACGGTACCGTGGTCAGCCGGCTGTCCGGGCTGGCCAAGGACAACACCGGCTACGACCTGACCCAGCTGCTCGTCGGCAGCGAAGGCACGCTCGGTGTGGTCACGCGGGCGCGGCTGCGACTGGTACCGCTGCTGCCGGCGCGAGCCGTGGCGCTGGTGGGGCTGGCCACCACCGAGGATGCGCTGGCCCTGCTCGCGCGTGCCCGCGGCGCGCTCACCGGCCTCGCCGCGGCGGAGCTGTGCTACGCCGACGGCGTGGCGCTGGTGCGCTCCTACGCCGGCCTGCCGGCGCCCTTCCCCGAGGAGTACCCGGTCTACCTGGTACTGGAGTGCGCCGCGCGCAGCGACCCGACCGACGAGCTGGTCGAGCTGCTCGGCGACGCCGGGGAGATCGGCGACGCCACGGTCGCCTCCGACGCGGCCGGCCGTACCCGGCTGTGGGCATACCGCGAAGCGCACACCGAAGCCATCAGCGCGGCGGGTATCCCGGTGAAGCTCGACGTCAGCGTGCCACTGCGCGAGCTGGCGAGCCTCGCCGCCCAGCTGCCCCCGACCGTCGACGCGGTCGCGCCGGGCGCCCGGCTGATCCTGTTCGGCCACCTCAACGAGGGGAACCTGCACGTCAACGTGCTCGGCGCCGGAGCGCAGGGCACCGAACTGACCGATGCGGTGCTGAACCTCGTCGCCGCCCATCGCGGCAGCATCAGCTCCGAACACGGGGTCGGCCGGGCCAAGGCGCGGTGGCTGTCGCTGTCCCGGTCGGATGCGGAGATTGCCACGATGCGCCGGATAAAGGCAGCCCTAGATCCCCCTGGGCTGATGAGTCCGGGCGTACTGTTGCCCTGACAGGCTTACCGAGCGGTTGCTCCGCCGGATCATGGGTACCCCTTCCCTCGGCAGAGGAACCGATGGGGGAGGTGGCCATGCCCAACGAGATGGGCACGATCGCAATGGCGTTCGTGTGGGAACTGTGGTTCCTGGCCGTGCTGTTGGTGGTCGGTGCCCTGGTCTGGCGGCAGGCGCACCCCAAGCAGCGCCACACGAACCGGCGGTAGCGCGATTCCCCTTTCCGGCTCAACCCGGACACCGGATCGCCGATCATACGGGGTATGGGGACGGGGCCGACACGCGTAGGCGCGCTGATCGAGCTGTCCCGGGCGGTGCGGGCCGCGGTCACCGACGAGCGGCGGTTGGCGGTACAGCTCGCCCACGCCGTGGTCACCCAGGTCGGTGATTCGGCGCAGGTATCGTGACCCCGACCGGCTGCGTCCTCGGAGTACTGGTGGCCCGGCGCGCGGCCGGCTACTCCCCCGACGACATCGGGTACCTCACCGCGCTCGCCGACACCGCGGCCGCCACGCTGGACAGCGCCCGCCTCCTCGCTGACTCGGCGATGGCCGCCGAAGGGCTGCGCCGCCAGTCCGAGTGGCTCGACCAGGTGTCCGACGCGATCATCACCTGCGACGCCGACCATCAGGTACTGACCTGGAACTCCGGCGCCGAGCTGACCTACCAGTACTCGTCGGCCGAGGCGGTCGGCTGCGACGCCGACGCGCTGCTCGCGACGGAGTACCGCACCGGCACCGGCGAACCGGTACCGGCCGAGGCCGTCTTCGCCGCG
>VAWN01000034.1:51586-52128 GCA_005885555.1 Actinomycetota bacterium
TCGCTGACCGAGCTGCTGGACGAGGACCGCCACCGGGTCGGCTGGGTCGCGGTGAACCGCGACGTCACCGACGAGCGGCGCACGGAACGGCTGGCGCTGTACGACCCGCTGACCGGCCTGCCGAACCGGCGGTACCTGCTGGACTGCCTCGACGAGACGGCGCGCCGCGGCGGCGGGCTGGCCGTGCTGTTCGTCGACCTCGACGGCTTCAAACAGGTCAACGACACGCTCGGGCACGAGGCCGGCGACGAGGTGCTGCGGGTTGCCGCACGCCGGCTGCTCGGCGCGGTACGCCAGGGCGATACGGTCGTCCGGCTCGGTGGCGATGAGTTCATCGTGGTCGCCGAGGGCGATCGTCGACCGTGCCGCGGTACGGGCGCTGGCCGGCCGGGTGGCCGCCGGGCTGAGTGAGCCGATGCTGATCGACGGCGCGCCGGCCACGGTACTGGGCAGCATCGGGGTGGCGGTCGCGGCCTGTGCCGGTAACGATCCGATGGACCTGATCCGCTCGGCCGACACCGCCATGTACGCCGCCAAGCGCG
>VAWN01000034.1:52196-104755 GCA_005885555.1 Actinomycetota bacterium
GTGTTGGTGCCGGGATGAACCTCCCGACTCCCTTTGCGCAAGGGGGAGTCTCGGGAGGTTTCTTGTATATGAGCACCTGGGTGGCCCTACTTCAACGAGGGGCGCTGGTCGCCGTCGTGGCGATCGTGCTCCGCTTCGTCCTGGTGCTCATCGTCGTGCTCTGGTCGCTCAAGGCCGACCAAGCCGGGCAGCGGCACGCCCGCAAGATCCTGCGTATCCTGCGGCCCGGTCTGCGCATCCGGCGACGGGAACCGCCGTCACAACCGCCGTAGAAACGGTCCCTCCGCCATCTTCATCATATCGGTCGGTCAAGTCGGCCCGAATCCTCCCCGCTACCGATTTTCTGGCTCTGACCAGCACATATTCTCAACAGGTCCATGCACGCCGCACCGGAACATCCGCCGCGGGGGAGCACTGTGTCCGAAGCAGACCACCAGATCGCCATCGAACAGCAGGTAGTCGACGAGGTCTACGCACGCCTGGAGGTCATGCGCGCGCAAGCGAAGGAACTGAAGGCAGAGGGGCACAGCCGGGCCGGCTCGGGCCCGGTCGGCGGCCTGGTCGAGCGGGACGCCATGGTGCTGCGCGCCGCCGCCAAGCTCTCCGATCTGGACACCCAGGAGGAGGGCATCGTCTTCGGCCGGCTGGACTTCGACGACGGTGACACCTACCGCATCGGCCGGCTGGGAGTGCGCGACGAGAACCGGGAGCCACTGGTGGTGGACTGGCGCGCGCCCGCTGCCGCGCCGTTCTACCGCGCCACCCCCGGTGAGCCGCTCGGCGTGGAACGCCGCCGCGTCATCACGTGCGAAGGCCCCCGGGTGGTCGGCCTCGACGACGAGGTTCTGTCCACAAAGGACATTGACGGCGTGGTCGGCGAAGGAGCCCTGCTCGCGTCGCTGAGCAGGCAGCGCGGGGAACACATGCGCGACATCGTCGCGACGATCCAGCGTGAGCAGGACGAGGCGATCCGGGCACCCGCCCACGGCGTCACCCTGATCACCGGCGGTCCCGGTACCGGAAAGACGCAGGTGGCCCTGCACCGCGCGGCCTATCTGCTCTACACCGACCGCGGCAGGTTCGCCGACGGCCGCGTGCTGGTGGTCGGCCCGTCGACGGTGTTCACCGAGTACATCGGCAAGGTGCTGCCCGGACTGGGTGAAGACAGTGTTCACCTGCGAGCGGTCGGCGAGCTGTTCGAGGGCGTCGTCGCGACCCGTCGTGACCCGGCCGAGGTGGCCCGGTCCAAGGGCGATCTGAAAATGGTGCGGGCGCTGACCGAGCTGGCCTGGGACATCCCACCCAACGCGCCGGACCACCTGCGCACCCTCAAGGCCGACGACCTGGCGAAGGCCCGCCTCGAGATACGAAGGAGATGCGAGGCGCAGGGCATCAAACCCAACGGCGCCCGGCAGGAAGCCGCGAAGGTGCTCTCCGAACTGTTGGACGGCAAGGAGATCCCGGACGCCTTCCTGAACGCGTGGTGGCCGCCGCTGACCCCGCAGGACGTCCTTCCCGCGCAGCACGGGCAGTGGTCGGTGGACGACGTCCCGCTGCTCGACGAGCTCGCCGAGATCCTGGGCACGCCGGAGAAACCGACGGCCGCAAAGCCCGAGTGGCGGCTGCGTGAGCTGCACAGCGGTACCCGTCTGGCGGAGACGTTCGTGTTGAGTTGGAGCCTCAATGACGGCTGGCAACTCTTCGCGCCCGGCCTGTCCACGCCGATCGCGCTGTCCGGCCAGTCCATCGACAACAACGGCTACTGGGCGGCGCAGCGCTGGGCCGCCGCGATCATCCTGCGCGAGGGTCACAAGGTGGTGAGCTGGGTCGACGGCTTCGACCCGTACGGCGAGGAAGGCTACGTGCCGGTGCTGGCCGAGCCGCTGCCGGTGGCCGAGGCAGAGGGTCCGGTCGACGATGCCTATCTGCACGTCATTCTCGACGAGGCGCAGGACCTGTCGCCGATGGAGTGCCGGATGATCGCCCGCCGGGCGGCCGACGCCTCGATGACCATCGTGGGCGACCTCGGCCAGGCGACCCATCCGTTAGCCGCCGGCTCCTGGCCGGAGCTGGTACAGCGGCTGGGCAAGCGCCAGGCCAGGACGCTCGACCTTCCAACGGGTTACCGGGTACCGCAGGTCATCGCCAACTTCGCCGCCCGTGCCCTGGCGCCCGGCATCGAGCCCACCCGCTCCTTCCGGCCCGGCGGCACCTTGGAGATTCGTCAGGTCAATGACCTGGCCGAAGCGGTGGCGCGAGAGAAGGGCGCGGTCATCGCACCCGACCACATCGCCGCTTCCCTGAACGCGATCCCGGTCAGCCAGATCAAGGGCCTTGAGTACGACCGGGTGGTGCTGGTGGAGCCCGCCGACATCGTCGCCGCCGAGCCCCGCGGCATGAGCCGGCTCTACGTCGCCCTGACCCGGGCCGTCGCGGAACTGATCATCCTGCACACCAAGCCGCTGCCGGACCGACTCAGGACATGAGCACCGGCATGTTGTCGGCGCCGCGTCGGAGGATCAAATGCCGATGACAGGCAGGTCGTCGAGCGCCTTGACGTCGTACCGACCCGGCTCGGCTGTCACGAGGTACCCGTCGGGCCGGTCGAGGACCTCGACGACGGCGGCGGCCCGGTCGACCTGGCCGAGGTGGCGCGCCCAGTAGCCGACCCGGTCCCAGTCGTCGGCCAGGACCGGCAATGGTACGAACCGGGGATGGCGGGTGAGTAGCGGGACGCCGAGCGCCTGGTCGTCGTCGACGAGGCGGATCCCCTCGGCCAGGCACGCTGCGCTCGCGCCGAACCGGCCGCCCTCGTCGACCACCTCGGCGATCGTCTCGCCCAGGTCGATCGACCCGGCGGCGTAGGCGAGCACCGCGGACGTGTCGAGGATCAGCCGGATGTGCGGGTCTTTCACACCGACCGGCCGAGCTGACGCAGTTCCTCGCGCCGCTGCGGGGTCATTCTGGCGCCGGCGGTCAGCCGCCGGCGCCGCGCCCGGGCGAGCCCCTCCTCGGTGACGGGGATGCCGTGGTCGGCGAGCAGCGCCCGGGTCTGCTCGCGTTCCATCCGGTCGCGTACCGCCTCCGTGACGTAGGCGCTGGCATTCGACTCCTGGCCGAGCCGGTCGGCGACGTCATCCGGCAGGTTCACCGTCACACGCTTGCTCATAACTTCGATCCTACATCTTCATAACGTGCCATCGGTACGCAGCGATCCGCTCCCGCAGGCCGTGCTGGACCGAGCCGCAGAGAGCAGTACAGTGGATCTTGTTAGCCATCGACGCAAGCGGCCTGCCGGCCGCGGGTACGGTGAGGATACGGCGGCCGTCGTGTAGAGGCGGCGGTCCGCCGCCCAGTCCTCTACCTGGGAGCCGTCATGCACGCCGACCACATCGGCGCCCGCGTCGCCTACTGGCGTCGCCGCCGGGGCCTCACCCAAGCGGTCCTCGCGGGCCTTGCAGGCGTCTCGCAGCCGTTCATCTCCCACGTCGAGGCCGGCCGCAAGAGCATCGAACGCCGCTCCACGATGATCGCGATCGCCCGTGCGCTACAGGTCACGGTGGCCGACCTGCTCGGCCAGCCCGGCGACCCAACCGACCCGCTGAAGGCTGACGTCGCAGCGGCCGCACCGGCGATCCGGGCCGCGTTGATCGAGATCGAGGAAGGCGAACGCCGCGCTCCGACGCGCGAACCTGACGAGCTTCGCGCCGCGATCGCCCAGCTCGCGGACCTGCGGGTCCGGTCGGACTACGCCGCGATCGCGCCGCGGTTGCCGGACCTGCTACCTGAAGCGGCTGCGGCCGGCCACGTGCCGTTGGCTCAGGTGGCCTACCAGACGTCGGCGTGCCTGCGCCGGTTCGGGTACCGCGACCTGGCGTTGTCGGCCGCGAGGATCGCGGTCAACGCCGCCAGCGAGGCCGAGGACCTGGCATGGCTGGGTGCAGCGAGATTCGCCCACGTGCTGACGCTGCCACCCGAGGTTGCCGTCACTACCGGCCGGCTCGCAGACCGTACCCTCGCCCAGCTCCAAGCCGACGCCGCCGACCTGAACGTCCGCCAAGTTCTCGGCCAGCTGCACATGTCTGCATCGCTCGCTCACGCCATAGCGGGTCACGACAATGATGCGCAGGCGCACCTGCGGGCCGCCGAGCAGGAGGCGGCGACGCTGGGTGACCCGCCGGACGGGCTCGGGTTCAACCAGCACGCGTTCGGGCCAACCAACGTCGGACTGTGGCGGATGGCGGTCGCGGTCGAGGCCGGCGAGTACGGCCGCGCGGTCGAGCTGGCCAAGCACATCAACCCCGGGCCGCTGCGGGTGGTCGACCGGCACCAGTCGTACTGGCTCGACCTTGGCCGCGCGCTCGCGCACTCCGGGAAGACGGACCGGGAAGCGCTGGTGGCGTTCACCCGCGCCGAACGGGTCGCGCCCGTGCCGTTCAGCGTAAATCCGCTCGTCCGGGATTCCATCGCAACGCTGGTGTACCGGGCCCGGTGCCGGGCGGTGCCAGACGAGTTACGCGCTCTCGCTCGGCGAGTGGGCGTCGAAATTCCCGCATAACCAGAGGTCATATTCGCCCGTCGCGGCACCGCTACGTTCGGTTGCAGTACAGAACGTCGGTCGGAGTCGTCAGATGGCCTGGTCGGCGTGTTCCGCAGACGCGCGGCGGTCGGGGGTTGGACCGCTCCTGGTCGAGTACTCCCGCACGGAGCGGGCTCGGCCGCCGCGCCCTGGCACTGAACGGCGAGAGTTCGCGGGGGACGAAGGAAGGGCTCGTCGACCCGCACCGTCACACTCCCCGCTCAACCCCGTCCTTCCCCGGGAGGTAACGATGACCGAGGTGTCCGAGTCCGCGATCGAGGGCTGGAACGCGGCAGTGCGGGCCGCCGGTGACCGCCTGGCCGAGGATCTGCGCGCGGCGATGCAACTGCCCGTCGCGTCATGGCACGCGGCGATCGCCGAACGCTTCGCCGCCTGGGCGTGGGACGCGGCGACGGAGCTGCTGTGCGCGCTCCAGGGTGAACCCGTCGACGCCGCCCTCAAGTCGGCAGCGGCGCCCGAGTCGACGATGGGCCGATCGTGAACGCCGCCGTGCGCGTTGTACCCGCGATCCTGAGACAGCGCTCAACCGCAGGTCCGCGGCACCCTTACTTCAGGTCGTACCGGTAGAGGTTGTACCGCGCACGGCGATCCGTTGATCTGCCGGCCCACCCCGGATCACCGCGTTGAGCAGCCGAAACACTGCTCGATAGTTCTCACCGCTTCCCGGCGCTTCTCGTCATACGTTGGGCCGGATCTGGGCCAGCCGATCATGGGATGGGCCCGCCGCGGTCCTACCCGCCGCGAGGGTCTGGCGGTGGCTCGTTGTAGCGGTCCAACGTCGCCTTCGTCGTCGACGCGTGCTGGAACACGAGTTCCCACGGGCCGGTGTTGACGTCCATCTCCTTGCCGAAGCCCACCCACTTGCCGACCATCCGCCGCCCGCTCGGCTCGGCCAGCATCTGGATCGCGCCGTGGTACCGGGCTCCGCGGTAGTAGCCGCCGGGCTCCGTTTGCTCGACCCATGTACCGGTGACGACGTTGCCGTCCACGGTCAGGTCCATCGTCAGTTGGGAGCCTGCCGAGTTCGGCAGGCTCCGTACGGTCAGCCGGTCGCCGTGTTGCAGGACCACGGCGTAGTGCTGGCCGACGAACATGTCGTCGCGGCCGCTGGAGAAGTACTCGTACCGGCTGAGCCACACCCCGGAGTAGTTGCCCGCCGCGCCGCTGCGCGTCGCCGACCCGCTCGCTGGCGCGATGCCCGTTGGCGATAGCTCGACGTCGTGGCCGCCGCGGTCGTCGCCTGCGACGCGCAGGTACGCCGCAGTCGCGAACCCTAGGGACTCGATCGGCATGCCGGTGACGGCCTCCAGGGCGCGTGCGTAGACCGGCCGCGGCGCGACGGTGGTACCGGCCTCCCAGCGTTGCACGAGCCGCTTGTTGGCGTCGTTGGGTGCCCCGGCGCGTTCGCCGGCGACGCGTAGCGCGCGGGCGAAGTCGTCCTGGCTCATGAGCATGCCCATGCGGACTGCTCGGAGCGTGCTGTTCGGCGTGGTCACCTGCCAACGGTAGCGCCGAATGTCGCCGGAATGACACCCCGTATGGCGTTGGTTCGTCGCCTCGTTTGTCGTCGCGCAAGACGACAGACCGGCGACATTCTGTGTCCAGCAGAGAGCGTCGGTCGGAGCACAGGTTGCCAGGCCGGCGTGCACCCCGCGGGGGACCGGGGTACGGCGGCGTGAGGGCCTGCAACTCGGCATCGCCGCGGACGGTGCCGGCCGGGCCGCCGTACCCCGCCGCAGACGCGCGGCGGTCGAGGGTTGGACCGCGCCCTGGTCGAGCACCCCGCACGGGTGCGGGCTTCGGCCGCCGCGCCCCGAACCGGTGGGAGGTTCCCCCGATGGCCGGCAGGCTCTACACGGCGGCCCGCAGCAACCTGAGCGAGTTCGGCATGGCCGGGTCACACCCGCCGTGGTGCCACCCGCGCTGGTGCGCCGTCGCCGACTCGCCGCCCGGACCGCACCTGTCCGCGCCGACCGGGCTCATCCTCGACGACCACGCCACCGTCACCGCCGTCGTACAGCTTGAGCAGCACCCGCCCTACGGTGATCACCGGCCGGTACCGACGCTGAGGGTCGACCTCCACGAACCGGACGCAGACGATGGGGTCGGGTACCAGTTGGTGCTGCGGCCCGACCACGCCCGCGGCCTGGCGCACATGCTCCAAGCGGCCGCGCGGCAGGCCGCCGAATGACCCCCTCGCCGGGCGAGCCACCGTCCGGCGAGGGCCGAACCCCCGGCCGGGGCGTGCGGGCGTCACCCCGCCACCTCGGCCGGGCCTGTCAGGTGGCGCCGGCGACGGAGATCAGCTGGTCGAAGGTGCGCAGGTTCGGAGTGCCCTTCGACAAGACCGTCATCGCGAATCTGGAGACCGGGCGGCGCCGGTTCGTGACGGTGCAGGAGTTGCTTGCGCTGGGGTACGGCCGGCGCGCTTCCGGACCGCCTGTCCGCGACCGTGTACCCGGCCGCCGGCTGTGGGCTGCGCCTGGGTGAAACGCTGGCGCTGGAGCTGGCGCACGTCAACTTCCTGCGCCGCGAGATCACAGTCGTCCAGCAGCTGAAGGTGGTCGCCGGGCGGCGCCCGTCCTCGTCGACGCCGCGCTCAACGCGACAGCGGCGCCCATGGCGGCGGTGAGCCAGGCATGAACGCCGTTGCGCGCGTTGGGCCGAATCTGGGCCGGCGATCTTGGAGGGTCGCTCCATCGCAGGTCAAGACACTGGTTACTTCAGGTCGTACTGGTAGAGGTTGTACTGCTTCATCAGGCCGCCGACGTTCTGCGGGTACGTCGGGCTGGTGGCGTAGCCGGCCTTCCAGATCTGGTACAGGAACTGGTCGGCGTCCTTCGTGTACGCGAACGCCGGCGCGTACCGGTCGTTGACCACGAGGAACCGGCCATGGTCGCGGAACGAGTCGGTGGCGTTGGCGTAGGTGCGGAACGTGGCGGTGGTCGGCAGGCAGTTCGGCTCGCACTCGTAGGTCGCGTAGCTGTGGCAGCCGTTGGCGATCGGGCCGGACACCCCGTTGAAGCACTTGATGCCGAAGAAGTTGTGGTCGTTGCGGGTCAGGCCGCTCTTGCCCCAGCCGGACTCCAGGATGGCCTGGGCGATCGTCACGCTCGCGGGTACCTGGAACTCCCGCTGGCCCTGCTGGGCGGGCGCGACGGCCGCGGCGATGAACTGCGCGGGCGTCATGCCGCCGTCCGGGCCGGCTCCGGTCGGCGCGGGCGCCGCAGGCGGCGGGCAGGTCGAGAGGGACCCGGCCCCGCGCACGTAGGCGTGCGAGATGTACCGCCCGTCGCTCGTCCGGTCCCACTGGTCGGTCGTGCGTACCCTGCCCCTGATCTTCTCCCCGGTGACCCTGCAGACGAGCGTGACCCAGGCGCCGTTGCGCAACTTGCCGACCACGTCCGAATGGGTCGTGGCACCGGCCCGGACGTTGAGCGAGCCGGACACGGACACGGTCGTGCTGACCGTCGAGGCCTGGGCGGCGCTGGCGCTGCCGCCGACCAACGCGGCGGTGGCGGACAGGACCAGCAACGGGCTCAGCATCCACCGGCGGATCGGGTGCGGCATCAGGGGTTTCCTCCAGGGTCGGGGCGGTCCGTTCGACCTTCCCGGTGCGCGGTTGCCCGGCCGGTCCGTGCCGGGTGCAGCCCGGTTGCCTGGGCCACGGCCCGGCGTGTCGCGCTTGCCAAGCGGGCGCGCATACCACACGAACAGCACCGGTAACCCGATTACCGGCATTTCTCCCCTGTGGCGCCACACTGCGAAGAAAATCGAACTCGGGAGTACCGCCGCATAACCGGAGGAATCACCATGGCCCGAGCGCGCCGCCTTGCCCTGACGTCGATCGCGGCGGTTGCCCTGCTGCTCGGGTCGGCGGGCGTCGCGCAGGCGGCGCCGGGCGCGACCGTGCGCACGGAGGGCGGGCCGCTCAAGGTCCGCAGCGGGCCGAGCCGGTCCGGCGTCATCGTGGGTACCCTGCCCAACGGCGCATCGCTGACCGTCGTGTGCCAGCAGAACGGTCAGCAGATCACCGGCGTGGTACGCACGACGACGGCCTGGGACAAGCTCGGGGACGGCAGGTTCGTCTCGGACGCGTACGTCAACCGGCCCGGCCCGGCGCCGGCCGCCTGCGCGGTCGCGGCCAGCGCCTGGGTACGCCCGACGGACGCGGCGATCTGGGGCGGCTTCCGCACCCCGCGCAACCCCCACCACGACGGCGTGGACCTCGGCGCGCAGCGCAACAGCCCGGTCCGCGCGGCCGCCGCCGGGATCGTGGTCACCGCCGAGTGCAACGTCTCCCCCACCCACTCGTGCGACGTGGACGGGTCACCGGCGCTGGCCGGCTGCGGGTGGTACGTGGAGGTCCGGCACCCGGACAGCACGGTCACCCGGTACTGCCACCTGATCCGGCGGCCGCAGGTCAACGTGGGCCAGCCGGTCGCCGGCGGGCAGGTGCTCGGCTTCGCCGGTACCTCCGGCAACTCCAGCGCGCCGCACCTGCACTTCGAGGTGCACACCGGGTACCCGGCGGTGTCGGCCAACGCCGTCGACCCGGTACCGTTCATGGCCGCGCACGGCGCACCACTCGGCTAGCCCCGTGGGCGAGCCCGGATTCATCCACCCGAGCGCCGTCGTCGAGGACGGCGCGCAGGTCGGCGAGGGCACCACCGTGTGGCACCACGCGCACATCCGCACCGGCGCGGTCGTCGGCCCCGACTCGGTCATCGGCAAGAACGTCTACGTCGATGCCGGCGTGCGGATCGGCGCCCGGTCGAAGATCCAGAACAACGTGTCGGTGTACCGCGGCGTCGAGCTCGCCGACGAGGTCTTCGTCGGACCCGGCGCGGTGTTCACCAACGACCGCACGCCGCGCGCGGTGGCGCCGGACTGGGTGGTCACCCCGACCCGGGTCCGGCGCGGCGCGTCGATCGGCGCGAACGCCACCCTCGTCTGCGGGATCGAGCTGGGCTCGTGGTCGATGGTCGCGGCCGGCGCGGTGGTCACCCGGTCCACCCGTGACCACCAGCTCGTCGCCGGCAACCCGGCCCGCCACCACGGCTGGGTCTGCCGCTGCGGCGCGGTCGTCTCGCGTGACCGCGACCCCCCGGCCGGCCTTGCCGACACACGGTGCGAGCACACAGGGGGGTAGCCGATGGCGCAGACGCTCAGTATCAGCCATGTCCAGCTCGGTGCGGCCGAGGAACGCTCGGTCGTCGAGGTGCTGCGGTCCGGCCAGCTCGCCCAGGGGCCGAAGGTCGAGGAACTGGAGCACCGGTTCGCGAAGCTGACCCAGGTGGCGCACGCGGTGGCGGTGTCGAACGGTACCGTCGCGCTGATCGCCGCACTGCAGGCGCTGCGGCTCGACGGTGACTTCGAGGTGATCACCAGCCCGTTCACGTTCGTCGCCACGGTGAGCGCGGTGGTGGCGGCCGGGGGTACCGTCCGGTTCGCCGACGTCGCCGACGACTTCACCCTCGATCCGGGGTGCGTCGAGGCGGTGCGCACGCCGCGGTGCGCGGTGCTGCTGCCGGTGCACCTGTACGGGCTGCCGGCCGACATGGGCGCGCTGGGCACGATCGCGCAGCGGCACGGGATCCACGTCGTCGAGGACGCGGCCCAGGCGCACGGCGCGGCGATCGACGGCCGGCCGGTGGGCTCGTTCGGCACCGGCTGCTTCTCGCTGTACGCGACGAAGAACCTGACCACCGGCGAGGGCGGGCTGGTCACCACCGACCGCGACGACGTCGCCGAGCGGCTGCGGCTACTGCGCAACCACGGCATGCGCAACCGGTACGAGTACGAGGTGCTCGGCTACAACTACCGGATGACCGACCTGCAGGCGGCGGTCGGGCTGCCGCAGCTGGACCGGTACGACGAGACGGTACGGCGGCGGCAGCGCAACGCGGCGATCCTCTCCGAAGGGCTGGCCGGCGTCGACGGGCTGGCCGTTCCGTGGGTACCGCACGGGCGCAGCGACGTCTGGCACCAGTACACCGTCCGGGTGGGTGACGGCGCCCGGCTCGGCCGCGACGCGCTCTGCGCCGGGCTGCGCGAACGCGGGATCGAGAGCCGGGTGTACTACCCGAAGCCGGTCTACGGGTACGCCTGGTGCAGGCACCATCCGGCGGTGCGGGCCGACCGGGCGCCGGTCGCCGAGGCGATGGCCCGGGAGGTGCTGTCGTTGCCGGTACACGCCGGGCTGTCCGACTCCGACGCGGGCCGGATCGTCGACGAGGTACGGGGGCTGCTGACATGATCCGGCTCGCGATCGTCGGGGCCGGCGCGATGGGCTCAAACCACGCCCGGGTGGCCGGCGACCTGCCCGGCGTGGAGATCGTCGCGGTCGTCGACCCGGACCCCGACCGCGGCCGGCGGCTGGCCGACCTGGCCGGTGCCCGGTACGTGCCGGACGTGTCGCTGCTGCCCGACCGGGTCGACGCCGCGGTGGTCGCCGCACCCAGCGCGACGCACGCGCCGATCGGCGTCGACCTGCTCGGCCGCGGCATCGACCTGCTGGTGGAGAAGCCGATCGCGGAGACCGTCGAGGCGGGGCGCAGCCTGGTCGACGCGGCGGCGCGGGCCGGCCGGATCCTGATGGTCGGGCACATCGAACGGTTCAACCCGGCGATCCTGGTGCTGGACGAGATCCTCGACGACGTGCTGTCGGTCGACATGGCCCGGATCGGGCCGTTCTCGCCGCGGGTCACCGACGACGTGATCCTCGACCTGATGATCCACGATCTCGACCTGGCGCTGGCGTTCGCCGGTTCGCCGGTCGCCGAGGTCTACTCGGTGTCCCGGTCGGTGCACACCGCTGCGGAGGACATCGCCAACGCGCTGCTGCGCTTCGAGAACGGGACGACCGCGAGCGTGGCCGCGCACCGGGCCGGCCAGAGCAAGATCCGGCGGATCCACATCACCCAGTCCGACAGCTTCGTGCGCATCGACCTGATCCGCCAGGAGGTGCTGATCGAGCGCCTGTACCAGGGTGAGTTCACCTCGAAGACCGGCCGGGTATACCGGCAGACCGGCGTCACCGAGGTGCCGTTCCTGGAGAAGCGCGGTGAGCCGCTGGCCCTGGAGATGGCGCACTTCCTGGACTGCGTGCGCACCCGGGCGACGCCGTGTGTACCGGGTGCGCAGGGCCTGGCCGCGCTGGACCTGGCGCTGCGGGTACGGGAGTGCCGCCTGGCGGGCGTCGGAGGTTAGACCCCGGCGGGTTCGATCGCGGCGGCGATACCCGGGGCGAGCTGCCGCATCTCGTCGAGCAGCCCCGGCGCCTCCTCGTCGGAGATCTCCGCCAGCGCCCGTTCCAGCGGCGGCATCGCCCGGTCGTCGCCGAACATCTCCAGCGCGATGGCCGCCGCGAGGGCGCGCTCGCGCGGGGTGCGCTGCGCGGCACCGGACAGCGCGACGAGCGTGCAGCTGTCGGCGAACCCGTGCTGGCGCAGCCGGGCCGCCCAGTCCAGGCTGCGGATCAGCGGAAGGTGCGCGCCGACCCGGGCGGCGAACGCCAGGACGGCCGGGTCACCGGGGTACCGGCTCCAGAGCACCTCAAGCAGGTCGTCGAAGGCCGCCCCGGGCACCTGGGCGGCAACCAGCAGCAGCTCGCGCACGCTCCGGTGCGGTACCACCGCGGCGATCGTCGTGGCCGGCCGGCCCGCGGCAACGAGCAGCGCGGTCATCTCGGCCATGCCGAAGGGGAACTCACCCCGCTCGATGCACTCGCACAGCAGCCGGGCGGCGTCCTCGTGCCGGCCCAGCTTGTGCAGGCTCATGATCTCCACCCGTACCAGCTGCCCCCGGCTCAGCACCTGGACGGCCTGACCGGTCGGAGCGGTCCGCGGGAACGCCTCGACGAGCGCCAGAGCCGCGGCGTAGTCGCCCTGGGTGTACCGCAGCCGCGCGTCGAGTTCCTGCGCGCTCAGTGCGGCGCCGTCGATCGTGCGCAGCTCGGCAAGCGCCTCCTCGGCGAGGTCGAACCGGCGCAGCCCGGCCGCGGCCTGGACGAGCACCTCCAGGAAAGTCTGCCGGGCGCTGCCACGCGCCTGCGCCCGCTCCCGCTGGCACACCGCGACGGCCTCCTCCAGCCGCCCGGCGAAGACCAGGGAACGCGCGAGGTTCGCCACGGCATCGTGGCTGCCGTCCTCGTCCTCGACGGCGAGCTCGGCAAGATGGAGGTTGCGCGCCACCTTGTCCTTGACCGCGAACCGCAGCTCCGTGTAGCCGAAGTGGGCCAGTTCCACGCCGGGCAGCAGCGAACCGGTGAGCGGCTCTCCGGTGACCCGGTCGACGACCTGCTCGTGCAGCCGCCCGTAGTACCGGCCGTCGGCGCGGAACAGGCGGATGGACAGCACGCCCCGGCCTTCCAGGCCGTGGCCCTCGACGCACTGCACCAGTACCTCCGCGGCCGGCCCGGTCACCTGGTCGAGCGCGGATCGCATCGACGCGGGGTCACCGGTCACGATCTCGTCGGCGTCCACGACGAAGATCCATTCACCGCGGCAGTGCGCGATCGACCGGTTCCGCGCCTCGGCGAAGTGGTCGTTCCAGTACCCCTCGACGACCCGGGCACCGTGCTCGCGCGCGATGTCCACGGTGCGGTCGGTCGAGCCGGTGTCGTACACGACGATCTCGTCGACGAACCCGCGCAGCGCGGTCAGGCAGTCGGCGAGCATGTCCTCCTCGTTCTTGACGATCATGCTGGCCGACACCAGCGGGCGCGGACCCGGTACCCCCGACCGCAGCGCGCACCGCCCGGTGCCGACGTGCGCGACCAGCGCGCTGTGCACCACCACCAGCCGGCCCGCAGCCCGCAGCTGCTCGTATGGCAGGTCCGCGGTGGGTCCGCCCACCTGGTCCAGGGCCGCCCGGCGTACCGCCACGCAGACCGGACCCAGCCGGTCCACCGCGGTGGGTTCCTCCCGGTGCTCGTCACGCCATTCGCGCGCGTACTCCCGGAAGCTCGCGGGGCTGGCCAGGGCATGGTCGGGAAGGGATGCGCCCTGCGGGCCGTAACTGCGGTGGCACCGCGGACCGGCGGCGACGACCTGCGGGTCGGCGAACGGCTGGACGACCCGGTCCAGCCAGCGCGCCGAGCCGAGCACGTCACCGTCGAGGAGTACCGCGATCGGGTGCCGGGTCGCGGCGAGCCCGGCCGACCAGCGGCCGGCCTGGTCGGCGGAGTCGTCGTCGAGGATCCGCAGCCAGCTCTGCCCGGTCAGCTCCCGGCGCAGCTGCGGGCGGTCGTGCGGTACGACGCAGACCACCTCGTCCTGCGGTCCGAGCTCGGGACGCAGCCAGTCCAGGCAGGCGGAGAAGTCAGCCGGGCTGCCGCTCGCGGTGACGATGACGGAGACGGGAGGGTGGCTCACTGCGGCCGCCCGCCCGGTCGCAGGTACCGGCTGAGCGCCTCGACAGCCACGTCGCTGGGCGAGGCGGCCTCCCGGTTGACGCGCTGCAGCTCGCGGTACACCTCCTCGCGGTGCACCTGGATGCTGCGCGGGGCGACGATGCCCAGGCGCACGACGTCGCCCCGGGTCTCCAGCACGGTGATCACGACCTCGTCGCCGACCATGATGCTCTCGCCGGACCGGCGGGTCAGAACTAGCACCCCCGTTTACCCCCTTCCATGGCGGTAAAGGAAGAGTACCCGATTTACCCGACCAGCAGAGGCGCCCGTACCGGAAGCCCGCTCCCACCGAGCACCAACTGCACCGCCCGGTGACTGGAGCGGGCGACGATGATCGGGGCCATCAGGTTCGCGGTCGTCTCGGCCGGCGTCTCACCGGCCGTGATCACGAGCAGGACGAGCAGGTCCTCGGCGTCCGGGATACCGAGCGCGAGCAGCGCGTCGTCGTCGACGTCCACCGTGTGGTCCGGGAAGAACGGTGCCGGCGGTACCACGAGGAAGCGCAGGTCCGGCGTGTCGATCGAGGTGAGCGAGTAGAGCAGGCCGGCCTCGTCGGTCTGCACCAGAACGAACTTCCGGTGCGCCGGGAAGCCCGGCATCGGCGCGACGAACTCCAGCACGGGGAGCTCGGCGGTCTCCACCTCGTCGATTGCTTGAGCGATCATGGGTCTCCTCGGGCGACTAACGCAGGAAGTCGACGAGCGACGGCTGGACGACCTTGGCCCCGGCCGACAGCGCCGCCTGGTAAGCGACCTGCTGCAACTGCATGTCGCTGATGGTCTTGGGAAGGTCGATGTCCTCGACGTCGGACAGCTGGGACATCAGGTTGTCGACCTTGTCGTTGGCGAACTGCTGCATCTGGGTCACCTGGTTGTAACGAGCACCGACGCCGGACTGTACGGCCTTGAGCGTGGTCGTGGCCGTGTCGAGCCGGTTGAGGTCGCTGCTCAGGTTGCTCGGGTTGGTCTGCAGGTCGGTGGCGATGTCGGACATGATCTTGAACAGCTGGCCGGCACCCGCGCCGAAGACCGCCGGCCCGGGGTTGGCGACCTGCACCTTGACGTTGTCGCCGACGGTGCGCTGGACCACCCCGTTGTCGCCCAGGTAGTTGCCGCTCGCGTCGTAGGCGGCGGAGCCGGTCGTGGTACCGCCGAAGATCGGCCGGTCGCCGTACCGCGTGTTGGCCAGGCCGATCGTCGCGTCGTGGACCTGGTTGACCTCGGTGGCGATCGCGAGCCGGGCGTCCGACGAGCCGCCGGCGCCGTTGGAGATGCCCTGCAGGGTCAGCTCCCGTACCCGCTCCACCTGGCTCATCATGCTGCTCAGCGCGGTGTCGGCGGTACCCAGCCAGCCGAGCCCGTCGTCGGAGTTGCGCGAGTACTGCCGGGCCGCCGCGAGGTCGCCGCGGTACTGCATGGAGGCCACGGTGCCGGTCGGCGAGTCGGACGGCTTGGAGATCTGCTTGCCGCTGGACAGCCGCTGCTGGATGTCGCCGAGCCGGCTCAGGTTGCCCTGCAGCCCGACCAGGACGTTGGTGGCGATGGACCGTTCGGTCACGCGGAAGGCGGTCATCGGGGTCAGCTCCCGGTGTGGTTGATGAGGGTGTCGAGGGCGTTGTCGATGGTGGTCATGACGCGTGCCGCGGCCTGGTAGGCCCGCTGGTAGGTGATGAGGTTGGTCATCTCCTCGTCCAGGTTCACGCCGGACTGCGCCTCGCGCGCCGAGTCGACCGAGTTGGTCAGCGCGCTCTGGATGCCGGCCTGCCGGTCGGCGGTCTGGCCGGCGACGCCGAGGTCGGCGATGAGCTGCCGGTACGACTGGTCCGGGCCGGTCGCCGACGTCGCGATGCCGCTGATCAGGTCGGCGTTGCCGCCGTCCAGCGTGCCGTTGCCCGGCCCGTTGGTGGTCGTCGCCGCGGCGACCAGGTCCGGGTCGGCGATGGCGACGACGATGTTGGAGGCGTTGACCGGGTTGCCGTCGGAGCTGGTGAAGAACGTGCCGCCGGCGTTGCCGAGCTTGTCGTACCCGGCCATGTGCTGCGCGTTCACCGCGTTGGCGAGGTCGGCGGCGACGCCGTCGAGCTGCCCCGCGTAGTGCGGCAGCACGGTGTTCATCGTCTGCAGCATCGAGGCCATCTGGCCGGACTGCGGGGTGACCGCGACGCCGTTGTCCGCCCAGGTCAGGGTCACCGGAGTGACGGGGACGTCGTCCAGCCGGCCCGCTCCGCCGGCCGCGATCGGCCGGGAGCTGGCGCCGTTGACCAGGCTGGAACCGCCCAGGTACACGCTGACCGAGCCGTCGGTCTGCGTCGCGGCGGTGGCGCCGGCGACCTCGCTGAGGTGCATGACCAGCTTGTCCCGCTGGTCGGCGAGGTCGTTGAACGGCAGCTCCGCGTTGTTCGCCTGCACGATCGACTGGTTCAGCTTGGCGATCTGGCCGGCGGTCGTGTTGACGTCCGTGGCGTATGCGCTGAACTGCTCGCGGGTGGTGGAGAAGAGCGAGGCGAGCGACGCGTGGGTGTTGTGCAGCGTGTCGGTCAAAGTGGTGGCGCGGGCCAGCACCTGGGTACGCACGGAGGCGTCGCCCGGGTTGTTGGTCAGGTCGTGCCAGGCCGACCACAGGTCGGACAGCTGGGACTGGACGCCGGTGTCGCTGGGCTCGTTGAACGCCTGCTGCACCTCGGTGTAGACCTGGTTCTGGTCGGTGAGGTAACTGTTCTGCGCGTGCTCGATCCGGCCGCGGGCCTCCAGGAACGCATCCTGTACCCGGGCCACGCCGGTCACCGTCACGCCGCCGACCGAGCCGTCCGGCAGCGAGTTCATCGCCGGTACCGGTGAGCCGCCGACCGACTTGAGGTCCACCCGCTGGCGGGAGTACCCGTCGGTGTTCGCGTTCGCGATGTTCTGGCCGGTGACGTCCATGCCGCGCTGCTGCGCGTACAGCGCGCTGAGCGCGCCGGAGAGGCCGGAGAAGGTGCTCATTACATCGCCTCGTCGATGAGTCGGGTCCGCGGGGTGGCCGCCACGGTCTCGCCGCGCCGGCCGTAGGTCTGTGCCGAGCCGGAGACGACGAGCATCGTCTCCTGGACCGCCCGCTGGCCGGCGGTGAGCAGCTCGCGGTTCGCGTCGGCCAGGGCGGTGATCTCCGCGGTCAGCGCGCGGAACGTCTTGCGGTGCTGGTGGAACAGGTCCGACCAGGGTTCGTCGGCCGCGTCGGCGATCTGGCCCAGGCTCGGATCGGTACCCAGGCCCAGCGCGGGGCCTACGGCGGCCACCTCGACGGCGCGGAGCACCTCGGTCAACCGGATCTGCTCCAGGACCACCTCCACCTCCCGGGTGGCGTGCGCCAGCCAGCGCGTCCGCCCGGCGGCGAGCACCAGCTGCTCCTCCTCAAGCTTGAAGAGCAGGAGTTCGAGCATGTCGCGTTCCCGCCACAGGATGCTCGACAGCTCCGCCAGGCCCATGTCGCCGCCTCTCCGGGTCGGCGCGCTCGGTACTGCGCGCCAGGTACCGGACATGTCGGCAGGATCGCCGGCCCCCTGAGGACTTCCGCCGCGGGCGGAACCTGAGGACAACAACCTCTTTGCAACTGACAGTGACCAGTCTGTATACCCAGCGCAGTCGAGGCTTCTCTCCTGCGGGCCGGTGCCCGCCACCCGGAAACCGCCACCGCTGAAGAAGAGGCCACGTGACTGCTAACGCCACCGCCATCTCCCCCCGCGAGCTCGACGATCTGGTCCGCGCCCACCTGCCGCTCGTCGGACACCTCGTCCGCGAGCTGCTCACCCGGCTGCCCTCGCACATCAGCCGGGAAGATCTCGTCTCCGCCGGCATGGCGGCCCTGGCCACCGCCGCCACGGGCTACGACCCGTCCCGCGGGATCCCGTTCGGCAGCTTCGCCACCGTCCGGATCCGCGGGGCGCTCCTCGACGAGCTGCGCAGCCTGGACTGGGCCAGCCGGTCGGTACGCGCCCGGGCCCGCCGGGTGGACACCGCCCGGCAGGAGCTGACGGCCGCGCTCGGGCGCACCCCGACCCGGGCGGAGCTGGCCGAGGCGCTCGGCGTCGCGGAGCACGAGGTCAGCGCGGTCGGCGACGACGTGCAGCGGGCCGTGGTGCTCAGCCTGCAGGGCTTCGCCGCCGGTACCGCCGAAGACCTGGTACCGGAGCGCGCCGCCGGCCCGGAGGACCTGGTCCTGCACCGCGAGCGCATCGGGTACCTGCACGGCGCGATCGAGGCGCTGCCGGAGCGGCTGCGCCACGTGGTGACCGCCTACTTCTTCGAGGAGCGCCCGATGGCGGAGATCGCCGCGGAGCTCGGCGTCACCGAGTCGCGCATCTCCCAGCTGCGCGGCGAGGCGCTGACGATGCTGCGTGACGGCATGAACGCCGAGCTGGACCCCGAGCTGGTGGCCGCGCCCGACCGGCCGGACGGCTGTGTCGCCCGGCGCCGCAACGCGTACCACCACGCGGTGGCGACCAGCGGCGACGTGCGTTCCCGGCTGCGGCTGACCGACCACCACGGCCTGCCGCTGGCACACAGCCTCTGAAAAAACTCAAGCCCCCGGGCCCACCGCCGATGTGGTGGTTGTCCGGGCCACGGATGGACCGGAAAGAGACTCAAGTCAAGGAGGAAGAATCATGAGTCTGCGTATCAACTCCAACATCGCGGCAATGAACGCGTACCGCAACCTGGCCTCGACCGACAAGCAGATGAAGGGCTCGCTGGAGAAGCTGTCCTCGGGTCTTCGCATCAACCGTGCCGCCGACGACGCGGCCGGCCTGTCGATCAGCCAGGGCCTGCAGTCCCAGATCGGTGGCCTGCAGGTGGCGGCGCGCAACGCTCAGGACGGCATCAACGTCGTGCAGACGGCGGACGGTGCCCTGAACGAGACCGGCGCGATCCTGCAGCGCATGCGTGACCTCGCGGTGCAGGCCTCCAACACCGGTTCCCAGGACAGCGGCGCCACCTCGGCGGCGCAGACCGAGTTCAACCAGCTCAACCAGGAACTGGACCGGATCGCCCAGACGACCAAGTTCGGCAGCCAGTCGCTCCTGGACGTCACCTCCGGCGCCTACGTCGGTACCTTCCAGGTCGACTCGGGCACCGGCAACGGCTCGACCATCACGGTCGACCTGAGCAGCACCGGCGCGCTGAACGCCGCGTCGCTGACCACGGTCAGCGGTGGCACCAAGATCACCGGTTTCGACTCGGCCGGTCTGCAGACCGGCGCCCTGGACCTGACGACGAACGCGGGTGCCAAGTCGGCGATCGACCAGCTCGACACCTCGATCGCCAACGTGTCGACCGTCCGGGCGAACCTCGGTGCCTACCAGAACCGGTTCGATCACACGATCAACAACCTGAACGTGGCGATCGAGAACCTGTCCGCGTCGAAGTCGGCGATCACCGACACCGACATGGCGCAGGAGATGACCAACTTCACCAAGGCTCAGATCCTGCAGCAGGCCGGTACCGCGATGCTGGCTCAGGCCAACCAGGCGCCGCAGGGCGTCCTGAAGCTCCTGGGCTGATCCAACCAGGTAACTGAATAACAAGAGAACACATAACTGCATAGCCATCCGGCGGGCGGTCGGTATCCACCGGCCGCCCGCCCGGTGGCATGTTCACCGGTACCCGGGGGGAGGACGACATGGGCAGCACGACGACAGTCGACGGCCTCGTCAGCGGCATGAACACCTCGCAGGTGATCAGCCAGCTGATGCAGCTCGCCGCACAGCCGCAGACCAACCTGAAGAACGCCGTCACCAAGGAGAACGCGGTCATCTCCGCGTACCAGTCGGTGAACAGCAGGCTCGCGGCGCTGCAGACGGCGGCCGAGGCGTTCACCCCACCGTCGGCGCTGACCCCGGTCAACCCGACCTGGCAGTCGGCCAAGGCGACCTCGTCCTCCACCGCCGTGACCGCCACCGCGTCCGTCGGCGCCCCCACGGGTACCTTCACGTTCGACGTCACCGCCCTGGCGAAGGGGCAGATCACGACCGCCAACGTGGCCGCGGCCGGCCCGGTCACCACCGGCAGCGGGCTCGACGTCACGGTAGGTACCACGACCACCCACGTGAACGTCACGACCGACACCGCCCAGGGCACCGCGGACGCGATCAACGCGGCCAAGCTCGGCGTGACCGCGTCGGTCCTGACCACCCAGCAGGGCACCATCCTGCAGCTCACCGGCTCGACCGGTGCTGCCAACAGCTTCTCCGTCAGCGGCCTGGCCGCCGCCACCACGGACATCGCCACCGCCGCCGACGCGCAGATCACCGTCGGGAACCCGGCCGCGGGCGGATACACCCTGAACAGCGCGACCAACACGTTCGGCAATGCCGTACCCAACGTGACGCTGACCGTGTCGCAGCTCGCGAACGGGGTCTCGGTGACCACCAGCTCGGACGCCGACGCGATCGCCGACAAGATGAAGTCCATGATCGACGCCGCCAACGGCGCGCTGTCGCAGATCGGTGCGCAGAGCGCCTACAACGCGACCGCCAAGAGCGGCGGCCCGTTGACCGGCGACTTCGCGGTACGCCAGCTGCAGAGTGACCTGCTGTCGGCGGTCAGCAACGGGCAGACCGGGTACGGCTCGTTCAAGCAGTTCGGCGTGCAGCTCGACGGCGACGGCAAGCTCACGTTCGACCGCAACGCCTTCATCACCGCCTACAACGCCGACCCCGCGGGCGTGCAGAAGGCGGTGGCCACCGGCCTGGCCACGCAGCTGGACACCGTGGCGAAGAGCGCGACCGACCCGATCACCGGCAACCTGACCGCGGCCATCAACGGCGGCAACAGCCAGATCAGGAGCCTCAACCGGCAGATCGCGGACTGGGACGTCCGGCTCGCAGCGCGCCAGCAGGCACTGCAACGGCAGTTCACCAACCTCGAGCTGGCGCTCGGCAAGATGAAGGACCAGTCCAACTGGCTGTCCGGCCAGATCGCCGGCCTGCCCAGCGCATCCTCCTAGACAAGGACCAGCGATGACCAACCCGGCACTACGTAGCCGCTACCTGGCCGAAACCGTCGCCACCGCCTCGCCCGGCCAGCTGCTCGTCATGCTGTACGACCGCCTGGTCATGGACCTGACGCAGGCCGAGGAGACGCTGCGGGCGGGTGACCGCCCGACCGCGTCGGAGCGGCTGATGCACGCCCAGGACATCGTCACGGAGCTGCGCAGCACCCTGGACGTCACGGCGTGGGACGGCGCCGCCGGCCTGGCCCAGCTCTACGCGTACCTGTTCCGCCAGCTCATCAAGGCCAACATCGGCGCCGACGCCGACGTGGTGGCGGAGTGCCGTGGGCTGGTCGAGCCGCTGCGCGACGCCTGGCGGGAGGCGCTGGTCGCCACCCGTACCGCCGCGATGGCCGGGTCGCCGGCCGGTGACGCCGTATCCGCCCGGATCGGGTGATTAACCATGACCGACTGGCACCGGGCCTGGACCGCGGCGCTGGACGAACTGGAGGCCGACGTGACCCGGGTCGAGGCGCTGCTGGCCGACGACCACCGGGTACGGGACCTGCCCGTCGCCGACCCGTGGACCCCGCCAGCGGGTCTGGGTCCGCTGCCGCTGGAGCTGCGCCCCCGCGCGGATGCCATCCTCGGCCGGCAGATCGCGGCCACCCAGGCGATCAGCGTGGCGCTGGCGACCAACCGCCGCCAGGCCGAGCTGCTCGCCCGGGTCGAGTCCGGCGCCGCGCCGCCCCGGCCGGCCTACGTCGACTGCGCCGCCTGAACCGACCAAGCCGCCTGAACCGACCAACCGAAAAGGCCTGCACCCCGGCGGGGTGCAGGCCTTTCGCCGTCGGTAGGGCTCAGATGGCCTCGTCGACCAGGCGGGCGCGGCGCTCGCCGGACACCGCCTCGCCACGCGAGCCGTAGGTCTGGGTGGTGCCGCTGACCATCAGCAGCGCCTCGCGAGCCGCCCGCCCGCCGTTGCTGGCCAGGTCCCGGTTCGCCTTGGCGAGCGCGGTGATCTCCGCGGTGAGCGCCAGGAACGCCTGGCGGTGCTGGTGCAGCAGCTCGCCGTACGGCGACGGAGCGCGGTTGGCGAGGTTGACCATGCTGACGTCGAGGGGCAGCCCGAGCGCGGCGGCGACCTGCCGGGTACGCACGGCGCGGATCTGCTCGGCGTGCCGGATCTGATCGAGGACGAGCTCGACCTCACGGGTCGCGTGGGGGACCCAGCGGGTGCGGCCGGAAGCCAGCAGGACCTGCTCCTCCTCCAGCTTGAACAGGAGCAGCTCCAGCAACTCCCGTATCCGCCAGAGGTCGCTCGCCAGGTCGGTCAAGTCCTCTTCCACGTCGCCTCCTCGCGTACCGGTCGGGATGTTCGATCGGCATGATCCGGCCCGAGTTGAGGCCTTCCACGCCGTCGACCGGCGGCAAAGCAACCGACCGGCAACCGGCTGTGACCTGTCGTGAACCCCTGCTCACCGATCGTTTCTGTGTCGCCCGGTACAGGGCGGTCCGACGTCCCGAGGGGGTCACATGACGGAGCTGGAGGAGCTCATCCGCGAGCACATCCCGCTGGTCGGGCACCTCGTCCGGGAGACGCTGAACCGGGTACCGGCGCATGTCTGCCGGGACGACCTGACCTCGGCGGGCCTGCTCGCACTGGTCACCGCGGCCAAGGCGTACGACGCGGCGCACGGGGTACCGTTCACCCGTTTCGTCGCGATCCGTATCAAGGGTGCCCTGGTCGACGCGCTGCGCGGCCTGGACTGGGCGACCCGCTCGGTACGGCAGCGGGCCCGGCAGGTGGAGCGGGCCCGGGTCGAGCTGACCGGCGCGCTGGGCCGCACCCCGACCGCCGTGGAGCTGGCCGGCGCGCTCGGCGTCGCGGTACACGACGTCGACGCGGTCGAGGAGGACGTCCGGCGGGCGGTCGTGCTGAGCCTGCAGGGCTTCGCCACCGGTACGGCCGAGGAGATGATCAGCGACGGTACCGCCGGCCCGGAGGACCTGCTGCTGCACCGCGAGCGGGTCGGGTACCTGTACGACGCGATCGAGGCCCTGCCGGAGCGGCTGCGCCTCGTGGTCACCCGGTACTTCCTCGAAGAGCGCCCGATGGCCGAGGTGGCCGCCGAACTCGGGGTGACCGAGTCGCGCGTCTCGCAGCTGCGCTCGGAGGCCCTGGCGCTGCTCAAGGACGGGATGAACGCGCAGCTGAACCCGGATGCGCTGGCCGCCCCCGACCGGCCGGAGGGCTGCGTGGCGCGCCGCCGCGCCGCGTACTTCGCCGAGGTGGCCGCCCAGGGCGACCTGAAGAGCCGCCTGGCCATGACCACCACGCTCGGCCTGCCGGTACGGCAAGCCGCGTAACCCGCAATACCTCAGCACCCCGGTAACGGGGCCGAAGACAGTTTCGGTGAGCACGGACAGCTCTTTTCCGCCACGGATCGGCGGCGCCTGAAGATGTGAAGGGATGTGCCGTGTTCGACGACGTGGCGACTCAATCGCTGCAGGTCGCGCTCTCCGGCCTGGCCATGCGGCAACGGGTGACCGCGAACAATATCGCGAATATCCAGACCCCGGGTTTCCACGCGGGTAAGGTCCAGTTCGAGAACGCGCTGCAGTCGGCGATCGCGAACGGTGCGTCTCCGGACGCCGCACGCCCGACCGTTGCCCAGTCCCTGGAGCCGACCCAGCTCAACGGCAACAACGTCAACCTGGATGAGGAGACGCTGTCCAATGTCGACACCGGGCTGCGCTACCAGCTGGCCCTGCACGCCATGGACAGCAAGTTCGGCCTGATCAGCGACGCGCTCAAGGGCGGTGCCTGATGCCCACCTTCGACTCGATCGGGATCGCCGCCACCGGTGCCACGACGTACCGCAAGTGGCTGGACGCGGTGTCCGACAACATCTCCAACATGAACGACGCCGTGTCCACCAGCTCGGCCGCCTTCCAGCAGCGTTTCGTGATCGCGCAGCCGGCCGCCGACGGTAACGGCGTGCAGGTCGGCGGGATCGTGCTCGGCGACCCGAACGGCCGGGTGGTCTACGAGCCGAACAACCCGCTGGCCGACAAGGACGGCAACGTGCGGTACCCGGACATCGACCTGAGCGACCAGATGGGTCAGCTGATCATGGCACAGCGCGGGTACCAGGCCAACCTCAGCGTGGTCGACCGCGCGCGCGACGCCTACCAGGCCGCTCTGCAGCTCGGGCGGAACGCATGACCATCACGCCCATCGGCCCCATCAGCCCGGTCACCGGCCCGTCCGCGATCACCCCGGCCAGCGGCGCGTCCAGCGCGACCGGCGGTACCGACTTCGCCGGCGCGCTCGCCAAGGGCCTGGACAACGTCCAGCAACTGCAGAACAAGTCCGATGACCTCGCGGTACAGGCGGCCACCGGCTCGCTGACCGACGTACACGACTACATGATCGCCAGCACCGAAGCGTCGCTGGCCACCCAGCTCACCGTTGCCGTGACCAACAAGGCGGTTGCCGCCTTCAACGACATCATGAGGATGCAGGCTTGATTCGCGACCGGGCACTTGAGGTAGTCAAGCGACTGGGCAGGACGTTCGGCGGTTTCACGCCGGGCCAGAAGGCGGTGACCCTGCTGGGGATCGTCGCGCTGGGGATCGGCGGGTTCGTGTTCGCCAAGTGGGCCTCGGCACCGACCTACACGCCGCTGTTCAGCAACCTGTCGTCGACCGACGCCAGCGCGATCGTCGACAAGCTCAACTCCAGCGGTACCCCGTACCAGCTGACCAACGGCGGCGGGACGATCATGGTGCCGCAGGCCCAGGTGTACGACCTGCGGCTGAAGATGAGCGGGCAGGGCCTGCCGTCGCAGTCGGACACCGGGTACTCGCTGCTGGACAAGCAGGGGCTGACCACCAGCGACTTCATGCAGAACGTCGACTACCAGCGGGCGCTGGAGGGCGAACTGGGCAAGACGATCAAGTCGATCGACGGCGTCCAGGGTGCCACGGTGCACCTCGCGATCCCGCAGAAGGACGTGTTCGCCACCGACAGCCAGAAGCCGACCGCCTCGGTACTGGTCACCACCGCGCTCGGCCGGACGCTGAGCTCGGACCAGGTGCAGTCGGTCGTGCACCTGGTCGCGGCCAGCGTGGTCGGGCTCGACCCGAACCAGGTCACCGTCGCCGACTCGGCCGGCAGCGTGCTGTCCACCGGTAACGGCCAGAACCTCAGCAGCGGCGCCTCCGGTCGCACCCAGCAGACGCAGTCCTACGAGCAGCGGATGAACGACGCGGTGCAGCAGATGCTCAACAGCGTCGTCGGCGCCGGGCACGCCGTGGTCAAGACCACCGCCGACCTGGACTACGACCAGACCGAGACGAAGACCCAGACCTACGTCGCGCCGAGCGCGTCGACCCCGCCGCTGTCGCAGAGCACCAACGTGGAGACCTACAACGGCACCGGCGGCGGCACCGGCGGCGTGCTCGGGCCGGACAACATCCAGGTACCCAACGGCGCCGGCGGCACCGGGCAGTACAACCACTCGATCAACACGGTGGACAACGCGGTCGGCATGGTGACCAGGACCAGCCAGTCGGCGCCGGGCAACGTGCGGCGGCTGTCGGTCGCGGTGCTGCTGGACGCCAGCACGGCCAAGAATGCCGACCTGGCGCAGATCCAGAAGCTGGTCTCCTCGGCCGTCGCACTGGACGCGACGCGCGGCGACACGATCGCGGTGTCCGCGATGCCGTTCGACCAGACCGCCGCCGAGCAGGCGAAGAAGGCCGACGCGACCGCGGCGAAGGCGGCCACCCAGACGCAGCTGATGTCGATGGCGAAGACCGGCGGGTTGGCGCTGGTGATCGCGCTGCTCGTGTTCGTCGCGTGGCGGGCGAGCAAGAAGACCCGGCGCAGCGAGCTGACCGCGGGTGAGACCGCGGCACTGGACCGGATCCAGGCGGTACTGGACAAGCGCGGCACCCCGGCGGTCGGCGACGGCGGCACGGAGGCCCTGGCCCTCGGCGCCGGCATGGACGGCCCGTCGCCGGAGATGCTCGCCGTGGAGGCCCGCCACCGCGAGATCAGCGAGATGGTCGAGCAGCAGCCCGACGAGGTCGCCCTGCTGCTGCGCGGCTGGCTGGCCGAGCGGCGCGGCTGACCCTGAGCCCGGCGAGGAGGTGACCGCGTGAGCGAGCGAAGCGAGCGAACCATCAGGCTCAGCCCTGTCGTGCCTCATCGGGTCGGCGAGCGTAGCGAGGCGGCGCGATGAGCAAGACCGAAACCGAGATGAGCGGCCTGCGCAAGGCGGCGGTGCTGCTCGTCCAGCTCGGCAAGGAGGAGAGCGCCAAGCTGCTCGCCCAGCTGCCCGAGGCGGAGGTCGAGGAGCTGTCCACCGAGATCGCCCGGCTCGGGCTGGTCGCCCCGGAGGACGCCGGCGACGTGATCACCGAGTTCCACGCGATGGCCAAGCTGCGCCAGCGGGCCAGCCAGGGCGGTCTCGACCTGGCCCGGGAGATGCTGATCGCGTCGCTCGGCGAGGAGAAGGCCAAGGAGATCCTGGAACGGCTGTCCGCGGTCGTCACCGACCTGCCGTTCGCCTTCCTGAACCGGGCCGACCCGCGGCACGTGATCTCCTTCCTGCAGAACGAGCACCCGCAGACCATCGCGCTGGTGCTGGCCCACGTCCCGTCCGGCCTGGCCTCCGCGATCCTGTCCGGACTGGGCCCGGAGACCAGCGCGAACGTGGCGCACCGGATCGCGGTGATGGACCGCACCTCGCCGGACATCATCAAGGAGGTCGAGTCGGCGCTGTCCCGCAAGCTGGGCTCGGTGCTGCAGCCCAGCCAGATGTCCGTGGTCGGCGGGGTACAGCCGCTGGTCGACATCATCAACCGGTCCGACCGGATCACCGAACGTCTGATCATCGAGGGCCTGGAGCAGCGGAACCCGGAACTCGCCGAGGAGATCCGCCGCCGGCTGTTCATGTTCGAGGACATCGTGCACCTGGAGGACAAGGCGATCCAGCTGGTGCTCCGGTCGATCGACACCAACGACCTGGCCACCGCGCTCAAGGGCGTCGCCGAGGCGGTGCGCGACAAGGTCACCCGCAACCTGTCCGAGCGTGCCCGGGAGAACCTGCTCGACGAGATCGAGCTGCTCGGCCCGGTCCGGATGCGGGTCGTCGAGGAGGCCCAGGCCAAGATCGTAACGGTGATCCGTTCCCTGGAGGACTCCGGCCAGATCGAGATCCAGCGCGGGGACGAGGATGAGTACGTCGCCTAATCCGCCCGGTGACCCGATCGTCCGGGGCTCCCGGGCCAGCAGCGCCACGACGGCGCGGTTCGAGGTGGACTTTCGGCGCAGCACCGAGGTGCCGGTGCCGGCGGAGCTGATCGAGCGGGCCCGGACCGAGGCGCTCGCCGCCGGGTACGCCGAGGGGTGGGCGCAGGGCCAGCGCGAGGCCAAGGTCGCCGCGCAGGCCGCGCAGGCCCGGGCCCGCGCCGCCGAGCAGGAGGAGGCCCAGGCCCGGGCCGCCGCGCTGGACCGGGCGCTGGGCGCCGTCCTGGCCGCGGCGGACCAGCTTGCCCAGCAGGAGGTACCGGTTGCCGCCGAGCTGGAGTCCGCCGTGCTGCACGGTGCCGTCGAGCTGGCCGAGGCGCTGCTCGGGCGGGAGCTCGCGGAGTCGCCGGAGCGGGGCCTGGACGCGCTGCGGCGGGTCATGGCGCTCGCACCGGAGACCGGTACCGTGACCGTCCGCCTGCACCCCGAGGACCTCGCCACGCTGGGCGCGCCGGACGGTGCCCACGTGGTCAACGGGCGGGAGATCATCCTGCGCGCCGACCCGGGCCTGTCCCCCGGCGACGCGATCGCCGAGCAGGGTACGTCGACGATCGACGCGCGGCTGGCCGAGGCGATCCGCCGGGTCCGCGCTGCGCTGGACCAATGAGCGCAGCGACCAGGCAGGCATCATGAGCGCAGCGACCAGGCAGGCATCATGAGCGCAGCGACCAGGCGGGCAGCATGAGCGCGCGCTTCGACGCGCTCCGCGCGGCTGCCCGGCCGCAGGTCGTCGGGCGGGTCAAGGCGGTCGTCGGGCTGTCCGTGACGGTCACCGGGGTACCCGGCCGGGTCGGCGACCTGGTCCGCATCGGTATCGGGCCGGACGCGGTACCGGCGGAGGTCGTCGCGGTCTCCGGCGAGCTGGTCAACTGCCTGCCGCTCGGGTCGCTGTCCGGCGTCGGGGCCGGCGCGCCGGTCGTGTCGACGGGTTCCCCGCTGCGGGTACCGGTCGGCGTGGCGCTGCGCGGGCGGGTACTGGACGGGCTGGGCCGGCCGATGGACGGCGGCCCGCCGCTGTCCGGCTGCGCCGAGGTGAGCATCGACCTGGAACCGCCCAACGCGATGGACCGGCCGCGGGTCACCCGGCCGCTGCCGCTGGGGGTACGGGCGCTGGACACGCTGGTGCCGTGCGGCCGCGGGCAGCGCCTGGGCATCTTCGCGGGATCGGGCGTCGGAAAGTCCTCGCTACTCTCCATGATCACCCGCGGTACCGCGGCGGAGATCACCGTGGTGGGGCTGATCGGCGAGCGCGGGCGCGAGGTACGCGAGTTCCTGGAGAAGGACCTGGGTCCGGAGGGGCTGGCGCGCTCGGTGGTGGTCGTGGCGACCTCGGACCAGCCGCCGATGGTGCGGCTGCGCTCGGCCTTCGTGGCCACCCGGATCGCCGAGTGGTTCCGCGACCGGGGCGCCGACGCGTTGCTGCTGATGGACAGCGTGACCCGGGTGGCCATGGCGCAACGTGAGGTCGGCCTGTCGGTCGGCGAGCCGCCGGCCACCCGCGGGTACCCGCCGTCGGTCTTCGCGCTGCTGGCCCGCCTCCTGGAACGGGCCGGTACCGGGCCGACCGGCAGCATCACCGGCCTGTACACGGTGCTGGTCGAGGGCGACGACCACAACGAGCCGATCGCCGACGCCGCCCGGTCGATCCTCGACGGCCACGTGGTGCTCGACCGCCGGCTCGCTTCGTCCGGCCATTTTCCTTCGATTGACGTCCTGGAGTCGATATCAAGGGTGTCCGGCGCGGTCACCACGCCGGAGCAGCGCAAGGACGCGCAGCAACTGCGCCGGCTGATGGCCGCGCACCGCGAGGTACGGGAACTGGTGGAGATCGGCGCATACGTGCCGGGTACCAACCCCGACGCCGACGCGGCGCGTGCCCGTTGGCCGCGGATCAACGAATTCCTGCGCCAGGACATGGACGACCAGACGCCGGCAGACGAGGCATGGACGGCGCTACGCCGCCTGTTGACCGAAGGGGACGGCACCGGATGAAGCGTGGGTTCCGACTCGCCGGCGTGCTGCGCGCGCGCCAGGCCCAGGAGGACGCCGCCCGCGGTGAGGTACTGCGCGCCCGCCACCGGGCCGCCGAGGCCGCGCAGGTCGCGGACGGCCACGACCGCAGCTTGGCCGCGCACCAGATGCCCGACGAGGACAGCGCCCGCGCGGTCGTCGCCGCGCTGACCGCCCGGCAGGCGATGGCCGGGAGCCTGGCCGCCGCCCGCCAGCTCGCCGCCCTGGCCGAGGTACGGGTGGCCGAGCGCGCCCAGGAGCTGACCGCGGCCGCCCAGCGCCGCCGTACCGTCGAGAAGCTCGCCGAGCGGCATGCCGAGGAGCGGCGGCGCCGCGACCAGAGCGCCGACCAGAGCGCCCTGGACGAGCTGGCCACCACCGACGCGCAGCGCTCCGCCGCCCGCGAGGTGGGTTCGTGACGATCACGGACATGGCGGCGCGGATCACCCAGATCCAGGTCCAGCTCGGCATCAAGGCCGGGCAGCCGACCTCGACCGACGGCAGCGCGTTCGCGGGCGAGCTGTCCGCGCTCACCGGCACCGGTACCGGCGGCGGCGACGCGGTCGTCGCGAGTGCCGAGAAGTACCTCGGCGTGCCGTACAAGTTCGGCGGCACCGACCCGGCCACCGGGCTGGACTGCTCCGGATTCGTCCAGCGAACCTTTTCCGACCTGGGCATTAAGCTTCCCCGGATCGCGGCCGATCAAGCGAAGGTGGGGCAAGCGGTACCGTCGCTGGCGCAGGCCAGGCCCGGTGACCTGCTGGCGTTCGGCCAGCCGGTCGACCACATCGCCATCTATGTCGGCGACGGGAAGATGATCGCGGCTCCGCACACCGGAGACCATGTCAAGATCGAGAGCGTCTACACGACGCCGACCGCCATCCGGAGGGTGATTCCGTCGGCCAGTACCTCGACCGTCGACGCGCTGCGTCCGGCCGGCCTGAACGTGGCCAGCGGCCTGGGTCCGGTGCCGTACGGCAACCTGTTCACGCAGGCCGGCGCCAAGTACGGGGTCTCGCCGAAGCTGCTCGCCGCGGTCGCCAAGGTCGAGTCCAACTACAACCCGCGCGCGGTCAGCCCGGCCGGCGCGCAGGGGCTCATGCAGCTCATGCCGGGCACCGCGGCCGGCCTCGGGGTCGACCCGCTGGACCCGGCGCAGGCCGTGGACGGCTCCGCCCGGATGCTCGCCGGGCTGCTCAAGAAGTTCGACTCGACGCCGCTCGCGCTCGCCGCGTACAACGCCGGCGCCGGCGCGGTGCAGCGGTACGGCGGCATCCCGCCGTACGCCGAGACGCAGGCCTACGTACCGAAGGTTGAGGCGGCCCTGGCCGCCCTGGGATAAAGGATCCACGAGGCGTTGACCATGCCATCTGTCGCCGGCGCGCCGGCCGCTGCCCTGCGGGGCCCTGCCGCCGGTACCGCCACCGGTATCGCCGCCGGTCCTGCCGCGGACCCGGCCGGTGCGCCGGACGAGTTCGTCGCCGCCCTGGCCGCGCTCGCCGGTGCCGTAGCCGCTCCGCTGCCGGGGCCGGTCGGCACGGCATCGAAGACCGCGGACGCCGCGCCGAAGGCCACCGACGCCGCGCAGCCGCAGACGACCGCGTCCGGTACCCCGGACCCGCTGCTGCTGGCCGCCGCGCTGCCTGTCGCGCTGGTACCGGTACCGGCGCCGGTGGTCGCTGAGCCCGCCGGAACCCAACCGGCCGCGCCGGTCACGGGTACCGTCGCCGCCGCCCAGCCGCTGCCCACGGCGCCGCAGGAGGTCGTGACCCTGCCGGCGGCCGCCCCGACCCAGGCGGACCCGACCCAGGCCGCCCCGACCCAGCCGGCCGCACCGCAGCAGGCGGCTCCGGCCGGCCAGCCCGCCGCCCAGCCCACGGCTGCGCCCGCCGCGCCGGCAGCGCAGCCGGTACCGGCGCTCCAGCCGGCCGCCGCGCACCACCCGACCGGCCAGCCGGCACCCGCCACGACGGACACGACCGCGACGGACACCGCCGCCACCGTGTCACCGGCACCCGCCCCGACGCCGGCGCCGGCTTCGACCGGTACCTCCGGCGGATCCTCCGACGAGACGCGCCGCGACCCGGCCGACGACAGCACCCCGGCGCCGGCCGCCCCGGCCATGCCGGCGGCGCCCGCCGCGGCCACGGCGCCGGCCGCCGAGGTGACCGCCCCGGCGGCACCGGCCCAGCCGGCCCACCCGCTGCCGCCCGCCACGCAGGTCGCCGTGCACATCGTGCCGCTGCGCCGGGAGGCCGACGGCGTGCACCGGCTCACCGTGCACCTGCACCCCGACGGCCTCGGGCCGGTCCAGGTCGTCGCCGAGGTCCGCGACGGCGGGGTGAGCGTGCAGCTCGCCACCGGTACCGACGCCGGCCACCAGGCGCTGCACGAGGCGCTGCCGCAGCTGCGCCAGGAACTGGCCGACGCCGGCTTCGCCAACTGCAACCTGGACCTGCGCCAGCAGGCCTCCGGCAACGGCCCGGAGTACCGGCAGCAGCAGCCCGCGGCCGGCCGCCCGGCCTGGGCCGGCGCCGCCGCACCGGTGGGTACCCCGGCCGAGCCCGAGGACCGCCCGACCGCCGACCGCAACCGCCTGCTCGACCTCCGCGTCTGACACCCCAGGGAGCCCCCTCGTGACCAGCCCGATCTCCGGCCTGTCCGGCACCGCCACGGGTACCGCCGCCAAGACCCCGGCGCCGGCCAAGACCCTGGACCAGAACGCGTTCCTGCAGCTCCTCGTCGCGCAGATGCGCTACCAGGACCCGAGCAAGCCGATGGACGCCGACGCGATGATGAGCGAAGAGGCGACCTTCACCCAGGTACAGCAGCTCAACCAGCTGGTGTCCGAGCAGCAGAACATGCTGGCGGCCCAGAAGCTCCAGTCGGCCAGCTCCATGGTCGGCCGGACGATCGCCTACCAGTCCCCGGACGGGATCACCGCCACCGGCGTGGTCACGTCCGCCACCCTTACGGGCAGCGAGCCGACCCTCAAGGTCGGTAACAAGGATGTGCCGCTGTCCTCGGTCACGGAAGTCCGCAGCGCCGCCGGGTGACCGGCAGCACCAGCCCCTAGCCGGCGGACCGGCATCCACCGAAGGAAAGGCACACCACCACCATGCTCCGTTCCCTGTTCTCCGGCATCAGCGGCCTGCGCGCGCACCAGCAGATGATGGACGTGACCGGCAACAACATCGCCAACGTGAACACCACCGGGTACAAGGCCAGCCAGACCACGTTCCAGGACACGCTCAGCCAGATGGTGCGGGCGGCGGGCGCGCCGCAGGCGGGTACCGGCGGCACCAACCCGGCGCAGGTCGGCCTCGGCGTGCGGCTGGCCGGCATCACCAGCAACTTCTCCCAGGGCGCCGCGCAGAACACCGGCCGGGACACCGACCTGATGATCCAGGGCGACGGCTTCTTCGTCGTGAACAACGCCGGCCAGCAGCTGTTCACCCGGAACGGGTCGTTCTCGTTCGACGCCAACGGCTCGCTGGTCAGCACCGACGGCAGCGTGGTACAGGGCTGGACGGCCAACGCCGCCGGCGCGGTGAACACCAACGCGGCAACCGGCCCGATCAGCCTGCCGCTGAGCACCCTGCTGCCGCCGAAGGCGACCGCCAACATGACGGTCGCCGGTAACCTGCCGGCTGACACCACGAACCCGAACCCGATCGTCACCTCGATCACCACGTACGACGTCCAGGGCAACCCGGTGACCACGTCGGCGTCGTTCACCAAGGTCAACCCGAACCAGTGGACCGTGAACCTCAGCGACGGCGTGAACAACGCCGGCCCGTACACGCTGGACTTCACCAACGGCGCCGGCCCGGTGGCCACGCCCAGCCCGGTGACCATCAACGGCATCACCCTGGACCTGTCCGGCATGACCAGCTACTCCGGCCTTTCCACGGTCACCGCCTCGTCGCAGGACGGTTCGGCCGCGGGCACCATCCAGTCGTTCACGATCTCCCAGGACGGCACGCTGACCGGCGTGTTCTCCAACGGGCTCAAGCAGACCCTGGCGCAGCTGGGCATCGCGTCGTTCTCCAACCCGTCGGGCCTGGAGAAGGCCGGCGACTCGGAGTACCGCACCACGGCCAACTCGGGCAACGCGCAGCTCGGTACCGCCGGCGCGGCCGGCCGGGGCGTGCTCCAGCAGGGCGCCCTGGAGATGTCGAACGTCGACCTGTCGCAGGAGTTCACCAACCTGGTCATCGCCGAGCGCGGCTTCCAGGCCAACTCCCGCGTGATCACCACGTCCGACGAGATCCTCCAGGACCTGGTCAACATCAAGCACTGACTCTGAGCGGGGGCGGGCCTAACGAGGGCCTGCCCCCTGCCGATCTACCGGATGTACCCGGATGTACCCGGACCCGCCCGCTACCGCCAAGGACGGACGCTCGTGATACTCGTGACGCGCCTCAACGGACCGGCGTTCGCGCTGAACCCCGATCTCGTCGAGCGGGCCGAAGGCACCCCGGACACGGTGGTGACCCTGGTCGACGGCACCAAGTACGTCATCGCCGAATCGGTGGACGAGTTCATCGCGCTGGTCCGCCGGTACCGCGCCGGCGTGCTCGCCGAGGCCCAGCTGCTCACCGAGGGCGGCCCGACCGCGGGCACCGTCGAGTCCGGTGGCCCGTCGCGGCACACCCGCGACCACAACGCCACCGTCGTCCCGCTGCACCCGCGGGAGCGCTGATGGACCTCGCCACCCTCATCGGCATCGGCATGGCCTTTGCCGGCATCTTCGGCGCCCAGATCATGGAGGGCGGCAGCCCGTCCTCGATCATCCTGCCGGCGCCGCTGATCCTGGTCGTGCTCGGTACCCTCGGCGCCGCCATGGCCAGCGGTGTCCTCAAGGACGCCACCGGCATGGTCAACCAGATGAAGCGGGCCTTCACCAGCAAGTCCGGCGCCTCCGGCGAGCTGGTCGACGCGGTGGTCGCGCTCGCCGAGCGGGCCCGCCGCGAGGGGCTGCTGGCGCTGGAGGACGCGGCCAAGGGGGTCAACAACCCGTTCCTGCGCCGCGGCCTGGAGATGGCCATCGACGGTACCGACCCGGAAGAGCTCGGCGAGATCCTGCACGGCGAGATCGACGCCAAGCGCAAGGCGGACAAGTCCGCGGCGAAGATCTTCACGGACATGGGCGGCTTCGCCCCGACGATCGGCATCATCGGTACCGTCATGGGCCTGGTACACGTGCTGAGCAGCCTGTCCGACCCGTCGAAGCTGGGCGAGCTGATCGCCGGCGCGTTCGTCGCCACCCTCTGGGGCGTCATGCTGGCCAACGTCGTCTTCCTGCCGCTGGGCAACCGGCTCAAGCGGATCAGCGAGATCGAGTGCGAGCAGATGGAGCTGGCCGTCGAGGGCGTCATGGCGATCCAGGCCGGTGCCAACCCGCGCCTGGTCGCGCAGAAGCTCAAGAGCCTGCTGCCCCCGGGCGAGGCGGACAAGAAGGCCAAGGCGGCATGAGCGAGCGTAGCGAGCTCATCATGAGCTCAGTGCCGGGCGAAGCCATCGCGCCGCGAAGCGGGGCGATGGTATGAGCCATAAGCGGATGCCCACCAGGAAGAAGCGTCATGGTGGGCACGACGAGGAGCACGAGAGCCACGAGCGCTGGCTGATCACGTACGCCGACATGCTGACGCTGCTCATGGTGCTGTTCATCGTGCTGTTCGCGATGAGCCAGGTGGACAAGAAGAAGTTCGCCGAGCTGGCCCAGGGGCTGGCGAGCGGGTTCGGCGCCAAGAGCGTCACGTTCAACGCGCAGAGCTCGATCATGGACGGCCGGGGCAGCGACTCGTCGGTACTGCCGATGATGCCCAACGTCAGCCCGCAGCTGAGCAACTCGACCGGCGCGCAGACCGCGGGTGCCACCGCCAACGACGCCGCGGCCAAGGCCGCGGTGGCCGCCGCCGAGCGGGCGACCGCCACCAAGCAGGCCGCCGACGTGGCGCGGGAGATCGACAACCTGAAGAAGGTGCAGGAGGAGATCACCGCGGCGCTCAAGGCCAAGAACCTGGACAAGAGCGTGCTCTTCTCGATCGACCAGCGCGGGCTGGTGGTCACCGTGGTCACCAGCAGCGTGGTGTTCGCCGGGGACCGGGCCGACCTGCTGCGGCCGGGCCAGGAGATCCTCGACGCGGTGGTACCGGCGATCCGCGCGCTGCCCAACAGCATCGAGGTCGACGGGCACACCAACCAGCTGCCGGTACCCACGGTCAACTACCCCAGCGCCTGGGAGCTGTCCACGGCGCGGGCCAGCACCGTCGTCCGGTACCTGATCGGCCACGGCATGGCGGCGGACCGGATGTCGGCCGCGGGCTTCGCCGGTACCCGGCCGCTGATCCCGCCGAGCGATCCGCGTTCGGTGACCATGAACCGCCGGGTGGACATCGTGGTGCTGTCCACCCTCCCGCCCGACGAACGCGCCCTGCTACCGGCCGCGGCCAAGTAGCCGTCACCAGTACGAGAGGTTGAGCAATGTCCGACAAGCCCGAGATGACCGGCGACGCGGCCGCGCCGAAGAAGTCGAAGAAGAAGCTGATCATCATCCTGCTGGCGGCGGTACTGCTGCTCGGCGGCGGTGGCGGCGCGGCGTACCTGATGCTCGGTGCCAAGGGCGGCAAGGCGAAGGCCAAGCCGACGCCCAAGCCGGGTGCGGTCATCCCGCTGGACGCGATCACGGTGAACCTGGCCGACGGCCACTACCTGAAGATCCACATCGCGCTGCAGGCGACCGCGGCCGCCGGCGAGACGGTCGACGGCAGCCACGCGCTGGACCTGACGGTGGCGGAGTTCTCCGACCACCCGATGTCGGAGTACTCGTCCGAGGCCGGGCGCGCGAAGGCCAAGGCGGAACTGCTCGCTTCGGTAGAAAAGGCATATGAAGACAAGATCATGGACATCTACTTCACGGAGTTCGTAATCCAGTGAATTCGGCTCAACCCGGCGCCCGGATCGCCGATGCTGGAGACGTGACCCAGTCACCGTCTGCCGTGTCGGTGAACCGCGGGCGCAGCCGGATCGGCCGCCGCGGCGCCGGCGGGCTGCAGCCGTACGACTTCCAGCGGCCGATCAAGCTGGCCCGGGAGCACACCCGGCTGCTCCAGATCGCGTTCGAGACGTTCGCGCGCGGCGTCGGTACCCTGCTGACCACCCGGCTGCGCGCGACCAGCCACGTCAGCCTGGTGGCGATCGAGCAGCTGACCATCGGCGAGTACATCGAGACGCTCACCAACCCGACGCTGATCAGCGTGATCAACATGGAGCCGATCGGCGGTACCACGCTGCTGGAGATCAACCAGAGCACCGCGATGTCGTTCCTGGACCACATGCTCGGCGGGCCGGGCGGCGAGCAGCCGGAACGGCCGCTGACCGACATCGAGGCGCCGCTGCTGCGCGGGCTGCTGGAGCGGATGCTGGCGGAGCTGGGCCAGGCGCTGGAAGGACTGATCGACGTCGCGCCGAAGCTCGGCGTGATCGAGTACGGTACCCAGTTCCTCCAGGCCTTCCCGCCGTCGGACCTGGTGGTCGTGGCGAGCTTCGAGATGAAGGTCGGGTCCGCGGAGTGCGTCGCGACGCTGTGCCTGCCGTTCGCGCAGATGCTTCCGGTAGTGCGCGACCGCGGTACCGGCATGGCGCTCACCGAGGCCGAACTGGCCGCGCGCCGGGTCGCCTACGAGAACATCACCGAAGGGCTCGCCAGCGCGCCGATCGACGTCGCCGTCCGGTTCCGCACGGTACGGATGCGCTCGGAGGACATCGTCGGGCTGCAGCCGGGCGACGTCGTGCCGCTCGCCCACCCGGTCGCCGTGCCGCTGACCGTCACCGTCAACGACACCACGTTCGCCCACGCGGTACCCGGCAACCGGGGCTCCCGCCTGGCCTGCCTGGTGGTACCCACGCCCAAGGAGGAGACGCGCCCATGACCGAGCGCAGCGAGGGAATCGTGAATGCAGCGCGCTCGGTGCCTTGCGCGCCGACCGAGCGAAGCGAGGGCGGCGCGTGAGCACGGCTACCCAAACCGAGGCGCAGCTCAAGCTCGCGGCGTCCGCGGCCGAGGCGACACTGGCGGTACTGCCGTCGAGCGCGCCGCTGCGGGCGGGTACGCCGGTGCCGGGTACCCCGGAGACACTGCCGGCCGGGCCGGCGGTGTCCGCGCGGTTCGGCGGTACCGCGACCGGCGAGATCGCGATCCTGGTCAGCCAGGACCTCGCGGACGCCCTGCAGCACAGCCCGCTGGGCGAACTGGACCTGGCACTCGCGGTACGGCCGGCGCTGGAGGCGGCCGCGGGAGTCTTCGGACCCGTTGTCGTCGACCCGGGCCAGCTGCTCGAACCCGACGTGGCGCTCGGGTCGCTGGCCGCCAAAGGGGACCTGGTCCTGGTACCCCTGCTGGACGGCGACGACGTGCGCGCGGCGCTGGCGCTGGCGCTGACCCCGTGGCCCGGCGCGCCGGTGGCCTACGGCCTGCAGCGGATCGACGAGCTGGCCGCCCGCGGCGGCGCGGCGGCGGCACCCGCCCGCACCACCGGGCTGGACCTGCTGCACGACGTGGAGATGGAGGTCTCCGCGGAGCTCGGGCGTACCCGGATGAGCGTGCGCGAGCTGCTCTCCCTGACGCCCGGCGCGGTCGTCGAGCTGGACCGCGCCGCCGGCAGCCCGGCCGACCTGCTGGTCAACGGCCGGCTGATCGCCCGCGGCGAGGTCGTCGTGATCGACGAGAACTTCGGCCTGCGGATCACCGAGATCGTCGTACCCGGCGCGGAGCGCACCTAGTGCTCGAACTCGTCCTGCGCATCGGGTTCTCGCTGCTGGTCGTGCTCGGCCTGCTCTGGGTACTGGCCAAGGTCGCGCGGCGGCCGCTGGCCGGACGGGGCGGCGGCGCGATCGCGGTGCTGGCCCGGCAGCAGCTCACCCGGGGCTCGACGGTCGCCGTCGTGCGCATCGGTGGGCGGGCGCTGATCCTCGGCGTGACCGACGGTCAGGTGACGCTGCTCGGCGAGGCGGACCCGGCGGTTCTTGCGGACCCGGCGGTTCTTGCGGTACCCGAGGGCGCGGGGCGGCGGGAGACGGTGGCGCTGGAACGGCGTCCGGCTGCGCCCGGCCGGCTCGACGGCTCGATGCTGTCGCCGCAGACCTGGTCGCAGACGGTGCAGTTCCTCCGGGAGCGGACGGTGCGCCGCCGATGATCCTGCGCCGTCTCGTGGTGCTCGGCATGCTCGGGGTCGCGGTCCTTCTGGGAGCGCCGGCTGCGCCGGCGGTCGCGGCGCCCGCGGTGCCGGCCGCGGTTCCGGCAGCGCCCGCGGTGCCGGCCGCGCCCACGCCGCCGGTCGGGCCGGTGAGCAGCACCAGCGGCACCGGCGGCGCGACCGTCGGTGTCCAGGTCAACGGACCCAACGGCAAGCCGAGCAGCTCGATCGTGATCCTGCTGGCGTTGACCGTGTTGTCCGTGGCACCGGCGTTGCTGCTGATGTGCACGAGCTTCACGAAGATCTTCGTGGTGCTGTCGATCGTGCGTAACGCGCTGGGGCTGACGTCGGTACCGCCGAACCAGGTACTCGCCGGGCTCACGCTGTTCCTGAGCATGTTCATCATGGGTCCGGTGCTGTCGGACATGAACAACCAGGGCGTCCAGCCGTACCTGCACGGCACGAAGACGCAGGCGGTCGCGTTCCACGACGGCGTCGCGCCGCTGCGCACGTTCATGGCCAAGCACACGCGCAACGACGAGATCGCGCTGTTCACCACGGTGGCGAAGAAGGCCAAGCCGAAGACGCCGAACGACGTGCCGCTGACGACGCTGATCCCGGCGTTCGTCCTGTCCGAGCTGCGGGCGGCGTTCATCATCGGGTTTGTCGTGTACATCCCGTTCCTGGTGATCGACATGGTGGTATCGGCGTCCCTGATGTCGATGGGCATGATGATGCTGCCCCCGGTGACCGTGTCGCTGCCGTTTAAATTGTTGCTGTTTGTCCTGGTCAACGGGTGGGGCCTGGTCATCACCGCACTGGTGGCGAGCTACTGACCGCCCGCCCGCCCCGCCGCACGCCCGCCCCGCCGCTCCCCGCCGCACGCCCGCCCCGCCGATCTTGGACTTGTGTCCGTGACATAACGGACTCCGATCCGCGAGTCGGGCACCACAAGTCCAAGATCGGCGAGCGCAGGGCGGGGCGGCGGAGGCGGGGGCGGGGGCGGGGGCGGGGCGGGGGGTTGCTACCTGAACCGCACCCGTTCCGCCCTCGCCCGCTACCTGGGACGGGCAAGCTGTCCTCAAGCCGATCTTCCCTGGAGGGAACGCGTTGACCGACACCGCAGTAGTCCACATCGGGTTGCAGACCATGATGATCGCCGTCAAGCTCGGTACCCCGGTGCTGCTCACCGCGCTCGTGATCGGTTTCGCGATCTCGCTGTTCCAGTCGGTCACGCAGATCCAGGAGACGACGCTGTCGTTCGTACCCAAGGCGATCGGCGTCGGGGTGGCGCTGCTGCTGTCCGGCAACTGGATGCTGCACGAGTTGATCACGTTCACCACCGGCCTGTACGGCCAGATCCCGCACCTGATCGGTGCCGCCTGACGATGTCGCTGGCGCTGCCGCAGGCCCAGTTGATCGCGGTGCTCCTCGCCACGGTCCGGGCCGCGGCGTGGCTGTCGGTGAGCCCCCCGTTCAACGGGCCGGCGGTACCCGCACCGGTCAAGCCGCTGCTCGCCGTCGCCCTCGCGCTGCCGGTCAGCGGGCTGCTCACCGGCCAGGCGGCCACGATCGGGCTGGACACGAGCAGGCTGCTCATCGCGCTCGTCGAGCAGGTCGTCGTCGGCGCGGCGCTGGGCTTCCTGACCGCGCTGTTCTTCGCCGCGGTACAGGCGGCGGGCGATCTCCTCGACCTGCTGGGCGGGTTCTCGATGGCGTTCGCGTTCGACCCGATGGGTACCAACCAGAGCTCGGTGTTCGGCCGCTTCTACAACGTCCTCGCGATCACCCTGCTGTTCGTGACCGACGGGTACCAGCTGGTCCTGCGCGGTTTCCTGGAGTCCTACTCGACGCTGCCGCTGACCGGCACGCTCTCCCTCGCCACGCTGGACAAGCTGCTCACCAGCGGCATCACCCACATGTTCACCGCCGCGCTGGAGATCGCCGGGCCGCTGGCCGCGGTACTCTTCTGTGCCGACCTCGCCCTCGGCCTGCTCAACCGGGTCGCGCCCGCGCTCAACGCGTTCTCCCTCGGCTTCCCCGCCAAGATCTTCCTGGTGCTGAGCCTCGGCGGCCTCGCCATCGCCCTGCTCCCCCGCGCCATCCACAGCCTGGTCATCCCGGCCGTGGAAGCGGTCATCACCGTGTCAGGTGGCAAATGAGCGGGGAAAAGACCGAGAAACCCACCGCGCAACGCAAGAAGCAGGCGCGCCAGGAAGGCACCGTCGCCCGTACCCCCGATCTCGGCGCCTGGGCCGGCCTGCTCGCGGCGAGCGTGGTGCTGCCGATGACCATGCGCTCGGCGATGGCCCGCGCGCACAGCCTGCTGGAGAAGCTGCCGGCGGTGATCGCCCGGCCCGATCCCGCCGACGCGCTGCACCTGCTGCGCGAGGCGGCGTTCGGCGCGGCCACCGCGGTCGCCCCGCTCTGCCTCACGATCATGCTGGTCGGCGTCGTGGCGGCCGCCGCGCAGGGCGGCCTCCGGCCGGCGACGAAGCTGCTGGTGCCGAAGTTCTCCCGGCTCAACCCGCTGTCCGGGCTGAAGAAGGTGCTCGGGCCGCACGGGTGGTGGGAGGGCGCCAAGGCGCTGCTCAAGACCGCGGCGCTCGGCGCCGTGCTGTACAGCGTGTTCCGCAACCTGATCCAGACGCTGACGATGTCCGGCGCGCTGTCGCTGGGTACCACGGTGGCGACCGTGACCGATGGTGCGGTGACCATCCTGCGGTACGCGGCGGCGGCCGGCCTGTGCCTCGCCGCCCTGGACTACGCGATGGCCCGCCGACGGGTCGGCAGGCAGCTGCGGATGAGCAAACAGGAAGTCAAGGACGAGTACCGGAAGACCGAGGGCGACCCGCACGTCAAGGGCCAGATCCGGGCCCGGCAGTATGCCGCCGCGCGCAACCGGATGATGGCCGACCTGGCCAAGGCCGACGCCGTGGTGGTCAACCCGACGCACGTGGCGGTCGCGCTGCGGTACGACCCGGCCAAGGGCGCGCCGCGGGTGGTGGCCAAGGGGTCGGGTACGCTCGCCGCCAAGATCCGCGAGAAGGCCACCGAGCACCGGATCCCCATGGTCCAGGACGTTCCGCTGGCCCGCGCCCTGTACGCCGGCTGCGAGCTGGGCCAGGAGGTCCCGCCGGAGTTCTACGGCGCGGTCGCCCGGGTGCTGGCCTTCATCATGGGTCTCAAGGCCCGCGGTTCGGCGGCGGGCCTGCACCGGCCATTCGCCGCGTGAAAATCCTCAGCCGGTACCGGTACCTGCCGATCACGAAGAATGCCAGGACGGCACCGGTACGGGCATGGACAGGCCCGGAACACTACACATCCATCCGGAAGGTGCCGTGAATCCGAGGCGTCTGAGCCAGCTCGTCATACCGCTCGGCATTGTCATGATCATCGTCATGATGGTCGTACCGATGCCCTCCCTGCTCCTGGACCTCCTGATCGCCGGAAACATCACCGCGGCGCTGCTGATCGTCCTGGTCAGCATGCAGGTCAGCCGGCCGCTGGACTTCTCGGTGTTCCCCGCGCTGCTGCTGGTGGCCACGCTGTTCCGGCTCGCGCTCAACATCAGCGCCACCCGACTGGTCCTGCTCGACGGGTTCGCCGGCAAGGTGATCGACGCGTTCGGGCACTTCGTGGTCGGCGGCTCGCTGATCGTCGGCCTGGTGATCTTCGTGATCCTGATCGTCATCCAGTTCGTCGTGATCACCAAGGGTGCCGAGCGGGTCGCCGAGGTCGGCGCCCGGTTCACCCTCGACGCGATGCCCGGCAAGCAGATGGCCATCGACGCCGACCTGAACGCCGGCCTGATCAACGAGGACGAGGCGCGCAAGCGCCGCGCCGAGGTCGCCGCCGAGGCCGACTTCTACGGCGCGATGGACGGTGCGTCCAAGTTCGTCAAGGGCGACGCGATCGCCGCCATCATGATCACCGTGATCAACCTGGTCGGCGGCATGGCGGTCGGCATCATCCAGCGCAAGCTCGGCCCCGCCGAGGCGGTGTCCACGTACAGCCTGCTGTCCATCGGCGACGGCCTGGTCTCGCAGATCCCGGCGCTGATGCTGTCGGTCGCCACCGGTCTGATCGTGACCCGCTCGGCCACCGAGGGCGACATGGGCGGCAGCGTGGTCAGCCAGCTCAGCCAGCACCGGCGCCCGCTGCAGATCGCCGGTGGCGCGGTACTGGCGCTGTGCCTCATCCCGGCGCTGCCGAAGATCCCGTTCCTCATCGTCGGTACCGGTGTGCTGCTCGGCGCCCAGCGCATAAAGGGCAAGCAGGCCGAGGCGGCCACGGACGAGGCGGCCGGTGCTGTCGAGGGCCCGTCGCCGGACTCGCCCGAGGCGCTGCTCGGCGAGATGCGGGTCGACCCGCTGGAGCTGGCGCTCTCCCCCGACCTGGTGAATCTGGTCGACCCGGCAACTGGGGATCTTTTAGACCGAGTCAGGGCACTTCGCCGTAAGATGGCCTTGGAGTTGGGCCTGGTCATGCCGCCGGTACGCACCCGCGACGACCTGGACCTGCCGCTGTCCACGTACGTGATCCGGATCAGCGGGGTCGAGGCCGCTCGGGGTACCGCGCCTCCCGGCACGGTCCTGGCGATCGGCGACGGGCTGGAGCAGCTCCCCGGTCGGGCCGGTCAGGAGCCGGTGTTCGGTCTGTCCGGCAAGTGGATCCCGGCGGAGCTGCACTACCAGGCCGAGCTGGCCGGTGCGACCGTGGTCGACCGCGCGTCCGTGGTGATCACGCACCTCGCCGAGGTGGTCCGCAAGAACGCCAGCCGGCTGCTGGGCCGAGAGGACGTGCGCGCGCTGACCGAGATGACCAAGCGCACCCACCCCGTCGTGGTCGAGGAGCTGACCCCGGCGCTGCTCACCCTGGGCCAGGTCCAGAAGGCGCTGCAGGCACTGCTCGACGAGGGAGTACCGATCCGCGACCTGATCCGCATCTTCGAGGCGCTGTCGCTGCGGGCCAAGCTGTCGACCGACCCGGACGGGCTGGTCGAGGCGGTCCGGGCGGCGCTCGGACCGGCGATCGCCAACCGGTACGCGGACAACGGCGCGCTGCCGGTCATCACGCTGGACCCGCAGCTGGAGCACACCATGCTCGAATCGGTACGGCCGGCCGAGAACGGCAGCTTCCTCGCGCTGGACGGCACCCTCATGGAGGCCGTCGCCGGCGACGTCGCCCGGCTCGTCGAGGCCGCCGAGCAGCGCGGGGTCAGTCCGGTACTGGCCTGCTCGCCCGCCCTGCGCCCGCCGCTGCACCGGCTCATGCGCTCGGCCGGCCAGCCGGTACCCGTGCTGTCCTACCCGGAGATCGCGGGCTTCCCGGCGCGCATCGAGACGATGGGGGTGGTGACCGGTGCCTACGCGCATAGTGCTTGAGGGGCCGAAACTCGAGCCGCTGCTGGAGCAGGTACACGACGAGTACGGCGCCCGCGCCAGGATCGTGTCGGCGAACAAGGTGCGTACCGGCGGCCTGGCCGGCTTCTTCGCCAAGCAGCACTTCGAGATCTCCGTGGACGTCGGCGAGGACGGGTCGGAGCCGGCCGGTACCCTGCTCGATCTCGTCGACGCGCGGGACGACGTCTTCGAGGGCGCCGAGCCGGAGCCGGCCGCGCCGCCGACCGTGGCACCCATGCGGGGCGAGGACCGGACGGTCACCCCGATGGCGATTCCGGTGCTGTCGCCGGTACCCACCCGGGCTTCGGTCGTGTCGACCAGCGGAGCCGCGTTCGCGGACGTCATGGCCGGACTGCAGAGCGACCTGGCGAACGCCCGGCGGATGGACGAGCCGGTGCGGCGCTTCGAGAGCGCGCCCAACGGCGCCCGGCCCAAGCCGCCGGCGCTGGTCGGCAACCCGCTGGCCGCCGACCTCGCGGCGCTGGGCCTGCCCACGGACCTCGCGGCGAAGGCGCGCGGCGACGAGCCGTACCGGGCGATCGTGACGGCACTGGCCGACCTGCCCGCCGCCCCCGCGCCGCCGGACCGGCCCGGTGACGTCTTCGTGGTGATCGGCGAGCTGACGCCGGCGTTGCACACCGCCCAGTGGGCCGCCCGCACGCTGCGCCTCGACCCGACCCAGGTGCTGCTCGCCGGGCCGAGCACCGCCGGTACCTCGATCCACCCGTCCCGGCGCATCTCCGGCCCGCCGGACGCGGAGAAGCGGGCCCGCCGGATGCACCGCGCCGACGTACCGTGGATCGTCGTCGTCGACGCCCCGCTCGGCGTGGACGCCAGCTGGACCGAGGCGGTGTGCGCGGCGCTGGAAGCCACCGCGGTGTGGGCCACCGTCGACGCCACCCGCAAGCCCGGCGACACCGCCAACCACCTGCGCAGCCTGGGCAACGTCGACGCACTGGCGGTGTACGCCGCCGACATCTGCGCCGACCCCGGCACCGTCCTCGCGCTGCCCGCGCCCATCGCGCTGCTCGACGGCGCGGTGGCCAACCCGCACGAGTGGGCGGCCCTGCTGTCCCGCCGGCTGACCGAACACCGCGCGGCCCCGGCCGGGCGTACCGGAAGGGAGACGTCGTGGCGCTGATCCGCCCGAGCACGCTGCTGCTGGCCACCGCGATGAGCGCACCGGCGCTGTACCGCGCCACGGTGGCCGGGGACCTCACCGCGACCGTCGCGATGGAGCGCTTCCTGCTGGCGGTCGGCGTCAGCGTGGTACTGCTCGCGGGACTGCGGGCGCTGACCGCCTCGTATGCGCGGCACCGGATCGCGACGGCACCGGTACGGGCCGAGGACAGGATCGTCGACGAGCCCCCGGTCGAGGAGTAGCCGCCCGACCCGCACGAAGATCGCTATCGCGTTTCCTGTCGTACCCGCGCAGTAAGCTTGCCCGTACGGCTTCCCCACCTGCACGGCCAGCACGCCGCCAACAGGCATGGGAACGGGAGGCAATCGTGAAGGGTGACCGGGTCGAGATCGTCGTGGACGCCGGCGGCGAGACGCGAACCTACGAGGTGGCCGCGACCAGGGCCGGACGGCGGGTCGAGGTCGGGGTGAACCGGGGCGTGGTGACCGTGTCGGAGGTGACCCGGGGCGGCAGCGTGGCGCGCACCGCCCGGTTCATGGCCAGCCGGGTGCTCGCCCTCGTGGAGCATCCGGCGCCGCGCGGCGCGCTGCCCGACGACCTGCCGATCGAGCGGCCCGGATCCCAGCGCAGCGGCAGCCAGGTGGTCGAGCCGACCCTGTTCGACACCCGCCGCGCGGCCTCGTAACCGCCGCGCGGCCTCGTGGCACCGAGGCCGCTGCCCGGCCGCGGCGTCGGCCGGGCGGCGGTACCGCCCGCGTTCTGGCACACTCGCCGCCGTGCAGGAAATCGACGCACACCGACGGGGCTCGCTGATCGTCTGGCTGGCTGACGGTGCGGTACTGCTGCTCGTCGTGCTCGGGGCCACGGTCTTCGGCGGGCCGGCCGAAGGCGGCCCCGCCGGGCAGCCGCAGTCGTACACGTGTGTCGAGGTGGGGCCGCCGAACCCGGCCGACGACCAGGCCTGCGCCCGGCGGGCCGCGGATCGGGCACGACGCACGCAGCTGACCGCGGCACAGCGGGCCGGGCTGCAAGGCGTCGACTCGTTGGCGCTGGGGGCGGTGGTCCGGCCGGGTATCTGCAACAGTTCCCCGCAGCCGGTACCGGGCTGCAACGGGCTTCGTCTGGACAACCGGAGCGGCCTGGCCGCGCCGGGGCCGGACGAGGTCGCGCTGCTACGCCGGTCGTTCGACCAGGTGGGGTTGCGCGGTGGCACCGTACGGATCGCCGGAGACCGCGACCTCGGGCCGCGCGGCAGCATCGTGTTCGGGGTACCCGTCGCCGACGGCGCCTGCTACGTCGGCTACCTCATGATGTTGGCGGGCACGGGCAGCTACGGCCTCACCGGCCGGCTACCGGGCGGCGCCTGCCTCTAGACCGGCAGGGACAGGCTGAGCCGGCCCTTGCCGTACCGGGCCACCTCGACCGTCAGGTCGGTACGGTTGCCGATCGCCAGCAGCAACGCCTGGGCGTCGTTGGGCAGCGGATCCGGCGGCTGGTACATCTTGTACAGCTTGATGTGCGGGCCGCCCTCCCGGTTGAGCAGGCTGGTGAGCACGTTGAACAGCTCACCCACGTTCTCCGCCAGCGTCGGCGACAGCACGCCGTCCTGGATGCAGTCCTGCACGCCGCCCGCGGGCATCAGGCCCAGCGCGGCCGCCGCGTAGGCGGCGAGCTCCAGGTCGAGCCCGAGGACGGCGACCATGGTGGTCGAGTTGTCGACGTAGATCGCGGCCACCGTGCGCTTCGTGTCGGCGACGACCGGCGGGTCCGCGGGACCAACCGTCACCTCCCGCCCCAGCAGGTCCTCCAGCAGGTTGCGGATGGCCAGCGAGGCGGGCAGTGCGATGGTGGCCATGACTATCACCCCAGGACGGTGCTCAGCGCTTCCTTGAAGCGTTCCGGTGTGAACGGCTTGATGATGAAGAACAGGGCGCCGGCGGCCTCCGCGGCGTTCTGCATCTCGGGCGTGCACTCCGAGGTGACGAAGCCGAACGGCACGGTGTTACCGGCCGCGCGGAGCGCGCCCAGGACCTGAATTCCGGTCATCTCAGGCATGTTCCAGTCAGACACTACCAGGTCGGGATTTTCGGACAACACCGCGTCGCGGGCCTCGCGGCCGTCGGCGGCCTCGACGATCTCGTGCCCGTCGAACCCGGACTGGCGCAGGGTACGGATGACGATCTGGCGCATCACGCGGCTGTCGTCAGCGATGAGGATCTTCATGCCGCCGGTACCTCCGCCAGCCCGCGCCCCTGCCACATGCTGATCGAGAACGGCTCGTCCAGCCAGGTGCCGGACAGCTCGCAGATCCGCCGCGTGGTGGGGAACCGGTTGTCCGCGCCGGCGACCACGTGCGGCAGGGACACCGCGGTCGCCGCCGGCAGCATGCTCTTGACGTTGCCGCCCACGATGTTGGCCAGCTCGCCCATCACGTCGGTCATGTCCTCGTCGCTGACCTCCCCCGCCTCCATGGCGAGGAACGCGGCGGCGGCGTGCCGGGCGGCACCCGACGAGCAGGACACCACGACGTGGCCGTGCCAGCCGCCGGTCAACGAGACCGAGGCGCTGACCGCGGTGCCCGGCTCGCCCGGCTCGCCGACGAGGAAGGGCCGGACACCTTCCGGGTCGAGGTACGCCGCCCAGACCTGCTCGGCTATCTCGCGCAGGTCGTCGACGGTGGGGGTGGGCTGCTCGGTCATGTGTTCGCTCCGGTGGGTACCAGGCCCAGCAGGGCCAACTTGTCGATCATCGCTTCGGCCGTGAACGGCTTGATGACGTACTCGTGCGCGCCCGCGGCCAGTGCCCGGACGATCTGGCTCTGCTCGCTCTCCGTGGTCACCATGACCAGGGTCATGTCCCGCAGCCGGGCGTCCTCCCGGGCTGCCGCCACAAACTCAAGACCGTCCATGTTCGGCATGTTCCAGTCCACGAGCGCCAGCTGCGGTACCGTGTCCAGGCCGCCCAGAAGATCCAGCGCGGCGCGGCCGTCCCCGGCCTCAAGGACCTCGAAGCCGCACTGCCCCACGATCCGGCGCAGGATCAGTCGCATCGCGCGCGAGTCATCGATCACGATCGCGTGCACCGTGCGTCACCCCTTTCCCAACGTGCCGGCCGGCACCGTCGCCCGCGGTCGGTACGCCGACGTGCGTCCGACAGCCACCCGTTCGAATCCCTCGTCGACGCCGATGGTCGTCTCGGCCGCGCCGAGGAACAGCCACCCGTCGGGCCGCAGCAGCTTGCAGATGTTGCGCAGTACCGACCGCTTCGTCTCGACGTCGAAGTAGATCAGCACGTTGCGCAGGAAGATCACGTCGAAGGACGCCAGCGCCGGCAGCGGCGCGGTCAGGTTCAACTGCTGGAAGGTGACGTTCTCGCGCAGCGCGGGGGCGACCTTCCAGCCGGTACCCGAGCGGGTGAAGTGGTTGACCAGCAGCTGTACCGGCAGCCCCCGGTTCACCTCGACCTGGCTGAACTCGCCGGCACTGGCCCGCTTGATCATCTCGGTCGAGATGTCGGTCGCGTGGATCTGGTACCGCCAGCCCGCCGGCAGCGCCTGCTGCAGCGTGATGGCCAGGCTGTACGGCTCCTGCCCGCTGGAGCAGGCGGCCGACCAGACCCGTACCGACCGGGCCGCGGCGCGGGTGCCGACCAGGTGGGGTACCACGACGTCGGTCAGCGCCGAGAACGGCTCCCGGTCGCGGAACCAGGACGTCTCGTTGGTGGTCAGCGCGTCCACGACCGAGCGGTGCGCGGCCGGGTCCGGCCGGCGTTGAAGCGTTCCGAGGTAGTCCGCGACGCTGCCGGCACCGGCCTGCCGGGCGACCGGCAGCAGCCGCGCCTCGACGAGGTACTCCTTGCCCGGTGCGAGCACGATGGCCGACTCCCGCCGCACCAGCCCGGCGACAAAGGCGAAGTCGGATGCGGACAGGCTCATGACAGCACCACCTTCGGTTGGGCCACCCTCGGGGCGGCGAGGCGCGTGGTGAGGTACCCACCGATCTCGGTCAGCGGCAGCACGGCGTCGGCGAGACCGGCGCCGACCACAGCGCCCGGCATCCCCCAGACGACGGAGCTGGCCTGGTCCTGTGCGAGCACCTCGGCGCCCGCGGCGCGCAGCGCCTCGCAGCCGCGCTTTCCGTCCTGGCCCATGCCGGTCAGCACGACGGCCAGGGTGTTCCCGCCGTAGACGTCGGCGACCGAGCGGAACAGGGCGTCCGCGGCCGGGCGGCAGGAGTTCTCCGGCGGCCCCTGGGTGAGCCGGGTGGTCACCGCGGGGGCCCGGCCGGTGACGGTCAGATGCCGGTCGCCGGGCGCGATGTAGACGGTGCCGGCGGTCACCGGCATGCCGTCCGTCGCCTCCACCACGTGTACCGCGCACGAGCGGTCCAGCCGTTCGGCGAACATCTTGGTGAACACCGGCGGCATGTGCTGGACGACGACGACCGGTACCGGAAGGTTGGCCGGCAGCGAGCCGAGCACCTTGGCCAGCGCGTCCGGGCCACCGGTGGAGGCGGCGATGGCGATCGCGCTGATCCGGCCGGTACGGGCCGGCGGGTGCGCGGGGCGGCGGGCCGGCACCGCGGAAACCGGCGCGGCGACGCCCGGCCGGCCGCCCAGGCTGAGGATCTTGGGGATCAGCTGCTCGCGGATCATCCGCTGGGACTCGGCGACGCTGCCCACGTTGGCCGGCTTGGTCACGAAGTCGGTCGCACCGGCGGCGAGCGCTTCGAGGGTGGCGGTGGCGCCGGCGACGCTCAGCGTGCTGAACATGATGACCGGCGGGGTGCGGCGGAGCGTGCGGCGAAGCTCGCGCAGGGTACCCAGGCCGTCCAGCTCGGGCATCTCGATGTCCAGCGTCACCACGTCGGGCCGCAACGACTCGATCTTGGTCAGCGCGATCCGGCCGTTGGCCGCCGTACCGACGACCTCGATGTCCGGATGGCCGGACAGCGCGTCGACGATCAGGCGCCGGACGACCACCGAGTCGTCGACCACCAGAACTGAGACCACGTCATCGCCTCCAGCGTCGGCTCGGGACGGGTGTCCGTCCCGGGTACGGGTCTCACATCGGTGCGGCGCGGTGGCTGCTGAGCAACTCGGGCCGGGTGCACCGAACTGGCTACCAGCGCCGAGGCGGGCGCATCAGCGCAGCCAGTTCGGGCCCAGCGCGGCGAGCGCGGGCGCCAGGAGCCGGTGTGCGGTGGCGGTGTCCAGCAGATCCCGGACGACCAGCGCCTGTACCGCACCGGAGAGCAGGTTCCACACCCCGCCGGCCCGGTCGGCCAGCGGTACCGCGCCGGTGTCGATCGCCTGCACGAGCAGCAGTTGCGCCGCGGCGGCGGTGCGGATGCGGCCGGACAGGTACCCGGCCCAGGAGGCGGAGTGCACCGCGGTCGACCAGCCCGACGGCTGCCGCCGCCCGTCGTCGGCGACCCGGACCATCCGCGCCACCTCGGCGCTGGACAGCGTGCATACCTTGTCCAGCAACGAGGTCACCGCGTGGTGGTGCGGCCCGAGGTCGATCGGCGGGTTGGCCGGCAGCCGCCGTACCGCGGACAGCCAGGCCGCCGCCAACCCCCGGCGGACCGCCGGATCGAGCTGCTCGCGCAGGTACGCGCTGACCACCGCGTCGCACAGCACGGAGGTGGCCCGCTCGGCCGTCTCGTCCTGGTGGCCGGCCGCGTCCCACGTCCAGGCCAGCACGTCGTGGCGCACACAGCGGATCAGCCCGTCGACGTTGCCGATCGGGGCGCGCTGCAGCAGCCCCATCGCCCGGACGGGATCCTCCTGGTCGGCCAGCCCGCGCAGGGTGGGCAACTGCCGGCCGGCGCCCTCCACGGCCAGCCACAGCCGCCCCCGGGCGTCCGCGTCGGGCAGCCGCTCCGCGAGCACCGCCAGGTCTGCGGTGGTCAGGCAGAGCGCGCGCAGGAGTACCTCGGCGGTGGCCGACCCGCCCGGCAACCGGGTCAGGTCGAACCCCAGTACCGGCGCGCTGACCAGGCTGTACATCTGTCGGCTCCCCGGGGTGGCAGGTGCCGCCTCAGGCGGCGACGCGGGCGGTGTCCACCGCCTGCGCCACGTCGACCGCGAGCATCAGCCGGCCTTCCAGCTTGACGGTACTCAGCACCAGTTCCCGGGTCGGCCCGGTGAGCGTCTCCGGTGGCGGCTCGAACTCGCTGTCCTCCAGGTCGATCACCTCGCCGATGCGGTCGACGAGCAGGCTGACCGGCTCGTCGTCGCCGCGCAGGATCACGTTCATCACCGGGCCGGAAAGCGACTGGCGGGGCAGCCCGAGCTGGACCCGCAGGTCGACCGCGGCGATCACCTGCCCGCGCAGGTTGAACAGGCCGCCGACGGCCGGCGAGCTCAGCGGTACCGCGGTGTACTCGTGGAACGAGAGCACCTCCTGCACCGCCTCGACCTCGACGCCGAACAGCTGCCCGGCGACTTCGAACGTGGCGTACTGGCGGGTCGGCATCATGCCTCCACGAGGTGCGCGTCGACGGTCCCGGCGTAGAAGTTCGGGTCGGCGGCGAGGATCGCCCGGCGCACGTCCAGCAGTTCGGTGACCCGCTGCTGGATGACCGCGGTACCGGCGAAGCCGTCCTCGTGCAGGTCCTTGCGCACGGTCGCGGACTCCTCGACGATGTCGACGATCTTGTCGACCATCAGGCCGGCACTGCGGCCCCGCTCGCTGTACACCACCACCGGTACCGTGTCGCCCTGCTCCCCGGGCATCGCGCCGAGCAGGTCGGCGAGGCGCACGAGCGGGAGGATCTCCTCGCGGTACTGCACCACGGCGCGGGAACCGGCGTGCTCGATCCGGCTGCGCTCGAACTCCTCCAGCCGGGTGACGGTGTCCAGCGGGATGGCCACCCGCCGCTCGCCGACGCCGGTGACCAGCAGGCGCTGCGCCGGGGTACCGCCGGCCGCGACCTCGTCCGTGGCCGCCGACCGGGTCCGCTCGGCGGTGGTCGTGGCGAGCTTGGACCGGCGGGCCAGCGACGCGACGTCCAGGATCAGCGCGACCTTGCCGTCGCCGAGGATCGTGGCGCCGGCGTACAGCCCGATGTCCTTGAACCGGGCGTTGAGCGCCTTGACCACGACCTCCTCGGTGTTCAGCACGCGGTCGACGACCATGCCGAAGCGCCGGCCGTCGGCCTGCAGCACGAGCATGTACACGTTCTCGTCCTGGCCGTCGCTGGGCAGGCCCAGCGTCTGGTCCAGGCGTACCAGCGGGAGCAGCTTGCCGCGCAGCCGGTACACCGGGGCGCCGGAGGCGTACTCGATCCTCGTGGACCGGCCGTCGACGTACACCAGCTCGTGCACGGCGACCTGCGGGATCACGTACCGCTCCCCGGCGCACTCCACGGTCAGCGCCTGGATGATCGCCAGGGTCAGCGGGATGGTGAGCCGCCAGGTGGTACCCACACCGCGCTCGGACTCCACGTCCACCGCGCCGCCGATGCGCTCGATGTTGGTCTTGACGACGTCCATGCCGAC
>VAWN01000013.1 GCA_005885555.1 Actinomycetota bacterium
TACCGTCGGTCGACGAGATCGAGGACCTGCTGTGCCGGGCGCTGCGGATACTGCCGGCCGACCGGGTGTGGGTCAATCCCGACTGCGGCCTGAAGACCCGCACCTACCCACAGGTCGAGGCGGCCCTCGCCGGGCTGGTCGAAGCCGCGCGCCGGGTACGTGTCCACAGTGGACGGTTGAGCTACCCGTCCTAGACCGCGGCGGTCGGCGCATCGGGTACCCGTACCGGCCGCGCGGTGGTGCGACCGCTGCGTCGGGTGCGCCGTTCCAGCCAACCGGCGAACAGCGTCAGGCCGCCGTTGACGCAGATGTACAACCCACGACGTTGCCGTGGTTGGCGGCGACCTCGTTGACACCGCGTTCCAGCAGTTCCGGGTAGGCGATGATGTATCCGAGCGCGGTGTCCTTGAGCAGCACGACGAGTTGGCTCACGATGACCGGGAGCATGGCGCGCGCCGCCTGCGGCACCAGGACGTACCGCAGCACCTGCCCCTTGCGCATACCGATGGCGTAGGCGGCCTCGGACTGCCCACGCGGTACCGCGTTGATGCCGGCCCGGAACGCCTCGGCGAGAACCGAGCCGTTGTACAGCGTCAGCCCGGTGACGACCGCCCAGAACGCCGGCACCGGAGCCTCGATGACGAACGGCAGGCCGTAGAACACGAAGAAAATCATCAGCAGCAGCGGTACCGCGCGGCAGAACTCCACCGCGGCCCCGGCCGGTACCCGCAGCCACCACCGGTCGGACAGCCGGGCGACCGCGAACACGACACCGAACGCCAGCGCCAGTACCATGCCGGCCGCCGCCGCCGACAGCGTCTGGACCAGCCCGGGGATGATGAAGTCGCGCCACAGTCCGGCGGTGCCGAACGGCTGCCACTTCGCGGCGTCCCACTGGCCGCGCGCGTCGAAGCGGCGGTAGACGTACAGCCCGACCGCGAGCAGCGCGAGGGTGCACAACGCGGTGAGCAACCGGTTGCGTCGCCGGGCCCGCGGCCCCGGTACGTCGTACAGCACCGAGCTCATCGCCGCACCGCCAGTCGCTTGGCCAGCCAGCCGAACAGGTACCCGGTCGGCACGAGCAGTGCGACGAAGGTACCGGCGAACACCAGGAAGATGGGGATGACCGCGTCACCGTTGTCGTTGATGAGTTGGCGCATCACGCTCGCCGACTCCAGGACGCCGATGGTACCCACGATCGTCGCGTTCTTGGCCAGCGCGATGAGGATGCTGCCGAACGGCGCGACCACCGACCGGGTCGCCTGCGGCAGGACGACCAGCCGCAGCGTCTGGCCGAACGTCATGCCGAGCGCGCGCGCCGCGTCGGCCTGGCCCGCCGGTACGGTGTTGATTCCCGACCGCACCGTCTCGCACACGAACGCCGCGGTGTATGCCGCGAGGCCGGTCACGCCGAGCCAGAAGTTGTTCAGGTCGATGTCGTCGTCGGAGTAGGTGACGCCGAGGTTGACGAACAGGCCGAAGTAGCAGAAGAAGATGATGAGCGTGAGCGGGGTGTTGCGGAACACGTTGACCCAGGCGGTACCGAAGCCGCGCAGTACCGGGACGGGGGAGACCCGCATCGCCGCGAGTACCACGCCGAAGACCAGCGCGATGACTCCCGCGGCGCCGGTGAGCTTGAGAATCAACAGGAACGACGACAGGTACACGGCGCGGTTGGCGGGATCGGAGAAGACGTGCACGGGCCACCTCCAGCGGCCCGCCGGGGCCTGCACCGGCCCCGGCGGACCGGTCGACCTCACTCGCAGCTGGTGAGTTTGCTGGTGTCCAGCGTCGGCGCCGGCTTACCGCTCCTGCCGAGCGTCGCGTCCCACGCCGCCTTGTACCGGCCGTCGGACGCGGCAGCGGTCAGGATGGCGTTGATTTTCTCGCAGCTGGACTTGTCGCCCTTCTTCAGCCCGATCCCGTAGGGCTCGGTGCTGAACGGCTTGCCGACCACCTTGAACTTCCCGGCGAACTGCGGCTGTGCGGCGTACCCGGCGAGGATGATGTCATCGGTGGTGACGGCGTCCACGCTGCCCTGGCCCAGCGCCTCCACGCACTTGGAGTACGCGTCGAACAGCTGCAGGTGCGCCTTCGGGTGCTCGGTCTGGATCCGCTTGGCCGGGGTGGAGCCGGTCACCGAGCAGACCTTCTTTCCGTCGAGTGCCTCCGGCCCGGTGATGTCGGCGTTGTCGGTCTTGACGAGCAGGTCCTGACCCGCCACGTAGTACGGCCCGGCGAAGCTGACCTTCTTCTTGCGCTCGTCGTTGATGGTGTAGGTGGCGACCACCAGGTCAACGGTGCCCTGTTGGATGAACGCCTCCCGGTTCGGCGTCGTCGTGGTCTTCCACTCGATGCCGGACTCGTCGACGCCGAGATCCTTGGCGACGATCTTCGCGATCTCGATGTCGAACCCTTCGTACCTGCTGCCCGTCTGCAACCCCAGGCCGGGCTGGTCGGCCTTGACGCCGATGACGAGCTTCCTGCTCTGCTGTGCCTTTCCCACGACTCCGGTCTGCGCCGGGCCGCTGCCGCCGCTGCCGCCACCGGACCCGCCGCCGCACGCACCGGAGAACCCGAGCGCCAGCGCGAGGCCGGTGAGCACCGCCAGCGTCCTACTGAGTCGCATTGCCCCTCCCTCCACAGTGGACACCCACGAGCAGAGTGACTCAGTGGGTGAGTACCTTCGACAGGAAGTCCCTGGCGCGCTCGCTGCGCGGGTTGGCGAAGAACTGCGCCGGCTCCGCCTGCTCGACCAGCTGGCCGTCGGCCATGAAGATGACCCGGTTGGCGGCGTGCCGGGCGAAGCCCATCTCGTGCGTCACCACCACCATGGTCATGCCGTCGCGGGCGAGCCCGGTCATCACGTCGAGCACCTCGCCGACCATCTCCGGATCCAGCGCGCTCGTCGGCTCGTCGAACAGCATCGCCTTGGGTCGCATGGCCAGCGCCCGGGCGATCGCGGCGCGCTGTTGCTGGCCGCCGGACAGCTGGGCGGGGTACTTGTCCGCCTGGTCGGCGATGCCCACCCGGTCGAGCAGCGCCAGCGCGCGCTCCCGCGCGGCCGCGGACCGCTCCCGGCGTACTTTCACCGGGCCCAGCGTCACGTTCTGCAGCACGGTCTTGTGTGCGAACAGGTTGAACGACTGGAAGACCATGCCGACCTCGCTGCGCAGCCGGGCCAGCGGCCGGCCCTCGGCGGGCAGCGTCCTGCCGTCGAAGCGGATGGTGCCGGAGTCGATCGGCTCAAGCCGGTTGATCACCCGGCACAGCGTGGACTTGCCGGAACCGGAGGGCCCGATGACGACGACCACCTCGCCGCGGTCGACCGTCAGGTGCACGTCGCGCAGGACATGCAGCGACCCGAACCATTTGTCGACCCCATCGAGAACGATGAGCGGCTCGCCGGACTGCGCCGTCATCGGTCAATTCCAGCGGGTTCATGTCACGAACAGGTCACAGGCCCGGATCGCGTGGTATCTGCCGGCGGCAGTACCGGCGGCGCGGTCTGTCTGACTATGCTCCCGGTAGCGTCACCGATCGTTGATCCACTACGGAGTCGAGGGGTGTGCAGATGACCGGCAGTCTGGCCGATCCTGACCGGGACTCCGTTCCGGACCGGGATCCCTTGTCCGAACTGGACACCACCGTGCCGCACAGCGCCCGGGTGTGGAACTACTGGCTCGGTGGCAAGGACAACTTCGCCGCCGACCGCGCCACCGGCGACCAGGTCCTGAGGGTGTACCCGGAGATCGCGGAGGTGGCCCGCGTCTCCCGGGCTTTCCTCTCTCGCGTCGTCCGGTACCTCGCCGGCGAGGTCGGCATCCGCCAGTTCCTCGACATCGGCACCGGCCTGCCGACCGCGAACAACACGCACGAGGTCGCGCAGCGGGTCGCCCCGGCGGCGCGCATCGTGTACGTCGACAACGACCCGATGGTGCTCGCGCACGCCCGGTCGCTGCTGACCAGCAGTCCGGAGGGTGCCACCGACTACCTCGACGCCGACCTGCGCGAGCCGCACCGGATCCTGCGCGGCGCGGCCGCGACGCTGGACTTCGACCGGCCGGTCGCCCTGATGCTGCTGGGCATCCTCGGCTATGTCGCCGACTTCGAGCAGGCGCGCGGTATCGTGCGGCAGCTCCTGGACGCGGTACCGTCCGGCAGTTTTCTGGTCATCAACGACGGCACCGCGGCGACCGACGCCGACGTGAGCGCGAACCGCACCGCGCAGCAGGCCGGCCTCCAGTACCACCTGCGCACCCGGGAGCAGTTCGCCGGCTTCTTCGACGACCTCGACCTGGTCGAGCCCGGCGTGGTCTCCACGCCGCGGTGGCGACCGGACACCGGCACCATGGACGACCAGCCCGAGCTGGCCGTGTTCTGCGGCGTGGCCCGCAAGCCGTAGGGCGGCGCCCTACCGCGCCAGCGCGACCAGTTCGGACACGGTGACCACGGCGAGGCCGCGCCGGTCCAGCTCGGCCAGCACCTCGCCGGTGGTGGCGACCACGCCGCGGCGTTCGGGCATGCCCTCGTGCAGCACCACGATCGACCCCGGGCGGATCCCGCCGAGCAGGCTGCGGGCGATCCCCGCGTCACCGGGACCGCCGGTGTGCATCGCCACCACCGTGCCGAGCACGATGCGCAGTTCCTGGCGCGCGGCGGCGCTGAGCATGCGCGGGGTGAACCAGCCGGACCCCGGACGGAACCAGCGGACCGTGCCGTACGGCGCCAGCAGCGCGGTCACCTCGGCCAGGTCGCGCTGGAACCGCTCGTCCGACAGCAGCACCGAGCGCTCCTCGCGCATCAGGTGGTTGGCCAGTTCGTGCCCCTCGGCGGCGATGCGCGCCACGATCGGCTCATTGCCGGTGACGCGCTCGCCGATGATGAAGAACGTCGCCCGGGCCCGGTGCCGGGCCAGCACGTCCAGCAGCTGCGGCGTGGTCTGCGGGTGCGGCCCGTCGTCGAAGGTGAGCGCCACCGCGGGCGCGTCGGTGTCGACGTAGCAGAGCACCTGGCCGGGGATCAGCCGGGACAGCACCCGTACCGCCGGCTCCCGCCAGCGCAGCACCGCGTCAGCCACGGCACCCATCAGCGCATTGGGCCGTCGCCCACGCCGTCCGGGTCGTCCCCGTCGTCGATCAGATGGACGGCCGCCTCCTCGGCGCTGGCGCCACCGGCGTCCACCCCGACGTCGCGCGCGACCACGTCGGCCTCGTCGTCCGCGCCGAAGCCCTCGTCGCGGGCCACCAGCCGGCCGGCCCGCGGCTGTCGCCCGTACCCGCGGCGGGTCAGCTCGTCCTCGTCGTCGCCGTCTTCGGCGTACGGGTCGACGTCCGGCTCCTCCTCGGCGAGCCGCTCGTCCAGCGACTCACCGGCGCGCTGCTCGGCGACCGTGGTGCCGAACCGGTTCGCCGCGGACCACCGGTCGGCCGCGGCCACGCCGGTGTCCAGCGGGTCCGCCACCCGGTCGTCGTCGAGCGTGTCCGAGGCGTCGAGCACCCCGTCGTCCTCGATCGCGTCCCACTCGTCGGTACCCTCGTCCGCGGCGTCGATGTCCACGTCGTCGCTCTGGCCCATCGTCATCCCTTCATCGTCGGCCCCGGCCGGTACCGGGACCAGGGTAGACCGGTCAATGCCGGTGCGCCTGTTCGCCGCTGTCCTGCGGGCTGCCGCCCATCATCCGCAGCATCGGCAGGCCGCCGGTGGTCAGGAAGCGGACCACCAGCGCCGCCGCCGGTACCAGGAAGGCCAGGTTCAGCCACGTGGTGTAGTTCCACGAGATGTGCGGCTCGATCACCTGGGCGTTGCGCTCCTCGGGCACCAGGCCCAGCGCGCCGAAGATGAGCTCGACGGCGTACCCGGCGGCGACCATCGTGACGTAGAAGGTACCGGTGACGAACAGCGCCGTCCGCCAGCCGTAGTACTTCCGGTAGATGTTGATGATCGGCAGGATGATCAGGTCGGCGAAGATGAACGAGACCACCCCGCCGAAGCTGATGCCGCCGTTCCACAGCACCGCGGCCAGGGGTACGTTGCCGATCGAGCAGACGAAGCTCACCACCGCCACGATCGGCCCGACGATCGGCCCCCACAACCCCGCCAGCACCGGGTGGTCGGTCAGGAAGAAGCTCTCCCAGAAATCCATCGGTACCCACGCCGCCAGCGCTCCGGTGACCAGCAGCCCGACGGCGATGTCGCGCCAGATCGCCGCCCACTCCATGACGAAGATGTGCGATACCGCGGTGAACCCGCGCGCCGAGCCCAGTCGCCGCCAGAACGAGCCGTCGCCGCCGATCGACATGTCCATCGCCGCGTGGCCCTCCATCGACCCGGCCACGGCCCGGTCCGCCTGCCGCAGCGCGTCGGCCACCAGCCGCCGGCGCAGGAAGACGCGGTACAGCACGGCGATCAGCACGATCATGATCGGACCGCCGACGAACTCGGCGGCGGTGAACTGCCAGCCCATCAGCAGCGCGAGCAGGATGCCCAGCTCGATGACCAGGTTCGTCGAGGCGATCTCGAAGGCCATGGCCGCGGTGAAGTCGGCCCCCTTGCGGAACAGCGACCGGGCCAGGGCGACCGCGGCGTAGGAGCACGAGGACGAGGCCATGCCCAGGCCCGTCGCCGCCGAGATCGCGCGTGGCGAGTCGTTGCCGAGCAACCGGATCACCGTGGCCCGGCGGACCACCGCCTGTACCACGGCGGACAGCACGAACCCGAGGATCAGCGCCCAGAGGATCTCCCACGTCATCGCCCCGGCGATCGCCAGCGCGTGCCAGAACCAGCCCACCACGCCATCCTGCCCGCCGGACCCTGTCCCCGCCACAGAATGCGGGTCTAGGCTGGCGGTGAGCCAGGTCGGCGTGGTCGCGCACGGACCTCGGTGAGGACCCCGGTCACCCGACCGCATCGCCGGATCGGGGTGACACCGTGTACGAGAAGGATGGCGAGAGATACTTCGTCGTCGACACCCACATGCACTACTGGAACGCCGCCCCGGACAACTGGGTGGAGGGTGCCGAGCAGTATGCCAAGGGGTGGATCGAGTGCTTCTACGGCTACCACGGTCTCGGGCCGGAGGACACCCGGTGGCCGATGGACAAGTACCAGAAGTACTCCGAGGAAGACCTCATGCGCGACGTCTTCGACGCCGGCCACGTCGACGTCGCCATCTTCCAGCCGACCGACCTTCGGGAGTGGTACAAGGAAGGATTCAACACCACCGAGCGGGACGCGACGCTGTTCGAGAAGCATCCGGGAAGGTTCATCCTCAACACCCGATGGGACCCGCGCGACGGTGACGACGGGCTGAAGACGTTGCGCCACAACGTCGAACGGTGGGGCTGCAAGGGCGTCAAACTCTACACCGCCGAGTGGCGGCAGGGTTCGCGCGGCTGGAAACTCACCGACCCGGAGGCGTACCGGTACCTGGAGGCGTGCCAGGAACTGGGGATCCGGAACATCCACGCGCACAAGGGACCGACGATCTGGCCGCTGGACAAGGACGCCTTCGACATGTCCGACATCGATCACGCGGCGACCGACTTCCCGGGACTGAACTTCATCGTCGAGCACTCCGGCATCCCGCGCATCGACGACTTCTGCTACATGGCCACCCAGGAGCCCAACGTGTACGCCGGCCTGTCCGTCGTGGTCGGCGCGCTGATGCACGCGCGGCCGCGGTTCTTCGCGCGGTGCATGGGGGAGCTGCTGTTCTGGGTCGGCGAGGACAAGATGACGTTCGGCAGCGACTACGCCATCTGGGAACCGAAGTGGCAGGTGGAGGGTTTCGTCGACTGGGACTACCCGCCGGGTGCGGAGTTCGACGACTACCCGCGGGTCACCGTGGCGAGCAGGAAGAAGATGCTCGGGCTCAACGCCGCCCGGCTCTACGACATCGAGGTACCGGTCGAGTGCCGGCTCGCGCCGCAGCAGGGTACCCCGGCCGCGCGCGACGACTCGGTCGCCGTCACCGCCGAGTCGCCGTCGGCATGAGCACCGACGGCGGCGCGGTACTCGCCGCGCTGGAGACGGTGCGCGACCCGGAGCTCGACGAGCCGATCACGCGACTCGGGTTCGTCGCCTCGTGCACCGTCTCCGCGGCCGGCGACGCGCGGGTGCGACTACGGCTGCCGACGTACTTCTGCGCGCCGAACTTCGCCTTCCTGATGGTCGCCGACGCGTACGACGCGGTGTCCGGGGTACCCGGCATCCGGCACGCCGAGATCGTGCTCGACGGGCACTTCGCGTCCGACACCATCAACACGGGCGTGGCGGCGCAGGCGGGTTTCGTGCACACGTTCGCCGGTGAGGCGGTCGCCGAACTCGACCGGCTGCGCGCGGACTTCCTGCGCAAGGCGGTGCTCGCCGGTACCGATCTGGTGTGCCGGCCGCTGCTCGCCGCCGGTACCGCCATAGGAGAGCTGGCCGCGCTGACGCTCGGCGAGGTACCCCCGTCGCCGGAGCTGGACCGCCTGCGCCGCAGGCGGTCCGAGCTCGGCCTGCCCGCCGGCGACGCGGACCCGCTGCTGATCGATCCGGCGACCGGCGCGGCGGTGGGTGTGGACGCGCTGCCGCTGCACCTGCGCCGGGCGCGGGCGACGCGGGTGGGCATCGAGGCCAACGCGGGCATCTGCCGCGGCATGCTGCGGGTCCGCTACGACACGAGAGGTGAGGGGGAGACATGAAGGCCGTACGGCTGCAGGGGTACCACCGGCAACCAGTGGTCGAGGAGGTACCGGAACCGACCGTCCAGGGTCCGCTGGACGTCGTCGTGCGGATCGGCGGTGCCGGGGTGTGCCGCACCGACCTGCACATCATCGAGGGCCAGTGGGCCGAGGCGATGCACCCGACCCTGCCCTACACGCTCGGCCACGAGAACGCCGGCTGGGTGCACGAGGTCGGCCCGGCGGTGACCAACGTCGCGGTCGGCGACACGGTGATCCTGCACCCGACGCCGACCTGCGGACTGTGCCGGGCCTGCCGGGCCGGCGACGACATGCACTGCGCCGACAGCAGCTTCCCCGGCCTGTCGCACGACGGCGGCATGGCGGAGTACCTGCTGACCTCCGCGCGCGCGTGCGTGAAGCTCGACCCGCGCACCCGGCCGCAGGACGTCGCCGCGCTCGCCGACGCCGGCATCACCGCATACCACGCCGTGCGTAAGGCGATCCCGTTGCTGTACCCGGGCACCACGTGCGTCGTCATCGGCGCCGGCGGCCTCGGGCACATCGGCATCCAGTGCCTGGCCGCGTTGACCGCGGCGCGCGTCGTCGTGGTCGACCGCAACCCGGACGCGCTCAAGCTCGCCGAGCAGTTGGGCGCGCAGCACACGGTGGTCGCCGACGGCGGCCAGGTGGCGGCGGTACGGGAGCTGACCGGCGGGCGTGGCGCGCACGTCGTGCTCGACTTCGTCGCCGAGCAGGGTGCCGAGCAGGACGGGTTCGCGATGACCGGGGAGGCCGGTTCCTACTTCGTCATCGGGTACGGCGGCACCGTGCACATCCCGACGCTGGACATCATCTCCACCGAGCGCAACGTCGTCGGCAACATCGTGGGTACCTACACCGAGCTCGACGAGCTGATGGCGCTGGCGCAGGGCGGCCGGGTGACCCTGCACACCCGCACGTACCCGCTCGACGCCGCGGTGGAGGCCATCGCGGACCTCGACGCCGGACGGGTACGCGGCCGGGCGATCCTCGTCCCCTGATTCACCCTCGGCCGGCGGTAGCTGTGGTGGGCCGGCGGCCGCGGCCACCTGGGCGCCTTCCGCGACAAGCGGCGGGATCGACCTTGTCGTCTCTCATCGGCTGGTCAGGTTAGCGGTCGGGCGGTCGTAGAATGGCGTGGTCCCGCGGGGGAGGTGGCCGGGCATGGCCGACGCCGCATACCACGACTTCGGAACGCTTCTTCGCACCTTCCGCACGACCGCCAACCTGACGCAGGAGGACCTCGCCCGGCGGTCCGGGCTCAGCGTCCACGCGATCAGCATGCTGGAACGGGGCGTGCGTCGCGCACCGCGCAGCAGCACCATCGACTTCCTGGCCGGCGCGCTGACCCTGCAACCGGCACAGCGCGCGATGCTCATCGAGGCCGCCCGCCCGCGTACCGTGCCCGCGTCGGCCGGTGGGGTGCCGCAGGCCGGTATCCCGCCCGACCCGGTCGCCCACTTCGTCGGTCGCGAGGCGGAGCTGGCCGCCCTGCACGGGCTGCTCGCGCAGGGCGGGCGGGTGGCGGTGCACGGCCTGGGCGGCGTCGGCAAGACCCAGCTCGTGGTCCGGTACCTCCATCAGCGGCGCGCCGACTATCCGGACGGCACCTTCTGGGTACGGGCGGACCGGCACAGCAACCTGGTCGGTGACCTGGCCGGGCTCTGCCACCGCCTGGGGCTGTCCGCCGGCGAGCTGCCGGATCAGCAGCGGCAGGTGGACGCGGTACTGGACTGGCTGCGTGGCCACCGGCGGTGGCTGCTGGTCTTCGACAACGTGGAACCGGGTACCGAGGAGCTGGTCCGGTTGCCGCCCGGCCTGCCGGGACACGTGGTGGTGACGTCGCAGACGCCGATGTGGCCGGTCCGGCTGGCGGTCGGGGTGCTGCCCCGCGACGTCGCCGGCCGCTTCCTCCTCGAACGCACCGGACAGACCGACGCGGCGGCCGCCGACGCGGTGGCGCAGACGCTCGGCTGCCTGCCGCTGGCGCTCGCGCAGGCGGCCGCGTACGTCGTGCGGTCCGGCCGGGACCTGGCCGGCTATGCGGAGCTGCTGCGCTCACGCCTGGTCGAGCTGATCGCCGAAGGCGGGCCGGACGACTATCCGGTACCCGTCGCCACCACCCTGCGGCTGTCGTACGAGCGGATGGCCAGGGAACATCCGGCGGCCGCGATGCTGCTGCGCCTGTGCGCTTTCCTCGCACCCGACGACATCCCGATCGGGCTGCTGCGCGAAGCCACCGGCGACGTACCGCGACAGCTGCGCGAGGCGCTGCTCGACGACCTCGGCTTCGATCGCGCCGTCACCGCGCTGCGGCGGTACTCGCTGATCGAACGGCGCGCCGACGAGTTGCGGGTACACCGGCTGACCCAGGCGGTCGTGCGGTCGTCGTTGCGCGCCAGGCGCCGGGCGGCCTACCTGGCGTCGGCGGTCGGCGTGCTGCTCGCGGGGTTCCCGGAAGGATCGGTCGAACAGCCTGTGCAGTGGCCGCGCTGCGCCCGCCTCCTGCCGCACGTCCTTGCCGTGGAACAGTTGGCCGCCGACGGTACCGTGGCGCTCGACCGGCTGCTCGACCGCGCCGGCCGGTACCTGCGGGTGCGCGGCCAGTTCGGGCAGGCCCGCCCGCTGCTTGAGCGGGCGCTGCGGATCCGCCAGCGGGAACTCGGGGCCGACCATCCGCAGACCGCGGCGAGCCTCAACAGTCTCGGCCTGGTGCTCGGTATGGAGGGTGAGCTGACCGCGGCCCGCACCTACCTGGAGCGTGCCCTGGAGATCCGCGAGCGGCTGGCCACGGACGATCTCGCCATCGCCGAAAGCCTGAACAACCTCGCCAGCCTGTTCCGCGAGCAGGGCGACGCGGCCGGCGCGCTGCCGCTGTACGAAAGGGCGCTCGCGGTCCGGGAGCGGGCCGGCGGTGCGGACAACATGCGGGTCGCGAACACCCTCAACAACCTGGCGAACCTGTTGCGCGACCGGGGTGACCTGGCCGCGGCCCGGCCACTGGCCCAGCGCGCACTGGCGATCTGCGAACGGATCGAGGGACCGGACCATCCGTACACCGCATACACCCTGAGCAACCTGGGTTGGCTGCTGCATGAGGAGGGCGACTCCGCGGCCGCCCGGCCGTTGCTGGAGCGGGCGCTGGCCATCCGCAACCGGTTGCTGGGTGCCGACCATCCGCAGACCGCGCGGGCCGGACAGCGGCTGGCCATGGTGGTCCTCGACGAGGACGGTCCGGCGGCCGCGCGGGAGTTGCTGGAGAGCGCGCTGGCCACGTTCGAGCACACACTCGCGCCGGACCATCCGTGGACCCTCGAGGGCCGCCGCGCCGTGCAGCGGCTGGCCGGCCGCCGCACGGCGCGCAAGCCCAGCCGCTAGCTCCAGATCGCGCGTAGGTGCAGCACGCTGGCCGGGGTGGTACGCGCGGGCGCGTGCGTCTTGAGGATCTCCTCGATGCCGATCGTCGATGTCGGGTTGGCGAGGTTCGATGTCCAGGTACCGCCGCCCGTGCTGGAACTGAGCCCCCACGGCCGCAACGTGCCCTGGCAGGTCACCTCGTCGGCGGAGAAGCTGATTCCGTACCAGGTGACGCCGAACGACACCTGGCCGCAGTGGGTACCCACGTCGCCGAGCGGATCCATCGAGTAGATCTGGTTGCCCGACCAGTTGTAGCTCATGTACACGCTGTCGTACCGCAGCCCGCTGGACGCGTGCGCCTGCGACCGCATGTCGTCGGCGATGAAGTGGTTGTTGGGCGCCGAATACAGCGCGGTCCGCTCGTTGCACGCGGTCATCCGGTACCCGTTGCCCTGGATCGCCTTGACGCACCACGACTGGATCGGCCCGGCGGGTGCCGAAGCCGCGAGATCCAGCGTGGTACCCGAATCCGCGGCCGGTGTCATGGCTTCGTGCACTTGGCCGCCGGGCGGTCCGGTGTAGACGAACTGCCAGCCGCTGGCGTTGGTCCAGGTGTCGGTGACGGTACCGTCGGCCGCGACCGTTTCACCGGCGAACGAAAGGCCCACCGTGTCGGCGGTGAGCCCGACGGAGCCGGTGGTGCCGGCCGCCTGCGCCACCCCCGACGACGCCACCCCCGACCACGCCATCGTCGCCGCGAGTAGAACCGTCGCGGCGACTGCCGGTACCAACCTCGGTGCTCGCATCGAGACTCCTTCCGTCGGCGTACCGACCCGAACAGGGTCAAGTCATTGCAGTCCCGCCGCGCCGGCCGGCACCAGCCACACCACCCGTACGAAGCTCGTACACAACCTGCGTACCGGACGTAGTGCGCCGGGCCGACTTGACGTACTGCGCCGCACGGGCGCCGCACGCGCCCGGTCTCCACCGGTGCCGTGGGTAACGTCCGAAAAGTATCTGTGACCCCCCGACCAACGACTGACCGGAGGACGGTATGCCCACTGCTACGGAGCTCGCGCAGGGTTGGGTGGACGCGGCGAACAACTCCGACCGCGCGGCATTTCGAGCCCTCTTCGCACCCGACGCGGTGGTGATCGACACGGGCCGCAAGTTCGAGGGGATCGACAACATCGAGCGCTGGTCCGACCGGGAGTTCATCGGTGCGAACATGCGGATCGAGATCGAACGCATCGACACCAAGTCCGACGGTGCCACGCTGCACTCGAAGGTGCACTCCGACGGGTTCAACGGGCGCGCGAAGGTCGAGTTCACCGTGCAGGACGGGCTCATCCACCGGGTACACATCTAAGTGCGGCGGGAGACCGGGATGACCAGCGGCCCGCAGGTGGCGGACGGGACCGCCCTGCTCGGCTACCGTACCGCGGCCGGTCGCTGGACGCTGTTCGCGATGGCGCTCGGCTCCGCCATGGTGGCCGCCGACCTGACCGTGGCGAGCATCGCGCTGCCCGCGATCGGTCGCGAGTTCCACGCCGGTGTGGTGCAACTGCAGTGGGTGTTCACCGCATACACGCTGACTCTGGCCGGGATGCTTCTGGTGGGTGGCGCGCTGGGGGACCGGTACGGCCGGCGGCGCCTGTACCTGTGGGGTGTCGGGTTGTTCGCCGCCGCGTCGCTGGTGTGTGCGCTGGCGCCGGGCATCGGCGTTCTCGTTGCGGGGCGGGCGTTGCAGGGCGCCGGTGGTGCCCTGCTGACACCGGGGAGCCTGGCGATCCTGGAGGCGTCGTTCCAGCCCGCCGATCGCGGGCGGGCTCTGGGCACCTGGTCGGGATTCACCGGCCTGGGCGCCGCGCTCGGTCCGTCCCTCGGCGGATGGCTGGTGCAGGCGGGATCCTGGCGCCTGATCTTCCTGGTGAACCTGCCGATCACGGCGGTCGCGGCGTGGGTCGCCTGGCGTCACGTGCCGGAGTCCCGTGACCCGCAGGCCACCGGCCGGGTCGATCTCACCGGCGGTGTCCTGGTGACTGTCGGGCTGGTGGGTCTGACCTACGGACTCATCACCGGGTTGTCCGGTGGCTGGTCGCCGCCGTCGGTGCTGGCGCTGGCCGGTGGTGCGGCGCTGCTGGTGACTTTCCTGCTCTGGGAAAGCCGGCGGCCCAACCCGATGCTTCCGCTGGCGCTGTTCGCGTCGCGCCGCTTCGGCGTGGCGAACGCGGTCACCTTCATCGTGTACGGCGCCGTCGGCGGGGTCATGTTCCTGCTGCCCATCGAGCTGCAACAGGTGGCCGGGTACACGCCGCTGCAGGCCGGTACCGCGTTGCTGCCGCTGACGTTCATCATGCTCGCGTTGTCCGGGCGGTCCGGCGCGCTGGCTGGGCGGATCGGGCTACGCCCCCAGCTGACCGTCGGTCCGCTCGTCACCGGACTCGGGCTGGCGCTGTTCCACCGGATCAGTCCGGGTGGCTCCTACCTGACCGAGATACTGCCCGCCGCCGTGGTGTTCGCTCTGGGCGTCGCATGCACCGTGGCCCCGTTGACGACGGCCGCGATGACGGCGGTACCGGCGGAGCACGCGGGTGTGGCATCCGCGGTCAACAACGACGTCGGCCGGGTGGCGAACCTCGTCGCGGTCGCCGTCCTGCCACCCGTCGTCGGCATCGTCGGCAGCGCGTATCTCGACCCGCACCGGTTCTCCGCGGGGTTCGGTACCGCCGCGTTCATCGCGGCCGGCCTGTGCGCGGCCGCCGGGCTGCTCGCTGCCGCGACGATGGGTACCGCCGGCGCCCCCCTCGCGCCGGCGGTACCCATGCACTGCGCTCTGGAGGCACCACCGTTGCGGCCCGGCCCGCAACCGACATTGGCGATGGGAGCTGACTCATGACCGAGCCCTACTATGTCGTCGCCGGCGATGCCAGCGGCGATCCCACCGGGGCACTGTGCTCCCATCTCGGGCAGCTGCACCGCGTTCAACCGTCCACAACGGACGGTTGCGAGGACTGTCTGCGCGAAGGCACCACCTGGGTGCACCTGCGGGAGTGTCTGGTCTGCGGTCACGTGGGCTGCTGCGACAACTCACCGCGCCGCCACGCGACCGCGCACTTCCACAAGACCGCCCATCCACTGGTCCGTTCGTACGAGCCGGGTGAGGTCTGGGCCTGGTGCTATGCGGACAAGCTGTTCCTGGTACCGGCGGCGCGGCGATGACCGCATCCGCGATCCGCGACCTGTGCCGGGTACCGGCGTCGGTCGTCGACGCGGCGCCGGCCGGTACCCGGTACGCGCGGTTGCTGCCCGACCTGCCGCCGCTCGTCATGGACGAGGAGACGCTGCGGGCACTGGGAGACACCGGCGGGATGTGTGACGGCGGGCCGGTCGCGCTTCTCACGGCCGGCCCCGAAGACGGTGCGGAGGCGGCCGGCTGGCCGTTCTTCGGGCAGTTCGTGGCTCACGACATCACCGCCGACCGCTCACCGCTGGGTACCCGGGCCGATCTCAGTGGGCTGCGCAACGCGCACAGCCCGTGCATCAACCTGGAGGCGCTCTACGGCGCCGGGCCGGTCGGCACGCCGTACCTGTTCGACCGGCAGGATCCGCCGAAGCTGCTGCTGTCGCCGAGCGGCACCGACGTGACCCGCAACGCGCAGGGCACCGCGGTCATCGGCGATCCCCGCAACGACGTGCACCTGTTCGTCAACCAGTTGCATGTGGCGTTTCTGCACGCGCACAACGCGTTGGTCGACCGGCTGCGCGCCGACGGCGTGACCGAGGAGGACCTGTACCCCGCCGCCCGGCGCGCCCTGCGCTGGCACTACCAGTACCTCATCGTGAACGACTTCCTGCCGCGACTGGTGGGTGGCGACGTCGTCACCGAGTTGTTGCGCGACGGCCCGCAACTGTTCGACCCGCCACCCGGCGCGGTGTATCTGCCGCTGGAGTTCGCGCACGCGGTCTACCGGTACGGCCATGGCCAGATCCGCCACCTGTACCGCATCCGCACCGGCGGGCCGCAGTACCCGCTGCTGCCCGACCTGATGGGGTTCGGTCCGGTCAGCGCGGAGCACGCGGTGGACTGGGCGCAGCTGTTCGACTTTCCCGGGGCGGCACCGGCGCAGCGCGCGAAGAAGATGGACGGCCGGCTGCCGGCGAGCCTCATCGGCCTGCCCCACGAGGTCACCGGCAACGTGCCCGTCGCGGCGTACCGGTCACTGGCCGTCCGCGACCTCGAGCGTGGCGTGGCGGCCGGGCTGCCCTCCGGGGAAGCGGTGGCGCAGGCCCTGGGCGTGGACCCGTTGACCCCGGCCGAGACCGGGATTCCCGGTGCGGTGGGTGGTACCCCGTTGTGGTTCTACATCCTGAAGGAGGCACAGCACCGGGCCGACGGAGACCGGCTCGGACCCGTCGGTGGCCGGATCGTGGCGGAGGTACTGGTCGGGTTGGTCCGCGCCGATGCCGACTCGTACCTGTCCGTCGACGCCGGGTGGCGCCCCACGCTGCCGTCGGCCGGACCGGACCGGTACACGCTGGCCGATCTGCTCACCTTCGCCTGCCGCGGCGCCACCGTGGCAGGCTCCACCGGACACGAGGGCTGAGCAATGCCCGGCCGGCCCGCACCCACCACTCACACGCGATGCAACACGACGACCGGGATGCGTCGCGGAGTCTTCGACTGGAAGGCGGCGAGGATCGGCGCGTGTGCGAGCTGCCGGGCGAACAGCCGGTCCCGCTCGATCCCTTCGGCGACGCTGGCGACCACGTCGAAACGCTCGCCGTCGATTTCCACCGTGGCCTGCGGATGCGCGCGCAGGTTGTGGTACCAGGCGGGGTTGTTGAGGTCACCGAAGTTGGATGCGAAGATGACCAACCGGTCGCCGTCGCGCAGATACGTCAACGGCGACGTATGGCGGCGACCGGTTTTCGCTCCGGTGTGGGTGAGCAGCAGGAGCGGTACTCCGCGGAAGCCACCGCCGACGCGGCCGCGGTTCGTCCGGAACTCCTGGACGACCGCCCGATCCGTCTCCGACCGACCGTTCATGTCGTCACGATAGTCACCGGACATCGACGTCCGGCAGGATCAGATACCGAATCACCGGGTACTTGTCCAAGTCGGCACCGAAGGAGCCGGGATGCCGCTCAAGGTACTCTTCGCGTCGGCAGAGGTGGCTCCGTTCCGCAAGACGGGTGGGCTGGCCGACGTCGCCGGTGCGTTACCCAAGGCGTTGGCGGACAACGGTGTCGACGTGCGGGTGGTGACTCCGTTCTATCAGGGCACCCCGACCGACGGCACCGAACGGCTCGACATGGCGGTGCGGGTACCGATGTACTTCGGCACCCGAGCGGCCGGCGTGCGGCGCGCCCAGCTGCCCGGTACCGCGGTCCCGGTGTACCTGCTGGAGAACGACCACTACTACGACCGGCCGGCCCTGTACGGCTACGGCGACAACCTGGAGCGGTTCGTCTTCCTGTCGCGTGGCGCGCTGGAACTGACCAAGGTCCTCGACTGGGTACCCGACGTCGTGCACGCCAACGACTGGCACACCGCCCTGATGCCGGTGTACGTGAACACCGTGGAGTGGGCCCGCCCGCTGCACGGCGCCGCGACCGTGTACACCATCCACAATCTCGCCTACCAGGGGGACGAGGACGGTGGCGCGCACTTCGTCACGGCCCTCGGTCCGGAACACTTCAACGAGTGGGAGTTCGAACACTTCGGCAGGTTCAACCCGGTCAAGGCGGCGATCCGGCACAGTACCAAGCTGTCGACGGTCAGCCCGCGGTACGCCGGCGAGATCCAGACCAGTGACTTCGGCGGTGGCCTCGACGGCGAGCTCGCCGCGCGCCGCGCCGACCTGCACGGGATCCTCAACGGAATCGACACGACGGACTGGGATCCGGCCCGCGACCCGCACATCGCCGCGCACTTCGACCGCGACGACCTCACCGGCAAGGCGGTCTGCAAGGCGGCGCTGCAACGGGAGGCGGGCCTGGCCGAGCGCACCGACGTACCGTTGCTCGGCGTGGTCAGCCGGCTCACCCCGCAGAAGGGCCTGGACATCCTCGCCGACGCCTTCGGCCGGATGGCCGGCTGGGACCTGCAGCTGGTGCTGCTCGGCGCCGGCGATCCGGCCGACGAGTCGCGGTTCGCGGCGCTGGCCGCCGACCATCCGGACAGGCTGCGCTGCTTCATCGGCTTCGACAACGGCCTCGCGCACCGGATCGAGGCCGGCTGCGACTTCCTGGTCATCCCGTCGCGGTTCGAACCGTGCGGGCTGAACCAGATGTACAGCATGCGCTACGGCACCCTGCCGATCGTCCGCGCGACCGGCGGCCTGGCCGACTCGGTCGACAACTACGCCGGATCCACCGGTGCGGGCACCGGGTTCGTCTTCCACGACCTGACCGTCGACGCACTGGTGGGCACCGTCGGGTGGGCGCTGTCGGTCTGGCGCGACCGACCGGAGCACATACTCGCGATGCGCCGCCGGACGATGGTCCGGGACTGGTCGTGGCACCGTGCCGGGGCCGAGTACGAGCGGCTGTACCTGGAGGCGTATGCGCGGCGACGAGGACACGCATTCCGCGGGTGAGGTCAGCCGTCGCCGGTACCGGGCATCGCGGGCAGCGTGACCCAGTCAGCCTCGGTGTCGAGCAACGCCACACCGAGCAGCAGCCAGCACGCGTACCAGCCGGCGATCGCCGGATAGCTCACCGCACCGGTGAGGGCCTCCGCCGGATACAACACCACGAAGACGTACAGCCCGCAGGCCAGCGGTACGAACCGGCGCCAGCCGCGCCACCGTCCGGCCCGCAGCACACCCGCACCGGCGAGGATCATCCCGAGCCCGGTGAGCGGAGTACCGGTACCGATGATCACCTCACCCACGTCGACCGAGAACTGCATGACGAGTTGGGCGACACAGATGAGCAGGCATCCCACGCCGGCCGCGGGCAGGCCGAGCTTGGCGAGCCATCCGGTGCCGGCAATCCCGGCGCGGGCCAGCCCGACCACGCCGGCGACGACGAGCAGCTGGCCGACGGCGAGCAGAACGCCGCCGTACCGGAACGCCCCGGTACCGGGCCGACCCAGATCGGTCGCGGCAAGAGTCATCAGGCTGGTGGCACCTCCGACCAGCGCTCCGACGACACACCAGAAACCAGCTGAACGAACGAGGCGGTTAACAGTTATAACAGTCACCAACCGATTCCACCGTGCCGGATGAGGCGCGCAAAGCGGCCAGAAGTGTGCGCCGGGACTTCCGGAGGATTGACGGCACACTATCCGATGTCGTCTGCCGGCCTTGTGCAAACGGTACCGGTGCCAGAAGTCGGCGCAACGACTTGACGTAGAGAGCTCCTCAACGCCCCGCCGTATACTCCGGGGTCCTTCGTGTCGTTGACCCCTTCGTGTCGTTGACCGCTCCGCCGCCCGCGGCCACCATCACTTTGACGTTCATCGTTGTTACACCGATCGCGCCGGAGGCGGTTATGACTGATCATGCGCTGTATCTCGGCCGGGAGTGGAACGTCGAGCATGACCAGCGGGCCAAGGTGGACAACGCCGAACTCCGGTACGCGGTGCTGGGTAGCGGCGAACCGGTGCTATGTATCCACGGCACGAGCGTCGCCGACAGTCTCATCACGCCGATGAAGTTCTACCCGCCGTTGCTGAACGAGTACCAGCTCATCAGCTACTACCGGGCCGGATACAACGGCAGCACGCTGGAGAAGGACACGCTCAGCATCGAGGAGGGTGCCGAGCATGCGAAGCAGCTGCTGGATCATCTCGGTATCGACAAGGCCCACATCATGGCCTTCTCCTTCGGTGGCGTCATCGGCTTCCAGTTCCTGCTGTCGTATCCCGAGCGGGCACACTCCGCGGTGCTCCTGGAACCGTACCTGCCCCGCGAGGATAGCGCTGCCGTCCAGGCGAACATCGACGCGTACAACGACGCGATGAAGCTGTTCCAGGGTGGGGACAAGCTGGGCGCCGCGTTCCGGTACATGGAGGCGGTGTGCGGGCCGCGGTTCCTCGGATCCGTCGAGATGACCGGGCCGCTGGACGTGTGGCGGCGGGTCGAGGAGTGCGTGGACACGACCTTCACGGTCGACTTCCCGGCGATCGCGTCGTGGGGCTTCAAGATGTCCGAGGCGGACCGGCTGGTGCCGGACAAGCCGCAGATGCCGGTACTGGCGGCCATGGGTCTGGACAGCGAAGCGGCCATGCCGGGCTTCCGGGAGACCCAGCGGTTCCTCATGAGCTGGCTGCCGCAGGCCGAGCGGTGCGGGATTCCGTTCGCCACCCACGGGATGCAGAGCATGAACCCGGTCGCGGTGGCCGAGGCCGCATACACGTTCTTCAAGAAGCACCCGATCGCGTAGGGGTGGGACCGGATGCCACAGCAAGACTTCGTCAGGTTCCTCACCGCGGCCCGCGGAAGTACCGCCATGGTCGCCAGCTACGGACCGCGGAACCTGCCACAGCTGGTTTTCCACGCGAAGAACGATGGGTACGACTTCACCGCCGAGGACGTCGCGGCGGTGGTCGGGAAGCTGGAGGCGAACGTCATCCTGAACAAGGACGGCGACGCGTTCGACGGCAGCAGCCGGCTCTGGCGTGAGATGTGGGGCAGGTTCCACCTCGACTACCTTGTCGAGTGTTGTGTGTCCCGGCACACCGACGCCGAGCTGCGTGCGCTGGTCACCGGTGATGCGACATGACCACGACCAACGTCATCGAGTTCCTCCGTACCGTGGCCGCCCGGCCCGACGTTCTGGACAGCCTGAAGACCCGGAGCAAGGACGACGTGATCGACGCGGCGGCCGGGTTCGGATACCCCTTCAGTGAGGCCGACTTCGACTCCATCATCTGGGATCTGGAGGCGAAGCTGGCCGGCAAGCGGGGCGAACAGTTCGATCCGCAGTTCTCCCTGTGGCAGACGATGTGGGGCAAGTACTACCTCGAATATCTGGTCCTCGACCTGGTGCCCAGCTTTGTGGAAACGGGTCTGATCTGACACGGAAAGGGCGCGCGTCATGGATATCTTCAACCTGGGTGACTTCAAGTTGCAGTGCGGGGTGACGTTGCCCAGCGCAAGCCTCGGATACCTCACCTTCGGGACGCTGAACAAGGCGAGGGACAACGCGATCCTCTTTCCGAACTTCCTGTGCGGCGCGCCCGAGGCGCTGGAAACGTGGATCGGCGACGGTCGCCCGCTCGACCCGAACCGGTACTTCATCATCCTGCCCGGTCACTTCGGGCTGCCGCCGACCTCGTCGCCCAGCAACACACCGGCGCCGTTCGACCGTGGCGCCTTTCCCGCGGTACACATCGCCGACGACGTGATCGCGCAGCGGCGCCTGCTCAGCGAACAGTTCGGCATCGATGAACTTCAACTGGTGCTCGGCTGGTCGGTCGGCGCCCTGCAGACCTACGAGTGGGCGGTCCGCTTCCCGCAGGTCGTCAAGCGCGTCGCCTCCATCGCCGGTGCGCCCCGGCCCTCGCCGTGGACCAGGCTCTGGCTGTACAGCGTTCTCGAAGAACCGCTGACCGGGGATCCGGCGTGGAACGGCGGCTTCTACGCCGACGCGGGAGCGGTGCAGGGCGGGACCCGCCGGATGGCGCACAACACCGCGGTGACCCTGCCGCCGCAGGGCTTCTACCGCGAGGGCGAGGAATTGTGGCGGGGTCTGGGGTTCTCCTCGACGGAGGACTTCATCTCCCGCTTCTGGGAGGCGTTCTGGTTGCCGCACGACCCGAACGACATCATCGTGCAGGCGCGCAAGGCCCGCGCCGCCGACCCGGCCGCGGGTGGAGACCTCGCCGAAGCACTGGGTACCATCACCGCGCGCACGGTCGTCGTCGGGTTCACCGGCGACCCGATGTTCCCGCCGGTGGAGTGCGCCCGTGACGCCGCTCGGATCCCGGGCGCCCAGTTCCGTGAGGTCGCCAGCAACTTCGGCCATCTGGCCACGTTCGCGCTGTCCGAGGACGACGTGAAGACCGTCGACGGCATCCTTCGGGAACTGCTCGCCGCCTGAATGCAACATCGAGGAGTGCCGACATGGACGTCGAGCGAAGCCATGACTACATCGTCGTGGGCGCGGGCGCGGCCGGCTGCGTCGTCGCCCGACGGCTGCTGGACAACACCGACGCCTCGGTGCTCCTGCTCGAGGCGGGAGGCCCGGACGAGCAGGAGACCATCCATCGCACCGACATCCCGTCGATGACGTCGATGTGGGGTTCCACGGACTTCACGTGGCCGTACGCGACGGTGCCGCAGCCGACGCTGAACGACCGGGAGGTGCACATTCCGCAGGGGAAGGTGCTCGGCGGCGGCACGTCGGTCAACGCGATGATGTATGTGCGCGGCAACCGTCGCGACTTCGACCACTGGAACTTCCTGGGCAACGAGGGATGGAGCTACCGCGACGTCCTGCCCTACTTCCGGCGCTCGGAGAACTTCGCCGGCGGTGCGTCGGAGTACCGCGGTACCGGCGGTCCGCTCGACGTCATCCGGTACTCGGCACCGTCCGAGGTGTCCCTCGCCTTCGCCGAAGGCGTACGGGAGCTCGGGTTCGACGGCGGCCCCGACTGGGACTACAACGGTGCGCAACAGGAGAACGCCGCGTTCTTCTACCAGTCCACGCGGACGACCGGCAACCGCCGGTGCAGCACCGCGACCGCCTTCATCGATCCGGTGCGCCAGAACTCCAAGCTCACCGTCGTCACCGGAGCGACGGCGACCCGGGTGCTGCTTTCCGGGTACACCGCGGTCGGGGTGGAGTATGTCGTCGACGGTACCCGGCACACCGCGGGGGCGACGGCCGAAGTGGTGGTGTGTTGCGGCGCGCTGGCCTCGCCGAAGCTGCTCATGCTGTCCGGCATCGGGCCGGCGGAAGCGTTGCGGGGCCTGGGCATCGACATCGTCGTCGACCTGCCCGGCGTCGGCCGTAACCTGCAGGACCACATGCTGTTCGGGGTCGGGTACCAGAGTCTGCGGGACCTGCCGTTCCCGCAGCTGCTGTCGGAGGCGGGCCTGTTCGTGCACACCCGGGACGGGTTGTCGGCGGCATCTCCGGACCTGCAGTTCTTCTTCGGTCCGGTGCAGTTCGTCGACGACCGGTACCGTGTCGACGGGCCGGGGTTCACGTTCGCGCCGATCCTGGCGCGTCCGCACAGTCGCGGTACCGTCTCGTTGCGCTCGGCCGACCCGCAGGACCTGCCGGTGGTCGACCCGCAGTACCTGACCGCCGAGGCCGACGTCGACGTGCTCGTGCACGGCATCTCGCTGGCCCGCGAGCTGGTGGGTACCACGGCCTTCCGGTCGTTCCGCGGCCGGGAACTGGCCCCCGGTGACCAGGTGACCGAACGCAAGGACCTGGTCGGCTACGTGCGCGACTCGGCGTCGACGGTGTGGCACCCGGTAGGTACCTGCAAGATGGGCGCCGACCGCGAGGCAGTGGTGAATTCGCGGCTGCAGACGTACGGCGTGGACCGGTTGCGGGTGGCCGACGCATCCGTGATGCCCACAATCACCGCCGGCAACACCAACGCGGCAACCATCATGATTGCCGAGAAGGCGGCTGAACTCATCATCGAGGCGGCCGGCTGACCCGGGTACCCCGGAAGGAGGCGACACACCATGCCCGACACATACGACTTCATCGTCGTCGGCAGCGGGGCGGCCGGCGCGGTGATCGCGAACCGGTTGACCGAGCTGCCGGATGCGACCGTCCTGCTGCTGGAGGCCGGCGGCCCCGACGTCACCGACGCCGTGGTCAGCCCGTCCCGTTGGAACGAGGTGCTGCTGACCGACCTGGACTGGGCCTACATGAGCGAGCCGCAGCCGGCGCTCGGCGGCCGGCAGGTCTACAACGCGGCGGGCCGCGGTCTCGGTGGAACCTCGAACATCTACCACATGATCCACACGCGCGGCCGGCCGGCGGACTACGACGCGTGGGCCTTCGCCGGCTGTGCTGGCTGGTCCTACGCGGACGTGCTGCCGTACCTGCGCAAGCTCGAGGCCCAGAAGGACGACACCAACCCGACGGCGGGCCGGGACGGCCCGATCACGGTGGTGGACGCGAAGGACACCGGGAACCCGATCTCCGAGACGTTCATCGATGCCTGTGTCGAGCTGGGGTATCCGCGCGTCGAGGACTTCAACGCCGAGCTGTTCGGTGCCGGCTGGCACCACGTCGACATCCGCAACGGGTACCGGTGCGGTGTGCGGGTCGGCTACCTTGAGCCGGCGCGGACCCGGTCGAACCTCGCGATTCTCACCGGAGCGCTGGCGACCCGGCTCGTCCTCGACGGGTCGCGTTGCACTGGGGTGACGTATGTACGCGACGGTAGGGAATACACCGCCAACGCCACCCGCGAGGTGATTGTCAGCGCCGGTGCCGTCCAGTCGCCGAAGCTGCTGATGCTGTCCGGGATCGGCGATCCCGAGCACCTGCAGTCGGTCGGCGTACCGGTCACGGTGGAGCTGCCCGGGGTGGGCCAGAACTTCCACGACCACCCATTGGTGATCGGCCCGATCGGGTACATGTCCAAGCCCGGCGAGGACCCGCGTGGCAACGTGACCGAGGTGGCGCTGTTCTGGGGATCGCAGGCCGGGATGCTGGTGCCGGACCTGGAGATCTGCATGGTGCACCGGGCGCCGTTCGGCGACCAGTTCTTCGCCAACGTGATCCGCCGGGTGCAGACCGGGCAGCCGGTCGCGTCGGTGCACGAACTGGTCGACCCGCACGTGATTCTCGCCCTGCCCGGCCTCGTGCGCCCGCTCTCGCGCGGCTGGGTGAAGCTGGCGAGCGCCGACCCGACCGCGTACCCCCGGGTGAGCGCGAACTACTTCGGCGAGCGGTCCGACATGGAACGCACGGCGACGATGGTGGAGATCGCCCGCGACATATACCGCACCCGCGCGTTCGTCGACGCATGGGGAGTGTCCGAAGTGGCGCCCGGCGCACAGGTCACCACCCGTGCGGATCTGGAAGCCTGGGTCACCAACAACGTCGGCTCGTACTACCACTACGCCGGGTCCTGCAAGATGGGCATCGACGACCTGGCCGTCGTCGACTCCCAGTTGCGGGTGCGTGGCGTCGACGGGCTGCGGGTGGCGGACGCCTCGATCATGCCGTCGATCGTTTCGGCAAATACGCACACGACGACCGTGATGATCGGTGAACGCGCGGCGGAATTCATCAAACAGGACCTTTCCCGGTAACGGGGAAAAGGGGGAGCCGAGGATGATCCACCAGTTCATTTTCGCGGGACCGAAGCCAGGAATGACCGCCGCCGAGTTCCAGGACTACTGGGTGCATGTCCACGCGGTGAAGTACGCCAGCAAGATTTCACAGATCAGGCGGTACCTCATCGACACCAGGATTCCGTTCGATGGTGAACTGGGTCCGTCGGTTCTTCCGCATCAGGGAATCGCGGAGATCTGGCTGGAAAACGACGAGGAACAGCTCGCGTCGCTGCAGAGCGACGAGTTCTTACAGGGCGCCCGGCTCGACGAGCCGAACTGGGCGGCATTCTGGTTGACGATTGTCGTCGATACCGAGGCACACGAGATCGTGACCGGCCCGCCGCTGGACGCGAAGGATCCGAGCTGGGTGAAGCTGACCGTTCTGATGAAACGGCGGCCCGGCCTGGACCTGTCCGGGTACCGCCGGCTCACGCTGGATCTCTACGCGCCGATCGTCGCCCAACTCCCAGGGCTGCGGCGGTACCTGCACTGCCATACGCGTGACGGGTTCTACACGTTCGGTGAAGCGGGCTTCGACAGCGTCGAGCAGCTCTGGTTCGACGACGTCGACGCGCTGCGGGCCGCACTTGCCTCGGCTCATTTCACCGACCGGGTACGTCCTGCACTGGACGCTGTCGCCGATCCGACACATGTTTTCTCTCTGACCGCGCGGGAGAACTGGGTCATCGGACCACAGCCTCGCTGACAACGCTCTGTTCCCCCGGATGTGGGAGGGGAGTCATCTCCCCTCCCACATTTACGTTGGTCAATTAACTTCGACAAACGTCGAACCGACTTGACGAAGACCCGAAGTCCATTCCCGGCCCTGTTCGCGCGATCTGTTAAGACAGTTGACGGCAAGTGGGTACCGTCCCATGATTTTGTTGTCATCGTGACGGTACCGGCCGTCGTGCGAGTCAGATCACAAGGTCGCCGAACGCGTCGAGGCACCCGAGGAGTGGATATGGCAAGACGTATCTTGGTGGTCCTGTCGGAATTCGGATACTGGGGCGAGGAACTCGTCGGCCCATTGAGCTGCTTCGACGAGAACGGTTACTCGGTCGTATTCGCCACACCCACCGGAAAGCAACCGCACGCGCTACCCCCGAGCATGGATCCGGACTACCTGGACCCGCCGCTGGGTCGGTCGGTCACCTCGCCCGAGGTCGCCAAGCTCACCCGGGACGTCGACGAGTCCGGCCGGCTGGCCAACCCGCGCAGCCTGGCGTCCTGGCTTCCCGAGCGCCCGTACACGAGTGACGACAACTACCTGCGCCGGCTCGAGGCGTACCACCGCGAGCTCGACAAGATCGACGTCGACATCGCCGAATACGACACGATGCTCATCGTCGGCGGCAGCGGGCCGATCGTGGACCTGGCCAACAACGAGCGGGTACACGCGTTGATCCTGGCGTTCCTGCGGGCCGGCAAGCCGGTCGCGGCCGAGTGCTACGGCGTCGCCTGCCTCGCGTTCGCCCGCGACTGGGAAGACCGCAAGAGCATCGTCTGGGGCAAGCACGTCACCGGCCACTGCAAGGAGTACGACTACAAGGACGGCACCGGCTTCCTCGGCGTACCCGACTTCAACATGGGCCCGCCGCCGTACCCGCTGGAGTACATCCTGCGTGACGCGACCGGCCCGGACGGCCGGTACCACGGCAACTTCGGCAAGGACACCTCGGTCATCGTCGACTACCCATTCATCACCGGCCGATCGACGCCGGACTCGTTCCTCACCGGGCAGAAGATCGTCGACGTCCTGGAAAAGGGCCTTCGCCGGTTCGGCTGGTAACCGGCCCGCCGGCGGGCAGACGGGAGGCTCCACACGTGGCCAGGCAGGGCAAGTCAGCGATCATCGAGCAGTTCCTCGCGGACGGCTTGACCTACATGTTCGGTAACCCCGGAACCGTCGAGCAGGGATTCCTCGACGCGCTGGAGGGTTACGACGGTTTCCAGTACATCCTCGCGCTGCAGGAGACTGTGGCGGCGGGGATCGCCGACGGATACGCCCGGGCCACCGGCGGCCCGGCGTTGCTGCAGATCCACAGTGGCGTGGGACTCGGCAACACGATCGGCATGCTGTACCAGTCCAAGCGCGGCCACACCCCGCTCGTGGCGATCGCCGGTGAGTCCGGGGTGCGGTACGACGCGATGGACGCGCAGATGGCCGCCGACCTCGTCGCGATGGCGCGTCCGGTGACGAAATACGCCACCCGCGTCGTCGACCCGGAGTCGGTGCTGCGGGTACTGCGCCGGGCGGTCAAAATCGCCATGACACCGCCACGCGGACCGGTCTTCGTGGCGCTTCCGTTGGACGTGCTGGACGCGCCCAACAACGAACCGGTGCTCCGGACGGCGATTCCCTACACGTCGGTGGTACCGGTGCCCGAACTCGTCGAGCGCGCCGCGGTGCTGCTCGCCGGCGCCACCAACCCGATCATCATCCTCGGCGACGGCGTCGTGGTGTCGGGCGCACAGGCGGCGCTGACCCACGTCGCCGAACAGCTGGGCGCCGACGTGTGGGGTGCCGACTCCTCCGAAGTCGCCATCGACAGCCGGCACCCGCTGTACCGTGGCCTGCTCGGGCACATGTTCGGCGAAGTGAGCGCGGCTGCCGTCGCCGAGGCCGACACGGTACTGGTCGTGGGGACCTACCTGTTCCCCGAGGTGTTCCCGACCCTGTCGAGCCCGTTCCGGGCGGACGCCCGGATCGTGCACATCGATCTCGACGGCTACGAGATCGCCAAGAACCATCCGGTGTCCCTCGGCCTGGTCGCCGACCCGAAGGCCACCCTCGAAGCACTGGCGACCGCGCTGGACCGGGTCATGACGCCGGAGGACCGGCAGCGGGCCGACGCCCGCCAGGAGGCACGCCGGACACAACAGTCCCCCGTCACCGTCGACGAGAACTCGATGCTGGATGTGTTCCTGCACGCGTTGGCCGCGCGGGCACCCGAGGACCTGATCGTCTTCGACGAAGGACTCACCGCCACCCCGGCGATCAGCGCGCATCTGCCGGCCCGGACGCCGGGGCACTGGTTCCTCACCCGCGGCGGCTCGCTGGGGGTGGGGATCCCGGGTGCGATCGGGGCCAAGCTGGCCCATCCGCACAGGGCCGTGGTCGGGTTCACCGGCGACGGCGGAAGTATGTACACCATCCAGGCCCTGGCGACCGCTGCGCGGTACAACATCGGGGCCAAGTTCGTGATCTGTAACAACCACCGGTACCGGCTGCTCGACGACAACATCGCGCAGTACTGGCGGGAACGTGGTATCGAACAGCACGAGTTTCCGCGGTCGTTCGACCTGTCGGCTCCCGACATCGGCTTCGTCGACATCGCCCGCGGCTGCCGGGTCGACGCGGTCCGCGTCGAGAAGCCCAACCAGGTCGACGAGGCCATCGAGCGGATGTTCGCCGGGGACGGCCCGTTCCTGGTCGACCTCGTCACGGCCGTCGGCTGACGACCAGGAGGCGTGCCATGCCAGACATCGTGCCCAGCCCCACCGGCCCGCTGGCCGGTCGGAAGATCGGCGTACTCATGGAGAGTGACTACGTCGAGGAGGAGATCTTCTACTACGAACGCCGGTTCGCCGAGGAAGGCGCAGACGTTCACTTCCTCACCCGGATGTGGGGTCAGCCTTCGCTGACCTTCACCGGTCACGAGCACCGGGTGCCGTTCAGCGTCGACCGCAGCTTCGAAGACGTCGACGTCGCGTCCTACGACGTGATCATCGTGCCGTCCGGCATCGTCTCGGACCGGTTGCGGTACACCGACGACGTCAACAAGCTCGCACCGGCCACCGCGTTCGTGCAGCGCGCGTTCGCCGAGCCGTCGGTACTCGTCGGAATCATCTGCCACGGCATGTGGCTGCTGGCCACCGTGCCCGAACTGATCCGCGGCCGCAAGGTCGTGGCACACAACAACCTGGTCGGCGACGTCCGCAACATGGGTGGTGAGTATGTCGACCAGGACGTGGTGGTCGACGGCAACCTCATCACCGGCCGCAGTGTCCACCAGTGCCACTTCTTCGCACACACCATCGTCCGTCTGCTCGCCGAACGGGGGCGGTCATGACACCCGCCCGTGTTGTGGAGGTTCGCCATGCCTGACGCTATGTACAACCCGTTCATGGACACCATCACGGGCAACGTCACCGAATACGACAGCAGTCGCGGTGTGTTCACGATGGTGACCGCCGACGGCCGGCGGTTCGAGGTGGGCCTGACCGGCGACACGGCCGCCGAGTTGCTGCGCAACCTCGACGAGCCGTACGCCGACGCGAGCGGGCACCTCGCCGAGATGCTCGCGCCGGGCCGGCACCTCATCGCGTACGGCGTGTTCTACCCGGAGCAGGGCGGGTTCACCTTCGAAGCCAAGCGCCTGGTGTTCCTCGGGCGTGATGTCGGTGACTACAACTTCGAGAAGTCGACCTGGTGGATCAATCAGATCAACTCGCTGGCCCACTTCTACCGCAGGGCGCAGTTCGGTTCCGGACCGATCGACTACCGCGACTACCGCACCATCATCCGGCTGGGCGGCGACAAGACCGACAGCCACGTCCAGGAGACCGACACCATCTCGCGGATGGTCTACGGGATGGCCTCGGCCTACATGCTCACCGGCAACGAGGAGTACCTCGAGGTCGCCGAACGCGGTACCCAGTACCTGCGCGACCACATGCGTTTCGTGGACCCGGACAACGACATCGTGTACTGGTACCACGGAATCAAGGTGGAGGGTGACCGCGAGGAGAAGCTGTTCACCTCCGAGTTCGACGACGACTACGACGCCGTCCCGATGTACGAGCAGATCTACGCTCTGGCCGGACCGACGCAGACCTTCCGGATCACCGGCGACCGGCGCATCAGGTCCGACATCGACCACACGATGCGGTTGTTCGAGAACCACTTCCGCGACCACGAGGGCGGCGGGTACTACTCGCACGTCGACCCGATCCGGCTGAGCCCGCACGCGGACGCGCTCGGGTACAACAAGTCCCGCAAGAACTGGAACTCGGTCGGCGACCACGCGCCGGCGTACCTCATCAACGCGTTCCTCGCCACCGGCGAACCCGTGTTCGCCGAGATGCTGGAACGCACCTTCGACACGATCGTCGCGCGCTTCCCGGACTACGACAACAGTCCGTTCGTCAACGAGCGCTTCTTCGCCGACTGGTCGCCGGACCACGGGCACAGCTGGCAGCAGAACCGGGCGGTGGTGGGGCACAACCTGAAGATCGCCTGGAACCTCATGCGCATGCACGCGTACCGGCCGAAGGACGAGTACCAGAAGCTGGCCTCGCACATCGCCAGCATCATGCCGCCGGTCGGCAGCGACCGGCAGCGGGGCGGCTGGTACGACGTGGTCGAACGGGTACTGGCCGACCGCCAGCGGTGGTACCGGTTCGCCTGGCACGACCGCAAGGCGTGGTGGCAACAGGAACAGGCGATCCTGGCGTACCTCATCCTGTTCGGCAGCCTCGGTGGCGAAGACCTCCAACGGGAGTCACGCCAGGCGGAGGCGTTCTACAACACCTTCTTCCTCGACCACGACGAGGGTGCCGTCTACTTCAACGTACTGGCCAACGGCATGCCCTACCTGCTCGGTACCGAGCGGCTCAAGGGCAGCCACTCGATGAGCATGTACCACTCGGCAGAGCTGTGTTACCTCTCGGCGGTGTACAACAACCTGCTCATCACCAAGCAGCCGCTGACGTTGTGGTTCAAGCCGCGCGCGGACGCCGACCGCACCCTGCGGGTCGCACCCGACCTCCTGCCCAGCGGTCGGGTACGGCTGGACAAGGTCGAGATCGACGGAAAGCCGCACGAGGTCTTCGATTCCACCGCGATGACCGTCGAGCTGCCGGGTTCCCCGGACGACCTGACGGTCAAGGTCCAGTTGGTGCCGGCCGGATAAGACGACGAGACGCCGCTCCGGGACGGAAACCGGTCGGCGAGCACTGGGAGGACGGAATGGAGATAGAGAGACACGTCGTTGATTCGATCACGGTGATCAGTCTCGCCGGAGACCTGGACGGGCGGTTCGCGGCGACGGTTCAGGAACAGCTACTCACCTCGTTGCCGGCGGACGAACGCATCCTCCTGGACCTGACGAAGGTGCCGTTCGTCTCCAGCGCGGGGCTACGCACGATGCTGCTCATCTACCGGCAGGCACAGGTGGTGAACAGCACGGTCGCCCTGGTCGGTCCATCGCCGGAGTTGCGGTCCGTCCTCTCGGCCACCGGCTTCCTCGGGTTCTTCGTCGTCGCCGACACGGTGGCCGAGGGTGTGAAGGAACTGAGCAAGACCGAGTTGAAGCGGAGCGGCGTAACATGACCAGTCCACTTGTGCTCCGGGATCGGATCGACTCGTTCCCGACCGACCAGGTCGCCGGATACAACGTCCGCCCGGGCCGCACATTCCCGTTCGGTGCGACGCTGGTACCCGGTGGAGTGAACTTCTCCATCTTCTCCAGCGGCGCCGAGGCGGTGTCACTGGTGCTGTTCCGTCGCGACGAGAAGACACCGGTGGCCGAGCTGCCGTTCCCGGACGAGTACCGGATCGGCGGGGTCTGGGCGATGACAGTCTTCGGGCTCGACTTCGAGGACATCGAGTACGGGTACCGGGTGTTCGGTCCGGCCGAGCCGGAACCGGGCGACCGTTACGACGCGGGCCAGATTCTCGCCGACCCGTATGCCAAGGCCATGTCGGGACGCAACGTCTGGGGCGTACCGCCGGACTGGAACGACCCGTACCCGTACCGGTCCCGGTTGACGTTCGACGACTTCGACTGGGACGGCGACCGGCCGCTGCGGATCCCGCCGGAGGATCTGGTCATCTACGAGACTCATGTGCGGGGTTTCACCCGGCATTCGTCGTCGGGCGTGAGCCAGCCGGGCACCTACGCCGGTCTGGTGGAGAAGATTCCGTATCTGCGTGAGCTCGGCGTCAACTGTGTCGAGCTGATGCCGGTCTTCGAGTTCGACGAGTTCGAGAACAGCCGGATCAACGAGGCGACCGGCGAGCAACTGTTCAACTACTGGGGATACTCCACGGTCGGGTTCTTCGCGCCCAAGGCCGGGTACGCCGCCACCGGGCGGTACGGCATGCAGCGCGACGAGTTCAAGAACATGGTCAAGGAACTGCACCGGGCCGGTATCCAGGTGGTCCTCGACGTCGTGTTCAACCACACGGCCGAAGGCAACGAGAACGGTCCCACCATCCACTTCCGCGGCCTGGACAACCGCACCTACTACATGCTCACGCCGGAGGGGTACTACTACAACTTCAGCGGTACCGGCAACACCTTCAACTGCAACAACCCGGTGGTCCGCGACTACGTCCACTGGTGCCTGCGGTACTGGGCCAGCGAGTACCACGTCGACGGCTTCCGCTTCGACCTCGCGGCGATCCTCGCCCGCGGGCTCGACGGCGCCCCGATGCAGAACCCGCCGTTGCCCGAGGCGCTGGCCTACGATCCGTTGCTGCGCGACTGCCTGCTCATCGCGGAGGCGTGGGACGCGGGCGGCCTGTACCAGGTCGGCTCGTTCCCCAACTACTTCCGCTGGT
>VAWN01000114.1 GCA_005885555.1 Actinomycetota bacterium
TCGCAAGTCCCCCTGCCCGCACTTCTTCTTCAAGGAGCACAACATCAAGGGCCGGCAGTTCGCGCTGATGTTCTACAAGGGCAAGTGCATCGGCTCGATCTTCGGCGACACGCAGACCGCGAACGACCAGACCACCTCGGACAACGACTCCCGCGAACTGGGCGAGGCGTCTGTGAAGGCGGCCCAGCTGCTCGGCATCCCCAGCAGCGGCACCACCGGTGGTGTTGACAACGGCGTGACCGTGGTGATGTTCTCCGGTCCGTCCTGGGTCGTGAACGGCACCAACGCCAACCTGAACGCCAACACCCAGGCCCTGGTCCAGAAGGCCCTGGACGACCTCGGCGCAAGTATGGGAGGCACCCCGCCCCCGCGGCCGGGTAGCACGTTCGAGGCGGAGACCGGCACACTGTCCGCCGGTGGCACGTTCGACTCCAACCACCCCGGCTTCACCGGTACCGGCTTCGCCAACACGACCAACGCGGTTGGCGCGTTCGTCGAGATCCCGGTCACCGCAGCCACCGCCGGCACCAAGACCCTGAGCTTCCGGTACTCCGACGGCACCACCGCGGCGCGGCCCGCGACCATCTCGGTCAACGGCACCTCACGCGGCACGCTGAACTTCCCGACCACCGCCAACTGGGACACCTGGGCCACCGCGTCCATCTCGGTGCCCCTGACCGCAGGTACCAACACCATCCGGGTCACCGGCACCACCGCAGGCGGCACCGGCAACATCGACTCGGTGACCATCTCCTAGTAAATCCACGGTTCACATACGTCCGGCGCCGGCCGGCGGGCCACCTCCCGTCATCCGGCGCCGGTGTGTGGTTCGGGCGTGGTCGAGATGCAGAACGACGAGTGACCACAATCAGTCACCAACACATTGTGCGAATGGCTCAGTGTCCTCTGATCCTGGAACGGCCATCCGCCCGCCGAGGGCAACAACGCGTTGTGCCCTGGCTGTGCCCGATGATCAATGCGAGTCGTTCTAGCGGTCGGGGCCGGTATGGAGTGGGCCGCCAGGGACTCGAACCCTGAACCCGGAGATTAAAAGTCTCCTGCTCTGCCAGTTGAGCTAGCGGCCCGCGCGGCTCAGGTTACCTGAACCGGCACCGTGCTATCGAACCAGTTGGCCGCCGATGGCGGTCGGCGACGCTGCTCGGCAGGCCCGCTCATGCGGCAGCTACCGACGATAGCCTGAGATGGCCTGCTTGGCGGCGTGGTACATGTCCTTACCAACGATCCAGGTACCGCCAAGCCGCTGTCATGATTTGTCCGGGATGACCGGCTGGTGTTCCCAGTCACCGGGCCGGCACCGAAGGGACCCCCGCGCCGGTGGCCTCGTACACAGTCTGCACGCCTGGCACGCCGGGTCATGGCCGACGAGGTCGTCAGCCACGCGTTCAGTCACGGGTACTGCGCCGATGACGTCCCCGCGGGCCTGACGATTCCGCCGTGGTCATGGGACGGACCGCGGCGCTGAATCACCGATCCAGCGCCGCGGTCGGGACAGTCACCACGGTTGCAGTGTCACAACCAGCCGGCCTCGTCGGCGATGTGGAAGGCCTCAAGCCGGTTGCGACCTCCGGTCTTCTGCATGATCGTCGACAGGTAGTTGCGGACGGTACCGACAGACAGGTGCAGCTTCGCCGCGATCTCCGGCGATGACGCTCCCGTGCCGGCGATTCTGAGCACTTCCCGCTCCCTTTCCTTGAGCGGATTGTGGGGACCGGCCAGGGCGCTGACCGCGAGGGCGGGGTCGATGACGCTTTCCCCGGCCGCCACCTTTCGGATGTACGCGGCCAACTGGCTCGGTGTGTTGTCCCTGCTCACGAAGCCACCGGTGTACCGGTGCAGCGCGTCGTGCATCGATCGGTTGAAGGTGGACCCGGCGAGTATGAGAATCGCGCAGTCCGGTACCGCGGCCTGGAGTTGACCGACGATGCCGGAGTCTGTGTCGGTCAACAGGTCGAGGTCGATGACAGCCACCTCGGGTTGCACGGACCCGGCGATTCGTATCGCCTCGTTGACGCGGGAGCAGTCGCCGACCACCTCTATGTCGTCTTCGGCGGACAGGACTGCGGCCAACGCAGTGCGGAACAGGCTCGTCTGCTGGACGAGCAGGACGCGTAACAAGTCGTCCTCCCGGAACGGTGCTCGTGGAAGTTCGGGCATGCCGTGTCCGCGGGCGACCGACCGCGGCCGGACAGGGACGACGTGGGTACCGTTGTCGTGGGGACAGCCGGCGGTGACCGGCGTGCTACGCCTGGAAGGCCGCCTGGCGTCATGCCCCGCGTCGTCACACCGACTGCGTGCGGTGCCGCGGCGGGGCCGCAGTCATCCGGGCAGGTGACCCGGAAGGATCGAGCGTCCACGGGCGAGCGCGTAGGCGCCGGCGCGACCCGGCGCGGGGAGGAGTTCGGGATGCCACATCGAGGTGGCGGTCCCGAGAGGAGGGCCTTGGCCGCCGCCGGAACCCGAGTAGTTCGACGCGGTCTGCGCCGGAGCCGGCGGCTGCCCTGGAGGGACTGGCGGTTGCGCGGGTCCGCGCGGGCGGTCCGTGGGTGCGTCGCGGCCGGTCGAGGATGACGCGAGGGCGGCCGGCCGCATGAGCGGTACCCGTGGTCCGGCCATCATGACGGCGATGTCCTGCGGGGTATCCGTTGCAGCTGCGGTGCCGCCGGAGACCGGATCCGCTGATGCGGAGTCGGCCGGTCGGATCGGCCCGTCCGTGCCCAGCACCGGTTCGGCGAGCGGGACGGACGGGGCGACGGCGGCAACCGGCCGGGTGACAGGCGCGGTCACGGGCGCAGTGACAGGCGCGGTGAGAGGCGTCCCGACAGGCGCGGTGACGGGCGCGGTGACAGGTGCGGTGACGCTCGCGCTGATGGGAGCGACGGCGAGCAGGTCTGATGGCGCGACAACCGTCGAGGCGACCGTGTCGAGGACGGCGGGTGCGCTGCCCGGCAACCGCGCCGCCGGTACGGCAGGGGCGCCGGTCGGGACGGTCCGGCTGGCTGTGCTGACTGTCTTGTGCACGGCGGGGACCGCCGTCGCTGCCGCGTCGGCGATACCAGCTGACGCCTGGTCGGCAATACTGCTTGTCGATTCGAGGGCTGCGCCGGCAGTGGTCACCGCGGCGTCGACGCCCATCGATAAGAGCGGCGGCGCGGGGGCCTGTGCCAGCGCCGGCGACGGTACCGCCGAGGCGGCGTGTGCGGGACTGTCGAGCAGACTCAGCAGGAAGTATGCGAAAACCGCGGCACCACCGATGACAGCGAGCCGGACGACGTGCAGCACAACGGTTGCTGCCGTCTCGCGCGCCTTCGTTGGCATCACAAGAACTCCCGACGTGTTCAGCCGTCCCCGGCTGCCTTATCAAACTCCACGGTATCGATGATGATCACTAGCCGCGCGCTGAGTGAAGAAGCGACAAACTGGGCATTGCTGACTATCCACTTTGGAGCCCGGTCGAACATGAAGACCGTCAACAACTTACCCCCATGAGTCTCACGTCGCACGGATGACAGCGATCACTGTGGCAGCCGGGCGGTCGGCACCACATTGGTCGTACACCGATGGCTGGGGGGGATCCCGGCACGCTGGCTGCGGGCGAACGGCAGCTCGTCGCCCTCGCGCGGGCCTACCTCGCCGCGGCCCCGATCGCGGTACTCGACGAGGCGACCTGCTTCGCCGACCGGCCGGCTTCCTCGTCGTCCTCGGTACCCACGAGCAGCTGCTCGCCACCTCACCGCTCTACCGCGACCTGGTCGGCACCGGACGGCCGGACTCCGGTAACCAGCCGCACTCCTCCGCGATGCGGACGGCCTCCAATCGGTTCCGCGCCCCGGTCTTGCGGATGATCGTCGACACGTAGTTGCACACGGTGCCCTTCGTCAGGCACAGGCGATCGGCGATCTCCGTCGACGGCAGCCCCAACGCGACCGACCCGAGCACCTCGCGCTCCCGGGCGGTCAGCGGGTTACGCGGCGCGCGCATGGCTGCGACCGCCAGGGCGGGATCGATGACCCGCTCACCGCACGCCGTCCGCCGGATACACTCGGCGAGCCGGCCCGGCGAGGTTTCGGTACTGACGAAGGCGCGTACGTGCGCGTCCCACGCGGCCCGCACCGGGCCGGTACCGTCGGGGTCGGCGAGCACCAGCACCGCGCAACCGGGCACGGTACCGGTCAACGCCTCGACCGCGCCAAGTCCCGGACCGGTCAGCAGGTCCACGTCGACAATGGCAACGTCCGGGTGCAACTGTCGGGCGAAAGGGACCAACTTGTCGAGCCCGTCGACCGCCGCCACCACCTCCATGCCGTCCTCCCCGGACAGCACGCTGGCCAGCGCATCCCGCAGCAGTCTCGTCCGCTCGACCAGCAGGATGCGCACGATGTCGAGGTCCAGGCGCATTTCCATGCTCCTCCCCCCTGCACTGCGGCACGGCATACCGAGGCCCGCCCGCCAGGCCCGCCACGCTGACGGTGCAACATAACCACCGGTCCGGACCTTGCGCACCCGCAACGAAACAACGACATACCGGTACCCGGGCCGCGTTTCGGCTGCCGGTACCTACGCGGCAACTGCGCAGTGGCGGCCGCAGATCCCGCCGGCGTCCGGCACCAGCTGCCACGCCCGCGCGGTGAACTCCTTGACGGTGACCTGGATTTCCCGGAAGCACGACGGCCGGAGGTACCCGTGTCCGTGGCGGACCACGGTGTCGAACAACCCGTCGGAGACGACGGCGGCCAGGTCGACCCGGTCGTCGTCGAGCAGTGCGGCCCGCAACGACGCCGCCTCGACCAGCCGCGCCACCCGTACCAGCGGTTCGCCGGTCAAACCATGCCGATCCGGCTCGATCTGCCCGAAGTCGAAGGCGAGCCGCATCCGGATCCGGGCGGTGTCGGCGACGTACCGCCGGTGCTCACACAGCCGCGTCGACAGGCCGAGGACGAACGTGTCGACCACCCGGACCGGTTCGAGCGCGGAGCACGGGAAGAGCAGCCGCAGTCCGTCGCCGGTGTCGGTGGTCTGCAACGCGTTGAGGTCGAGCCCGACGTAGCGGACGACGTCGCGGACGATCTCGTACAGGTCATGGCGCATCCGACGCTGGCAGGGCTGGTCCCGCTGCGCCGAGCCGGAGACGTCGGTCAGGACGACCGTGCTCAGGTCGCCACCGGTGCCCTGCACGCTGGCCGGTTGGCCACGCCTGGTCATGGCGGGCGAGGTTCGCCGGTTGGTCTGCAGCGTGCCGCGTTGTGGTGCCGGACGGCGTGCGGCGGAGGGGCGTCTGGTGTCCATCACCGGCTCCCTTCTGGGTGTCACTCCTGACGATCGGCGCCGTGTTCCCTGCCGCAAAAGGGACGCCGAATCATCCGTACAAGCCCGTACTGCGGTCGTACGGCGCCGTACGGCAGACCGGCTGTAGTCTCGCGGCTACCCGATGTAGCGCCTTGGAGAGGAGGCGTTCATGTCCGCTCCGCTGTCCCACGGACCCGATCGACCCCGACCGGACCTTCAGCCCGGACGGTCAGACCGTCGCCGCCGCCAGCAAAGACGGGACGGTGTGGCGGTGGGACGTCGCCAACCCGCGACAACCGGTACAACTGTGGGACACCACCGACCGCCGCCACCCGACCGCACTGGCGAACCATGACGCATCCCGGCAGCCTCATCTTCTTCGTGGCGTTCAGCCCG
>VAWN01000115.1 GCA_005885555.1 Actinomycetota bacterium
CCAGCAAAAAAACTGCCAAATCAATACCCCGACGGGGGTAAACAAAAACAAACTTGGCACTGGCTTTCACGACACCCTGTTGAGTTCTCAAAAAACAAACACACACCGGACGCCACCCCCGTTAAGGGGCTGCAGTCTGGGGCAACCACTCCAGCCTACGCGGGTCGCTATCAGCATGTCAAGCCCGTTCCGGGCGTCTTGTGCCTCGTGACCCGTTCCGCCCGCGTTAACGCACACCGACAGGCGGTGATCGTCAGCTCAGGGGATCCGCCAAGACCGGCCGGCCCTGCCATGTTCACATGACTTGACCCGCCCGGCTCCTTGCCGGCTTGGTCACTCTACACGCTTCGTTACACGGTTTCAAACGCGGTACGACGCGGGTTCAATGGCGGTATGTCACAGGACGCCCTGCTCGGTCAGCTGTTCCCGCTCTGGCACCTGGCCATCGGCGGCTGCGTACTTGTCACGGTCGTGCTGTGCACCCGCCGCCTGCTGCGCCGCGGCCCGTCCCGGATGACCAGGGCGATGATCGTCACCGGCGGCGCGGCGCTGGGCCTGGCCGCACTCGGGCTGGTACTCGCCGTCCGATGACCCGCTGCATCGACGACCCGGACGCGCCGACCTTCGCCCGCCACGCCTGGGCGTTCCTCGATCGCGACCCGGTCCGCAACAACGTCCTGTGCACCTCTGTCGAGACCGCCTGTGCGGATCACCGCCCGGACTGGCGGTGGATGCGGGTACTCGTCGATGACGAGCTCGTCGGCGTCGCCATGCAGGTGCCGCCGCGGGGGCCGCTGCTGTCCGACCTTCCGGATCCGGCGGCGCGGGCGCTGGCGGCGCACTTTGCCGGTACCCATGACAGGGTGCCCGCGGTCGGCGGGCCCGACGGCGCGACGGCGGCCTTCGCCGACCACTACGCCGCGTTGGTCGGGGCGCAGCCCCGGCGCGGCAGCAGTCAGCGGCTCTTCCGGCTGGACCAAGTGACCCCACCCACCGGCGTACCAGGGCGCAGCCGGCCCGCCACCCGTGCCGACCGCGACCGGATCCTGGAGTGGCTGGACGCCTTCTACGCCGAGACGCTGCCCGCCGAGGTGCGCGGGGAACGGACCGAGGCGATCGACCGCCGGTTGGCGTACGGCGACCTGATGTGGTTCTGGGAAGTGGCCGGCGTATCGGTCAGCTTCGCCTGGCGGACGCCGCTGGCGCCGCCGACCCGGTGGCCGCGCGCCTCCGTCGTGCGGGTGAGCGCGGTGTACACCCCGCCGGAGCAGCGCGGGCACGGATACGCGAGCGCGAACGTGGCCGAGGTGAGCCGGCGCGGGCTGGCCGCCGGGGCGAGCGCCTGCATGCTGTACACCGACGCGGCGAACCCGACGAGCAACAAGATCTACCAGCGGCTCGGGTACCGCCGGGTCGGTACCGCGCAGGAGTGGCGTTTCAGCTGACGGGCAGGCGGCGGTTGGCCAGGCTCGGCAGCTCGGCGCGGATGGCGGCGAGGCGGTCGACGTCCAGGTCGGCCACGGTGACGCCGGTCGTGTCGGGCGCCTGGGCCAGCACGGTGCCCCACGGATCGATGATCATGCTGCGGCCGTAGCAGGTCCGGCCGGAATCGTGATCGCCGATCTGGGCCGCCGCGATCACGTAGCACTGGTTCTCGATGGCCCGCGCGCGCAGCAGCACCTCCCAGTGGTCGCGGCCGGTGTGCAGCATGAAGGCGGCCGGTACCGCCAGCACCTGTGCGCCGCCGTGCACCGCGAGGTGCCGGTACAGCTCGGGGAAGCGCAGGTCGTAGCAGATCGACAGGCCGATCGTCACGCCGTCGACGGTCACCGTGGTGGGTGCGTCGCCGGCGGCGACCGAGGCGGACTCGTGGTAGGAGACGCGGCCGGGGATCTCGACGTCGTAGAGGTGGATCTTCCGGTACGCCGCGGCGAGGGTACCGGACCGGTCGAACACCAGCGACGTGTTGAACGTGTGCGCGGGATCCGGCCCGGTCTCGTGGAACGAGCCGGCGAGTACCCACATCGACAGCTCGTGTGCGGCTTTTGCAAAGAACCGCCCGTACTCGCCGTCGACCGGCTCCGGTTCCGGCTGCCCGGCCGCCGGGCCCAGGTAGTCGGTGAACTCGGGCAGTACGGCGAGGTCGGCGCCCGCGTCGGCGGCGCGTTGAAGCAGGTCACGGGCGGTGGCGAGGTTCGCCGCGCGGTCCGCGCGGGCATTGAGCTGGCACACGGCGACACGCATGCCGCCAGCGTACCGACGCGGGGCCCGCCCGCCGATGGAGCGCTACGTGGCCGCGAGTACCAGGGCGGTCGCGGCGAGGCCCAGGCCGGCGATCTGCGCCGGAGCCACCCGCTCGCGATCGACCGCGAGCGCGAGCAGGACGGTACTGACGGGGTACAGCGCGCCGATCGGCGCCACGATCGCCAGCGGAGCGTGTGCCGCGGCGACCAGGTACAGCGCGTTGGCCACGACGTCCATCGGGCCGGCGAACAGCGCCCAGCGCGACGCCACCCGATCCAGGCGTAGCGGTACCCGCATCCGGGCGGCCACGGCCAGCCCGGTCGCCACGGAGCCGAGCCGCACGCCGACCAGCGGCCAGATGCCCGCCGCCGGGCCGGCCCGGCCGAGAATCACGAAGAACACGCCGAAACAGGTGCCGGCCGTCAGGGCCAGCGCGACCGTCCGCGGGCTCACCCGCCGCTCTCCGGGCGCGCGGCTCACCAGGGCGATCGCCACGACCGCGCACACGGCGCCGACCAGGGCCGGCGTCGAGGGGGTACCCTCCAGGACCAGCCCGACCACCAGCGGTACCACGGCGGTCGTCACGGCCGTGACCGGCGCGAACACCGACATCGCCCCCTGCGACAGGCCCTGGTAGAGCAGCAGGATCCCGGCGAAGCCGACGATGCCGGCGAGGGTGCCCCACGCGAGAGCGCCGGCGCTCAGCCGGCCACCGACCAGGACGACACACGCGGCCAGGACCGGCAGGCTGGCTACCTGGGACAGTACCGTCACCGCAAGTGCGCGGGAGGTCTGCGCAGCCTTGCCGCCCGCGAAGTCGCCGATACCCCACACGACAGCGGAAAGCGCGGCGAGCACAATGGGCAGCACACGACAGTTGTACCACTAAGATGACCGCGAAGGACAATGTGTTGACCGACACACCGGGTGGCCGCGGCGCCGTCGAGGCGGTCACGGCCGCCGTCGCCGAGCACGTCCGCGGCCTGCGCCAGGCCCGCGGCTGGTCGCTGGACGAGCTGTCCGGCCGGTCCGGGGTCAGCAAGGGCATGGTGGTCCAGATCGAGGCGGCCCGGACAAACCCCAGCGTCGGTACCTTGACCAGAATCGCGGACGCCTTCGGTGTCACGGTCGGCCGGCTGCTCGAACCGGCCGCGGACCGGACCGTCCGGGTGACCGCGGCGGCGGATGCACCGCTGCTCTGGCGCGGTGGCTACGGCGGCTTCGGGCGGCTGCTCGGCGGCCTGAACGAGCCGGACTTCGTCGAGCTGTGGGAGTGGCGGCTGTCCCCGAACGACCGGCACGACTCCCCCGACCACGCGCCCGGTACCCGGGAGCTGCTGCACGTGCTGGCCGGGCAGTTGACGGTGACCGTCGACGGTACCGACCACCTGGTGCAGGCCGGCGAGACGATCGACTTCCGGGGCGACCACGCCCACGCGTACCGCAACGACGGTGACGAACCCGTGCGGCTGGTCATGGTCGTCGCGATGCCACCCGGCGACTTCGACCGGCGGCGCTCCCGCCCCTAGCCACTGCCTCCGCCCTAGCCACTGCTTCCGCCCCTAGCCGCTCGCGGCCGCCACTCGGGCGGGCTCAGGCAGACTTCTCCTCGCGCTCGCGGCGCGCCCGGCGGCCGACGAACTCGCGGGGCACGATCGTCGGGTTGACGTTTTCCAGAACGACCTCGCGGGTGATCAGTACCCGGGCGGCGTTCGGGTTGCTGGGCACCTCGTACATCACGGAGAGGAGGACCTCTTCCATGATCGCCCGCAGCCCGCGGGCGCCGGTGCCGCGCAGGTTGGCCTGGTCGGCGATGGCCTCCAGCGCGTCGGGTTCGAACTCCAGCTCCACGCCGTCCAGCTCGAACAGCCGCTGGTACTGCTTGACCAGCGCGTTACGCGGCTCGGTGAGGATGCGGACCAGCGCGTCACGGTCGAGGCTGCGCACGTTGGTGATCACCGGCAGCCGGCCGATGAATTCCGGGATCAGCCCGAACTTCAGCATGTCTTCGGGCATGACCTGGGCGAAGATGTCGTCGACCGAACGGTCGTTGATCGAGCGCAGGTTGGCACCGAAACCGAGGCCGCCCTTGCCGACCCGGGACTCGATGATCCGGTCCAGACCCGCGAACGCACCCCCGCAGATGAACAGCACGTTGGTGGTGTCGATCTGGATGAACTCCTGATGCGGGTGCTTGCGACCGCCCTGCGGCGGGACGTTGGCGACGGTGCCCTCAAGGATCTTGAGTAGCGCCTGCTGGACGCCTTCCCCGGAGACATCGCGGGTGATCGACGGATTCTCCGACTTGCGCGCGATCTTGTCGACCTCGTCGATGTAGATGATCCCGGTCTCCGCGCGCTTGATGTCGTAGTCGGCCGCCTGGATCAGCTTGAGCAGGATGTTCTCGACGTCTTCGCCGACGTAGCCGGCCTCGGTCAGCGCGGTGGCGTCGGCGATGGCGAACGGTACGTTCAGCATCCGGGCGAGGGTCTGCGCCAGATGGGTCTTCCCGCAGCCGGTCGGCCCGATCAGCAGGATGTTCGATTTCGCCAGCTCAACCCCGGAGTCACCCGGACCGGCGCCCTCGGCCTGGATCCGCTTGTAGTGGTTGTAGACGGCGACGGCGAGCGCCTTCTTGGCCTGGTCCTGGCCCACGACGTACTGGTCGAGGAACTCGCAGATCTCGATCGGCTTGGGCAGCTCGTCCCACTTGACCTCGTTGGACTCGGCCAGCTCCTCTTCGATGATCTCGTTGCAGAGGTCGATGCACTCATCGCAGATGTAGACGCCGGGACCGGCGATGAGCTTCTTGACCTGCTTCTGGGACTTCCCACAGAAGGAACACTTCAGTAGGTCGCCGCCGTCGCCGATCCGTGCCACCTACGTACTCCCCTGCGTCTGATGGGCCCGCCTGGGCTCACCGTCCCGATAGGTCCAGGCCGGAGGACCGACTTGCTGCCTCGACGTTACCCGGTCCGGACCCGGAGTTGTCGACCCCGGACCGGGTGTCGCGCCGAGACTGAAATCTCGTCTTGCTCAGCTTGTTGGTCAGCTCGACCCGGCGGTGGCCAAGGTCTTCTTGCGACTGGACAGCACCCGGTCCACCAAACCATAGTCCTTGGCCTCGGTCGCGGTCAGGAACTTGTCCCGGTCAATATCCTTGCGGATCTTCTCAAGGGGCTGGTCGGTGTGGCGGGACAGCATCTCCTCCAGCTGCGAGCGCATCCGGAGGATCTCCTTGGCCTGGATCTCGATGTCGGTGCCCTGCGCGTAGCCACCCTCGGTGGCCGGCTGGTGGATGATGATCCGCGAGTTCGGCAGCGCCATCCGCTTGCCCGGGGAACCGGCCGCGAGCAGGACCGCGGCGGCGCTGGCCGCCTGGCCGAGGCAGCAGGTCTGGATGTCCGGCCGGACGAACTGCATGGTGTCGTAGATCGCCGTCATCGCGGTGAACGAGCCGCCCGGGGAGTTGATGTACATCATGATGTCCCGGTCCGGGTCGGCCGACTCCAGCGTGAGCAGCTGGGCCATCACGTCGTTGGCGGACGCGTCGTCGATCT
>VAWN01000116.1 GCA_005885555.1 Actinomycetota bacterium
AGCCGGCGGGTTCCCGGGTAACGACCGCGCGGCGGTGGCCACCCCAGACGACCATCGTGACGATCAGGCCGAGTGCACCGACGGCCATCAGGATCCAGCCGATCACGTCCACGCTGACACCGCCGATGTGGTGCAGGTGCAAGGCGAAGGTGAGGATCGCGCCCACGGCGATCAGGAACAGGCTCACGCCGATACCCATGACTGCCTCCATTCCTGGGAAACATCACCCACCCACCATGTCGGTACCCGGCGGTGCCGGCTCGCAATCCCGTCCGTCGCGACGCCCGCGCTGGCTATCCCCCGCCACGCACCCGCTAAACCCGAGATTTGTCATGAACATTGGTGATGGACGGTACTGGTAGGTGTGTTGATAGATCTCAGAACATGGATCCGGCACCAAAAGTGCGGGCATCGTCGCTGATCGTCAAACGGGAACGGCCGGACGACGAGGCGATCCGACTCTCAGTGGTGGCCTGCCCGACAACCGGTCGGGCGGGCCGCCGGGGGCCGGCTGTCCGTGTCCGGAAGTCGTGCGGGGGACCACGGAGGTCACCAGTGACTGCGGTTTTACCAGAGCCACCTGTCCTGTCATTCGTCGGCGGAAGGCTCGCGTCGCTCGCCCGCAAGCACCGGGTACCCGGAGCGCAGCTCGCCATCCACCACGACGGCTACACGGTCGCCGTCGAGTTCGGCGAAGCGGAATACGGTACGCGACGGAGGATGACCGCGGACACCGCGGTTCCCGTCGGCTCCATCACCAAGGTCTGTACCGCCACGACCGCGATGATCCTGGTTGCGGACGGCGATCTCGACCTCGACGGCCCGCTCGGCGACTACCTGGCCGAGCTGCCCGACGTGGGCGATCAGCTCACCCTTCGCCAGGTGTTGAGCCACACCGCCGGGCTGCCCGCCGGCCCCGACGCCGAAGAGGTGTCGACGGCGACGCCGCGCCGGTACCTGCTGGACCACTGCCGCGCGCGGCATCTCGTGCAGCCGCCCGGTACCGGCTTCTCGTACTCCAACCTCGGCTTCGTCCTGACCGGCCACCTGATCGAGACGATCACCGGGATGGACTGGTGGGAGGCCGTCGGCTCGATCCTGCTGCGACCGTTGTCCATCGAGCCCGCCGCGATCGTCGGGCCGGGACTGCGCGCGACCGGCCGTCCGGTCGCCGCCGGGCATTCGGCGAACCTGACCACCGGACGGATCCGCCCGGTCCGCCAGGCACTTCCGGCCGTGGAGGCGCCGGCCGGTGCGCTCGCGCTGAGCGCCACCGACCTCCTCGGGCTCGGCCTGCTGCACCTCGACCCGGGCCGGCCCGATCTGCTCCCGCCGGTCTACACAGGACAGATGCGGGAACCGGTGCCGTGGGCCGAGCCCTTCGGTCTGGCCGACGGGTGGGGGCTCGGCCTGGCGCTGTTCGAGGCCGAGGACGGTACCCGCTGGGTCGGGCACGACGGCAACGCCGACGGTACCGCCTGCCATCTGCGGGTGGATCCGGTGAACGGGTGGGTCATCGCCTTCACCGGCAACGCGAACACCGGACTGGGCCTGTGGCAGGACCTGCTGGCCGAGCTGGCCGGTACCGACCTGCCCATCTCGCCGCCCCGGACGGCGATCCGGCCGGCCGGGACCGCGGTACCGCCACCGGGGTGTGCCGGTACCTATGTGAACGGCGGTATGGAGTACGTCGTCGCACCCGGCAACGGCGGCCTGTACCTGTCGGTCGACGGCGATCCCTCGGTCCGCCTGACGTTCCACGACGGGATGGTGTTCTCGCACCGGGATCCCTCCTCGGGCCGCCGGGTGGTCGGCGGTCGCTTCGTCGCGGATCCGCGGACGGGTCGCGTCCGCGCCATCCAGATCGGCGGCCGGCTGGCGACCCGCCGGCTGCATCCGGCCCGGGAAGCCGCGCGCCGACAGATCGCCTGACCCGTCACCCCTGCAACTCCGAGCCGCGCGACGCGTGGCCCGGATGCCTCGCCCTGGAAAGGTTTCCCGATGGTCACGCAGGACGTCACCTTCTCCGGCCCGTCGATCCGGGACGAGTGGACCGGCAGTGAACACCCGGTACCGGTACGGACGCTGCCGGAGCTGTTCGCGGACGCGGTGGCCGGGCACGCGGACCGCACCGCGGTGTGGTCGGACGCCGGGCCGCTGAGCTTCGCGGAACTGGACGCGGCCGCGAACCGGTTGGCCCGGCTGCTGATCGGGCGGGGCGCCGGGCCGGAGCGGGTGGTGGCGCTGGTGTTGCCACGCTCGGTGCAGATCGTCGTGGCGCAGCTGGCGGTGGCCAAGGCGGGCGCCGCGTTCCTGCCGGTCGATCCGGGGTACCCGGCGGCGCGGATCGGGTTCATGCTCTCCGACGCCCGGCCGGTGGTCGTCGTCACGGTGGCGGCGCTGGTCGGTACCCTGCCGGCCGGCGGCACTGCGCCGCTCGTGCTCGACGACCCGGCCGTGATGTCCACATTGGACGGTACCGCCGATGGTGCGGTCGGCGACGCGGAGCGGACGAGCCCGTTGCTGGTGGACCACCCGGCGTATGTCATCTACACCTCCGGCTCGACCGGCCGGCCCAAGGGCGTCGTCGTGTCCCACCGCGGGCTGGCGAGCTTCTCCGCCGCCGAGGCGGACCGGTACGACGTGCATCCCGGGGACCGGATCCTGCAGTTCTCCTCGCCCAGCTTCGACGCGTCGGTGCTGGAGCTGTGCATGTCGCTGCCGTGGGGCGCGGCGCTGGTGGTACCGCCGGAAGGTCCGCTGCTGGGCGACCACCTCGCCGCGGTCCTGGAGCGGTGGGAGGTGACCCACGCGCTGATCCCGCCGGCGGCGCTGGCGACGGTACCGGCGCAGGCGGCGCGGGACGGGCTGCCCGCGTTCCGGACGGTCATCGTCGGCGGGGACGCCTGCACCGCCGAGCTCGTGGCCCGGTGGGCGCCGGGGCGCCACATGATCAACTCGTACGGCCCGACCGAGTCGACGGTCGTGACGAGCTGGAGCGACCCGCTCGTCCCCGGCGGCGTACCACCGATCGGCCGGCCCATCTGGAACACCCGCGTGCACGTGCTCGACGAGGCGCTGCGGCCGGTACCGGTGGGCGTCGCCGGCGAGCTGTACGTGGCCGGGATCGGCCTGGCCCGCGGGTACCTGAACCGGCCGGGCCTGACCGCACAACGGTTCGTGGCCAACCCGTTCGGGTCGCCCGGTGCGCGCATGTACCGCACCGGCGACCTGGTGCGCTGGTCGACCGACGGGGAGCTGGAGTTCCTCGGGCGCGTCGACGAACAGGTGAAGATCCGCGGATTCCGGGTGGAGCTGGGCGAGATCGAGACAGCGCTGCGCGCACTTGCGGACGTGGCGGAGGCGGTCGTCGTCGCCCAGCCGGACCGGCACGGCCTGAACCGGCTCGCGGCATACGTGGTACCGGCGCCGGGCGCGTCGGTCGACGGGCGGGCGTTGCGCGCGCACCTCGGCCGCACCCTGCCCGACTACATGGTGCCGGCCACGTTCGTGCCGCTGGCCGCGCTTCCCTTGAGCCCCAACGGAAAGCTCGACCGGCGGGCGCTGTCCGCGGCGGATCCGGCCACGGTCACGCCTACCGTCGCGTCCACCGGCAATGGGCACCGGACGCCGCGCGCCGGTACCGAACGCCGGCTGGCGGAGATCTGGACCGAGGTGCTCGGCGTCGCCGAGGTCGGCCGCGACGACCACTTCCTCGAACTCGGCGGCGACTCCATCCTCAACTTCCTTGTGCTGTCCCGGATCCAGGCCGCGTTCGGCGTGCGCTTACCCACCCGCGCGCTGTTCGACGCGCCGACGGTCGCCCGGCTGGCGGCACTGGTTGAGGCGTCGGCCGTCGGGGTCGACGAGGCCATCGTGCCGGTACCGCGTGGGCGTGCCCTGCCGCTGTCGCCCGCGCAGCGCCGCCTGCGGTTCCTGGACGACCTGAGCCCGGGCGGTACCGAGTACAACACCGGGATCGGGCTGCGTCTGTCCGGAGCGTTCGACCTCGCGGCGCTCCGGACGGCGCTCGACGGGCTGGCCGCGCGGCACGAGTCGCTGCGCACCACGTTCGACACCGTGGACGGTCAGGCCGTTCAGGTCATCGCCGCGCACGGGTCGGTACCGCTGCGGGTCTTCTCCACTGTGGACGGTTCCGTCGAGCGGATCCTGGCCGACGAGCTGAGCCGGCCGTTCGACCTGCGGCAGGGCCCGCTGACCCGGGCGGTGCTGGTGCGGGTGGCCGAGGACGAGCACGTGCTCCTGCTCAGCCAGCACCACATCGTCACCGACGGCTGGTCGGTGCGGATACTCGTGGACGAGCTGGTGACGCGCTACGACGCCGCGGTGCACGGTACCGAGCCGGCGCTGCCCGAGCGGCGGATCGACTACGCCGACTACGCCGTGTGGCACCGGGACCGGCTGGCCGACCCGGCGCTGGGCGGGCACCTGGCGTACTGGCGGGACAAGCTGGCCGACCTGCCCACGCTCGAACTGCCCACCGACCGCCCCCGCCCGTACCAGTGCACGACCGCCGGTGCCGTGCACCGCCGGGAGCTGTCGCCGGAGCTGGTCCGGCGGCTGACCGGTCTGGGACAGACACAGGGCGCCACCCTGTTCATGACTCTCGTCGCCGCCGTGCAGGTGCTGCTGTCCCGGTACGCCAACCAGCGCGACGTGGCCGTCGGTACCGCGACCTCCGGCCGCAACCGCGCCGACCTGGAGGACCTCGTCGGCTTCTTCGTCAACACGGTCGTGCTGCGCGCCGATGTGGCCGGCGGGCAACCGTTCACCAGGTTCCTGGATCGGGTGCGGGAGACGGTACTGGAGGCTTTCGCGCACGACGACGTCCCGTTCGACCGGCTGGTGGAGGAGCTGCAGCCGGAGCGGGACGCCAGCCGCACCCCGCTGGTGCAGGCCGTCGTGGTCCTGCAGAACGCGATGGTACCGCCGCGGCGCGGCGGCGGGCTGCGGTTCACCGAGTACGACCTGCCCCGGCCCTCGGCACGGTTCGATCTGGTGCTGGAGTTCCTGCCGCGCGACGACGGGCTGAACCTCACGGTCGAATACAACACCGACCTGTTCGAGCCCGCCACGATCGAGCGACTGGCGGAATCCCTGGAGACACTGCTGTCCGGGATCGTCGCCGAGCCGGATCGGCCGGTGGGCGAACTCGCGCTGTTGCCGGCGGCGCAGCGGCATCTGGTTCTGGATGCGTGGAATGACACTGCGCATCGGGTGCCGACGGGTACCGTCCCGGAGCTGTTCGCTGTGCAGGTGCGGCGTACCCCTACCGCCACGGCGGTGGTGGGTGATGGGTTTGTGTTGACGTATGCGGAGTTGGATGGGTGGTCTAACCGCCTGGCGCGTCGGCTGATCCGTCTCGGGGTGCGGCCGGAGGGTCGGGTGGGGGTGTTGGTTGAGCGGTCGGTGGAGATGGTGGTGGCGGTGCTGGCCGTGTTGAAGGCGGGTGGGGCGTATGTGCCGGTGGATGTGCGTGCGCCGGTTGAGCGGATGCGGTTGGTGTTGGGGCAGGCTGGGGTGTCGGTGGTGGTGACCGATGGGGTGTGGGGGTCGACTGCGGCGTCTGTCCATGGTGGGCCGTTGGTGGTGTTGGACGGTGAGGCGTCGCTTTCGGGTGAGATGGTGGATCCGTTGGTGGTGGGGGTGGATCCGGAGTGTTTGGCGTATGTGGAGTATACGTCGGGGTCGACGGGGGTGCCGAAGGGTGTCGGGGTGCGGCATCGGGATGTGGTGGGTTTGGTGTTTGATCGGCGGTTCGGGGGTAG
>VAWN01000190.1:0-508 GCA_005885555.1 Actinomycetota bacterium
CAGGTATGCCGGGGCCGCGGCTGGTACTGGTCGTCGACCAGTTCGAGGAACTGTTCACGGCCTGCGCGGACGACACGGAGCGGCAGGCGTTCGTCGCGGCGCTGTGCGCGGCCGCCCGTGCCGGCGGTGCCCTCGTCGTTGTCGGTCTTCGCGCCGACTTCTACGCCCCGCTGTTGCGGCTTCCCGACCTGGTCGCCGCCGTCCAGGCAGGGCAGGTCGCCGTGGGACCGATGACCGAGGACGAACTGCGGGAGGCCATCACGGAACCCGCGAGAAAGGCGAAGATCGAGATCGAGGACGGCCTCGTGGAGCTGCTGCTTCGGGAGGTGTCACCGCGGGGGGCGAGCCGGATTCCGGACGCCGGCCACGACCCCGGTACCTTGCCGCTGTTGTCCTACGCCCTGTACGCGACCTGGAACCAGGGGCAGGGCCGCCGCCTCACCATTGACGACTACCGCGCGGTCGGCGGTATCGCCGGGGCGGTCGCGGCCAGCGCCGACCGGGTGTA
>VAWN01000190.1:560-1066 GCA_005885555.1 Actinomycetota bacterium
CCTGGTGCGCCTCGCCGCCGACGCGGCCGACACCCGCCGGCGCGTCGCCATCGCCCAGTTGCAGGCCGAACACGCCACAGCGGGTACCGCGGCCGTGGACGACGTCATCGACCGGTTCGTCGCGCAGCGCCTGCTGACCATCGACCAGGAGACCGTTGAGATCAGTCACGACGCGCTGCTGACCGCGTGGCCCCAGTTGCGCGCATGGTTGGACGGCGACCGCGCAGGACTGATCATCGGCCAGCACCTCACCGACTCCTCCGCCGCCTGGCTACGCGACCAGCGGGATCCGGGCGAGCTGTACCAGGGCACCCGGCTGGCCGCGGCCCAGGCATGGGCGGCCGACCATCGCCACGACCTGCCCGTGTCAACCCTGGAGTTTCTCGACGCCAGCATCCGCCAGGCCCGCCGGCGGACCACCCGGCTCTACCAACTGGTCGCCGCGCTGACCGTGCTCGTTCTCGTCGCCAGCCTGTTCGCCGGGTACGCGCTGCAGCAGCGGGCGG
>VAWN01000190.1:1139-2543 GCA_005885555.1 Actinomycetota bacterium
GGACGTGTCGTTGTCCATGCAGCTGAGCCTGGCCGCATACCGGATCGCGCCGACCGTGGAAGCGCGGTCCAGCCTGCTGGACTCGTTCGTCACCCCGGCCGCGACCAGACTGCACGCCTTCCCCAGTGCCGCCCAGTCCGTCGCGTTCAGCGCGGACCGACGCCTGCTCGCCGCCGCCGGCCTGGACAGCACGGTACGCGTGTGGGACGTCAGCAACCCCCAGCATCCGATACCTCGGTCAGGCCCGCTGGCCGGTGCGCGGCTGGCGTTGTTCTCCGTCGCCTTCAGCCCGGACGGTCGCACCGTGGCCGCCGCGGGCGCGGACGGTCGCATCTACCTGTGGGACATCAGCAACCCGGGCCAGCCGGTCCCGCTGGCCACCCTGTCCGGTCCCACGTCGACGGTGTACTCGGTGGCGTTCAGCCCGGACCGGCACCTGCTCGCGGCCGGGAGCGCGGACAAGACCGTCTATCTGTGGGACATCACCGACGCGAAGCAGGTGTCCCTCATCGCGAGGCTCACCGGCCCCGCCGAGCCGATCCAGGCGGTGACCTTCAGCCCGGACGGTCGGCTCCTCGCCGCCGGCAGCGCGGACACCACGGTACGGCTGTGGAGCCTGTCGGACCCGCGCCGGCCGGTACCGCTGGGGCCACCGCTGACCGGCCCGACGCTGAAGGTGTACACGGTGGCGTTCAGCCCCGACGGGCGAACCCTTGCCGCCGGCAGCGGCGACAACAGCGTCCGGCTGTGGAACGTTGCCGACCCGGCCCACCCGTTGCCGTACCCGTCCCCGCTGACCGGCCCGACCAGTTGGGTCAACGCCGTCGTCTTCAGCCCCGACGGACGCAGCATCGCCGCCGGCTCCTCCGACGACACCGTCACGGTCTGGGACCTGGCCACCCGACACGTCGCGCTCAAGCTGCCGCATCCGGCGCCGGTCACCGCCATCACGTACGGCGCCGACGGGCACACCGTGGCCAGCAGCTCCACGGACGGAACCGTCCGCCTCTGGACGTTTCCCGGACCCATCCTCACCGGCCCGACCAGCGGCGTCTTCGGCGTCACCTTCAGCCCGGACGGTCAGACCGTCGCCGCCGCCAGCAAAGACGGAACGGTGTGGCGGTGGGACGTCACCAACCCGCGACAACCGGTCCCGCTCGGCCCGCCGCTGGTGAGCCCGTCTCCGGACGCTCCGTTCGCCGGCACCGCCGCCTTCAGCCCGTCGGGACACACCCTCGCCATCGGTACCCGCACCGGACCGGTACAACTGTGGGACACCACCGATCCCAGCCGACCAGCCCTCCTCGGACCACCGCTCACCGGACCGACGGCGCTGGTCGAAAGTGTCGCGTTCAGCCCGGACGGACACCTGCTCGCCGCCGGCGGCGACGACACCGCGGTCCA
>VAWN01000190.1:2630-3089 GCA_005885555.1 Actinomycetota bacterium
ACCTGTGGGACGTGAGCCGTCCCGACCATCCGTCCGCGCTCGGCCCGCCACTGACCGGGGCGCACAGCTACACGTACTCGGTCGCCTTCAGTCCCGACGGACGGACACTGGCGGAAGGCAGCGCCGACAGCACCGTGCGACTGTGGGACCTCACCCACCCCGGCGGCCCCAGCCCCATCGGACCGCCGATCGCCGGACCCACCGGCTACGTCTACTGGCTGGCCTATTCCGCTGACGGCCACACCCTCGCGGCCGGAGTCACCGACAACACGGTCTGGCTGTGGGACGTCTCCCGTCCCCGCCAACCGACCGTCCTCGCCACGCTGGAGAGCGCCACCAACGCCGTCTACACCATCGGATACGCACCGCACGGGCACGTCCTCGCCGCCAGCGGATCCGATACCACCGTGCGCATGTGGGACCCCGACCCCAACCGGGTCGCCGAATGGATCTGCGCCG
>VAWN01000014.1:0-19079 GCA_005885555.1 Actinomycetota bacterium
TACTCCACCGCCGCGGCGAAGATGTGGTTGTCCGCGATGGTGTTCGCGGTCGTCTTGTCGGCGCCGGTGGCCAGCGGCTTGTCCACCGCACCGAGCTCGATCCCGTTGCCGGAGATGTCGGTGAACACGTTGCCCTTGACCAGATCGTTCTGGCTGCCGTTGCCCAGGTCCAGCCCGGCCGCGCCGAGGTGCACGAACCCGTTGTTGGTGAACTGGACGTTGCGCGCGTTGGTGAAGGAGACGTTGGCCGGTTCCTTGGTCCAGGCGCCGTACGGGCAGGTACCGCCGGGCGCGAAGTCGCACAGCCCCTGTACCGCGAAACCGTTGCTGCCGGTGATGGTGTATCCGGCCTGGATCTCGGAGAAGCCGGTGTCGCTGCTGGGTGTCAGCCACGTGGCGTAGGAGAACTGCAGCCCGTTGAATACCACGTGCTGTACCCCGTTGCCGGTGACGAGCTGCTGCAGTACCGGCGCGGTAACCGTTGCGGTGGCGAGGTTCTCGCCCGACCGCGGGATGTAGTACACGGTGTTGGCCGGGCGGTCGAGGTACCACTCCCCCGCGGTGTCGAGCAGTTCGAACGCGTTCTCCACCGAGGTCGGCGGGATGCCGGCGCCGCCCGGCTCCGGGCCGGGGTTGCCGAGCCGGCCGGGGCCGACCAGGTCGGCGGTGCGGTTCCACTCCGGCTTGATGTGCCGCTGGTTGGAGTTGTTCCAGCAGGGCTGGCCCATCGTGATGGTGCCGTTGGAGCCGATCCGGCCGACCGAGCAGCGGATCTGCGTCCAGGCGCCGAGGCCGCCCTGGTACACGAACTCGATGTCGCCGGGGTTGCGCCACTTGCTCATCGCGGTGCCCGACGCGGTGTACCCGGTCGCCGTCCAGGTCAGCGTCACCGGTGCCGCACCGCTGGCGCGGTTGGCCCGCTTGCCGTTGACGTAGAGCTGGCGGGTGGAAAGGCCCGCGGGCACCGGCGCGGACCACAGGTTCTTCGCCGCGTCCACCTGTTTCCAGCCGCTGATGGCCACCCCGCCGTTGAGCACCGGGCGGGCGCCGGAGGCCGCGGTCCAGACGACGTTGAAGCCGCCGGTACCGGAGTCGTGCGCGTCGAGCTGCAACGGCGCAGTCATCCGATAGGTACCGCCGGCCAGCTGTACCCGGACGTCGCCGGTCATGTTCTGGTTCAGCCCGCGGACGAGTTGCTGGGCCCGGCCGAGCGTGCGGACGGCCTGCGCGGCCGAGGTACCGGAGTTCGCGTCATCGCCGGACGGCGAGACGAACACGGTGGCCGCCGTGGCGGCGTGTGCGGCGAGGCCGCCGAACGCGACCTGCCACGCCGCCACGCCGAGGACGGCGGCGGCCATCGATGCGAGAACCACCCGGAGTCGGCCAGGAATCATAGATACTCGTCTACCTTGTCGACCCGCCTCCGGTCAAGCGATTCATCCGATCTTTTCTGTCAGCCGCCCGTGAGGATCCGCCCGATCGTGTGCAGGATGTCGGCGTAGAACGTGCCCTCGATGTGCCGGAAGAGCGCGAACGGCCGGCCCGGGTCGCCGAAGAACGGCCGCAACGTCCAGCCCAGCTGGGTGCCCACGAAGCCGAACAGCAGGATCCAGATGTACAGCAGCGACATGCTGCTGGACTTCGGCGGCAGCGGCCGGACCGGGGCCGGCGCGGCCGGCGCGGCGGGCGCGATGAGGACCGCGACGGCACTCTGCCCGTCAGCCGGGCCGCCATTCGGTACCGGTACCACCTCCTCCGCCGCAGGCGGCGCGACCAGCGCGGGCGCGTCGCGCAGCTCCTGATGCTCGTTGAGGGCGCGCATGCCGGCGGTGAGGAAGCGCAGCCCCACGATCGCGGTCAGCGCCAGGATGCCCACGTTGAGCAGCTTGAAGAACGAGTAGTTGTGCGCCGAGATCAGGAAGAACAGGCTGATCGGCGCGAACGCCAGCGTGAGCACCGACGTCACCGTCACGGAGACCAGGATCAGCGTCACCGCCTGCATCATCGACAGTTTCGCACCGAAGACGAGGTTGAACAGATAGAGCGTGGGGAGGCAGATGGCCAGCGTGGCGAGGAACAGCAGCGGCAGCTTGACGGTGGAGGACAGCGCCTGCGCCCAGCTGTTCGACGCGCCCAGCACGGCGCCGTACAGGCCGAGGCTGACCGCCGAGCTGGCCAGCATCTGGCCGGTCAGCCCGCTCAGGTCGCGCTCGTCGATGATCTGCTGCCAGACGCCCTCGCGGTCACGGAGAAGGCGTTCGATGACCAGGAGCCCGTTACCGGTCTGTTGTGCCATGCCGCACGGTACCGCCTCAACGCAGTCCGCAGGTACCCTGTCCGGCAGGGAAAGGGACCGACCGTGACAGATCCCGGCCTTCGGGCGTCCGACGCCGACCGCGAGCGGGTGGTCGCTGCCCTGCAGCGGCACACCGCGGCCGGACGGCTGACCCTCGAAGAGTTCGGCCAGCGGATCGACCGGGCCTTCGCCGCGGTGACCAACGGCGACCTCGCGGCGGTCACCCGCGACCTGCCGCCCGAGCCGCCGGTCGCGTCGCAGCACCGCCAGCTCGCCGTCGCGTTCCTGTTGGCGTTGCTGACTCTCGCGGTGCTCGGCGTCATCCTCGCCGTGGCGCGCTGATCCGCGTCGGCGGCGCGGCCGCCAGTTGGATGAGGCCGTACCCGCCGCCGGTGCGCCACGGCCGCCCCGACGACTCCAGTTCGGCGAGCCGACCGGGATCGATGCCGGCCGCTACCTCGCACTTGAGGGTACGCAGCGCGGCGACCGCGGTCGGGAAGTAGCCGACCAGCTCGGCGAACGGGGTGGTCGCCGGCCAGCGGCAGTCGCCGACCAGGCGGCGGTAGTTCAGGTCGCCCTTGGCGATGACGAGATCGACATTCGCCAGTTCGTTGCGCAGCTCGCCGGGCATGGCGTGGAACGTGTCCGGCCCGCCCCAGAACGGATGCGTGTCGACGGCGAACCGGGCGTCGTGCAGCCGCTGCGCGATACCTGCCGCAACCGGTGGCCCGGTCGCGAGCCGGCGCAGCGCCGCGACGAGGTCGGCGGTGGTGGCGTCGGAGACGTAGTACGGGTGCGGTTTCACGTGCAGGACAACGGTTGCGGCGGCGCCGGTACCGAGCAGGTGGTCGGCCAGCACCAGATCGGCGATGAGCTCCCGGCCGGCGTTGTCCGCCAGTACCGCGACCCGCCGGCCCGACTCCGGCGCCAGCATGGTACCGAGGGCGGCGCTCTCGTCGGCGACCAGATCGGTCTCGTCCGGCGGGGTACCCCCGTCCGCGGCCTGCCCGATGCGGAAGCCGAGATCGGCCCGGTTGCCCCACAACGCCGCGTGCAGCAGTACCCCGGTCCGCGCCTGCTCGGGCAGCTCGCCGAGCTTGGCCAGCTGCGTCAGGTCATCGTCCACTGTGGACGATGACAGGTCCGCCTCCTTCAGGAACCCGAACGGGTCCACGCCCTGCCACGGCCCCGGACCCGGGTACCCGACGGCGCGCAGCAGCTTGTGGTAGAAGCAGCTCTCCGCCCACAGGAACGGCACGTCCAGCCAGGGGCGACCGAAGTACGGGCTGTCCCAACCGGGCAACGGCTCGACCACGCCGTCGATCTCGGCGCGCAACCGGTCGAGGCCGGCGTGTTCGGCCGGGCCGTACGGGTACGCCGCCCGTACCTCGTCCAGCAGCGCGGGATGCCGGCCGGTCATCACCTGGCGCGCGAACGAGCCCGGCGTACCACTCAGGACCGGTGGTACGCCGGGCGCGCAGCCGCTGACGTCAGGCACTATGTGTTGACGGTGACCGGCGCCGGCCGCGCGGCGAGCCCGCCGAGCAGCGCTCCGACACCGACGGACACGACGACCGAGCCGCCGATGAGCTCAGCCGGCCAGTGCACGCCGGCCGCGAGGTCCAACGCGACGAACTGGGCCGGCCAGATGAGCGCCGGCAGCAGCGCACCGGCGATCGGCAGGCGCAACGGTGCGTCGGTACCGCGGATGCGGTCCAGCCGCACCAGCAGCAGGTCGACGACCGCGGCCGCCATGAGTGCCGCCAGCGCCGCGATGGTGAGCGCGCCGGGGAACTCGTGCGTGCCCAGCTCGAACAGGGCGACCGCGCCGAGTGTCGCCGTCGCGGTGCCCGGGGTGGCCCGCCGCCGCAGGACGAACAGCAACGCGACGACCAGCACCGCGGTCGTCACGACGTAGCTCGCCACGCCCAGCGCCGCCTGGTTGCTCTGCACCGTGCCGATGTCCTTCTGCACATAGAGCCGCAACGGCCAGCCGGGGTGGAACGCAACGGCGTAGGTCAGGAAGACCGACACGGCGGTGGTACCCAGGGCCAGCGCGCCGATCGCGGCGGCGGCCGGCAGCCCCTTCGGCGAGCCCGCGGCCCACCAGGACCGCAGCGGGCTCGTCAACAGCAGCACGGTGCCGACTGCGAGCAGCAGGTGCGACGGACTGAGTGCGGCCGCCAGGTTGGACTCGATGCCGAACACGGTGTGCCATACCATGTCCGCGCCACCGGCGAAGAGGAAGATCACTACGCCGAGCGCACCGACGCGGTACCCGGGCGGCCAGCCGTTGCGCCACCATTCCGGGGCGACGTGCCGGCGGCGGTACCCGATGAGCACGGTCCACCCCGCGCAGGCCGCGAATCCGCTGTACAGGACCGCGTGCCAGGGCGTGAAGAAGCTCTCCAGAGTCTTGAGGATGTTGCTGTGTGCCCAGCCGTCCAGCAGTGCACCGCCGATGAGCCAGCAGCCGAACAGCATCATGACGAGGTTCTCGGTGGGTGTGGCGGCAGGCACCCTGCCGACGGGGGTGGCGTCGGGGGAAGTGCCGACGATCGCGGATTCGTCGATGGACGTCATTGGGCAAAGTTAGCGAACAACCTTCGCCACCGGAATGGGGTAGGCGCACGGTAACCGCGATACGACGATTCGCGATGCGTTTCGGCAGGCAGGACACTTTATTGATTGCGGTCAATGATCACCCTACCGTGTGTGGACCAAGTCAAGACCCCAACGCCGCTAAGGGGAGACCCATGGAAAGACGATGGCGCCGCAGCCTACTTCTGGTGGCCGGCTCGGCGGTCGCGCTCGGGACACCGGCCATCCTCGCCTGGCCCGGCTTCGCCGCGACCGCACCCCGGACGATGTCCGTGTCGAGCCCGGCCACGCTCGCCTCGGCCCTGGCAACCGCCCGACCGGGTGACCGCATCCTGGTGGCCGACGGCAGTTACGGCACCCCGCTGACGCTGACCCGGTCGGGTACCGCGACCGCCCCCATCACCATCGCCGCCCGCAACACCGGCGGGGTGCGGCTCACCGACGCCGACGCGATCCGGTTCGGCACGGTGTCCAACGTGGTGGTCGAGGGCTTCACGTTCACCGGCGACGCGAGCCTCACCGTACCTCCGGCCGCGGCCGCGGTCCGCATCACCCGCAACACCTTTGCCAGCAACCGAAGTGGCAACCTGGTCACGGTATCGGCCGACAACAGCGAGGTCGACCACAACGCGTTCCTCAACAAATCCACCGCCGGGGTGTACCTGCAGATCAGCGGACCCGGTTCCAGCGGCATGGCGAAGAACGTGCACATCCACCACAACTGGTTCTTCAACCACCACTTCGGCGGCGCCAACGGCGGCGAGTCGCTGCGGCTGGGCCTGTCCGGCCGGCAGCACGCCGACGCGCACGCGCTGGTCGAGCTCAACCTCTTCGAGAAGGCCAACGGCGACTCCGAAGCCATCTCGGTGAAGTCGTCGGACAACATCGTGCGCTACAACACCATCCTCAACAGCCGGGGCACGCTGTCGCTGCGGCACGGCTGGGGAACCCTGGTGGAGGGCAACCTCCTCATCGGCGGTACCACCGGGATCCGGTTCTTCGGCAACAACCACGTGGTCATCAACAACGTGGTGCAGGGCACGACCGGCCAGGCGCTGGAGATCGGCGGCGGGGAGATCCGCGACGACACCAGGAGCACCCGGGCGCACGAGGCGGCCGACCACTGCCTCGTCGCGTTCAACACGTTCCAGAGCAGTCGGGCCGGCGCCGCCCGGTACGGCAGCGACAAGAAGTTCGACCCGAGCGACATCACGCTGGCCGACAACATCTTCGTGGACCGGGGCGGCGCGCTGCTCACCGGCACCGGTACCCAGCTCAGGGACGAGGGCAACGTCCTGTTCGGCGGCACCCCGGGCAGCTTCCCGAAGGGTACCTTCCGGATGGTCGACCCGAGGCTCGTACCCGGCGACGGCGGCCTGCTGCGCCTGTCGTCCGGCAGCCCGGCCATCGACGCGGGCGTCGGCGGGTACCCCATGGTGTCGCTGGACATGGACGGCCAGAGCCGGACCGGCCCGAAAGATGTCGGCGCGGACGAGTTCGGGGCCGCCGGCCCGCAGCACCGCCCGTTGACCGCGGCCGACGTCGGCCCGAAGGCGCCGTGACACGTGGGGCCGCCGCAAGCGGCGGCCCCACCTCACGCGGTCAGCGCGTCGATGGCCTTCTTCAGCGCGCCGGGCTGCGCGGGCTTGCGCGGTGCCTTCTCCCGAAGCTCCGCCATCCGGGCACCCAGCTCCTGCAACTGCTTGCGTCCCAGGCCTTCGCGCACCTTCGGGAACCAGTCCTGCTCCTCCTCCTCGATGTGGTGCGTCACGCTCTCGATGAGGACCATCGTCTTGGCCTCGAACCGTTCGTCGTCCGGGCTCATCGTCGACAGCTCGAAGCACAGCAGGTCGGCGACGTGGTGCTCCTCGTAGGACTCCAGGACGTCCTCTTCCAGATCGGGCAGCAGCTTGCGCACCTCGGGGTACATGACCTCGTTCTCCAGGTAGGTGTGCACGGTCAGCTCTTCGAGGATCTGGCCGACGAGGCGGCGCTTCTCCGCCGTGGCGTTGCGCCCGGCCGCCTGGAACTGCTTGAACAGCTTGCGTACCCGCTTGTGGTCTTCCTTCAGCAACACGATGGCGTCAGTCGACACGGCCGCCTCCTCATGGTCGGACTCCGCTGCTGTTTGCCCCGCGCACGGGCCGGCGAAACCCCTGGTGAGCCCCCTGGCCCGAACGGGTCGGCGCGGGTCGGCCCTTCGGTCCTTGCCAGGTCCGGGCCGGTCGCGAATGCTGTCAGGGTGAGCCAGCCGGACCGGGGGGGATCCAGCGACCCGTCGCTCGACCATGTGCTGTCCCGGCTGGCGGTGACCGAGGCCCGGGTACGGGATGTGGTGCTGCGCCGGCGCGGTACCCCACGCGAGGGGCCGGACCCCTTCCGTGGCCTGTACCTCAGCGACGGCGAGGTGGACCGGCTGCTCGCCCTGCGGCCGCCGGCCCGGCACAACCCCGAGATCGACGCGGTACTGGCCCGGGTCGAGTCCGACGCCGACCGGGCCGAGGCGACCGGCGCGGTGCTGCGGCTGCGCCGCCTCGAACGCAGCTTCGGGCTCCAGCCGACCGACGTCGACCTGCTGCTGCTCGCCCTCGCGCCCGAGGTCGACCAGCGGTTCGAGCGGCTGTACGGGTACCTGCACGACGACCTGACCCGCCGCCGCGCCAGTATCGGGCTGGCCCTGGAGCTGGTCGGCGCGCCCGGCCTCGCCGCGGCCGCGCGCGGCCGGCTCGCCGCCGGTGCGCCACTCGTCGACGGCGGCCTGGTCGAGGTGCTCGACGCCGACCGGCCGTTCCTGACCCGGGCGCTGCGCACCCCGGACCGGGTCGTCATGCACCTGCTCGGCGACGACGCGCCCGATCCGGTACTCGACCGGCTGGTGGTGCCGCCGGTGCCGGTGCTGGCCGGCGAGCCGAAGGAGCTGGCCGGTACGCTGCGCCGCGGTGCCGTGCTGTGCTACCTGCACGAGGGCCGGCGCAGCTCGGCCGCCGCGTTCGCCGCGGCCGCGTTCGCCGAACTCGGCATGGCGGCCGTGGTGCTGGACCTGACCCGGCCGGTGGCCGACGTCCGCGCCGTCGCCCGGGCCGCGCGGCGCGAGGCCCGGCTGCTCGGCGCCGGGCTGGTCGCCGGTCCGGTCGACGAGCTGGGCGCGGCCGTGGGCGAGTTCTGCGACCCGTCGTGGCCGGTGGTGCTGTTCGGCCGGCGCTCGTGGGACCCGCTGTGGACCGCCGAGGTGCCGCTGTGCCTGGAAGCCCCGACGGTACCCGCGGCAGAGGTCGCCGCGTTCTGGACCGCGCTTCTGGCCGGCGAGGTGGAGCCGGGGCTGGACGTGACCGCCGTGGTGTCCACCGCCAACCTCGACCCCCGGCAGGTCGAACGGGCGGCCAGCGCCGCCTGGTGGCAGGCCACCCACGCGGGCCGGCCGATCGGGCGGGAGGACCTGCGCGCCGGTACCCGCTCGCAGAACGCCGCGGGCCTGGAACGGCTGGCCACCCGGATCGAGCCGGCGGTCGGCTGGGACGACATCGTGCTGCCCCCGCGACCCATGCAGCTGCTGCGGGAACTGGTCGGGCAGGCGCGCCGGCGGGGCGTGGTACTCGACGAGTGGGGCATGCGGCAGGGCGGCGGCCGCGGCGAGGGCGTGTCGGCACTGTTCGCCGGCCCGTCGGGTACCGGTAAGACGATGGCGGCCGAGGTCATCGCCTACGAGCTCGGCTTCGACCTGTACACCGTGGACCTGGCGACGGTGGTGGACAAGTACATCGGCGAGACCGAGAAGAACCTGGAACGCATCTTCGCCGAAGCCGAACGCGTCAACGGCGTGCTGTTCTTCGACGAGGCCGACGCGCTGTTCGGCAAGCGCAGCGACGTGAAGGACGCGCACGACCGGTACGCCAACGTGGAGACGGCATACCTGTTGCAGCGCATGGAGACCTTCGACGGGGTCGCGATCCTCGCCACCAACCTGCGCGCCAACCTCGACGACGCGTTCACCCGCCGGCTCGACGCGATCATCGACTTCCCGGCGCCCGACGCGGAGTACCGCCGCCGCATCTGGGACCTGGCGCTGCGGCCCGGCCTGCCCCGCGCCGCCGACCTCGACCTCGACGTCATGGCCCAGCGCTTCAACCTGACCGGCGGCAACATCCGCAACGTCGCGCTCGCCGCCGCATACTTCGCCGCCGAGGAGCGCCGCCCGGTGTCGATGGCCGACCTGATGCGCGCGACGCACCGCGAGTTCCTCAAGCTGGGCCGGCTGTACCACCAGTCCGACTTCGCGCCGTACCAGGACCTGCTGGCATGACCGCAGCGGGTCAGGATGTAGCACGAGCGCAGCGAAGCGCGGCGGCGTCTGGACTGAGGAGCGCAGCGACGAGGGAAGACGTCGCACCGGAGCGCTTCGCGCAGCGGATCAGGATGTAGCACAGTGACGACGGACGGGTTCATGCAGGACGCGCGCGCCCGGTTGGCCGCCGGTGACCTGGCCGGCGCGGCGGAACTGCTGCGCGCCGCGGCCGGCGCCTGGCACGAGATCGGCGACGCCGCCGAAGAGGCCCGCTGCCTGCGCCTGGCCGCCGCGCTCGCCCGGCACGCCGGCCACCGGGACGAGGCGGTCACGCTGGCCGGCCGCGCGGTCGACGCCGCGCCGGGTGCCGCGACCTACCGGGAGGCCGGCGCCGCGGCGCTCGCGGCCGGCGATCCGGCGGCCGCCGTCTGCGACTTCGCGGCCGCCCTCGACGCGGCCGGACCGGAGGCCACGCTGGAGCGGGGGTACGCCAGTGCGCTGCTCGCCGCCGGCCGGCCCGACGATGCCCTGGCCGCCTTCCGCCGGGCCGCCGCCGGGTCGGCCGACCCGGCACTGTCCCTTGTGGACGGTGTGGCCGAGCTCCAGTCGGCCGGCCAGGTAGAGCTCGCCGAACGGCTCGCCGACGAGCTGGCCGACCGGCTCGCGACCGAGGTCGACACCGGGTCACACGAGGCGGCCGCCCGGCTCGCGCTGCTCGCCGCCGCGCGCGCCCTGGACCGCAAGGACCCGGTGGCCGCCCGGATGCACGCCGAGCGCGCCCGGACCGAGGCGCTCGCGGGGCGCTCGGCGACCGGGTACCTGGCCGCGGCCGTCGCGCTCGCGGCGCTCGCCGACGCCCTGGGCGACCGGGCCGGCGCGTACGCGGCGCTCGCCGTCGGCTGGGCCACGCTACGCGACCTGGTCGGTGCTGACGGTGCCCGCGCGGCGTTCCAGCCGCACCTGCTGGCCCTGCGGGAGCGCTGGGGCACCGCCGCCTTCGCGGGGGTGAAGGCCGCGTACGAGGCGAGGGTACCCAGACCATGAGCATCGTCATGGCACGATAGGCCGATGGGTCGCCTGACCGACCGGATGCCGGTCGCCGAGCAGAGCGCGGAGGACCCCGCGCGCGTGCCGCGACCCGCCGGTCCGGCGCAGAGCCCGGAGGAGTCGCCCGAAGACGCGCTGACCCGGTTGCAGAGCACGGTCGGCAACGACGGCATGGCAAGCGTGGTCGGCGGTGTGCCGGCCGCCACGCCCGACGGCGGCGCACCCGACGGCGGCCCGGTGCCCGCGGCCGATGCCGGGCCGGCTCCCGCGGCCGATGCGGGCACGCCGACGCCCGAGGCCGGGCCGACACCCGACGGCGGGACGGCGCCCGAGGCCGGGCCGGCGCCCGCGCCCGCAGCGGATGGCGGGCCGGGTCACGCGGGCGGCGCGCCGGACGCCGGTACCCCTGGCGGTGCGCCCGCACCCGACGGACCCGCACCCGCGCCAGCGACCGACGTGACCCCGCCCATCGCGGAAGTGGAACCGCCCGCGGAGCCGGACACCGGCGCCGGTGACCTGGACACCTCGATGCTGGAACTGGTCGACGGCGAGCTGGTCGAGCACCAGCGGTGGGCGCAGGCCGGCGCGCGGGTGGGCGGCACGGGTTCGGAGGGCCGCGCCGACTTCATCGCCGAAGAGGTCGGCGGCGGGATGGGTGACAGCTTCGGCGACGCGTTCGTCGCCGGTGCCGGCATGACGCTCGGCCTCGCCGCGGTCGAGGAGTCCATCCCGGGCATCGGCCAGGTCGTCGGCGGGGTCTTCGCCGCGAAGGCGATCGCCGCCGGCGCGCTCGGCCACGACGCCGACCTCATGGGGCACATGGGCGAGGGATCGTCCGGGTACGAGCAGGCGGCCAACGACATCGAGGGCGTCTGCGCGATCCTCGACATGGCGTCGAACCTCGTCAACGTGTTGGCCGGCGTGGTCGGCATCGTCGCGGTCGCGGCGACCGCCGCCGCCTTCTTCACCCTCGGCGCGCTGGCTCCGCTGGCCGTCGCCGCGGGCGAGATCGCGCTGGCGTTCGGTGCGGCCGGTGCGGTGCTCGGCGGGGTGAAGATGGCGCTGCAGCCGCTCGTCGTGCTGTTCCGCTCGCTGCACACGTTCACCAGTGCCGCCGACCCGCGGGCGATCGAGGCGCAGGGCAAGGTACTGGAAGAGGGCGGCAAGGAGATGGGCGGCGCGCTCGGCGGCCTGGCCGGTGCCGCGGCCGGCGGGCTCGGCAAGGGCGGCGGCCACGAGACCGAGGAGACGCCACCGAAGCCGGCCGAGGACACCCCGCCGCCGAGGCCGGCCCCGAAGACCGCGTCGGGCGAGCTGACGATCGAAGCCGAACCGGCACCGGGCAACGAGGTGTGGCCGGAGGAGTACCACGTGCCGTCGGCGCCGGAGGAGCCGGTACACGTCGACATGCCGCCGGAGCGGGCCGAGGCGATGCTGAAGGTCGCGGAGAGCGGCGACGTGCGCGGGTTCCGCACCGACGAGGAACTGTTCGACATCGAGCAGGACGCGGCCGGGCGGCGGCGGCCGGGACCCGACCGGGGACCGCGTGCCGAGTTCAACAAGCTGCGCGACCGGATGGACCTGCCCGAGGACTGGCAGGGACCGATCCACCACGAGCAGTACCCGATGCGCCAGTACCCCGACCGCGCGCTCGATCCGGAGAACCTCTACGCGACGCGCACCGGATCCTCGGCGCACCAGGACCTGCACGCCGCCTTCGGCGCGGACGGCCGGCCGTACCGGCAGATGGCGCCGGGCTTCGACGAGCCGGGCATGCAGAACATGTTCGACTTCGCGAACACGGCACCGCCCGCTCCCCCGGCCCCGGAGCCCTCCGTCATCATCGACGAGGCCGCCCTCGGACTGCAGCCCGGCGAGGTACAGACGACGCAGGGTACCCCGCGGGCGGCGCCCACCCGGAGCACCGACGTCGACTGGAGCGACCCGAAGGTACGCAGCGCGCTCGGCCTCGATCCGGTCACCGGCAAGCCGACCGGCGCCAAGCTCAACGCGCCGGGCCAGTTGGAGGTCGATCCCGCGGTCGGCCCGTGGGACCCGTCGAAGCCCGACGCACCCGGCCCGTTCCACGGCTCGCTCGGCCAGCTGAAGAACGGCGAGTGGGCGCCCGAGTCGTACTTCCAGGTGACCGAGCAGGACGGGTACGCGGTGCGGGTCGGGCCGCCCGGCGCGTTCGTCGACCACATCGTCGCCACACAGGAGGAGGCGGAAGCCTACGCCAGCCAGCTCGCGTCGACCGGCGAGGCGGCCATCCGGGAGACCTCGGCGCTGCCGCACGGCTGGGCGCCCGAGCCGTCGGGCAAGGTGTGGAAGGGCAACCCGGTCGACGAGGCGCGGGTGCTCGCCGTCCCGGCCGGTACCCCGACGCTGCGCTCGGTCGTGGCACCGCAACCGGAGGGCTCGCCGGCCTGGGGCCGGCCCGAGTCGTACGGCGGCGGCGGCCCGCAGACCCAGCTGCCCAAGGACTTCTTCCCCCGCGCCGCCACCCCGGGCGCGCCGTCGCCGGCCCAGGTCGGCACGCCGGTACCGATCCCGGACCGCGCGGAGGACTGGTTCACCCGCATGATGCAGTACCCCGGCGAGGAGCGGGCCGCGCAGTTGCACGAGCAGGGCGAGGTGCTGGAGAAGTGGACCGGCCTCGCCGAGCGCACCCATCTCGGCGAGAAGGGCGGCGCGCTGCTGCACGGGGAGAACGGCGGCGAGGAGGGTGAGCCGGTCGTCGAGCAGGTGAACCCGCAGTACGAGGCGCCACCGGGTACCCAGGAGGACCTCGACCGGCTGACCGCCGACATCCACCGCACGCTCACCGCGCGCAGCAGGGCCGAGCACGACCGCGACCACGCCGGCGCGGTCGCCGACGCCGCCCGCGCGCAGAGCCTCAACGTCGCGCAGGCGCAGACCGACGTCACCGAAACCCTTACCGCCAGCCAGGACCACCGGGGCGCCGTACAGGAACACCTGCAGGCCAACGAGCGCAGCGCGACGCAGCACGAGGAGGGTGGCGCGAAGGTGCAGGACGCCGGGTCGCGGCTGGCCGGCGTGGCCACCCTGGAGACACTGCTCGCCGGCTGGTCCGGGTTCACCGGGGTGGTGCTGAGGTTCTCGTCGGTACTGCCCGACCGCGCGGTCAACGCCTTCCAGCGGATGAACAACGACTCGACGCAGTTCATGGTGAAGCTGGCGCACATCAAGGGCGAGGTGGCCGGGCAGCAGGGCGACCAGCCGGCGCGCGGCGCGGTCATCGCCCAGACCGGCGCGCGGATCACCGCGACCGGCGCGCAGGCCGACGGTACCCATGCCGGGCTTCTCCAGTCGCAGCAGCGCGGCGCCGAGCTGGCGGCGCTCAACCGCGACCACGTGGCGACCGCGGAGCAGAGCCAGGCGGCGGCGGCCGCGCAGGCCACCCAGGCCGACGCGACGGCCACCGGCCTGCAGGAGCAGCGGCAGGCGCTCGCCGCCGGCATGGCGGCGTGGGCGGCCCGGCACCGGGCGGCCCGCAAGCAGGCGGTCGACGAGGCCGAACGGCGGCTGACAGCGCGCGGGCTGCGGGTGACCCGCAGGCCGGAGTGATGCGGGTCCTCACCTACAACATCCGCAACGGCGGCCTGCCCGACCGGCTCGACCGCATCGTCGAGGTGGTCACCGCGCAGGGGCCGGATCTCCTTGCGCTGCAGGAGTTGCGCGGCTTCGACCGCGACCTGGGCCGGCGGATGCGCGCGGTGGCGCAGGCGACCGGGATGTCGCCGTTCCTGGGCCGGTCCTGGTTCGGGCAGCCGGTGGCGGTACTGGTCCGCGAGCCGGCCCGGGTACTGGAACGGCAGCGGGTACGGCGACCGTTCCACCATGCCGCCATGGAGGTCACGGTCGCGACCGACCGGGGTCCGCTGACCGCGACCAGTACCCACCTCAACCCGTACTCCGGCGGGCGGCGGCGCTGGGAGGCACGGTGGCTGGCGGCCCGGGTACGCCGGGACCGGCTGATGCTGGTGATGGGCGACCTCAACACGCTCGACCCGTGGACCGACCACACCGCCACGCTGCGCGAGCTGCCACCCGGGTTCCGCGGCCGGCACCTGCGCCGGGGTGCGGTGGACAGCCGGGCGGTGGCGGTACTCGCCGACGCGGGCCTGGTCGACCTGTACCGGCAGGCCGGCGACCCGGCCGGACTGGACTACAGCGCACCGACGAAGGACGGCGGCGGCACCGAGTTCTCCCGCATGCGGCTGGACTACATCCTCGGTACCCCCGGGATCGCCGACCTGACCCGCACCTGCCGGATCATCTCCGGCGGGGCCACCGAGAGTGCCTCCGACCACTACCCCGTGCTTGCCGATATCGACCTTTCTCTGGACTGATTACAGACATGCGTCAATTGGCGGATGTCTCGCCATCACCGCAGGTCCAGGGTGGGAAGCGCCATCGACAGTGCGTCAGACGCGAAGGGAGTGGCAGGGCGCGCGGCGGCATCCTCTGCCCCCGAGTGACACCCGCCGCGCGCCCATCCCCCGCGGTGTGGAAGGAGATGTTCGGCGATGCTGTTCAGCGACGCGGACGCGCGCTTGCAGCGACTCATCAACACGCCACCGGCGGCGGTACCCCGCCCCGATGACATCCTCCACCTGGCGCCCGGCGAGATCCGCTGGCGCGACGAAGGCATGACCGTACGGGTGATCCGGGTACGCACCGACATCTCCGGCTGCTACGACGGCACCGCGGTCTGGCTGCACGTCGACGAGCTGGACGGCACCGGTACCCCGATCGGCTGTCACCAGCTGCTCGTGGCCACCGACGCCATCGCCCGGCACCAGGGCCCGGTCCCGGCGATACGCCGGTGACGTATCGCCGACGCTGGCATTAATTCGGGAGCCTGAGCCGATCGGCGCTTCCTACCGTGTAGGTAGCAACAAGGCGGAACGCGTGGAGGTGCGAGATGCCCAACTCATTCGAGGCGGTGCGAGCAGAGGCTCTGTTCGCCTCGACCCTGCAGTGCTCACAGCGGCCGGCCGCCGACGAGGTCCGCCGCGCGGTCGCGACCAGCCTCCGCAAGCTCGGCATCCGCGGCTGCGCGGCGCAGGTGGCCGGCGAGTTCGGCGACCACCCGGACACCGCGGTGCCCCGGATGCGGTGGGCGCTGGAGACGGTCCGCTCGGTGTACCCGGGCCGCCCGGCCGGTACCGGTACCGCACGACCCCGGTTGGCGCTCGCGAGCTGAACGCGCCAAACCTGGGCCGCCCGGCGTGTCGCAACCACGCCCGCGGCCCGACACGGGACATCCTTGGCGCATCCGCCTCCAAGGAGCCCAGATGATCAAGCGAGTTCGTCTGTTCGGCCCGAAGACCCGGGTCATCTTCTCCCTCCCGCTCGACCAGCCGGCCGGCGAGGTCAGCGTTGTCGGTAGCTTCAACGACTGGACCCCCGGCGCCCACCGGCTTCTCCCCCGGCGCAACGGAATGCGCAGCGTCTCGGTCACCCTGCCGCCCGGCGAGCACCGGTTCCGCTACCTGGCCACCGGTGGGATCTGGTTCGACGACCACACCGCCGACACCGTCGACGCGCACGCGACGGTGATCTCCCTGTAGCATCGGCGCCCCGCGCACGACTTCGTCGGCGCGTTGCCTCAGTCCAGGCGCTGCCCGCCTCGGCACGGGTCCCGGTCGACGACGACCCGGTCGCGGCCGGCGCGCTTGGCCGCGTACAGGCAGCGGTCCGCGTCGGCCAGCAGCGCCGCCTGGGTCGGGATGCCCGGCGCCGCCGCGATCACCGCCCCGATGCTGACGGTGACCGGCCGGCCGCCGGTGACGGGCGCCCACGGGTGTGACCGGACCAGCAGCCGCAGCGCGTCGAGGTGTCGTTCCGCCTCGTCCGGCGCGGTGCCGGGAAGCACGACGAGGAACTCCTCACCGCCGAGCCGGGCCGCGAAGGCCGCCCGGGAAACCCCCGCCACGCCGCTGCGCAGCAGCCCGCCGACGGTACTGAGGACCTGGTCGCCGACCTCGTGCGAGAGCGTGTCGTTGATCCGCTTGAAGTGGTCGAGGTCGGCCAGCGCGACCGTCACTTGGGTGCCGGCCGCCTCGGCGCGGGCGAGGACGGCCGGCAGTTCCTCGTCGACGTAGCGGCGGTTGGGCAGCCCGGTCAGCGCGTCGCTGCGGGCCTGCGCGCGGAACCGCTCGGCCTCCCGGCGTGCCTCGTCGGTCTCGAAGATCGCCTGGCGGGTGCGCGCCTGCGCCTCCCGCTGGGCCGAGCGCAGCACCTGGTCGGTGACCCGCCAGGCCTTCTGCGCCTGGTACGCGCGGCGGAAGTCACCGGTCTGCGCGTACAGCTCGGCCTGCTCCTCCAGTACCCGCAGCTCAACCTCGCCGAGGGCACGCTCGTCGCAGAGCAGCCGGCTGCGTTCCAGCGTGGCCATGGCCTCGTCGAGGGCACCCCGGCCGCGCTGCGCCATGCCGAGCGTGAGCAGGTACTCGGCCAGCGCGTCGACCTCCTCGTACCCGTCGGCGGCGTACTGCGCGATCGCCTGCAGTACCGTGGCCTCCGCCTCGGCGTACCAGCCCAGCTCGATCTGGATCCGCGCTATCGTGTCCAGCCGGTTCGCGGAGAACCGCTCGCCGTGCGCGGCGGCGAACGCCTGCATCCGCTCGACCACGGCCCATGCCCGCCGCGCCTCCCCCGCCTCGTACTCGGTGTACGCCAGGTTGTTGAGCACCATCATCTGCCGCTCGTAGTCGCCGGCCGCCGCGGCGATCTGCTCGGCCTGCCGGTACCGTTCCCGCGCGGCGCCGAACGAGCCGGTCCAGCCCAGCGCGTCGGCGAGCTTGACGAGGTAGAACACCCGGCGACCGGGCGGTGCGTCCTCATCGAGGTGCTCCGCGGCCCGGATCGCATGCTCCAGGCAGGCGGCCATGTCGCCGAGGTTGCGCTGGGTACGGGCGAGCAGCAGGTGGCTGCGGGCCAGTACCGGCCGGCAGTCGTTCGCCGTGGCCCACGCGTGCACGTCCCACAGCAGCGTCACGCTGCGGGTCGTCTGTCCGCCGCGTTCCTGCATGTCCGCCTGCAACAGCCGGGCGCGTTCCCGGGCCACCACGTCGCCGTACGCCTGTGCCAGCCGCTCCAGCCCGACCGCGGCGGCGAGCGTCTCGGCGGTGTCCTGGCCGCGGTCGTCCTCCAGCCGGTCCAGCTGCGCCGCCAGGTGAGCGGCGGCCGGTGCGGGCAGGGCGCGGATCACGCCCAATTCTATCGGCGCCGGGCAGGCCGTCATGAGAGTTAGAGTGCCGGCATGGATCAGGCTGTCGGTGCCGCCGCCGGGGTGGACACGATGGCATTCCGGCTGGTCGATCCGCAGCGGCGGCTGGCGGGGGTACGCCTCGTGCAGCACGCCGGCATTCCCGGGGAGCTGCTGGACTTCAGCTATGAGTCCGGCGTCTGGCAGCTGGTGCTGCCGCGGCCGCCGATCTGGCGGCTGGAGTACAAGCTGGCACTGCTGCACCCCGACGGGGGTACCGAGGAGATCTGCGACCCGGGCAACCCGCGGCGGGTGGGCGGCGCGTTCGGCGACAAGTCGGTGCTGGAGTTCCCCGACTACCGCGAGCCGGCCTGGCTGCGGCTGACCGCGACGACCCCGGGTACCTGGCAGGAGCTGGCGATCCCGGTACCCCCGGTGCACGGCGAGCTGACCGCGCGGGTCTGGTCGCCGGCCGAGCCGACCGGGCACGTCCTGCTCGCGCACGACGGGCCGGAGTACGACCGGCTCGCCTCGCTCGGGCACTACAGCGCCGCCATGGTCGGCGCCGGTGCGGTGCCACCACACCACCTCGTGCTGCTCACGCCGGGCGAGCGCAACGAGTGGTACTCGGCCAACCCGGCCTACTCCTACGCGCTGGCCGCCGACGTGCTGCCCCGGCTGCACCGGCTCCTGGACACCACCGAGCCGGTGGTCGGCATGGGGGCGAGCCTCGGCGGGCTGGCGATGCTGCACGCGCAGCGGCGGTACCCGGCCGCGTTCGCCGCACTGTTCCTGCAATCGAGCAGCTTCTTTGTCCCGCGGCACGACCGGATGGAGTCGGGCTTCCGCCGGTACCTGCGGATCGTGCGCTTCACCGGCAAGCTGCACCGCGCGGTCGAGAAGACCCCACCGGTGCCGACGGTCTTGACGTGCGGCCTGGCTGAGGAGAACCTGCACAACAACCGACAGATGGCGGAAACCCTGCGGCGGCAGGGTTACCCGGTGACGATGGCGGAGGTACCGGACGCGCACAACTACACGGGCTGGCGCGATGCGTTCGACCCGTACCTGACCGAACTGCTGCGACACGTGTGGGGCTAGCGGTCCCGAAGTAAACCACCGGGCGACAACGAGATTGGCTCAAGATGCGGGAGTACTCCACCGAGATCTGGTCGCCGGCGCTCAACGCCGCCGGCACGGTGATGGTCTACGGGCACTACGGAAGGCCGGCGCTGGTGTTCCCGTCGGAGGCGGGCCGGGCGTGGGACTTCGCCAACAACGGCATGGTCGGCGCGGTGGCCGACCTGATCGAGGCGGGCCGGGTCAAGCTGTACTGCGTCGACTCCTTCGACGCCGGCTCCTGGTCCGCCCGCGACCTGCCGCTGGAGGAACGGGCCCGGCGGCACGGCGGGTACGAGTCGTGGATCGTCGACCAGGTCGTGCCGCACATCGCCGGCGACTCGGGCGGGGGCACCGAGATCATGACGGTGGGCGCATCGATGGGCGCCTATCACGCGCTCAACTTCGCGTTCAAGCGCGCCGACCTGTTCCCGCTCGCGATGTGCTTCTCCGGCAACTACGACCCGGCCGCCTGGCACGGCTGGGGCGAGCGGGGC
>VAWN01000014.1:19107-62286 GCA_005885555.1 Actinomycetota bacterium
TGCACGGCGACCACCTCAACTGGCTGCGCGACCGGCTGTCGATCCTGCTGGTCTGCGGGCAGGGCCAGTGGGAGGACACCACCGGCGCGCTGGACTCGACCAGGCGGATCGCCGGGGTGCTCGCAGACAAGGGCATCAAGCACGAGCTGGACCTGTGGGGGTACGACGTCCCGCACGACTGGCCGTCCTGGCGCCGGCAACTGGCGTACCACCTGCCGCGGTTCTGTTAGGGGGAGTCATGTCCGACGTTGAACACCTCATCGGGTTGCTGCTCGGCACCGAGGACGACTGGCCGCGCGCGTTCGAGACGCTGCTCCGGCGGCTGGGGCCGGTGTCCGACGACGCCGGTGACAGCCACGCGCTGCGCTCGGTGCGGGTCACCATCGAGCCGTTCAACCTGCGGTACCAGCCGCGGCACTCGCTGGTCATCGACCGGCTGGCGTACTGGTACTACGTCCCGCGGGAGTGGCTGAAGAAGGTCGCCATGATGGACGACGTCTACCTGCTCAACAGCCCGTTCACGTTCCAGTCGATGGAGAAGCACACCGCCTACTGCGCGATGATGCGGCTGGGCCTGAAGGTGCCGGACACCGTGCTGGTGCCGTACAAGCACCCGGTGGACAACGCCCGGTGGGCGTACACGGCCAAGCGGTACAACCAGCCGTTCGACCTGGACGAGGTGGCGGGCACGCTGGGGTACCCGCTGTACATGAAGCCGTTCGACGGCGGCGCCTGGGTCGGCGTGTCGAAGATCCGCAACAGCGACGACCTGCACCGCGCGTACGACGCGTCCGGCGAGCGGCTGATGCACCTGCAGCAGTCGGTCGAGGGGTACGACGTGTTCGCCCGGTCACTGTCGATCGGGCCGGAGACGATGGTGATGAAGTTCCGGCCGGAGCTGCCGATGCACGAGCGGTACGCGGTGCAGCACGACTTCCTGAGCGCGGACACCGGGTTCGAGGTGGTCACCATCTCCCGGGTGGTCAACGCGTTCTTCCGGTGGGAGTTCAACTCCTGCGAGACGCTGGTCCGCGGTACCGACGTCTGCCCCATCGACTACGCCAACGCCTGCCCGGACGTGGCGCTGACCTCGCTGCACTACTACTTCCCGTGGGCGATGGCGGCGCTGCTGCGGTGGAGCGTGTACTGCGTGGTGACCGGGCGCAAGCCGCGGCTGGACACCGACACCCGCAGGTACTTCGACATCGCCGACCGGACCGACCTGTCCTACACCGACAAGCTGCACGAGTACCGGCGGCTGGCCGACGAGTACTTCGAGGCCGACCGGTACGCCGAGTTCTGCGAGCGGCACCTGGGCCACGTCGACGACATGGTCTACGACTGGGTGCGCTCGCCGGATTTCGACACCCTGCTGCGGGACACCGTCCGGGCCACCTATCCGCCGCACGAGCACGACCGGTTCATCGCCCACTTCCGCGGGCTGATCGACCTCTGGATCAACGACCGGCCAGCCGCTGTGACCTGAGCGCAACGACGCCTACGCTGACGGTATGGGCAGGGACGTTGAGCTGATCACCTTCAGCCGGGAGGACCGCACCCGGTACCGCGATAAGGTACGGCGCAACCTTGACGTGTTCACCCGGATGCTGCGCGAGGCGACGTTCGAGACCGACGCGCCGCTGACCGGCATGGAGATCGAGCTGAACCTGGTCGACGGCGGCGGCGACCCGGTGATGCGCAACGCCAGCGTGCTGGGCGAGATCGCCGATCCGGACTTCGTCACCGAACTCGGCCAGTTCAACATCGAGATCAACGTACCGCCGCGGCAGCTGGCCGAGCGCGGGCTGACCGGGTTCGAGGAACGGGTACGGACGAGCCTGAACTCGGCCGAGGAGCGGGCCGCGGCGATCGACACCCACCTGGTGATGATCGGCATCCTGCCCACCTTGACCCGGGAGCACCTGACCAGCGAGACACTGTCGGCCAACCCGCGGTACGCGCTGCTCAACGACCAGATCTTCGCCGCCCGTGGCGAGGACATGCAGATCACCATCGACGGCGTGGAGCGGCTCGACGTGCTCTGCGACTCCATCGCGCCGGAGGCGGCCTGCACCAGCGCCCAGTTCCACATCCAGGTCTCCCCGGACAACTTCGCCGCGTACTGGAACGCCGCGCAGGCGATCGCCGGCATCCAGCTCGCCCTGGGCGCCAACGCGCCCTTCCTGTTCGGCCGGGAGCTGTGGCGGGAGACCCGGATCCCGCTGTTCGAGCAGGCGACCGACACCCGGGCGGTGGAGCTGAAGGCGCAGGGGGTGCGGCCCCGGGTCTGGTTCGGGGAGCGCTGGATCACCTCGATCTTCGACCTGTTCGAGGAGAACGTGCGGTACTTCCCCGCCCTGCTGCCGATCTGCGAGGACGAGGACCCGGCCGAGGTACTGGACCGGGGCGGTACCCCGCGGCTGGCCGAACTGACCCTGCACAACGGCACGATCTACCGGTGGAACCGGCCGGTCTACGCGGTCGTGCAGGGCAAGCCGCACGTACGGGTGGAGAACCGGGTGCTGCCGGCCGGCCCGACCGTGACCGACGTCCTCGCCAACGCGGCGTTCTACTTCGGCCTGGTCCGCACGCTCGCCGAGGAGGACCGGCCGGTGTGGACACAGATGTCGTTCAACGCGGCCGAGGAGAACTTCCACAGCGGGGCGCGGTACGGCCTGGACGCGTCGGTGTACTGGCCGGGCCTGGGCACCGTGCCGGCCGCCGAGCTGGTACTGCGCCGGCTGCTGCCGATGGCCGCCGAGGGGCTGGACCGCTGGGGCGCGCACCCGAGCGAGCGGGACCGGTACCTGGGCATCATCGCCGGCCGGTGCCTGAACGGGCGCACCGGGGCGAGCTGGCAGGTGGACGCCTTCCACCGCGCCGGCGGCGACCGGCTGGCCGCGCTGCGGGCGATGCTCAACGAGTACCGCGAGCGGATGCACAGCAACGTGCCGGTACACGAGTGGCCGGCGTGACCCGGGCCGGGCGAGGCCCGGGTCCGCGCGAGCGGAGCGAGCGCCAACGCTCTTGAGGATTTTCGTGGGTCGGGTGCAGAAGCAACCGGCCAGCAACCGAACGTGACCCGACAGGCACCCTGAGCCGACCAAAGTACTCCCTCGTCAGCCACTGACGAGGGAGCGCCAATGACCACCTGCACCGCCAGCCGCACCGGTACCGCCGTCACCGAGGAGCTCGTCCGGTCCCACCTGCCGCTGGTCGGGCACCTGGTGCGGGAGCTGCTCAGCCGGGTACCGGCGCACGTCAGCCGGGAGGACCTGCTGTCGGCGGGGATGGCCGCGCTGGCCGGCGCCGCGCGGGCGTTCGACCCGGACCGCGGTACCCCCTTCGGTGCCTTCGCCACCACCCGCGTGCGCGGCGCGCTGCTGGACGAGCTGCGCGGCCTGGACTGGGCCAGCCGCTCGGTGCGCGGCCGGGCCCGCCGCATCGACGAGGCGCAGCAGCGGCTGACCGCGGCCCTCGGCCGCACGCCGACCCGGCAGGAGCTGGCCGAGGCGCTCGGCGTCGCCGTGGCCGACCTGGCCGCGGCCGACGACGACGTGCAGCGCGCGGTGGTGCTGAGCCTGCAGGGCTTCGCCCCGGGTACCGCCGAGGACCTGGTCCCCGAGCGCTCCGCCGGCCCCGAAGACCTGATCCTGCACCGGGAGCGGATCGGCTACCTGCGCGACGCCGTGGAGGCCCTGCCCGAGCGGCTGCGTACCGTGGTCACCCGCTACTTCTTCGAGGAGCGCCCGATGGCCGAGATCGCGGCCGAGCTGGGGGTCACCGAGTCGCGCGTGTCGCAGCTGCGCGGCGAGGCGCTCGGGCTGCTGCGCGACGGCCTGAACACGCACCTGGACCCGGAGCTGGTGGCCGGGCCGGCCAAGCCGGCCGGCTGCGTGACCCGCCGCCGGGAGGGCTACTTCTCGGCCATCGCCGCCGGGAGCGACCTGCGCACCCGGCTGGCGATGACCAACCTGCTCGCGATGCCCGTCGCCGGCTGAGCCGGCGTCACCGGGCGCGCCGGCTGACCGGGCGCGCCGGCTCCAGCCGGGCTGTCAGCCCGCGTTTTGCCAGAGGCCGACCACGTTGCCTTCGGTGTCGCTGAAGTACGCGGCGAAGCCCATCTCGCCGACGGCCATCTTCGGTTCGACGACCGCGCCGCCGAGCTTCTCGACCTGCTGCAGGGTGCTTTCGATGTCGTCGGTCTCGATGGTCACGACCGGGGCGGTGAAGCGGCCCTGCCGCTGCATCATGCCGCCGTTGATGGCGCCCGGCTCGGTCGGTGCGCCGGTCTCGTCGGTGGCCGTCGTACCGATGAGCGTGTAGTTCATCTCCGGCATCGGGGTGACCTGCCAGCCGAACGCCTCCCGGTAGAAGGACTGCGCCCGCTCGACGTCGTCTGCCGGAATCTCGAAGTGCACGACTCGTCCAGTCATTCGGGCAGTCTATGCCTCCGGTTCCGCTCGCGGTCGAGGGGTGATACGTCTAGATTCAGGGCCGTGGGCATGCGCCGCCTGATCGAGAGCTGGCCGGTGTACCGGCAGTTGACCGGCATGGATCCGTTGGGCCGCGGCGCCGCGGTGAAGTCGGCCCGCTCGGCGGCGCTGACCGCGCGCACGCAGACCGCCGACACGGTGGCCCGCTCGGTGTGCCCGTACTGCGCCGTCGGCTGCGGTCAACGGGTGTACGTCAAGGACGGCGTGGTCACCCAGATCGAGGGCGATCCCGACTCGCCGGTATCCCGCGGCCGGCTGTGCCCGAAGGGTTCGGCGAGCAAAAGCCTGGTAACGAGCCCCGACCGGGTGCGCACGGTGCGGTACCGGCGGCCGTACGGCACCGGGTGGGAAGACCTCGACCTGGACACGGCGCTGGACATGATCGCCGACCGGGTGATCGCCGCCCGCGCGGCGCACTGGGAGGACCGCGACGCCGAGGGCCGGCCGCTGAACCGTACCCTGGCCATCTCCAGCCTGGGCGGCGCGACGCTGGACAACGAGGAGAACTACCTCATCAAGAAGCTGTTCACCGCGCTGGGCGCCGTGCAGATCGAGAACCAGGCCCGTATTTGACACTCCAGCACCGTTCCCGGTCTGGGGACCAGCTTCGGGCGCGGCGGCGCCACCACGTTCCAGCAGGACCTGCAGAACGCGGACTGCATCGTGATCCAGGGCTCCAACATGGCGGAGGCCCATCCGGTCGGGTTCCAGTGGGTGGTGGACGCCAAGCAGCGCGGCGCGAAGGTGATCCATGTCGACCCGCGGTTCACCCGGACGAGTGCGCTGGCGGACCGGTACGTGCCGATCCGGGCCGGGTCGGACATCGCGTTCCTCGGCGGGATCGTCAACCACATCCTGTCGCGCGGGCTGGACTTCCGCGAGTACGTGCTGGCGTACACCAACGCGGCCACCATCATCACCAAAGACTTCCGTGACACCGAGGACCTCGACGGCCTGTTCTCCGGCTGGGATCCGGTGGCCGGCGTGTACGACCCGGCGAGTTGGCAGTACGAGGGGCATCAGGAGGACAGCCCGAGCGTCGCGGAGGTGGCCGCGCACAAGGAGGTCGCCGGAGGGCTGCGGCACGAGTCGCACGGTGCGCCGGTGGGGCGGCACACCCAGCGGGACGAGACGCTGCAGGACCCGCGCTGCGTGTACCAGATCCTCAAGCGGCACTACAGCCGGTACACCCCGGAGATGGTGCAGGAGGTCTGCGGGGTACCGCCGGACGTGTTCGCGGAGGTGTGCCGCGCCTGGACGGAGAACTCCGGCCGGGAGCGCACCACCTGCCTGGTGTACTCGGTCGGCTGGACCCAGCACAGCGTCGGCGTGCAGTACATCCGCACCGGGGCGATCATCCAGCTGCTGCTGGGCAACATGGGCCGGCCGGGAGGCGGGATCCTCGCCCTGCGCGGGCACGCCAGCATCCAGGGATCGACGGACATCCCGACGCTGTTCAACCTGCTGCCCGGGTACCTGCCGATGCCGCACCATGCGCAGCACCCGACGCTGGACAAGTGGGTGGAGGGCACCATCCACCAGGCGCAGAAAGGCTTCTGGGGCAGCGCGCGGGCATACTGCGTGAGCCTGCTCAAGGCGTACTGGGGCGAGAAGGCCACGCCGGACAACGACTTCTGCTTCGGGTACCTGCCCCGGCTGACCGGTGACCACGGCACGTACCAGCAGACGCTGGACATGATCGACGGCAAGATCTGCGGGTACTTCCTGCTCGGGCAGAACCCGGCGGTCGGCTCCGCACACGGCCGGGCGCAACGGCTCGGCATGGCCAACCTCGACTGGCTGGTGGTGCGCGACCTGTACGAGATCGAGAGCGCCACGTTCTGGAAGAACGGGCCGGAGATCGAGACAGGTGAAATCGTCACCGAGGAGTGCCGCACCGAGGTGTTCCTCCTGCCGGCCGCCGCGCACGTGGAGAAGGAGGGTTCCTTCACCCAGACGCAGCGGATGCTGCAGTGGCGGGAGAAGGCGCTCGACCCGCCCGGCGACTGCCGCTCGGAACTGTGGTTCTTCTACCACCTCGGCCGGCTGATCCGGCAGAAGCTCGCGGGTTCGACGCAGCAGCGCGACCGGCCGATCCTCGACCTCGCGTGGGAGTACCCGACGCACGGGCCGCACGACGAGCCGAGCGCCGAAGCGGTACTGATGGAAATCAACGGGTACACGCTGCCGGACCGGCAGCCGCTGTCCGGCTTCAGCGAGCTGAAGGACGACGGCTCGACCGTGTGCGGCTGCTGGATCTACAGCGGCGTCTTCAAGGACGGCGTCAACCAGGCCGCGCGCCGCAAGCCGGGCACCGACCAGGACTGGGTCGCCAGCGAATGGGCTTGGGCGTGGCCGATGAACCGGCGCATCCTGTACAACCGCGCCTCCGCCGACCCGGACGGGAAACCGTGGAGCGAACGCAAGAAGTACGTGTGGTGGGACCCGGAACGCAATGAGTGGACCGGCTTCGACGTGCCGGACTTCGAGAAGACCAAACCACCGTCGTACCGGCCGCCGGACGGCGCCACCGGACCGGCCGCACTGGCCGGCGACGACCCGTTCGTCATGCAGGGCGACGGCAAGGGCTGGCTGTACGTCCCCAGTGGACTGATCGACGGTCCGCTGCCGACGCACTACGAGCCGGTCGAGTCGCCGATCCGCAACCCGTTGTACAAGCAGCAGTTCAACCCGACGCGCCGGTACTACGACCGGCCGGACAACCCGCTGAACCCGGTGGGCAGCACCGTGTTCCCGTACGTGTTCACGACCAGCCGGCTCACCGAGCACCACACCGCCGGCGGGATGAGCCGGACGCTGGCCTACCTGTCCGAACTGCAGCCGGCGATGTTCATCGAGGTGTCGCCGGAACTGGCCGCCCTGCGGGGACTGCGCCCGCTCGACTGGGCACACGTGGTCACCACCCGGGCGGTCGTCGAGGCGCGGGTACTCGTCACCGACCGGCTGCGGCCGCTGCGGGTGGAAAACCATGCGGTGCACCAGGTGTGGCTGCCGTACCACTGGGGCTACGCCGGGCTCGTCACCGGTGACGCGGCCAACGACCTGCTCGGCATCGCGCTGGATCCGAACGTGCTGATCCAGGAGAGCAAGGTGGGTACCTGCGACGTGCAGCCGGGCCGGCGGCCGACCGGCCGGGCGCTGCTGGCGTACCTCGCCGACTACCGGCGCCGGGCCGGCCTCAGCGAAGGGAACCAGCGTGGATAACGCAGCCAGTCCCGCGGCCGCGTCCGGGTACGCCGACCCGCCGCGGCGGATGGGCTTCTTCACCGACACCAGCGTCTGCATCGGTTGCAAGGCCTGCGAAGTGGCGTGCAAGGAGTGGAACGGGGTACCCGACGACGGGTTCAACCTGCTCGGCATGTCCTACGACAACACCGGCGGGCTGAGCGCGAACTCGTGGCGGGCGGTGGCGTTCATCGAGCAACCCGCGCCACCGAAGGCGCCGGACGGCGGCGCCGGTGACCTCCGCTGGCTGATGATGTCCAACGTCTGCAAGCACTGCACGCATGCGGCGTGCCTGGACGTGTGCCCGACCGGTGCGCTGTTCCGCACCGAGTTCTCCACGGTCGTGGTACAGGAGGACATCTGCAACGGTTGCGGGTACTGCATTCCGGCGTGCCCGTACGGCGTCATCGATCAGCGTGAGGGCGACGGCCGGGCGTGGAAGTGCACGATGTGCTACGACCGGATCGGCGACGGGCTGACGCCGGCCTGCGCCAAGGCCTGCCCGACGCAGTCGATCCAGTACGGCCCGCTCGACGAGTTGCGCGGGCGCGCGGAACAGCGGCAGGCGAAGCTGCATGAGGCCGGCGAGACCAGCGCCCGCTTGTACGGCAACGATCCGGGCGACGGGGTCGGCGGTGACGGCGCGTTCTTCCTGCTTCTCGACGAGCCCGAGGTGTACGGGCTGCCACCCGACCCGGTGGTGACCACACGCGACCTGCCGAAGATGTGGCGTACCGCCGGCCTCGCCGCGCTCACCATGGCCGCAGCCGTGGTGGCGGCGTTCGTCGGGAGGTCGCGGTGACCGACTTCCGCTCCTACTACGGCCGGCCCGTCGTGCGACCGGCGGTGTGGCGCAAGGACATCGCGGGGTACCTGTTCACCGGCGGGCTCGCCGCCGGTTCCGCACTTCTGGCGGCCGGCGCCGACCTGACCGGCCGGCCGGGACTGCGCCGGGTGGGCCGGCTGACGGCACTGGGCGCGCTGGGTGCCAGTACCTACTTTCTCGTCAACGATCTGGGGCGGCCGGCGCGCTTCCACCACATGCTGCGGGTGGCCAAGCCGACGTCGCCGATGTCCGTGGGTACCTGGATTCTCGCCGCTTTCGGCCCCGCGGCGGGACTGGCGGCGGTGAGCGAGATTGCACCGCGCCTGCCGGGTGGACCGGCCCGCACCGCGGCGACGGCAGCCGGCCGCGCCGCGGGACTGGCCGCCGCGGCGGTCGCGCCGGCGCTGGCGACCTACACCGGCGTGCTCCTCGCCGACACCGCCACCCCGTCCTGGCACGAGGCGTACCCGGAACTGCCGTTCGTCTTCGCCGGCAGCGCGCTCGCGGCGGGGGCGGGCATGGCGCTGGTCGCCGCACCGCTTGCCGAGACCGGGCCGGCACGCCGGGTCGCGGTCGCCGGTGCCGCGCTGGAACTCTACGGCTCGCACCGGGTGGAGAACGAACTCGGCCTGCTGAGCGAGCCGTACAAGCAGGGCCGGCCGGGCCGGCTGCTGCGCGCCGGTCGCGCGCTGACCGCCGCGGGTGTCGTCGGTGCGCTGCTCGGCAGGCGCAGCAAGGTGATGTCGGTACTGTCGGGGGCGGCGCTGCTGGCGGCTTCGGTCGCCACCCGGTTCGGGATATTCGAGGGCGGCATCGCGTCGGCGGCCGATCCCCGGTACACCGTTGTGCCGCAACGCGAACGGCTCGACCGGATCACGAGGACGCCGTCGACGCCGGTGACCGCGGCTCCGGAACGGGCGCCGGCGCAGGACTGACCGGCGCCTGCGGTACCGTCCCCCACCGGCCCGGCTGCGTCGACTCCAGCTGCCACGGCACGCTGGTGACCATCACGTTGCGCTCGAACAGCAGCCGGGCCTTCAGCCGCAGCGCGGACTGGTTGTGCAGGACGTGCTCCCACCACCGGCCGACCACGTACTCGGGAATGTAGATGGTGATGAGGTCGCGCGGGTGGTCGCCGCGCAGCCGGGCCACGTGTTCGAGCACCGGCGTGGTCACGTCGCGGTACGGCGATTCGAGCACGGTCAGCGGTACCGGGATGTCCCGCTCCGCCCACTGCTCCTGCAGCTGCCGCGCCTCCTCCTGGCTCGTGGCAACGGTTATCGCCGACAGCGTGTCCGGCCGGGTGGCCCGGGCGAACGCGAGCGCGCGCAGGGTCGGCTTGTGCAGCCGGGAAACCAGTACCAGCGCGTGGATACGGGCCGGCAGCACCATGCCGGCCGGGTCCGGTTCGAGCTCGACCGCGACGTGCCGGTAGTGCCGCGAGATGCCCTTCATCATCACGAAGACGGCCGGCATCGCGATGACCACGATCCAGGCGCCGTGGGTGAACTTGGTGACCAGCACGACGACGAGTACCAGTGCGGTCAGCGCGGCGCCGCCGCCGTTGATGGCGCGGGCGCGGTGGATCCGGCGGCGCGCGACGCGGTCCCGTTCGTGCGCCAGGCTGTCGTTCCAGTGCTTCACCATGCCGGCCTGGGACAGCGTGAACGACACGAACACGCCGATGATGTACAGCTGGATGAGCCGGTCGGTGGACGCGTTGAACGACCAGATCAGCGCGATCGTCAGCAACGACAGGATGATGATGCCGTTGCTGTACACCAGCCGGTCGCCGCGGCGGGAGAACTGCCGCGGCAGGAAGCCGTCGTGGCCGAGGATGGAGGCCAGGATCGGGAAGCCGTTGAACGCGGTGTTGGCCGCCAGCACCAGGATCGCCGCGGTGAACGCCTGGACCAGATAGAAGAACACGCTGTGCCCGCCGAACGTGGCCGCCGCGATCTGCGCGATGACGGTGCGCTGCTGGTACCCGGGCGGCGCGCCGACCAGGTTCGCCGGGATGTCGGTCACGTGCACGCGGGCGGCCAGCGCGAGGATCGTGATGCCGGCGAACATGGCGATCGTGATGACGCCCATGATGCTCAACGTGTTGGCCGCGTTGCGACTCTTCGGCGCCTTGAAGTTGGGTACCCCGTTGGACACCGCCTCGACACCGGTCAGCGCGGTGCAGCCCTGCGAGAAGGCGCGCAGCACGATCGCGACGAGCAGCAGGCCGGTGGCGCTGTGCTGCGCGGTGATGCGGTACCCGGCCGACTCGGCGACCGGGGTGTGCCCGCTGAACGCGCGCAGCACTGCCCAGCCGAGCATCGCGAACACCATGGCGATGAACCCGTACGTCGGGATCGCGAACACCGTGCCGGACTCCTTGACGCCGCGCAGGTTCACGATGCCGAGCACGGCGACCATGCCGATGCACAGCGGTACCGCGTACGGGCCGAGCACGGGGAACGCGGACACGATGTTCGCCACGCCGGCCGCCACCGAGACGGCCACGGTCAACACGTAGTCGACGAGCAGCGCGCTGGCCGCGACGAGTGCGGCGTTGGTGCCCAGGTTCGCCCGGGAGACCGCGTAGGCGCCGCCGCCGTTGGGGTACGCGTAGCAGGTCTGCCGGTACGAGGCGACGACGACGGCCAGCAGCACGATGACGGCCAGCCCGACCCAGCTGGTCAGGTGCAGCAGCGCCAGGCCGCCCAGGGACAGGCCGAGCAGGATCTCCTCGGTGGCGTAGGCGTTGGAGGACAACGGATCCGAACAGAACACCGGCAGCGCCAGCTTCTTCGGCAACAGCGTCTCGCCCAGTCGTTCGCTGCGCATCGGCCGCCCGACGACCAGCCGCTTGGCCCATCTCAGCACGCTTACCAGGCTGGCAGGCGTGGTGGCCGCCGCTCCGTGATCTTGACGGAACCTTAGCGGCTCAGCTTCCGCGCCGCGGCGGCTGACCGTGGTCGCCGGGTGCGGCGCGCTCTTTGCCGTTCCCGGCGACCACGGGCAGGCGGCTGAGCCGCCAACGTGTCTTAGCGGATGAGCAGGGTCACTCCGTCCGGTCGGGCCGGGTGGAGTTCGCCGATGACCGGGTACCCCGGTACCTCGCCGGCCACCAGCAGGCCGCCCGAGGTCTGCGCGTCGGCGAGCAGGAGGAGTTCGTCCTCGCCCACCCGGCCATCCAGCGTCGGCCGGACCCAGTCGAGGTTGCGTCGGGTACCCCCGCTGACGTATCCGGCCGCGAGCGCCTCGCGGGCACCGTCAAGGTACGGCACCGCGGCGGCCTCGACGACCGCGGTGACCCCGCTCGCGCGGGCCAGCTTATGCAGGTGCCCGAGCAGGCCGAAGCCGGTGACGTCGGTCGCACAGACCGCGCCGCCCTTGAGCGCGGCGGCCGCGGCGTCGCGGTTCAGTGTCGTCATCGCGGCGACCGCGGCGGGGAAGACCTCGCCGGTCGCCTTGTGCCGGCTGTTGAGCACCCCGATGCCGAGCGGCTTGGTCAACGTCAGCGGCACTCCGGGCCGGCCGGAATCGTTGCGCAGCAGGCGATCCGGGTCGGCGATGCCGGTGACCGCCATGCCGTACTTGGGTTCCGGGTCGTCCACGCTGTGCCCGCCGGCCACCGGGCAGGCCGCCTCCCGGGCCACGTCGAGGCCGCCGCGCAGTACCTCGGTGACCAGCTCCAGGGGCAGCACGCCGCGCGGCCAGCCGAGCAGGTTGACCGCCACGAGCGGGGTACCGCCCATGGCGTAGACGTCGGACAGTGCGTTGGCGGCCGCGACCCGACCCCAGTCGTAGGCGTCGTCGAGTACCGGCGTGAAGAAGTCGACGGTCGCCACGATGGCGCGGTCGCCGTCGAGCCGGACCACCGCGGCGTCGTCGCCGTCGTCGAGCCCGACGAGCAGGTCGCCCTGCTCACCTCCGGCGAGGCCGGCGACGATCGACTCCAGTTCCCCGGGCGGGATCTTGCAGGCGCAGCCGCCGCCGTGGGCGTACTGCGTCAGTCGTAGGGTCACCTCGCAACTCTGTCACGATGCGGCTAGTGTCGCACCGGAGGCGTTCAGGTGGCTGGTGCCCCTCCCGGTCTTCAAAACCGGTGTGGCCCGGTATCCGGGCCAGGCGGGTTCGATTCCCGTCCGCCTCCGCTCAAGCGGCGGCGCCGGCGTCGGCGCGGGCCGCGCAGCTTGAGATCTTGGACGCTTGTCCGCCCTGCAAGGGGTACAAATGTCCAAGATCTCGACGGCGAGGGGGGAGGAGACGTGGCCGACGACCCGCGGCGGGCGGTACCGCGGACGGACACGGTACTGGCCGATCCGCGCCTCGCGGCCGCCGCCGGGATCCTCGGCCGGGCCACCGTCAAGGCCGCCGTCGCGGCCGCCCAGGAACGGGCCCGCCGTGGCGAGATCGCGCCCGCCGACGTCGCCACCGCCGCTGCCGCCGCGCTGCCGGCGCGCGCGGCGGGGCTGCGGCCGGTACTCAACGCGACCGGCGTCGTCCTGCACACCAACCTCGGCCGCGCGCCGCTGTCCCCCGCCGCGGTCGACGCGATGGTCGCCGCCGCCGGTACCACCGACGTCGAGCTCGACCTCGCCACCGGTAAGCGGGCGCGCCGCGGCCGCACGGCGCTGGCCGCGCTGGCCGCCGCGGTACCCGACGCCGCCGCCGTCCACGTCGTCAACAACGGTGCCGCCGCGCTGGTCCTCGCCGCGACCGCGCTCGCCGCCGGCCGGGAGATCGTGGTCAGCCGCGGCGAGCTGGTCGAGATCGGCGACGGCTTCCGGCTGCCCGACCTGCTCGCCTCGACCGGCGCGCGGCTGCGCGAGGTCGGCACCACCAACCGCACCACGCTGGCCGACTACGCGGCCGCGGTCGGGCCGTCGACCGGGTTCGTGCTCAAGGTACATCCGTCGAACTTCGTCGTCACCGGCTTCACCTCCGCCGTCGACGCCGCGCAACTGTCCACACTGGACAGTCCGGTCGTCGCCGACATCGGCTCCGGTCTGCTCGCGCCCGATCCGCTGCTGCCCGACGAACCGGACGCCGCCACCGCGCTGCGACAGGGCGCCACGCTCGTCACCGCGAGCGGCGACAAGCTGCTCGGCGGTCCGCAGGCCGGGCTGCTGCTCGGCGACGCGGCCACGGTACAGCGGCTGCGCCGGCACCCGCTGGCCCGCGCGCTGCGGGTGGACAAGCTCACCCTCGCCGCGCTGGAGGCGACCCTACGCGGGCCGGAAACCCCGACGTGGCAAGCGCTGCGGGCGGCACCGTCCACAGTGGAGGCCCGCGCCCGCGCGCTCGCCGCGGACCTGCCGATGGCCGAGGTGGTGCCGTCGGTCGCCGTGGTCGGTGGCGGTGGCGCGCCGGGGCTGCGGCTCCCGTCGTGGGCGCTGTCCCTACCCGAGGGGTACCAGCAGCCGCTGCGCCTCGGTGACCCGCCGGTGCTCGGCCGGGTGGAGCGCGGCCGCCTGCTGCTCGACCTGCGCACCGTGCCGCCCGCGCAGGATCCGTTACTGGGTAAGGCGATCCTCGCGTGCACGTGATCGCCACCGCCGGACACGTGGACCACGGCAAGTCCACCCTCGTACGCGCGCTGACCGGCATGGAGCCGGACCGGTGGGCGGAGGAACGGCGCCGGGGCATGACGATCGACCTCGGCTTCGCGTGGACCACGCTGCCCTCCGGCGCCACGGTGGCCTTCGTCGACGTACCCGGGCACGAGCGCTTCGTGCCGAACATGCTGGCCGGCGTCGGACCGGTGCCGGCCGCGCTCGTGGTCGTGGCCGCCGACGGGGGCTGGATGCCGCAGTCCGCCGAGCATCTGGCGGCACTCGACGCGCTCGGGGTGCGGTACGGGCTGCTCGCGGTGACCCGGTCGGATCTCGCCGACCCGACACCCGCGCTGGCACAGGCGCGCGCACACTTGGCGGAAAGCTCGCTGGGGCACGTGGAGGCCGTGGCGGTCTCCGGTGCGACCGGTGCCGGGCTGGACGAGTTGGGTAAGGCGCTCGACCGGCTCGTCGCGCGGCTGCCGGTACCCGACACGGCAGCGCCGGTGCGGCTGTGGGTGGACCGCTCGTTCACGATCCGGGGCAGCGGCACGGTCGTCACGGGTACCCTGGGCGCCGGCTCGATCCGGGTCGGCGACGCGCTGGAACTGGCCGCGTCGCACCGGCTGGTACGGGTGCGCGGGCTGCAGTCGCTCGGCGCACCGGCGCAGCAGGCGACCGGCGTCGCCCGGGTCGCGGTGAACCTGCGCGGCGTCGAGCGCACCGAGATCCGCCGCGGCGACGCGCTGGTGAGCCCGGACCGGTTCCAGCTCACCGACCTGGTCGACGTGCGGCTGCACGGTGACCCGGTCGGCACCCTACCGCCCGAAGTGACGCTGCATGCCGGTTCGGCGGCGGTGATCGCGAGCGTCCGTCCACTGGGGACGGACACCGCGCGGCTGCGGCTGTCCGCCCCGCTGCCGTTGCGCATCGGCGACCGGGCGCTGCTGCGCGACCCGGGCCGGCACCACGTGGCCGGCGGGGTGACCGTGCTGGACGTGGTGCCGCCGCCGCTGCGCCGTCGCGGCGCGGCCGCCGCGCGGGCCGCCGTACTGTCCACAATGGACGGTACCTCCGACGAGGCGGGCGAGCTGCGCCGGCGCGGCCTGGTCCGCAGATCCGACCTGGCCCGCATGGGCGTACCCGTCGCCACCGCCCCGGTCACCGCCGACTGGCACGCCGACCCCGCGCACTGGGCGGCACTGCGCCGGCGGCTGGCCGAGGAGGTGTCGCGGTACCGCGACACGCACCCGCTGGAGCCCGGCGCGCCGGTCGAGACGCTGCGCCAGCTGCTCCGCCTGCCCGACCGCGCGCTGGTCACCGCGCTCGTCACGCCGCCGCTCGTCGCCCGGGAGGGCCGGATCAGCAGCGGCGCGCCCGGCGGGCTGCCCGCACCGATCGCGCGCGCCGTCGACCAGGTGCGCACCGAGCTCGCCGGTCAGCCGTTCCGCGCGCCGGACTCCGAGCGCCTCGCCGCGCTCGGGCTGGGGCCGAAGGAGATCGGCGCCGCGGTCCGGGCCGGCGCGCTGGTGCGCATCGCCGAAGGGGTCGTGCTGCTGCCCGACGCGCTGGACGCGGCGGTACCGGTGCTGGCGAAGCTTTCGGCGCCGTTCACGATGGCACAGGCGCGCGAGGCGTTGGGTACCACGCGGCGGGTCGCGGTACCCCTGCTGGAGCTGCTCGACCGGCGTGGCGTGACCCGCCGGCTGCCCGACGACACCCGCGTGCTCGCGCATCGAGGCGGGGGCCTGGACTGAGGAGCGAGCGCCGGTACTACCGCAGCGTCTCGAACAGCGCCCGGTGCCCCGCGGTGAGCGTCTCGCGGGTGCCGGCGTGGCGGTCGGCGAGCGTCAGCTCGCACCCGGCGAGCTGGCTGTTGCGGCACGCCTTCGTGCCGCCCGAGGGGTTGATGTAGGTCAGTTCGACGAACGTCTCCGGCTCGGCGGTGATCCGGCCCTGCACGGCGACGTCCTTGTTCCGCGCCGCGAAGTCCCAGCCCGGATCGCCGTACCGGGGCCGCGCGCGCACCGCCCGGCACCGGTGCTCGCGCCCGTCGTGGCGCAGCACCAGGAAGGTGACGAACGGCGTCGGGGCCGGCCCGATCCGCGCCTGCGCGGTGACCAGCTCCAGGAAGCTGCCCGGTGCGCCGTCGAACCCGGCCACCTGACCGAAGGCGTACCGGTCGGTGTGCCGGCTGCCCCAGTTGTGGTTCTGGCTGCCGACCCAGTCCTTGACGGTGACCACGCTGCCGTTGACCCGCAACCGGCCGCGGTACACCGCGAGCGGCAACCCGACGAGGCTCTTGGCTTTCGGGAAGCCGCCGCGGTACATCCGGTCGGGCAACAGGAGCAGCGGTTGCTCCGTGCCGGAGTAGGTGAGGTTCCAGGAGATGCCGCCGCAGGCACCGGTGAGCCCGTCCGGGCCGAGCGTCCGGTTGCCGATCCGCACCGCGAAGTCGTCGGCGGCGAAGTCGCACGCGGCGATCGGGTACTCCTCCTTGGTCACCAGGTGCTCGCCGGTCTCGCCGTTGAAGAACGCGGCCCACAGTTCACCGATCGCCGCGTCGGGCCGGCCGGCGGGGCTCACCATCGTGTACCGGATCCAGAACGCCAGCGGCCGGGTGGGGTGGTTGGCCCGCTGGTAGAAGCTCTCGTAGTGGCCGTCGCGCTGCCCCGGGCGGTACCGGGCGGCGTTCACGTTCTCGGTCACGCCACATACTCTAGATAGCCGGCGATGGAGGCTGCGAGCACCTGCGCGCCGGGCCTGGCCCAGACGTCGGGGTGGAACACCTCGACCTCGACCGGCCCGGTGTAGCCCGCCGCGTCGACCGCCTCGCGGAACCGGCGCAGTTCCACGCAGCCCTCGCCGGGCAGGCCGCGGCCGAGCAGTACCCCGGCCGGCAGCGGGGTGACCCAGTCGGCGACCTGGAAGCAGGCGATGCGGCCGTCCGCGCCGGCCCGCTTGATCTGCGCCCACACCTGGTCGTCCCACCAGAGGTGGTACGTGTCGAGGACGACGCCGACGGCGCGGGCGGGGAACCGCTCGGCGATGTCCAGCGCCTGCCCGAGCGTGGACACCACGCACCGGTCCGCGGCGTACATCGGGTGCAGCGGCTCGATCCCGAGCGTCACGCCGGCGTCGATGGCATACGGGACAAGGGTTTCCACGGCGGCGGCGACCCGCTCGCGGGCCGCGTCGAGGTCCCGGCTGCCGGGTGGCAGGCCGCCGCTGACCAGTACCAGTACCGGTGCCCCGAGCGTCGCCGCCTCCTCGATGGCGTGACAGTTGTCGTCCAGCCACCCGTGGGCGGTGAAGAACCCGCCCCGGCACAGCGACGTGACCCGCAACCCGGCGCCCTGTACCAGCTCGGCACAGCGGTCCAACCCGTACTGCGTCACCTCGTTGCGCCACAGGCCGATGCCGCCGATCCCCGCGGCCACGCAGCCGGGTACCAGCTCGTCCAGCGGCCAGTACTTGGTGGTCGCGACATTCAAGGAGAACCGGTCGAACTCGCTCACTGGTCGACTCCGGCGACGGTGAAGTAGGCGCGGGCGCGGGCGGCGGCGAGGTCGGCGTCGGGCAGCAGGCCGGCCGCGTCGGCCAGGCGCAGCAGGGTCGCGCAGTGCGCCGGCGAGCGTCCCGCCTGCAGTCCGCCGACCATCGTGAAGTGCTCCTGGTACCCGGCGAGCCAGGCGAGGAACACGATGCCGGTCTTGTAGTAGAAGGTGGGCGCGGCGAAGACGTGCCGGGCCAGCGGTACCGTCGGCGCCAGGATCCGGGTGTAGGTCGGCACGTCGTCGCGGTCCAGGGCGTGCAGCGCGGCCGCGGCTGCCGGCGCGATCGCGGCGAAGATGCCCAGCAGCGCGTCGGAGTACCCGGACCCGTCGCCGAGGATCAGTGCCGGATAGTTGAAGTCGTCACCGGTGTACAGCCGCACCCCGTCGGGCAGCCGGCGGCGCAGCGCCACCTCGAAGTCCTCGTCGAGCAGCGACACCTTGACACCGTCCACAGTGGACGCATGCGCCTTGACGAGCGCCAGTACCATCTCCGCCGCGGTGTCCACATCGGACGATCCCCAGTACCCGGACAGCTGCGGGTCGAACATCGGACCGAGCCAGTGCAGGATCACCGGCCGGTCCACCTGTCCCAACAGTCCACTGTAGACGGACAGGTAGTCGTCGGCGTCGCGGGCCGAGCGCGCCAGTTCCCGGCTGCACATGAGGATCGGCTGCGCTCCGGCGTCGAGCACCATGCCGAGCTGCTCGGTGTACGCCTCGCGCACCGCGCCCAGCGCGGCGGTACCGGGCGGGAGCTGGTCGGTCCCCACCCCGGCCGCGATCCGCCCGCCGACCGCGCGCGCCTCGGCGGCGGACCGCCGGATCAGCTCCCGGGTCACCGGGTAGTCCAGCCCCATCCCGCGCTGCGCGGTGTCCATCGCCTCGGCCACGCCCAGCCCGTACCGCCACAGGTGGTGCCGGAACGCCAGAGTGGCCGCCCAGTCGAGGACGGCCGGCGCGCCGGGGACGTTGTCCGCCAAGGGATCGGCGACCACGTGCGCGGCGGCGAAGGCGAGCCGCGACCGGGCCGGCCCGGCCGGCACCGGGTGCCCCGCGCCGCCTTTCAGCTCATACCGTGACCCGCCCGGCAGGACGATGGATAAGCTCACAACTCCAACTCCGGTACCTTCAGGCGTCGCCCCTCGCGCGCGGCGCGCAGTCCCAGGTCGGCCAGCTGTACGCCGCGCGCCCCCGCGGCGAAGTCCCACGGGAACGGCGCCGCGTCGACGACGTGCCGCAGGAACGCCGACCACTGCTCGCGGAACCCGTTGCCGAACTCCGCGTTGTCGGGTACCCGCTGCCACTGCGCGCGGAAGTCGTGGTCCGCCGGCTCGTCCGGGTTCCACACCGGCATGGGCGTGCCGGCCCGGTGCTGTACCCGGCACTCGCGCAACCCGGCGACCGCGCTGCCGTGGGTGCCGTCGACCTGGAACTCGACCAGCTCGTCGCGGTGCACCCGCACCGTCCACGAGGAGTTGATCTGCGCGATCGCCCCGCCGTCGAGCTCGAATATGGCGTACGCCGCGTCGTCGGCGGTCGCCTGGTAGGCCGCGCCGTTCTCGTCGACGCGGAACGGGATGTGCGTGGTCGCCACGCACTGCACCGCGCGGACCGGGCCGAACAGCCCCTCCAGTACGTACTGCCAGTGCGGGAACATGTCCAGCACGATGCCACCACCGTCGGCGCTGCGGTAGTTCCACGACGGGCGCTGGGCCGGTTGCCAGTCGCCCTCGAACACCCAGTACCCGAACTCGCCGCGCACCGACAGGATCCGGCCGAAGAAGCCGCCGTCGACCAGCCGCTTGAGCTTGCGCAGGCCGGGCAGGAACAGCTTGTCCGACACCACCCCGTTGCGGATGCCGGCGGCGCGCGCCAGCCGGACCAGGTCCACCGCGCTGCCGACGTCGGCGGCCAGCGGCTTCTCGGTGTAGACGTGCTTACCCGCGTCGATCGCGGCGCGGATCGCCTTGTCCCGCGCGCCGGTCACCTGCGCGTCGAAGTAGATCTCCACGTCGGGACGGTCCAGCGCCGCGTCGAGGTCGGTCGTCCAGTCGCGCAGCCCGTGCCGCTGCGCGATGTCGGCCAGTCGCCCCTCGTTGCGGCCGACCAGGACCGGCTCGGGCCAGATGACGGTACCGTCGGCGGCCGGCAGCCCACCGTCGGCCCGGATCGCCAGCAGGGACCGGACCAGGTGCTGCCGGTACCCCATCCGCCCGGTCACCCCGTTGACCACGATGCCGATCGGCCTACGGGACATCGGCGGCTCCCACGATGGCCGGCGCGAGCAGCGCCCGGATCTCGGCGGTCAGCACCCGGGTCCGCGGGTCGGACATCACCTGCGCGTACCCGCGTCCGGCCGGCAGGTCCACGTCGAGCACCCGCACGATCCGGCCGGGTCGCGGGCTGAGCACCACCACCCGGGTACCGAGAAACACCGCCTCGTCGATGGAGTGGGTGACCAGCAGCGTGGTGGTGCCGGTGCGCCGCCAGATCCGGTGCAGCTCGCCGTTGAGCTGTTCGCGGGTCAGCGCGTCCAGCGCCCCGAAGGGCTCGTCCATCAGCAGTACCGGCGGCTCGTGCAGCAGCGCCCGGCACAGCGCCACCCGCTGCTGCATTCCCCCGGAAAGCTCGTACGGCAGAGCGTTCTCGAACCCGCGCAGGCCGGTCAGCGCGATCAGCTCGTCGGCCCGCCGCGCGGCCTGCGCCCGGTCCATGTGCCGCATCTCGCCCTGCAGCAGGATGTTGCGCCGCGCGCCGCGCCAGTCGAGCAGCGCGGCGCGCTGGAACACGTACCCGATGTCCTTCTGCGGCCCGGAAACCTGCCGCCCCATCAGCGTCACGGTACCCGTCGTCGGCGTCACCAGCCCGGCGACGAGCTTGAGGAGCGTGGACTTGCCGCAGCCGGACGGGCCGACGATGGTGACGAACTCGCCGGCCCGCACCGACAGGTCGATGCCGGACAGCGCCGCCGTCTGGCCGTGCCGGGCGCGGAAGCGCACCGACACGGCCGACAGTTCGACGGCGCTACTTGGCATACGCGCTGTCCCAGTACGTGTCCGGGGTACCGGGGCTCTTCAGCGTGCCGTACTTGCTGATCAGTCCGACCGTGTTGGTCCAGTCGGACGCGTTGTCCACGCCGGGGGTACCGGAACCCAGCAGCGGCAGGCAGAGCGTGAGCTGCTTGGTGAGCACGGTCTGCGGCGGCTCGTTGGGCGCCATGCCGACCATCGCCTGTACCGCACCGGGAATGTCCTTGGCCGCCTCGGCCCACGACTTCTGGGTCGCGCGGACGAACCGGCGCGCGAGGTCCGGGTTCGCCGCGAGCGCGTCGGTGTTGGCGACGATCCCGGTGCCGAGCAGGTTCATGCCGTAATCGGCGTAGAGGAAGTACTTGACCGTCTTACCGGTCTTGCCCTCGATGGTCGGCCCCTGGTCGTGGAAGAAGCCCATGATGGCGTCCACCCGCCCCTCGGACAGTGCGGCTATCTTGCCGGCCGCGTCGAGGTTGACGATCGTCACGTCCGAGGGCGCCAGGCCGTTCGCCTTGAGCCACGCGGGGAACGTCGCGTACAGCGCGTCGCCCGGGGTACCGCCGATCTTCTTGCCCTTCAGGTCGGCCGGGCTGTTGATGCCGTGGTCGGCGAGGTACTCCACCGACGACGGGCCCTTCTGCAGGAAGACCCCGAGGCTCTTCACCTTCATGCCCTTGGCCACGCTGTTGAGCAGTACCGGGGTGTCCGCCCAGCCGAACGTGGTGTTCTTCTGGTCGACCTGCTGGATCGTGGTGCCCGAGCCGGTGCCCGCCTTGATGGTCAGGTCGATGCCCTCGGCGGAGTAGAACCCTTTCTTCAGGCCGTAGTAGAACGGCGCGTGCTCGCCGTACGGTACCCAGTTCAGGGTGAGCGTGACCTTCGTCATGGCGGCGGCACTGGCGCCGGCCGGGACCGGCTTCGCGGAGCCGCCGCAGGCCGACAGGGCGAGGGTGAGGGCGGCCAGTGCGGCCAGGGGGACGATGCGTTTCTTCACAGGATGCGCCTCCTTGCGCGGGGAAGACTCGCGTTAGGCGGTGGTGAGGGGAGCCGCGGCGCGCCGGCTGGCGTGCCACGGGATGAGCAACGCTTCCGCGACGTCGACAAGCGCGAACAGTGCGATGCCGATGGCGGACATCAGGATGAGCGTGGCGAACAGCAGGGGTGCGTCGATCTGCCCGTTGGCGAGCAGCAGCACGTACCCCAGCCCTTCGCTCGCGCCGACGAACTCGCCGACCACGGCGCCGACGACGGCCAGCGTGACGGCGACCTTCACGCCGGACATGAGGTGCGGCAGGGAGTTCGGGAAACGGATCTTGCAGAAGCTGTGCCACCGGGAGCCCCCCATGGTGGCGGACAGGTCGAGCAGTTCCGGATCGGTCGAGCGCAGGCCGGCCACGCCGGAGACGACGACCGGGAAGAACGCGATGAGCACGGCGAGGATCACCTTGGGCCGCAGGTCGGTGCCGAACCAGACGACCAGCAGTGGTGCGATGGCGATCTTCGGGATCACCTGGGCGAACAGCACGAGCGGGTAGATGGCCTTGTCGAAGCCGCGGGAGTAGGCGATGAGCACGGCGGTGCCGATGCCGAGCGCGACGGCCAGCCCGAAGCCGAGCAGCGTCTCGTACAGCGTCACCCAGCTGTTGTGCACCAGCATCGCCCACTGGTCGCGCATCGTGTCGAAGACCTGCGCGGGGGTGGGTACCAGGTAGTCGGGTACCCACTGCTGTGCGGTGACCAGCCACCACAGCGCGAACACCGCGGCCAGCACCAGCGCGGGCGGCCAGAGCGCGACCAGGAGGCGGGCCGCGGCAGCGACCGGCCCCCGGCGGTCGACCGGCCGGTGCTCGGGTACCGCGTCGCGCGGCGGGTCGTCGTCGACCGCCAGCGCGGCAGCGGCCGGCTCCCCAGGCACCTCAGTCATGTACCTTCCTCAGGCAAGCGCTTTCCTGGAGGACCCTATTCCTCGGCCGACCGGCCGGCAAGACCTGCCCGGCCGGTCACCCGGACCGCGCCGGACGGCTGGATAGTCTGACATCAGGAGGTACCGATGGCCACGCTCGCCGACGTCGCGCGGCTCGCCGGGGTCTCGCAGGCCACCGCCTCGCGCATCGTCAACGGCAGCGCCAAGCTGGTCACCGAGGAGCTGCGCACCCGGGTCCTGCGCGCCGTGGCGGAGTTGCAGTATGTGCCGAACGCGCATGCCCAACAGCTGGCCCGCGCGCGCCGCAGCGCGGTCGGCATCATCGTGCACGACGTGTCCGACCCGTACTTCGCCGAGATCACCCGGGGACTGCAACGGGTGGCGACCGCGCACGGCCGGCTGGTCATGATCTGCAACAGCTACCGCGACCCGGACCGCGAGCTGGAGTACGTGGAACTGCTGCGGGCGCACCAGGTCGCCGCGCTGATCCTGGCCGGGTCGGGGTACCACGACGCCGCGTTCACCGGCGCGCTGGTCCGCAAGCTGGAGGCATACCTGGGCACCGGCGGCCGGCTGACCCTGATCGGCCGGCACGAGCTGACCGGCAACTGTGTGGTACCGGAGAACGAGCCGGGCGGGTACCTCGTCGGCAGTGAGGTCTTCGCGCTCGGCCACCGCCGGGTCGGGGTCATCGCCGGGCCGGCGGTGCTGACCACCACGTCCGACCGCCTCGCCGGGGTACGGCGGGCCGCGCGCGAGCACGGGCGGGCGGTACCGGCGCGGCGGATCGCGTACGGCAACTTCGACCGGGACAGCGGTGCGACCGCCGCCGCGCACCTGCTGGACGCCAACCCGGGACTGACCGCGATCATCGCGCTCAACGACTCGATGGCGGTCGGCGCGCTGGCCGCCTTGCGCGCGCGGGGGCTGGCGGTACCCCGCGACGTGACGGTGACCGGGTTCGACGACATGCCGGTCGCGCGGGACGTCACGCCGGCGCTGACGACGGTACGGTTGCCGCTCGTGGAGATGGGCGCGCGGGCGATGGCGATCGCGCTGGACGAGACCGGCGACGAGCCGCGGGTCGAGCGGATCCCGGCCGAGCTGGTCCGCCGGGCCAGCACCGCTCCCCCGCGCCGATGACCCGCACCGAGGCGGGCGGCGCCTGGACCACCCCGCAGGGAAACGGAAGGCGCCGCCTGAAGAGCCTCGGTGCCGCGCGTGCGGAGCAGGCGCCAATGTTTCAGCCCCGCCCGCAACTGGTCGCCACGGATCTTGACGGCACCCTGCTGCGTTCGGACGGCACGGTCTCCGCGCGCACCCGGGCCGCGCTGCGCCGGGTCGCCGCCGCGGGCGCCGAGGTCGTGTTCGTCACCGCGCGGCCGTACCGGTACCTCAGCTTCGCCGGCCTGGACGCCGGGCTCGCCGCGACCGCGGTGTGCGCCAACGGCGCGATCGTCTACGACGTGGCCGCGGCTGCGGTGGTCGAGGCCCGCGAGTTGCCGCGGCCGCTCGCGCGCACGGTGGCCGAGGCGCTCGCGGCCGCACTGCCCGGCGTCGGGTTCGCGGTGGAGACCGGGCACCTGGTGCGGTACGAGCCCGCGTTCGGCAAGCGGTTCGCCGGGGACACCGAGATTCCGGTACCGTCCCTCGCCGACCTCTGGCGCCTCGCCGACCCGATCACCAAGCTGCTCGTCTGCTCCACCGGCGGCGACGTGGACCGGATGCTCGCGGTCGCCGCGGAGGTGGTCCGCGACCTGGCCGAGGTCACCCACTCCGGCGGCGCCGGGCTGCTGGAGATCAGCGCCCCCGGGGTCACCAAGGCCGGTACCCTCGCCGCGCTCTGCGCCGCCCGCGGGATCGCGCCGTCGGAGGTGGTCGCGTTCGGCGACATGCCCAACGACCTGACGATCCTCACCTGGGCCGGCACCGCCTACGCGATGGGCAACGCGCATCCGGCGGTACGGGCGGCGGTGCCGCGGCACACCGCGAGCAACGACGACGACGGCGTCGCCCGGGTGCTGGAGCGGCTGTTCCCGGTCAGCGGCTGAGCGCGCTGCCCTGGCGGTACCGGTCGAACGACACGTCCCAGTCGGTGTACCCGTCGCCCCACTGCAGCTTCGCCTCGGTACCGGTGACGGTCACCGGGTCGCCGACGTGCGTGATGCCGAACAGCCACCTGGCGTTCTCGGTCGACATGTTCGTGCAGCCGTGCGACACGTTGCTGCGCCCCTGCGAGCCCACCGACCAGGGAGCCGCGTGGATGTACTGGCCGTCGATGGTCAGCCGCTGCGTCCAGTACACGGTCTCCCGGTACGAGTCGCCGGGGTCGGTGCCGACGAACAGCTCCGACTGGTTCTTCGTCATGACGACCATGTGGCCGCTGGACGACGGCTTGCTCGGCCGGCCCAGGCTCACCGGGATCGTCTTGACCACCTGGTCCTGCACCTTGACCGTCATCGTCTTGGCGGCGTTGTCGGTGAGCATCTCGACCTTGTTGCCGATCGAGGCGGTGATGGTGAGGTCGTCGGCGCCGTACGCACCGGTGCCCGTGGTCGGATCGCCGCCCATGGGCAGCCCGGCGGTCGCCACCCGCAGGGTGAACTTCGTGTTCTCCTGCCAGTAGTCCTGCGTCCGGTAGTGCACCTCGCTGCCGCTGAACCAGTTCCACGCGCCGGGCTGGGCCGGCTCGCTGGTCACGAACAGCCGGCGCTCGACCGCCGCGCGCTGGTCCTTGGGGATGTCGGTACCGAACCGGACGACCAGCGGCATGGCCACGCCGTACACGGTGTCGTCCTGCAGCGGGGTGCTGACCCGGACGGTGTTCTGCGGCTTGCGCATGGTGGTGAAGGAGACCTTGGTACCGCCGACCGTCGCGGTGTACGTGGTGCCGTACTTCAGCGGCTGCGCCGGTACCCACGACGAGCTGTCCGGACGCAGCGCGCCCGGCACCGGGGTACCGCCGGCGTCGGCGAGCGCCACCTTCGCCGAGGCGTCGGCGCCGGTGAGGACGACCTCGGCCGCGGCGGGTACGTCGGTGGCGCCGTCGGCCGGCGCGCTGATGGACGGGCCCTGCTTCCCCGGGGTGGACCCGGCGGCCTGCCACGTCGTGGCCGACGCGGCCGAGCAGCCGGTCAGCAGCGCCCCAGCGCCGAGCGCGGCGATCGCGGCGAGTACCCGTGCGGTGGTCTTCAACACCCACACCCCCTTCATCCCCGATCAGGGTGCGATCTCCCCGCGGCCGGCAAATCCCGGCTTCGTGCCACCCCGTCGGTTCCCCGACCTGGCACCTGAGCCATCTGGCCGAGATCTTGGTGTGCGCCGGTTGCCGGGCGGGTATGACACGCGCATGACCGATGACACGCAGCCTGCGGATGTGGTTGACGACCAGACGACCGACGTGCTCGCCGAGGACGAGGTGGTGCACGTACCGCCGGCCGTCGAGGACCTGGCCGACAGCCAGGAGGCCGGCTCGACCTTCCTGCCCGATGTCCCCGGCTGGGACGACCCCGAGCACGCCTGAGTTTCCGCATGGCGAGCGCCTCGACGTGCGGGCGGAGCGGATCACCGGGGATCGTGGAGCAGCTCCTCGGTGGCCGCTACCGGATGGTGGAGCCCCTCGGCGGCGGGGGCATGTCGACGGTCTGGCGGGCCTACGACGAGGTACTCGGCCGCCAGGTGGCGGTCAAGGTGGTGGCCGGCCAGAACGGCATGGTGACGACGGCACGCGAGTGGATCACCCGGGAGGCGCGCACCGCGGCGCAGCTGTCCCATCCGCACATCACCGCGGTACACGACTACGGCGAGTCGGTGGGCGAGTCCGGCGAGCCGCTGCCGTACGTGGTCATGGAGCTGGTACCCGGGCCGACGCTGGCCGAACGGCTGCGCTCCGGTCCGGTACCGGCCCGGCAGGCGCTGCGGATCGGTGCGCAGGTGGCCGCCGCGCTCGCCGCCGCCCACGCGCGCGGGCTGGTGCACCGCGACATCAAGCCGGCCAACGTGCTGCTCTCCCCCTCCGGCGCGAAGGTCGTCGACTTCGGCATCGCCGCGGTCGCCGGCGAACCGACCGAGGTGGCCCAGGGCTTCCTCTGGGGTACCCCGGCCTACCTGGCACCGGAGCGGCTGCAGGGCGGCGAGGTGGTACCGGCCTCCGACGTGTACGCGTTCGGCCTGCTGCTGTACCGCCTTCTCGCTGACGGGATGCCGTGGCAGACCGAGACCGTCACGCAGATGCTCAAGGCGCACCGCTACCAGGAGCCGGCCCCGTTGCCGCCGCTTGCGGGCGTACCCGACGAAGTCGGCGCGATCGTCCAGGAGTGCCTGGCCAAGGAGCCGGCGGACCGGCCCGCCGCGGCCCGGGTCGCCGAGGTGCTCGGGGCGGCGTGCGGATGGTCGGTCGCGTTCGAGGCGGTCGCCCATGCCCTGCCCACAGCCGATGCCCCGCCCGCAGCCGATGGCCCGCCCGCAGCCGAGGTCGACCCGGACGCCGAGACCCGCGTGGTACCGCTGCGCGCACCGGGTGCGGCGCTCGCGGCACGCGCCGCGGTACCCCCGAAACGGTCGCACCGGCGCGCGGTGCTGGCGCTGGCGTCGGCCCTGCTGCTTGTCGCGGCCGCGCTGCTGGCCGGCGCCTGGACGCTGAACGGCCGGCACGGCGGGCAGGCCGCGGCGCCGGCCGCGGCCGGCGGTTCCGGCGGGATCAGCGTCGGCGGCGGTTCCGGCGGGATCAACTCCGGCGGCGGGGCGACGACGACCGGCGCCGGACCGGCGGCGCCCGGCGGCCCGGCCGCCGCAGCGGCCGCTCTCGCGGCCGGCGGTGCGCCGGTCGGCGACACCGCCGGTGGCAGCACCGGCGGCGGACCGCCCGCCCCGAGCGCCGGACCGCCGCCGCCCGCGCCGAAACCTGATCCGGCGCCCAGCCAGGTCTCCCGCACGGTCAACACCGTCGGGGGTACCGTGACCGCGGCCTGCGTCGGCGACACGGCGACGATCACCGGGTACAACCCGGCGCCGGGCTTCTCGGTCGCGCGGCTCGACCGGGGGCCGGACCGCGTGGTCGGGCTGAGCCTGCACACGCTCGCCACCTCCGTCAAAGTCGGCTTTACCTGCCACAACGGCACCCCGGTGGCCAGCATCAGCTAGTACCGTGACCAGGTGCGCGCGGGCCAGCCGGTGACGATCAGGGACGTCGCACAACGCGCCGGTGTCTCGTCCGCCACGGTTTCGCTGGTGCTCAACAACGTCGCCGACTCGCGGGTGTCGGCCGCGACGGCGGAACGGGTACGGGCGGCGGCGTCCGAGCTGGCCTACGCGCCGAACCTGGTCGCCCGCGGGCTGCGCCGCCGCCGGACCAACACCATCGCGGTACTCAGCGACGAGATCGCCACGACGCCGTTCGCGAGCCGGATGATCGGCGCGATCCAGGACGTGGCCATGCGCAACGGGCTGCTGGTCTTCATGGTGAACACGGCCGGCGACCCGGAGACCGAGCGCTCCGCCGTGGTCGCGTTCAACCAGCAGCAGGTGGACGGGTTCGTCTACGCCTGCCTGTACCACCGCGTCGTCGACCTGCCGCCCGGGCTCGGCAGCAACGTCGTGGTGCTGGACGGGCGGACGAGACGGCCGCGCTTTCCCGCCGTGGTACCCGACGACCGCGGCGGTGCCCGGGCCGCGGTGACCGAACTGCTCGCGCACGGGCACCGGCGGATCGGCTTCGTCAACGACTACTCCGCGACCGTCGCGGCCGACCTGCGCCTCAAGGGGTACCGCGACGCGCTGCGCGAGCACGGCGTGCGCTTCGACAAGCGGGCCGTCCGCAACGCCGAACCGGGGCTGGAACCCAGCGCCGAAGCGGCGGTACGGCTGCACGAGGACGCCGGTGTGACGGCGCTGTTCTGCTTCAACGACCGGGTGGCCATCGGGGCGTACCACGGCCTGCGCCGGCACGGCCTCGCGGTACCCCGGGACGTGTCCGTGGTCGGCTTCGACGACCAGGAGTTCGTGGCCGACTACGCCGACCCGCCGCTGACCACGGTCGCGCTGCCGCACTACGCGATGGGACAGTGGGCCGCCGAGGAGCTGATCGAGCGGATCAACGGCGGCACCGACCAGCCACGGGTCTGCGAGATGCCGTGCGAACTGGTCCGGCGCGGATCAGTGGGTCCCCCGCGGGCGGACGGGACGTAGCCGTGCTGCGGCTGCCCAGCTCAGCCAAACGTGCCTGCGCCGACCCGACAGGCACCGACCAGTTCCGGCCGTGTAGCGAAGGGTTGGCGACGCGGTAGCCGCAGTGTCCGCGAAAAGATCGACACGGCAGTCTGCCGCCGCCAGCACGGACCGAGCGTCCCGCACGCCAGACAGCGGCCGGTTGCGCTAGACGTGACATGCGTATCGAGAGTCCGCTGCGCCTCCGCCAACTGGTCATCGGCGTTCATTCCGTAATACGTCGTTGCTGTCATGGCGCAGGTTGCCTCTCTGGCTCATCGCGGCCTTGTCTGTATGCCCGTCGCGTTTGGTTACGGTCGCCCGTCGGATGGCGCTCTGGCGGTTTTCGCCCACCCGGTGCACGTGGGGCAGCTCTTGACCGCCCCGCAGACCGGGCACCAACGAGTCTTGATCTTGAAGGACACCAGACCCGCGAGGTACGCCGTTGCCACGAGGGCCACCGTTACCAGCACTTCCACGGCTGCCGCCTTTCAGTGCCCGCGCCGCGCGAACATCTACAGGCAGTGAAACGCCGATCTCACTGGGTTCGGTAGGCTGATGCCCCAGTCGACACGTTGAATGTGTGGAACGGACCGGGCAGGGGAAGGTCCTCGGATGGCGCGAGTGGCGCGACTGCGCAACGAGAAGTTGCTTAGTGTGATCAAGGCATGCAACTGGTCCTATGACGCATGCGCCTGCGCCGTGCGAGCTATCGCCCGCGAAAACAACGACGATCTACGGTCATGCGACCGCTCCCACGTCGGACACTGGGTAGCTGGTGTCCAGCCCAGCGGGCTGACACCTGGCTACATTGCCGAGGCCGCCTCCCGCAGGCTCGGCCGTGTAATCCGGCCAACCGATCTCGGTTTCCTCACAGACGGTAGCCTGGAACCCGACTTGGACGGCCTGGATTGGTGGCGGCACGATGCCGCCACCGATCTTGTTACGGTCGGGAGGGCCGATTTGGACCGGCGGAGCTTCGCTCTCAAGGCCCTGTACTCGTTGGCGGCGCTGGCCGTCCCCCTAGATACGTGGCAAGAGATCGCAGACCGGGGACGACGCGCGCAATTCGGGGGTGCCGCTGTCGGTCGAGGCGAGATCAACGCGGTGCGTGACATGTTCGCGATGCTCAGTAGATCTGACGAGCAGTTCGGAGGCGGACACGCCCGCTTGGCCGTCGTCCAGTACCTCACGACGGACGTCGCCGGCTACCTTCGCGGACGTTTCGCAAGCGAGGACGACCGGAAGGCGATGTTCAGCGCCGCGTCGCAAGTCGCATGGCTTGCCGGATGGAAAAGCTTCGATTCGTCGGAACACGGGCTTGCGCAACGCTACTTCGTGCAGTCCGTCAGGCTCGCCAACGAAGCCCACGACCGGGCGCTCGCGAGCTTTACGCTGCGTGCAATGGCACATCAAGCCGTAGACCTCGGCCACGGACAACCGGCCCTGGACTTGGCCGATTCGGCGCTGCACTGGTCAGGTGGGCGGGCCACGCCCGCCGCCACGGCACTCTTCATCACGTTGGCCGCCCGAGGATATGCGGCCACCGGAGATCGACAGCGGACCACAACAGCGATCAACAAGGCGGAGAACCTGCTCTCGTCGGCTGACCCCGGCGCTGAGCCGGTGTGGATTCAGACCACCCAGTTCACCGAGGCGGCGCTTGCCCATGAAACCGGGCGGGCGCTGCAGGATCTCGGGGACCTGGGTGAGTCGGAACGCCAGTTCGGCCGGTCCGTGGCGACACGAAACCAGACCGCGAAACGCCGTACGCACGCGCTGACGATCGCGTACCTCGCCGAAGTCCAATGCGCCCAAGGATTCTTGCAGGAGGCAACCAAGAACTGGAACCTCGCACTTGACAGCCTCTCGGGGGTCACCTCAGGCAGGACCCGCGGCGCCGTAAAGAACCTGCGTACCCGGCTAAGCAGCTTCGGCCCACGTCTGCCGGCGTTCGCTCAGCGCCTGGACCGGAGGGCCGCCGCATACCTGCGCGGGGAGGACCTGAACGCGAACCGCTGATAGAGCCTCGTTCAGCGTCGGGAGCTGAGAAGGGAAGCCATGACAGGGCAAGTGTTTCAAGTGGAGCCGGTCGCCTACGTTGTCGGCGGACGCGTCGAACCGACCGATGACTACTGGGGAGGCACCCGCTCCATCATCCGAATCGACGCCTCCCGATTCGGGCCGGAGTCCACAACAGGGCTGGAAGAGTTCTCCCACCTGGAAATCGTGTTCCGCTTCCACCTCACTGACCCCACCGATCTCAAGCTCGGCGCGCGACGCGCGAGGGACAACCCCGACTGGCCGCCGGTCGGCATCTTCGGCCACCGAAACATGCGGCGCATCAACTGGCTCGGAGTCTCGCGCTGCCGCTTGCTCAAGGTGGACGGCCTGGACCTGCACGTCGAAGACCTTGACGCGGTCGACGGAACGCCGGTCCTGGACATCAAGCCGTGGTTCGTCGAGATGGGGCCACGGGGAGAGATCAAGCAGGCCCCATGGTCGGTAGAGATGCTGCGCAACTACTACGCCCCGGCCAGGCCCACCTGACGGAGGGGACCGGGCGCGGTCAGTGCGGTACCGGGCCGCCGGCCAGGGCGACGGCCGCGCCGACGGCACCGGCGCACAGCAGGGTCAGCACGACACCGCGGCGCAGCACCAGCAGCAGCACCGCGGCACCGGCGAGGACGGCGTACTGCCACGGTTGGGCGAGGTCCAGCGCCAGCGGGCCCGCCGACCCGAGGATCGCCCCGATCGCGGCCGGACCGGCGCCGTCGAGGAACGCGCGTACCCGCCGGTTGGCCCGCAGCCGCGCGAAGTGCCCGGCGCCGAACAGGATGAACAGGAACGACGGCGCGAACGCCACCAGCGCGGCGAGCAGCCCGCCACCGAGCCCGGCCGCGGCGTACCCGACGACCGCCACCGTCTGCACCACCGGCCCGGGCGTGATCTGCCCGAACGCCACCGCGTTGAGGAACTGCGCCATGTCCATCCAGTGGTGCTCGTGCACCGCGTCGGCACCCATCAGCGGGATGATGACGAACCCGCCGCCGTACGACAGCGCGCCCACCTTGAACGCGACCCAGGCGAGCGGCAGCAGCACCCCGCCACCGGCGAGGAACGGCAGAGCGGCCGTCCGCGGGCCGCGCCGCAGCGGTACCCCCTGAATGGCCGCCTCGACGGCGCCGCAGGCGAGCAGGACCAGCACCAGCCACGGACCGAGCAGCGCGGCGGCGGCCGCGCCGGCGACCAGATAGGCCGCCCACCGCAGCCGGTTGACCTCCGCGGCCCGGCGCCAGCTCGCCGGCAGCAACGACACGCCCGCCTGTACCGCGACCGCCGCCACCGCAGCACCCGCGCCGGCCCCGGCACCCCTGACCCACGCCGGTGGCGTGCCGGTGAGGAACAGCGCGGCGAGCCCGAGGATCACCACCAGCCCCGGGAGGATGAAGGCGGTACCGCCGAGGAGCGCGCCGGCCCGGCCGCGTACCCGCCACGCGCAGAAGATCGCCAGCTGCGTCGACGCCGGGCCGGGCAGCAGGTTGCACGCGGCCACCGCGTCCTCGAACTCCCGGGCGTCCAGCCAGCCGCGGCGGTCGACACAGAGCTGGCGCAGCAGCGCGATGTGCGTGGGCGGCCCGCCGAAACCGATGCACCCCAGCCGCCCCCACTCGCGCAGGACCGTCCAGAGACTGGGCCGGTCGGCGGAGTCGGGCGGGCTGGACGGGTTCAATGCGGCGGGGCACTAGACCAGCGAGCTGGGGTCGGCCGGTACGTCGACGGCGTGCTCCTGCAGCAGTTCCAGCGGGATGATCTCGGTGGCCCGGGCGTGCGTGGCGGCGAGGACCACCGGCGGCGCCACGCCGGCCTGGTACGCCTGCAGCCAGCGGGCCGCCACCACGCACCACCGGTCGCCCGGGTGCAGCCCCGGGAAGTGGAACTCCGGCCGCGGGGTGGACAGGTCGTTGCCGACCCGTTGCTGGTGGGCGAGGAACTCGCCGGTGACCACCGCGCAGACCGTGTGGCTGCCCACGTCCTCCGGTCCGGTGGTGCAGCACCCGTCACGGTAGAAGCCGGTCAGCGGGTCGGTGCCGCATGGTTCGAGCGCGCCGCCGAGCACGTTGCGGTCCTCGGTCATAGCCGTAGCGTCTCATCCCGCCGACCGGATGACCACGCCGTCACGCCGGGAAGTACCGGTCCAGGAACTCGTTGCGGAACTTGCCCGCCGGGTCGTACCGGCGCAGCAGCGCGACGAAGTCGGCCGCGCGCGGGTACGGCGGCGGTGCGGCCCGGAACAGCTTCGCCCAGTGCGGCCGGGCGTCCAGCGGTGCGAGCCGCTCCTCCAGCGCGGCCAGCACCGGGTCCACCGCGGCGGCGTCCTTGACCCAGGTGAAGTGCAGCGCCACGCTGTCGCGCCGGTAGCTCGGGCTCACCCACAGCTCGTCGGCGGCGACGGTGCGGATTTCGCAGACCTGCAACACCGGGGCGAGCCGGTCGCGGATGCCGGCCAGTGCCGCGACCGCCGCACCGCCCGACGCCCGCGGCAGCAGGAACTCCGACTGCAGCTCGTCGCCGCTGCTCGGGGTGAACTCCAGCCGGAAGTGCGGCAGCCGGGTGTACCACGGCCCGGGTGCCCCGAGCTGTTCGGTGCACTGCTCCGGCGGCAGGTCGGGGATCGGGTGCCGCGGGCCGTCCGCGAGGGTCGCGCCCCACCGGACCGGCGGCGCGTCCGCCGCGCCGGGCTCGTCAACGCGGCGCTTGAGCCACACCTGGTCGATGCGCGGTGCGGTCCAGCCGGCGAACAGGCTGACGCTGTACCCGGCGGCCATGATGTCCGCGAAGTGCCCGGTGAGCCGGTCCAGCGCCAGGTTCTCGTAGACCCACTGCCGCATGTCGTAGGCCGGCACGACGTCGAGGGTCAGCCGGGTGACGATGCCGCAGGCGCCGAGGCCGAGGGCCACGCCCGGGAAGTCCGGGTCGCCGCGGCGCACCGTCACCAGGTCGCCGTCGGCGCCGACCAGCTCCACGGCCGACACCGCCGTGGCGAGGTTGCCGTTGCGGTCGCCGGATCCGTGGGTACCCGTCGAGCACGCGCCCGCCACCGAGATGTGCGGCAGCGACCCGAGGTTGGCCAGGGCGTACCCGGCGCCGTCCAGGTACCTCGCCAGCTCGCCGTAGCGGACGCCGCCCGCGACGGTGACCTGCGCGCCGTCGAGGTGCATGGTCGCCGGCAGCCCCGCGACCGACACCAGCTCGCCCGGCCCCTCGATGAGGCGGCTGAACGAGTGGCCGGTGCCCAGCGCGCGGATGCGGGTACTGGCGGCGACCAGGCGGCGCAGTTCGTCGACGGTACCGGGCCGGCGCACGCGTCGGGGATCGAACGCGATGTTGCCGGCCCAGTTCGTGCTCACGTCGTGACGACCAGGACGGCGCTGTGTGCGGGTACCGACAGGGTGACCGTGCGCCCGGAGACGCGCAGCGCCTGCGGCGACGGGTGGAACGCTCCGCTCGCGGAGACCGCGGAGCCGGCGACGGTGACGGTCTTCGAGGTCATCGAGGGCCCGGTCAGCACGTACCCCCGCGCCGTGGCCGCCGCCGCGGTCAGCTTGACGGTGACGGTGAGCACCGACGCGCTCTTGTTGTTCACAACGACATTGTTCCCGATCCCCCACGCCGCCACATCCGCAGCGCCGGCGACGGTCGCGGCGTGCAGCGAACCGGTACCGGCGAGGCGCCACAGCAGTTCGCCGTAGTACACCGCCTGGACGCCGGTCGGGGTCAGCCCGTTGAACACGATCGGCGAGTAGGCCAGCGGGAACTGCGTCGAGGTACCGCCGTGGAAGTTGACCCCGGAGCCGTCGTTGGAGGCGATGCCGTACATGAAGTCCAGCGACCACAACGCCGCGGCCTTCACGTTGCTCACGCCGTCGGCGCCGCCGTGGAAGTACGAGTTGGCCTCGGTCATCCGCCAGGCCGCGATGCCGCCGGCCGCCTTGGCGCTGGCCAGCGCCTGGAACTGGGCGGGGAACTTCCCGCCGGGCTGGGTGGAGGCGAGCAGGCCGGACACCGACGCGATGGTCTTGTCGCCGACGTAGGTGTGCATCGACAGGATGGCGAGGCTGTTCTTCTCGTGCGTGGCGAACGGGGTCAGCCAGGAGGTGTTGCCGTACGCGCCGGGACCGTCGAACGCGGCTGCCGGTACCTTCGCGCGGATCGCCTTGACGTAGGAGTTGAACGACGTCTCGTAGGTGGCCTCGGTGCGGTACCCGTTGGGCTCGTTGCCGATCTCGAAGGCGAGCAGGCTGGCGCCGAGCGTCTTCGCGGCGAACTGGGCCTCCGAGGCGGCGTTGGCGGTGGTGTTGGTCTTCAGGTTGATCCCGTAGATGACCTTCCAGCCGGTCGCCTGCAGGAACCCGGCGAGCTTGGTGACGTCGGCCGGCGCGATCTCCTTGGCCGACCCGCCGGTGCCCTTGGCGTTCCAGTTCACGATGTCGACCAGGTTGCCGCCGATGCGCAGCACGCTCGGGCCGAGCAGCTTGAAGAGGTTGACCAGGTTGGTGTCCCTGGCGTCGAACATCCCGGCGCCGACCCGGTCCTTCTCGTAGCTGAAGCCGGCGAACCCGGTACCGACGTGTCCGTTCGTGGCCGTGCTGACGCTGACCGTGACCGCTGTCGCGGCCGGCCCGATCGCGGCCGACGCGGCCGCGGCGCTGTACCCGGTGACGGCGCTGTACCCGGTGACGGCGGTGGCCGCGCACGCGGCCAGGACGAGAAGGGCGCGGCGACGGAACATGGCAGACCTCCGATGTATTTACCTGTCTGGATCAAACATGGTCGGGACGCGCCCGTCAACCGGTGATCGGGATTAACCATGCTCGATTTCCCCTGGGGGATGGCGCCGCGCGGATCTGCTTTGGTACCACCGTTGGTGCAGTGGGGGCGCCCGAGGTACCGACGACCGTGCACCGTCGTTCCGGCCAGCGGACAGCGACGGTGCCCTCGCGTCGGGTCAGCCAGCCGCCCCCCGGCCGCATCCGCACCCACTCGATCGCGCTGGCCGTGGTGTTCTGGTCGGGCCTGGCGCTGGCCGTCGCGCCGTGGTGGTACGGCGACGCCGGCCCGGTGCTGATCGGCGCCGGCCGGGTCACCGGGCTCGTCGGCGGGTACGTGCTGCTCGTCCAGATCACGCTGGTGAGCCGGATCCCGCCGGTGGAACGGTGGCTCGGCGGCAGCGCGCTGGCCTGGCACCGCGACCTGGGCATCGTGGTCGTGGCCGCGACGCTGGCGCACGTCGGGTTCACCGTCACCGGGTACGCGGTGCTCGACCGCACGCCGCTGGTCTTCGAGGTGCGGTCGGTGCTCACCGGGTACACAGCGATGGTCAGCGCACTGGTCGCGACGCTCGTGCTCGTCGCCGTCGTGGCGACCGCCACGCACGCGGTCCGCGCCCGCCTGTCGTATGAGCGCTGGTACCGGATACACCTCGCCGCATACCTGGTGCTGCTTCTCGGCTACGGCCACCAGTTCGCCGACGGCCGCGAACTGGAGCGTCCCGGCTTCGCGCGGGCGTACTGGTGTGTGTTGTATGTGCTGGCGCTGGGCAGCCTCGCGTGGGGCCGGCTGGTCCGGCCGGTGCGGATGAACCTGCGCCACCGGTTGCGGGTGGACCGGGTCGTCGACGAGTCACCACAGATCGTCTCGGTGTATGTCACCGGCCGGCGGCTGGCCGACCTTTCGGCCAAGGCCGGGCAGTTCTTCCGCTGGCGGTTCCTGGCCCGCGGGATGTGGTGGCAGTCGCATCCGTTCTCGCTGTCCGCCGCGCCCAACGGCGACTGGCTGCGGGTGACCGTGAAGGTCGTCGGCGACCACACCGAGGACATGTGCGAGATGCTGCGCCCGGGGCTGCCGGTGATCGTCTCCGGACCCTCCGGTGACTTCACCGCCGACCGCCGTACCCGGTTCCGCGCGCTGCTGGTCGCCGGCGGTACCGGTATCTCGCCGATCCGCGCGCTGCTGGAGGAGCTGCCGCCGCGGGCGGTCGTCATCTACCGCGCCAGCCGCTGGCAGGACATCGTGTTCCGCGAGGAACTGCACTGGCTGGCGCTGGCCCGCGAGGCCAGCGTCGTCTACGTCATCGGGCCCCGCGACGCACCCGGTCCCAGCCATGCGATGAGCCCGGTCGGGCTGCGCGAACTGGTACCCGACGTGCGGCTGCGCGATGTCTACGTCTGCGGGCCGGACGGGCTCGTCGCGGCCACGGACCGGACGCTGCGCGAGCTGAAGGTACCGCGCCGGCAGATCCACCTCGACCGGTTCGAGTTCTAACGATGCGCCGCGCCCTGCTCGGGATCCTCGGTGTCGCGATGGGCACCGTGCTGCTCGTCGCGGCGAAGGCCCGCCAACCGGTACCGGCACCGGCACCCGGACCGGCCGCGCTCGCGATGCCGGCCGGCCCGGCCGCTACGGTACGGCTACCGGCGGGTACCTACACGGTGACCGGCCCGGTCGAGCGGACCCCGCACGGCGTGGTGCAGCTACGGATCAGCGTCGCCGGCGGCCGGCTGGTCGACGTCGTGGCGCTGCGGCTGCCGGTCGGCGGCCGCTCGACCGAGGTCAACCAGCGGGCGGTACCGGTGCTGCGGCGCGAGGCCATCGCCGCGCAGAGCGCACACATCCACGCGGTGTCCGGCGCGACCAACACCAGCCGCGCCTATGCGGGGTCGCTGCAGGCGGCGCTGGACGCCGCGGTGCACGGCGCGCGGCACTGACTCACCGCCGCCGAGCGCGTACCTCGGGCGCGAACACCAGCCACGCCTCCGGCGCTCCCTCGTCGCCCTGTTTCGGTGCGGCCTCCCGGTCGATCAGTGGAGACTCCACCCGGCCGATCGGTCGCAGAACATAGGACTGTTCGCTCACCAGTGGATCGAACCACAGTCACCGCGGCGGCGTTCGCCATGACAGTGACCGTTTTCTCCGGCCCGCCGTGCGTCGCGAAGCGACGCTCCCGGGTGGAGAAACGCTCATCGGGTCGGCGTACCCGCCGGCCGAAATCAACCCAGGGGGGCGGTTTCATGCACCGTCGTATCGTGGCTGCGCTGGCCGGCACCGCAGCCGCGCTGCTCGTCGCATCGCCAGCCGCAGCGGCACCTACCTGGACCGTCGTGCCGAGCGTCGATCCGGTAACCACCGAGAACCAGCTCACCGCAGTGACCGCCCGCAGCGCCTCGGACGCCTGGGCGGTCGGCTTCTACCAGGGGCCGAACCGGCACGACGGCCGGATCATGCTGGCCGAGCACTGGGACGGCACCCGGTGGAGCCAGGTCACCACACCGAACGTGCAGTTCTTCGACGAGAAGCTGCTCGCCGTCAGCGGCAGCGGCACCTCCGACGTCTGGGCGGTGGGTTCCACCAACCAGACCGGTTTCGCCACCACCAACCCGATCACCGCGCACTGGGACGGCACCGCGTGGACGATCGTGGCCACACCGGCCACCACCGGTACCGCCAAGTCGATCCTCGACGCGGTCGTCGACCTCGCGCCGGACAACGTCTGGGCGGCCGGCCGCAGCCGTGACGGGCACGCGCTGATCGAGCACTGGAACGGGTCGGCCTGGTCGATCGTCACCGCGCCGGACCCGGTACCACCGGCCGGCAGCGCGTTCGCCGGCGCGACGCTCACCGGACTGTCCGCGACCTCCGCGTCCGACGTCTGGGCGGTCGGCAGCTTCAGCGCGGCGCACGGTACCGTCGTGGACTCCTTCACCCTGACCGAGCACTTCGACGGCGTGCGCTGGAAAGTGGTACCCAGCCCCAACGTCGCCAAGCCCAACCAGTTCAACGGCGCCCGGCAGGTGCTCAGCGCGGTCGCCGCGCGCAGCACCGGCGACGTGTGGGCGGTCGGCTGGACCATCGACACCGCGACCGGCAGCTTCCTGCCGGACAAGACGCTGATCCTGCACTGGAACGGGACGAGCTGGGTCGTGGTACCCAGCCCCGACCACGCGAACGAGGAGGACATGCTCACCGGCGTCGCGGCCGTCTCGTCCGGCAACGCCTGGGCGGTCGGCACGTTCACCGACCGCAGCAGCGGGTTCCCCCTCGACCGGACGCAGATCCTGCGGTGGAACGGGTCGGCGTGGAGCGTGGTGCCCACGCCCAACGGCGGGTCCGGCGACACGCTGCTCAACGGCACGGCCCGCGTCCCCGGTACGACGGCTCAGGGCTGGGCGGTCGGCTTCAACCTCACCGGTGCGTCCACGAGCCGCACCTTCGTGCTGCACCTGGGCTGAACGGGGGCGGCGCCCGCCGGCGAGCCGGCGGGCGCCGGGCGCAGCGCCGTCACCGCCACCATGACCGCGGCCACCACCAGGCCCGCGCCGATCAGCAACGCCCAGCGGTACCCGCCGGTGAGCGCCTCGATCGCCGGCTGCCCGGCCCGCACCAGGCCGGCGGTGCGGCCGGCGGACAGCGTCGCCAGTACCGCGAGACCCAGCGCAGGTTGATGAAGAAGATCCAGTGCCAGTTGACCGCCCGGGTGAGTAATTCGTGGCGTCTGGCACGGCTCATCCCTCCGGTGTTCGGCTTACGATCGCCAGTACCGACCGATGACCGCGGAGGGATTCATCCCGCGATCCGCGATGAGTTTCGGCGCCCGCCCCGGTCTGTACCGGGAGACGGCATCGGGCGGAGGGAGCTGAGGGGTCGTGACGATGACGGACACCGCGGTTAACGAGGACTTCCTGACCCTGGCCGACCCGTACCGGCGGGAACTGCTCGCCCACTGCTACCGCATGCTCGGCTCGGTGCACGACGCCGAGGACCTGGTCCAGGAGACATACCTGCGCGCCTGGCGCGCCTACGACCGGTTCGAAGGCCGGTCGTCGCTGCGCACCTGGCTGTACAAGATCGCCACCCGGACCTGCCTGACCGCGCTGGAGAGCCGCGGCCGCCGGCCGATGCCCACCGGCCTCGGCGCACCCGGCTCCGACGCCGCCGACCCGCTCGTCGACCAGCCGGAGGTACCGTGGCTCGAACCGGTACCCGACGCCATGGTCGGCGCCGACAGCGGCGACCCGGCCTCGATCGTGACCTCGCGGGAGAGCATCCGGCTCGCGCTCGTCGCGGCCCTGCAGCACCTGCCGCCCAGGCAGCGCGCCGTGCTGATCCTGCGCGAGGTGCTGGACTGGCGGGCCGCCGAGGTGGCCGAACTGCTGGGTACCACGACCGCCGCGGTCAACAGCGCCCTGCAGCGCGCCCGCGCCCAACTGGACCAGGTGTCGCCCACCGAGGACGAGGTCGTCGAACCGACCACGGCGCAGCAGCGGGAACTGCTCGACCGGTGGGTCACCGCGTTCGAGAACAAGGACGTGCCGGCGATCGTCGAGCTGTTCACCAAGGACGCGGTGTGGGAGATGCCGCCGTTCATCGGCTGGTACCAGGGCGCGGACAACATCGGCCGGCTGATCGACACCCAGTGCCCCGCGAAGGGCCCCGGCGACATGAAGCTGATCCCCACCTGGGCCAACGGCCAGCCCGCGTTCGGCCTGTACATGCGCAACCCGGACGACGGCGGGTACCGGCCGTTCCAGCTGCCGGTCCTGACCCTTCACGGCGACCGGGTCGCGCACGTCGCGGTGTTCTTCGACACGAGCCTGTTCGCCACGTTCGGGCTGCCGGAGTCGCTGCCGGCGGACCCCCGCTGACGGCCACCTCCCATGACCGGCCCCGGCGCGGGGGCGGCGTCGCTTGCTGGCATGACGCTGCTCGAACGCGCGATCAACTACACCCTGGGCAGCCTGCATCTGGTCACCCCGGACGCGCTGGCCCGGCCGACGCCGTGCCGCGACTGGGACCTGCGGGCGCTGCTCACCCACCTGGACGACGCGCTGCAGGCGCTGACCGAAGCGGTCGACACCGGGCAGGTCGCGCTCGCTGCGGTTGACGGTACCGGCGAGCTGGTCGCCACCCTGCGCGGCCGGGCCCGGCGGCTGCTGCGCGCGACCGCGGTCGCCCGGCATCCCGAACTGGTCACCATCGGCGGGCACACGCTGACCAGCGTGCTCGTCGCCGGTACCGGAGCCATCGAGATCACCGTGCACGGCTGGGACGTGGCGCGGGCGTGCGGCCGGACCGATCCGGTACCCCCGGCGCTGGCCGACGAGTTGCTCGACCTGGCGCCGTTGCTGGTCGCCTGCACCGACCGGCCCGGCCGGTTCGACCGGCCGGTCCCGGTGCCCCCGGGCGCCGCACCGGGTGACCGGCTGGTGGCCTTCCTCGGTCGTCAGCCCTGACCGGCGAGCAGCTCCACCAGTTCGGGACGGCCGGCGGCTACGACGCTCGTGATCATCTTGGGTTCCAGGCGCCGCAGCCCGTGTACCGTGGCCGGCTGCTCGGCCGCCACCCGCTCCACGGCCGCGCGGTCGCCGCGGCCGACCAGCGTGCGCAGTTCCCGGGCGGCGGTCCGGGCGCCCGGGTCTGCGGTGGCCTCGGGCGAGAAGAGGTACTCCAGGATCGGCCAGTTGAGCTGGGCATACCAGGCCGGCGTGTGCCCGTCCGGGTCCGGCGAGGTGTAGTCGACGCCCCGGGAAACCAGCCGGCGTAGTACGGGTCGTGCGGGTATCGCGCGCGATCCAGGTGGACGGTGGCCTTCCCGCGGACCGGTGGCTTCCTGGTCAGCCACGTCCAGGCTAGCCGACCGTCACTCGTCGCCGCCGGCACCGGCCGTCACTCGTCGCCGCCGGCACCGGCCGCGCGGGCGACCAGGTACGTGCCGACGGCCACGACCGTCCACGCGGCCACGGCGGCGACCAGCGCGAGCCACACCGGCGCCCGGCCGACGAGTACCGCGAGGACGACCGCGAACGCGAGCAGTCCCAGCGTGCCGAAGGTGGCGCCGCGGGCCTCGTTGCGCGCCTGCCGTACCCCTTCCTCCTGCGCCACCAGCGTCAGGCTGGCCAGCAGGATCGCCGGGAACGCGAGGAACAGCCCGCCGACCAGCGGCCCGGCCAGCGCCGAGACCACACCGGCCAGCGCCGACACGCCGGCCCCGAAGCCGAACCGGATCAGCCAGTCCCGCAGCTCGGTCTCCTTGAGCTCGGCCGGCCTGACCTGCACGTCGTCGCTGCTCATGCCAGCACCAGCAGGTACCCGGCGAAGGCGACCACCGCCCACGCGCCCAGCGCCGCGGCCGAGCCGCGCCACGCGCCCCAGCGCCGGATCAGCGGTACCGCGGCCAGGCAGTACACGGTGAACGCGACCGCACCGACTTGCATGCCGCGGGCCGACCGGCCGACGTCGCCGGCACCGCTGAACGCGAGGGTCACCAGGAGGCTGCCCAGGGCCACCGAGGGTGCCGCGGAGAACACCCCGGCGAACCGCTTCGGCGAGATGGTCTGCGCCAGCGCCGCGAAGGCCAGGACGAAGACGCCGCCGGCGAGTGCCTTGAGCACCACCTCGACGATCTTCGACCCCATCGTGGCGAAGTTCCCGCGCCGGGGTTCGGGCAAACCTGTGGCGAAGTTCCCGCGCCGGGTTCCGGCAAACCTGAGGGAGCATGGAGCGCATGATTCTGGCCGGTCTGGCGCCGCGACGGCGGTTGCTGGTCGTGGGGGTGCTGCTGCTTGGCGTGGTACTAGCGGCGGTGCTCACCGTCCGGGCCTGCGCGGGCCGTGGCACTCCGACGGGGTACCCGGACCAGTCCCGGCCCGGTCCCGTCCTGCTCGTGCCGGGCTACGGCGGCAGCCGGGCGGCGCTGTCCGTCCTCGCCGCGCGGATCCGCGCGACCGGCCGGCCGGCGACCGTGCTGACGCTGCCCGGCGACGGTACCGGCGACCTCGCCGCCCAGGCCGCCACGCTGGACGCCGCCGTGCGCACCGAACTCGGGCACGGCGCGCGGTCCGTCGACGTGATCGGGTACTCGGCCGGCGGCGTGGTCGCCCGGCTGTGGGTCGCGCGGTACGGCGGCGAGCACTCCGCCCGCCGGGTCGTCACGCTGGGTTCCCCGCTGCACGGTGCCCGGATCGCCGCGACCGGTTCGGCACTGGTACCTGACGCCTGCCCGGCCGCCTGCCGACAGCTCGCCCCGGGCAGCAGCCTGCTGCGCGGGCTGGACGGCACGCCGCTGCCGGCCCGGCTGCCGTGGCTGTCCGTCTGGACCGAGGACGACCAGACGGTACAGCCTCCGGACTCCGCCCGGCTCGACGGCGCCGTCAACGTACCCGTGCAGAGCGTCTGCCCCGACGCCCACGTGGAGCACGGCGGGCTGCCGACCGACCCGCTCGTCACCGGTCTGGTACTGCGCGGCATCGGTACCCTGCCGCCGGCCGCGCCGGGACCGACGGACTGCG
>VAWN01000015.1:0-9612 GCA_005885555.1 Actinomycetota bacterium
GAGGCCATCATGACCGAGAAGATCGACGCCCTGCAGGCCCTGCCGGAGGAGACCGAAGGCAACGACGAGCTCAACATGGCCAGCAAGAGCACCGCCAGCATCGTCTGCTGACGACCGACACGCCTCGTGCCGGGGAAGGGCCACTCTTCCCCGGCACAGTCGTTCCCCGGCACAGTCGTCCCCGGCACCGTCGTCCTTGGAGGAGTGCCATGTCCCGTGACTTCCGCGCGTACTGGGCCGCCGAGGTCACCTCGACCTTCGGTTCGGTCTTCACGGTCACCGCGATCGGCATCGTCGCGGTGCGCAGCTTCGACGCGTCCGCCGGCCAGGTCGGCGTGGTGACCGCCGCGGCGACGCTGCCGACGGTCGTGTTCGCGGTGCTGTCGGGTACCGTGGCCGACCGGTTGCGCCGGCCGCGCCGGGTACTGATGGCGTGTGACGCGGTGGCGGCGCTGGCCGTCGCCGCGGTGGCGGTCGGCGTGTGGCGCGGTTGGGCCACCGTCTGGTGGCTGGTCGCGCTGAACCTGGTGCTGGGCGGGCTTTCCACGCTCGTCGAGCCGGTCTACTTCACGCATCGCGCGGCCGGGCGCGGCTGCAGTCCGGGGAGTACGGCGCGAACGTGGTCGGCCGGGCGCTCGCCGGGCCGGTCGTCGCGGTGTTCGGTGGCGCGGTCGGCTTCGCCGTCGACGCGGCGAGCTACGTGTTCAGCTTCGTCAGCCTGATGCGGCTGCGGGCGCCGGACCGCGCGGTGCCGCGCCCGGACGACGAGGGCGAGGAGTCGTTGCTGCGCGAGGCGGCCGCGGGTGTGCGTGCGGTTGCGGGGCATCCGTTCCTGCGCGCGCTCACCGGGTTCCTCGTGGCGTGGGGCGCCATCATGGCCGCGATCACCGCGCTGACCGTCTCGTTCCTGCTCGGTACCCTGCGCATCCCGACGGCGTGGTACGGCGCGCTGTTCGCGTTCACCGGCCTCGCCGGGCTGGCCGGCTCGCTGCTCGGTGGCCGGTGGGTCGGCCGGATCAGCTATCCGGTACTGACCCTGGGCGGCTTCGCCGGCGCGATCCTCACCAGCCTGCTGCTGCCGGTCGCGGCCGGGCCGCTCGTGGTCGCCGCTTCCCTTGCGGTACTGGGGATCGCGCTGCCCGTCTTCTTCGGCGCGATCGCCAACATCGGGCTGACCGGGGTGCTCACCGTGGACATTCCCGAGGGGGTACTGGGCCGGGTGCTCGCCGCCCTGAAGACCGCCACGATGACCGCGCAGGTCGCCGGTGCGCTGCTCGGCGGGTTGCTCGGCGATCTGGTCGGGGTACGCCTCGCGCTGTGGCTGTGCAGCGTCGCGGCGCTCGGCAGCCTCGTCCTCGCCACGCCGGCGGTGCGCTCGATGCGGCCGGCGGCGGTACCGGTCGGTGCGGCCCCGTGACGACGATCGCGTTCGTCGGGGCCGGCCCGCGTACCATCGGGCTGCTGGAACGGTTGGCGGCCAACCTTTCCGCGCTACCGGCGCCGCGGCTGCGGGTACACGTGGTCGACCCGTACCCGCCCGGTGGCCGGGTCTGGCGGCCGGACCAGTCGCCGCTGCTGTGGATGAACTCGCGGGCCGGCGAGGTCACCATGTTCCCCGACGACACCGTGCGCTGCGCAGGTCCGGTCCGGACCGGCCCGACGCTGGCACAGTGGGCCGGGCTGCCGTCGGGTACCTTTCCGAGCCGCCGCGCCGCCGGCCGGTACCTGCGCTGGTGCTTCGGCCGCATCGCCGGTTCGCTACCGTCCACTGTGGACATCGTGCAGCACCGGACCCGGGCGGTGCGGCTGTGCGGCCGCACCGTTGAACTGGCCGACGGCGACCGGGTCGAGGCCGACCTCGTCGTCCTCGCGCAGGGCAACATCGACGGTCGCGACGAGCGGTACGGCGCGGGGCACCTTCCGCCGGCATACACCGCCGATGCCGACCTCTCCTTCCTGCCGGCCGGCGCCGACGTCATCGTCCGCGGGCTGGGTCTGGCCTTCGTCGACCTGATGATGCTGCTGACCGAGGGCCGGGGCGGCACGTTCCACCGCGGGGCGGACGGCGTGCTGCGGTACCGGCGCGGCGGCGCGGAACCGGTGCTGTGGGCCGGTTCCCGGCGTGGCGTGCCGTACCTGCCCAAGCCCGACCCGGCAGCACTCACCGGCCCGCCGCCACCGTCCACCGGCCCGGCACCGGGGTCCGGGTCCGCCGTACCGGCCGACCCGGACGCGTTCTGGCCGGCCGTCTGCAAGGAACTCGGCTGGGCGTACTACCACGAGCTGTGCGCGACACGCCGCGACCGCACGGCGATGCCGTGGCCGGACTTCGCCGGCAGGTACGCGAGCCTGGCGTGGGGAAGCGACGGGATGCGCGCGCTCGTCGCCGAGGCGGTACCCGACCCGGCCGACCGGTTCGATCCCGACGCGCTCGCCGATCCGTTGGCGGGCAAGGCGTTCGCCAGCGAGGAAGCGCTGGCCGGCTGGCTGCGCAGGCGGATCGCCGGTACCGTGGCGGCGCCGGACCGGTACGCCGCGATCCTGCCGGCGCTGCTCCGGATCGGCGACCGGCTCAGCGGGCCGGCGCTGGGGCGCCTCGCGAAGCTGTCCGCGTTCCTCGGCTCCGGACCGCCACCGTACCGGCTGGAACAGCTGTGCGCGCTGTCCCGGGCCGGCGTGGTGCGCTTCCTCGGCCGGCTGCCCGCGGTGACCGTGGACGGCGGCATGTTCGTCGCGCACAGTGCGACGCTGCGGTACCCGGTGACCGCGCGGTTCCTCGTCGACGCCCGGTTGCCCGACGACGACGTGCGCTGCGGCGACCCGTTGCTCGCCGGCCTGGTACGCGACGGCGCGGCCATCCGCGGCGGCCGGCTCGCCGTCGACCCGGACACCTTCCAGGTGCTCGATACGGCCGGCCGGCCACACCCGGAAAGGCTTGCACTGGGCGCGTTCGCGACCGCCGGCCGGCTCGGCTCGTTCGCCCGGCCGCGCAGCGACGCGGCGTTCTTCCGGCAGAACGACGCGGTGGCCCGATGGCTGTTGCACCACGTGTCGGCCAGTACCCGGCGATGACCGGGACCGCGATGACCGGGACGGCGATGACCGGGCCGCCGCCCGCCCGGCCATCGCCCCGCTGAGCCGCTACGCGGCGAGCCCGGTCCGTACCGCGAGCAGCGCGGCCTGGGTACGGTCGGCGACGTCGAGCTTGGCGAAGACCGCCCGCAGGTGGTTCTTCACCGTGTTCTCCGAGATGCCCAGGTGCCGGGCGATGATGCGGTTCGGCATCCCCTCGGCCACGAGGCCGAGCACCTCCTGCTCGCGTGCCGTCAACGGCTTGCCGCGCAGGTCCTCGTCGAGGCAGCCCGGCCACACCGGTAGGTCTGCGATGGTCATTGCGTTCCCCTCCCGTCGGGTGTGTGTCCCTTGGGCCCATGCTCTGCGGCCGGTATGGGTCCCCAGTAGTCGGGACACTTCGGGGCTTGACATCGACGGGAGTCGTGGTCCTACTTGCCCAGCGGTACCCCCGGGTCGGCGAGCCGGTCGAGGTCCGCCGCGGTGCCCTCGTGCCCGGCGCGGACCAGCGCCTGCAGCTGTTCCTGCGCGTCCCAGACGTTGACGTGCATGCCGGCGAGGATCCGGCCCGCACGCGTCCAGAACACGAGGAACTCCGGTACCACGCCGGGCCGGATCGTCGGGTCGCCGCGGAACACCACCCGGTCGTACCCGCCGGGCTCGACCCAGCCGGTGTACTCCATGCCCAGGTCGTACTGGTCGGTGAAGAAGTACGGCAGCCGGTCGTAGCTCACCGGCTCGCCGAGCATCGCGCGGGCGGCCGCCTTGCCGCCGTTCAACGCGTTGGACCAGTGCTCCACCCGGATCCGCTTACCCAGCAACGGATGCGCGACGCTGGCCACGTCGCCGGCCGCGTAGATGTCCGGATCGCTGGTGCGCAGGCCCGCGTCGACGGCGACACCGTTGTCGAGGACCAGACCCGCCGCCTCGGCGAGCTCCACCACCGGCGCGATCCCGACCCCGACCACGGCCAGGTCGGCCGGCAGCTCGGTGCCGTCGTCGAGGACCACCGCGCGCAGCCCGCCGCCGGAGCCGCGGAACTCCCGTACCCCCGTGCCGAAACGGAACGCCACCCCGTGCGCGCGGTGCAGGTCGGCGAAGACCTCGGCCACCTCGTCGCCGAGCACCCGGCGCAGCGGCGCGCGGTCCATCTCCACGACGGTCACCGCGGCCCCGTGGCTGCGCGCCGCCGCCGCGGCCTCCAGGCCGATCCAGCCGGCGCCCACCACCACGACGTTGCGCGCGGTGCGCACGCCCGCCGCGAGGGCGTCGGCGTCGGGCAGGGTGCGCAGGTATTGCACGCCGGCAAGGTCGGCACCGGGTACGTCGAGCCGGCGCGGCCGCGATCCGGTGGCCAGCAACAGCTTGTCGTAGCGCAGCGGCTCCCGCCCGGCGAGGGCAACCGTGTGCGCCGACGGATCCACCGCGATCGCCCGTACCCCCAGCGCCAGCTCGACGTCGTGCGCCGCATACCAGTCCGCGTCGTGCACGTAGGCCTTGTCCCGCGGGTCGGTGCCCAGCAGGTACCCCTTGGACAGCGGCGGCCGTTCGTACGGCCGCTCGGTCTCCTCGCCGACCAGCACGATCCGGCCGGCGTAGCCGGCGGCCCGCAGCTCCTCCGCGGCCTTGGCCCCGGTCAGCGACGCCCCGACGATGGCGAACACGGTCATCGAAATCTCCTTCAGTTGTTCAGCCCGGCCAGCGTGAAGAACTCCGCCCGCGAGCGGGCATCGTCGCGCAGCGTCCCGGTCAGCGTCGAGGTGACCGTGGTGGCACCCACCGCCTGGACCCCACGCAGCGTCATGCACAGGTGCTCGGCCTCGATGACCACGCCGACGCCCTCGGGTTGCAGGTGCGTGGTGAGCCAGTCGGCGATCTGCTTGGTCAGCCGCTCCTGGACCTGGGTGCCGTGCGCGAACAGCTCCACCACCCGCGCCAGCTTGGACAGCCCGAGGATCCGCTCGCCGGGCAGGTAGCCGACGTGCGCGACGCCGACGAACGGCAGCAGGTGGTGCTCGCACACCGACCGGATCGGGATGCCGCGGGCGAGCACCAGCTCGTCGTACCCCTCGTCGTTGGCGAACGTGGTCAGCTGGAACTCACGCGGCGTCAGCAGTTCCGCGTAGGCGCGGGCCATCCGGGCCGGGGTCTCGGCGAGGCTGTCGGAATCGAGGTCCACGCCGAGCGCGGTCAGGAACGCGGCGGCGGCGTCCTCGGCCGCGGCCAGGTCTCTCGTCGGCCGGCGGCGGGCCACCCGCAACGGTGTCACTGTCACCTTCCCATCCTGTACCCCCGGGGGCGGAATTTCAATAACAGCCGCTAGTGATATTATCGAAGGGTGGAGGAGGACAGCTGGAACGGGGTGACCGCGCTGGTCGACCCGTCCCGCCGGGCGCTGTACGACTACGTGCGCCGGGCCGGGCACCCGGTCAGCCGGGAGGAGGCGGCCGACGCCGCCGGGATGTCCCGCGGGCTGGCCGCCTTCCACCTCGACAAGCTGGTCGAGGTCGGGCTGCTGCGGGCGTGGTACGAGGCGCCGGCCGGGCGGCCCCGCGGGCGCGGTCGCGCACCGAAGGTCTACGAGGCCACCGCGGAAGGCGTCGCGGTGACCATCCCGCAGCGGCGGTACCGGCTCATCGCGGAGATCCTCGCCGACGCGGTCGCCGACGACCCGGCCGACGCCGAGCGCGCCGCCGTCCGGCACGCGCGCGAGCGGGGGTACTCCGTCGGTGCGGCGCTGCGGGCCGAACGCAGCGCCGACCTGGTTGACGCGCTGGCCCGGCTCGGCTTCGAGCCCGAGCGGTCGGCGGATCGGGTACTGCTGCACAACTGCCCGTTCCACGCCCTCGCCACCCAACACACCGAGCTGGTCTGCGGGCTCAACCACGCCTTCCTCACCGGACTGCTGGCCGGGCTGCCGGCGACCGGGGTACACGCGGAGCTGGCCCCCCACCCCGGCCGCTGCTGTGTTGAACTCACCGGGTGACGACGCTGCGGTGGGGCTTCCGGCTGGAGTACGCCACGCTGGCGTGGAACGTCGTCGGGATCGCGGTGCTCGTCGTGGCCGCGCTCGCCGCCCGCTCGGTGGCCCTGGCCGGCTTCGGGCTCGACTCGCTGATCGAGATCGGCGCCTCGGTCGTGGTGATCTGGGAGCTGTCCGGCACCGGTGCGCACCGGCAGCGCCGGGCGCTGCGGCTGATCGGCACCGCGTTCGGCCTGCTCGGCCTGTACCTGCTCGGCCAGTCCACGATCGTGCTCGTGACCGGGTTCCATCCGCGACCCAGCCCCGCCGGGATCGCCTGGACCGCGGCGACCGTCGTGGTGATGCTCGCGCTCGCCGCCGGTAAGCGCGCGGTCGGCCGGGCGCTGCGCAACCCGGTGCTGCTGACCGAGGCGCGGGTGACCGTGGTCGACGGGCTGCTGGCCGGCGCGGTACTGCTCGGGTTGCTGCTCAACGCCGGGCCGGGCTGGTGGTGGGCCGATCCGCTGGCCGGGTACGTGCTCGTCGGGTACGCCGTCCGGGAGTTCGTTTTCACCATCCGGGACCTATGACCCTTGGTCGTCCCCCACGGGTGAGCGGAGCATGGGGTATGGCGTTCCGGAACCGGGCGGAAGCCGGACAGCGGCTCGCCCAAGCGGTGCAACACCTGCACGGTACCGACGTGGTGGTGCTCGGCATCCCACGGGGCGGGGTACCCGTCGCGGTCGAAGTCGCCCGCGCGCTCGGCGCGCCGCTCGACGTCGTCGTGGTCCACAAGGTCGGCGTACCGTGGCAGCCCGAGCTGGCCATCGGCGCGGTCGGCGAGTGCGGGGTCAGCATCGTCAACCCGGAGCTGGTACGCGCGGCCGGCGTGGAACCCGACGAGCTGGCCGCGGCGCAGGACCAGGCCTGGACCGAACTCGAACGGCGGATCCTCCTGCTGCGCGGCGACCGCCCGCGGGTACCGGTGGCGGGCCGCACCGCGATCATCGTGGACGACGGGATCGCCACCGGCGCGACCGCCGCGGTCGCCTGCGAGATCGTGCGGGCACAGGGCGCGGCCAGGGTGGTGGTCGCCAGCCCGGTCGCCGCGGGCGAGGCGGTCACCGCACTGGAGCGGGTGGCCGACGAGGTGGTCTGCCCGGTGCGGCCGGGGTGGTTCCGCGCGGTGGGGCAGTGGTACAGCGACTTCAGCGAGATGGCCGACGAGCAGATCGTCGCGCTGCTCGGGGGTACCGGCGGCGCCGCTTCGGGCGTGGCGGGTGGTCCGGGCGCCGCTCCGGCCGCCGAACCGGGCGCGCGGTCGGAGAGCGACGCCGAGGTGACCATCCCCGCGGGCTCCGTGGAGCTGGCCGGGCAGCTGACGGTACCGGCCGGTGCCGCCGGAGTGGTCGTCTTCGCGCACGGCAGCGGCAGCAGCCGGCACAGCCCGCGCAACCGGTACGTCGCCGGCATTCTCCAGCGCGCCGGCCTCGGCACGCTGCTGTTCGACCTGCTGACCACCGAGGAGGAGGGCGACAGTGCCGCGGTGTTCAACATCGGCCTGCTCGGCGGCCGGCTGGTACAGGCGATCGGCTGGCTGGGCCGGCAGGCCGCCGGTACCGGGCTGCCGACGGGGGTCTTCGGTGCCAGCACCGGCGCCGCGGCGGCGCTGTGGGCGGCGGCCGAACCCGACTCGCCGATCGCCGCCGTGGTCTCCCGGGGCGGCCGGCCGGATCTCGCCGGCCCGCGCCTGCGGCACGTGTCGGCGCCGACGCTGCTCATCGTCGGCGGCCGCGACGACTTCGTCGCCGACCTGAACCGCGCCGCCCAGGAGCGGCTGCGCTGCCCGAACCGGCTCGCCGTGGTACCCGGTGCGCGGCACCTGTTCGAGGAGCCCGGCGCGCTCGACACGGTCGCCCGCCTGGCCGCCGACTGGTTCACCACACACCTGCGCCAACCGACCGGAGCCGGCGCCGCGCCCGGCTGATCTCGGCCGGGCCAGACCGCGCCGCGCCGCGATACCGCCGGATCTTGGACGTTTGTGCCCCCTGCAAGGGGTGCAGGCGTCCAAGATCTCGCGACTACCGGTCCCGCAGCTTCAGTTCAGTCGCGCATTGCGCCGTGTGGCCAGATCACGGTTACCGGCACGCCGATTTCCTTCGCGTGCTTGACGACGTCCGCGGTTCCGCCAAAGGATCGCGCGGGGAGTCCGTCCCAGACGGCAAACAGCAAATCAGCAGAGTCGAGCATTTCGATGCTTGCTGCCATGTGCGACTCCGCCGTGGACTCCACGTAGTCCAAGCGATGGACGGCGATGGCCCGCGAAAGCAACTCGTCGTACCTGCGGTGTGCTGAACCAGGCAGCGCGTCGCGGTAGCGCGTCGCAGGCACGAACACTTCCAGCTTGCCGCCGACGTCGAGCACGGCCAACGCGAAAATCTGGTCAGCACCGTCTGCCAGACATGAGAGGCCAACCAGATCGTTGTTGGTCGCGTGTCGCAATAGTTCAGCCCTAACGGCTTTATCTACCAGGGCCTCTACCTCAGCGGAGAAGCCGCGGTGGCCGCTGATCGCGATCCGCGTCATACATCATCCTGATACACGCTGTGCAGCCGGCTATCCAAGTCGGCGACGGCGTTTCCGACGTGTCCGAGGCTCGACCGGAAGTCCGCCACAGCCCTGACTACGCGCTCTGAGCCGTAGGTGATCCCGGTGTCGAAAGCGGACACGGCTAGTTCGCAGGCGCGCTCGATCTGGCGGCGGGCTGCCAACATTCGGGCGTGCTCGATGTCGTTGATAGCTCGCTGTTTTGCCGACCGCTGAGCCGTCGCGGCCAGCCTCAGCGAGGCCTCAGCCGCACCCCATCGACCGAGCTTGGCCTCGGTCGTAGCTCGGTAACCGGCGAGCTTGGGCAGATCAAATCGGAATAGCCAGGGCCATACCGGCTCGTCGTTGTGCGTCTTGCTGAGTCGGCGTTCGGCGCTGTCAAGCACCGCCAAGGATCGCTGATCTTTGTAGTGGGCCAGGGCCACGGCCTCGATCGCATCAAGCCAGACGTGTGCAATCAAGGGCGCGGAACGGGGGAGGCTCTGTCGAGCCCCGGCCACCAAGCGCAGTCCCTGGGTGGGGTCGCCGGACGTGACCGCGAACTGTCCGAACGACGCCTGCATGTAGGCAACCAGCAGGGGGTGCCTGGTCGCCTGCGCTTCCTTGACCGCGAGCCGGTAGTGACGCCTCGCGTTGGCTCGGTCGTCCAGATCCATGTAGAGCCAGGCTGCCAGGCCGGCGGACTCGCTCGTCACGGTCGCGAGCCGGCGGCCAGCGCGCCCGGCGTTGGCTCGCGCACGGAGCTGGCGGATGAGGGACAGGTGGGCGACAGCCGGTCCGATGAGCAGGCGGGATGACATCCGGTGCTCCAGACGTCGGTAGCTGGCGGAGAGCACCATCAGTAGCTGCTCGTCTTGGGCGTGATCCAACGGCACACCGCCGTCTGCGGTGCCAATCAGCGCGAACCCGGAGACGCCGAGCGCTCCACCGAGGAGTTGACGAAGATCCGTTGCGGTCTCCTGATCTCGTTC
>VAWN01000015.1:9628-42215 GCA_005885555.1 Actinomycetota bacterium
AGGTATGCCCAGTCCATCGCAGATCATGCGGATGGTCCGGATGCCTGGCTCTGCGACGTGGCCGTTGAGCAGTCGGGAAATGTGCGGCTGGGACAGACCGGTCGCTGATGCGATTGTCGCTCCTGAAGACCCGGTCTCTTGGATCACAAGGCGGAGCGCCGTCGACCAGTCGCCAAGGGCGAGAGCGCGACGGAACTCCGGTTGTGCAATGACCTCCGCAGGGATCTCGATCATTTGTCGGCTCTCTCGATGGACAGACTTTGCCCGCGTGGCCTCCACATTCTATGCAACTCGGCATGTCGCCCGTCAGTCATGCATACCTGATTAGGTTCGACCGTCCGCAAGCCGCACGATCTCGATGTACTCCTTGGCGGTTCGCTGACATGGGTCCGTGTCGTCAAGGTGGTGGGCGTCCGGCCGCCCGTTGGACGGCCGGACGCGCGGTGCAGACCGACGCGGAGGGCAGTCATGGACGAGGACCGGGTGCCGATTGGTGTGGGTGACGTGGTGGCGAGCGGACCTATGTCCCGGGAGGTGGCGTGCTGGTATGTGGAGCTGACTGATGGGCAGTTCCGGGCGTATCAGCACGCTAACGGCGCCTGGTACCTGTACACAACCGATCCCGCCGGCCCGGCCTGCGGTGCCGCGTCGTTGACGCCGGTCGGGCCGCAGCCATGACCGGGGGTGGCGGGTTCGTGTGCTGTATCGAGTTCATAGGTGAATCGTGTTGCGGCCCGGGCACCGCGTTGACCGTGGGCGCGCTCCGCGGCTGCTGGGCAGACCTTGACGACGGAGCGTCGATCCTGGTGGCGCACAACGGTTCGCAGGCGAACTGGGTGCAACGCGTCGACGTCCTCGCCACCCCGGCCGGGTTGCTGGTGGCCCGCCTGTACGCGCCGTACGCCAAACAGGCCCAGCCGGCGCCCGGTACCCGCTGGTCACCGGCCACCGTAATCGGCAACACCGGACCGTCGCGTACCCCGCGGCTACCAGAGGGTCAAGGAGTGGCGGAAGATGGCGGCGAGGTCGGCCTCGCCGGCTGGGCGGGGCGCGGTCGCCAGTAGCCGCTGCTGCTTGAGCGCACCGGCCACGAGAGTGTCCACATCGGACTCGGTGTACCCGACCGCGCCGATCCCGTTCGGCATGCCGATGTCACGCATCAACGCGACGAGCGTGGCGGGCAGCCGCTCGGCGGGTTCGAGAGCCGCGGGTTCGAGATCCGCGGGATCGCCGGTCGCGTCGGCGCCGCCGAGCAACGACGCCGCCCGCAGATGGCGCGCCGGATCGGCCGGGAACGTGAAGCGAAACGCCTCCGGTGCGGTGAGCGCGACCGCCATGCCGTGCGGCACCAGCGGTGCGTCGGGGTACCCGGGCGGGCGGAACTCCTTGACACCGCCGGCGATCGGGTACGCGTCGGCGTGCGGGATGTGTACGCCGGCGTTGCCGAAACCCATACCGGCGAACGTCGCCGCGAGCGCGAGGTCGGTGCGGGCGGACAGGTCGGCGCCGTCGCGCACCGCCTTGCGCAGTGCGCCGGACAGCAACGCGAGCGCCCGTTCGGAGAACATGTCCGCGACCGGGTTCGCGCCGCAGTACGGTACCCGACGCTCCGGCGCCTTGCGGTCGAAGGCGGTGTACGGCTTGGCGGTGTAGCTTTCCAGCGCGTGGCACAGGATGTCCAGCCCGGCGCAGGCGGTCACCTCGGCCGGCTGGGTCAGGGTCAGCAAGGGATCGACGACGGCAAGTGTCGGGCGCAGCGCGGTGTGGCTGATGCCGGTCTTCACCTTCAGGTCCAGCACGTCGAGCACGCAGATCGTGGTGCTCTCCGAACCGGTACCGGTTGTCGTGGGTACCGCGACCAGCGGCCGCAGCGGCTGTTCCGGTGCCCGACCGCCACCGACCGGCGGGTTGACGTAGTCCATCAGGTCGCCCGGGTTCGTGGTGAGCAGGTTGACCGCCTTGGCGGTGTCGATGCTCGATCCGCCGCCGACCGCGACGAACGCGTCCCACGGGCCGTCCGCGCGCGCCGCTTCGACGGCGTGGCGCAACGAGACGTCGGTCGGCTCCACGTGAACCTCGGTGAACAGGTGCGCGTGGACACGGTACCCCCGGATTGCGTCGACAACCCGCTGCGGCCCGCCCGCAGCGGCCACCCCCGGATCGGTGATGACCAGCACGCGGCTGGCGCCGTACCGGCTGACGTCGAACCCGATCTCGTCGGCGGCCCCCGGCCCGAACTTGAGGTCCGGCGCGCCATAGGTGAACACGGTCTCAGCGGTCACCGGTGTCTCCCTTCGCGAGCGGGGCGAGTACCGCGCGGATCTCGTCGGGCACCGGGACCGGCCGGCGGGAGGTCGCGTCGACGTAGACGTGCACGAAGCGGCCGACCGCGGCCGGTGCCGGCGCGCGCGGCGCGAACAGGGCGAGGCGGTACACGACGCTGGTGTCGCCCAACCGTTCCAGCCCGATGCCGGCGGTGACGACGTCGGGGAAGCGCAGTTCGGCGAAGTACCGGCACGACGTCTCGACCACCACGCCGATCGCCGGCAGGGTGCGGATGTCGCGGCCGGTCGCCTCGATGAGCCAGCCGTTGACCGCGGTGTCGAACATCAGGTAGTGCACGACGTTGTTGACGTGGCCGTACACGTCCTCGTCCGACCACCGGGTGGGTAGCTCGCGGTGCACCGGGAAGTCGTTGCGGCGCAACGCCTGCGGGTCGGTCACCGCTGGACCGTGCGGGAGCTGCCGTACGGCGGCGCGTCCGGGTCGATGCCCCAGGAGCGGATGCGGCGCGGGTGGATCCGGATCAGCTCGCGGCTGAACCCGGGCCGGGGCGGCTCCTGGTCGGTCAGTGCCTCGGCGTCGCCGCGAATCTCGATGCCGCGTACCCGCCACGGCTGCACCGAGGCGATGTCGTCGACCACGAACGACACCTTCGGATGCTGGCGGACGCTGGCGAACTTGCGGCTGGTGCCCATCGCCATCCCGCCGATGTCGATCGTGCCGCGCTCGGCGTCGACGAAGAAACCGACCGGGCTGTTCTGCGGGTACCCGTCGGGGGCCAGCGTGGCGAGGCGACCGAGCAGCTGGGCGGCGAGATACTCCAGTTCGAGCTTGGTGAACGTCATGGACCCAAGCATGCCGCCCGGTCAGCGGCGGCGCAGCACGATGTCGAAGTGCACGGTGCGGTACGGGTCGGGTCCGTCGACTCGCCGGAACTCGCGCACCAGGCTCGCCTTGACCCCGAAGACCGCGTCGGAGTCCAGGTACGGGCTGTCGGCGACGAACAGGTGCGTGGCCACCGGGTGGTACCCGTCGGCGCCGACGAGGAAGTGGATGTGCGCCGGGCGGTACGGGTGGCGGCCGGTGGCGCGCAGCAGTTCGCCGACCGGGCCGTCGGTGGGGATGGGGTAGTAGCGGGGAACCACGGTGCGGAACCGGAACCCGCCGTCGGCGTCGGTCCGGAACAGGCCGCGCAGGTTGCGCTCCGGCTGGATGCCCGGCTGCTGCACGTCGTAGTACCCGTCGGCGCTGGCCTGCCAGACGTCGACCGTCGCGCCGGCCAGACCGGCGCCGTCGGCGTCGCGCACGCTTCCGGTGACCAGGCACGGTTCGCCGCGGCCGTCGAGCGCGATGGTGTCGCCCAGTTCCCGGGGTGGCGACTCGACCTGATGGAACGGGCCGAGCACGGTCGCTTCGGTCTCGCCGCCGCCGGTGCGGTTGGCGACGGTCTCCACGAGCATCGAGATGCCCAGCACGTCGGAGAGCAGGATCATCTCCTGCCGCTGGTCGTCGCTGAACCGCCCGACCCGGGTGAGGAAGTCGACGGCCGCCGCCCACTCCTCGTGGGTGAGCCCGACCTCGCGGACGAACGCGTGCAGGTGCCGTACCAGGCCGGTGAGCAACCGGCGCAGCCGCTCGTCGCCGGCGAAGCTCGCGGCCACGACCTCGGCCGACCGCTCCTCGGTGAACGCGTCGCCGCCCATCAGGTCAGCATCGGGCGGCCGCGGCCCGGGCGCAAGCGCCCGGCACGCGGCCGCCGGCTGCGCCTGACCTCCGCGGTACCCGGCCCGACCGCGGCCGCCCGCGCAAATCCCTGGTTGGAGAAGTCCGTCGACACGCTGTGGTTGGTGTCCATGGTCAGCGTGCAGGACGTGTTCGTGCCGCTGCCCGCGCAGTCGCCGCCCCAGCCGGAGAAGTTCAGGCCGTTGTCGACCTCGGTGAGGGTGACCGAGACTCCGGCGTTGAGCGTGAAGACGCAGTGGGTGTGGCAGAACTGGCCGGTGGACGTCCTGATGCCGGTACCGTCGTTGAGCTCGAACGGCTGGTTGTCGAGGGTGAGCGTTTTCGTCACCCGCTTGAAGCGCACCGACGCGGTGCGGTTGCCGGACATGGTCAGGTCACAGGTGGTACCGGCACCGCCGCAGTTGCCGCCCCAGCTGGCGACGACGAAGTTGTTGTCGGGGATTGCGGTCAGCGTGACGGCCTCGTCCTGGTTGAAGGTGGCGCTGCAGGCACCCGGGCAGTCGATGCCGTTCGGTCCGGTGACGTGACCGTTGGCCGGCGCGGCCACGGTCAACTTCGGCCGGGGCGGCGGCTGCGGCGGGCCGAAGGTCGCCGAGACGGTGTGGTTCGTGGTCATCGTGACCGTGCATGTGGTGCCGGGCGCGGTGCCGCCGCAGTCGTTGCCCCAGCCGGTCTGCACGTTGCCGTTGTCGGCCGTCGTGCTCAGCGGGGCCGGCACCCCCGGGTCGAAGTCGGCGCTGCATTTGCCCGGACAGTTGATGCCGTTGGGTCCGGTGATGTGACCGCCGCTCGGGGGCACCACCGTGAGCACCGGCCGGGTGACCGGACGGTCGGACACGGTGACGGTCCGGATGGCGCTGGCGGTCGCCCCGTCCGGGAACGTGGCCACGACCCGGACGTGGTACTCGCGGGCGGTGTCCCACTGGTGCCTCGGCTTGAGCTGCTCGCTGGTCTGCGCGTCGTCGAAGTCCCAGTGCGTGGCGACGGGTTGCGGGCCGCCGTCCTTCGGGTTGAACGCCTCCAGGGACACCGGGTCACCGACGAACGGCGTGCCGTTGGACACGCTGATGTCCACCGAGTTGCCCGGGGGCGGTGGCTGCGGGTTCGGGTCGCCCTGGCCCGGCGGCGGGTCCGGCTGGCCGGGCTGCTTGGGCTGGTCGGGTTGCTTCGGCTGCTCCGGTTGCTTGGGCTGGTCGGGCTTCTTCGGGTGGTCGGGCGGTGACTGCGGTCCGGCGGTACCGTTGTCCCCGCGCTCGGATCCCTTGTCGTACTTGTCGACCTTCCGTACCGTGCCGTCGAGCTCGATCACCCCGGCCGCCGCGCTGTCCGGGTCGTTGAAGAACACGATGCCGTCGCGGGTGAGCAACTGGAACTGCGCGGCCCGGTCGAGGACGCGCGGCTGCGCCAGTACCCGGGAGGTGCGCAGGTCGACGATCCACACCTGGCCGGTCGTGAAGTCGGGGACGAAGACCCGGTCGCTGGCCTCGACCGCCGCGCCCAGCCTGCTGCTGCCGCTGCCCAGCGCGACCGCGGTACCGCAGCCGTCGGCGTCGAGGTCGCACACGTCCAGTACCCCCCGGTCGGCCACGATGTACAGCCGCGGATCGTGCGGTGAACCGCTGATCTGCACCGTGTCGTCGGGCCGCAGGTCCAGCGCGACCGGGTGCCGTGGGGTACCGGTGTCCGGGTCGAAGGCGGTCGCGGTGCGGTGCTTGACGTCGACCACCACCGGGGTACCGGCGGCGATGGTGAGCAGGCCGCCACCCGGCCCGGTGCCCGACGGCCGGCTGTGCCGCTTCCCGTCGCGCAGCCAGACCAGGTCACCGCTGGCCGCGTCGAGTACCCACAGCCGCCCGGCGTCGTCCAGGCCCGTCGCGTCGGTGCTGATCTGTGCGGCCAGCGGCACCGACCGGCCGCGGGTGGCCAGCGTCACCGGGTCGGCACCGGTCAGCACGCCGCGCCGGGTGTCCAGCACGTACAACGACCCGTGGCCGGCGAACGCGCGCAACCCGTCGCCCGCGTCGGGCAGCGGGGTCGCCGGCGCGGTCACGTCGTGCGTGGCACCGTCGACCCGTCGCACGGTTCCGGCCGTGCGGTTCACCGCGTAGGCGGTCGCCCCCTCCTGTACCGCATCGAGCTTGTCGCCCGCCGGTGCGGTCCGCACCCGCGCGACCACCTCCGCCGACGACCCGTCCAGCAGGGTCAGCTGCCCCACCTGGGTGGAACTGAGCCAGGCGGCGCCGAAGAGCAGGTTGGGCCGCTGCGCCGGGTACCCGTTGTGTACGCCGAGCAGCACCAGCGCCGCGACCACCGCCAGTGTGGTCGCAGCGCTGGCCACCCGCCGGACCGTCCCGCGTGCCCGCGGGCGGGCGCGCAGGGTCGGCGTTCCCCCTGTCGGTTGCACCGACATGATCCCTCCCCGCGACCCGCGCGACGCGTACCAGGTCCCCACCCCACGTCGGCACCGGTCGATGAGATCAGTGTGCTCGGGTCGCGCAAGTCCGGACAAGGCGCCTTCCGGAAAACCCCACCAAGGTCGGGCCGAAGGTCGGGCCCCCAAGGTGCCGATCGGCCGGGGCCGGCCGGCCGGTACGGGGGCAGAATCGGGGTATGCGATGGCTCGCGCGCAACGAGTACGCGCTGCCCGCCGACCCGGGTTGGCTGAGCCGGTACGAGGCGGAGCGGGCCGCGGGGTACCGGTTCCCCAAGCGGCGCGCCGAGTACCTGCTGCGCCGGTACACCGCCAAGCAGGCGGTCGCGGCGGCCACCGGGCTGCCGGTGGACCTCGCCTCGCTGGCCCGCGTCGAGATCCGCAACGCGCCGTCGGGGGCGCCGTACGCCGTCGTGCACGGTACCCCGGCCGGCGTCGCGTTGTCGCTCACCGACCGGGCCGGGTGGGCGGTGTGTGTGGTCGGCACCGGTACCGTCGGCTGCGACCTGGAGCTGGTCGAACCGCGCAGCGCGGGGTTCGTGCACGACTTCCTCACCCGCGCGGAGCGCGACCGGGTGGCCCGCTCCGCCGACCCCGATGCCGCGGCGAACCTGTTCTGGTCGGCCAAGGAGAGCGCGCTGAAGGTGCTGCGGACCGGGCTGCGCCGGGACACCCGCAGCGTGGAAATCACCATCCACAGTGGACAGATGAACGGCTGGGCGCCGCTCGACGTCGTGGGTGTCGAGGGCGAGTCGTTCGCCGGATGGTGGCGGCGCTACGGCCGTTTCCTCCTCACGGTTGTCGGTTCGGTGGTGGACTCGCCGCCGGTACCGCTGGAGCGTCCTGCGCCATTCCCCGTTCCAGCGCGTCGATGACGTAGGGGCGCAGTCCGGCGGCGGGGATGATCCGGTCCACTGAGCCGACCGCGAGCGCCCGCTGGATGCTGTGCACCGCATCGAACTCGTCGGCGACCGCGCCCAGCATCTGCGCCCGCACCCGGGTCGTCGTCTCGGCGAGCCGGGCCCGCAGGGCGGCCGTCTTCGCCGGTTCGGCCGCGCGCAGCTCCTCGGCGAGCTCGCGGACCCGGGGATCGTTCCCGGTGCGCGTCTTGACCTCGCGGGCGAACACCGTCGCCGCGGCCGGCGCGCCGCCGATGACCGAGGCGTAGGAGCCCTCCACGGCGGTGACCTCCATCCGCTCGTTGAGCCGCTTGGAGAACACCACGAACGCACCGCCGTGGTACCGGGACACGACGACGAACACGATCGGTCCGCGGAAGTTGGTGACCGCGCGGCCGATCTCCGCGCCGTACTCCAGTTGCCAGCGGCGCATCGACTCCGGTGAACCGTCGAAGCCGGACAGGTTCGCCAGCACCACCAGCGGCCGGTTGCCGTTGGCCGCGTTGATCGCCCGGGCCACCTTGCGCGACGACTGCGGGAACAGCGTGCCGGACGTCCACGACGGCGGACCGTCGGCCGGGACGAACCCGCGCCGGGGCACCGTGCGCGACTCCAGGCCCAGCAGGCACACCGGGATACCGCCGACATGCGCGTCCCACACGACCGCGGTCTCCGCGCCCCGCCAGCGCGCCCAGCGTTCCAGCGGTACCGAGTCGGTGTCGGTCACCGACCGGAGCACCGCGCGGATGTCGAACGGCTTCTTCCGGTCCGGGTTGTGTTCGGCGGAGAACACGTCACCGACCTTGTGCAGGCCGGTACCGTCGGCGGGGTGCGGCGCGTCGCGCACGTCGCGGTCGGCCGGATCGGTGGTCGCCGCCCGCCGCGGGTACCGCTCGCCGGGTACCACGTAGGTGTGCTCGTAGTGGCGCAGCAACAGGTCGCCGGCGTCCTCCAGGGTCGGCGCCCAGTACTGGCCCTGCCCGTTGGGTCCCATCACCCGGTCGTAGCCGCCGATGCCGAAGTTGTCCTCGGCCGACACACCACCGGAGAAGTCCAGCGCCTGCTTGCCGGTCAGCACCATGGCGCTGTTCGGCGTCATGACGAGGATGCCGCGGGTGTGCATGAGCATGGTGGCTTCGGCGTTCCAGTACGGCTGCGCGCCGACGTTGACTCCGGTGACGACGATGTTGACCTCGCCGCCGCGCTGGGTGAACTCGATGAGCCGGCGCAGCACCGCACCGATCCAGTCCATGTTCTCGCTGCCCGAGTCCATCGCGATGCGCGCGCCGGAGGACAGCGCGAACCACTCGACGGGTACCCCGAGCCGCTCGGCCAGGTCGAGGCCGGCGATGATGCGGCGGCACTCGCCCTCCGCCAGGTTGCCCAGGCCCCGGGTCGGGTCGCCGAACAGCGCCACGCGGGTCATCCCCTCGGGTACCTTGGCGGTCCGGTTGGTCAGCAGGCCCACCACGATGTTCGTGGTGTTGCTGCCGTGCGGCCGGTCCACCGGCACGAGTTCGCCGTCCCCGTCGAGGTCGTGCTCGACGAACCGGCCGGGCGGGAAGCGGCCGAGCACCCCGGGCGGCGGGGCGAGCATCCGGACGATCTCGTACGGGTACGGTGCGCCGAACCGCTGTGCCCGCAACACCTTCTGCCGGTACGCGGTCAGCGTACGGACCGGGTCCGGACCAGGCGGCCGCTCGCGCACCGTCACGCTGTGCCCGTCGAGGCCCTCGACGTGCAGTACGGTGTCGCGGTCCGGGGTGTGCACCCGCAGCACCACTTTCTCCAGCGCCGCGCCGACGGCCAGCGGGGCGAACGACTGCGCCAGCTGCGCCCAGTCCCGGCGCGGCACCGTCCACGGTGGACGGACGTAGAGCACGATCCGGTTGGCGGCGGGCCGGTCGCGTTCCGGGAAGCCGGCGAGCGCCTGGCGCATGGCGGCCAGCGCCAGCAGGCCCATGAGTTCCAGCCGGGGATAGCTGACCCGGCCGGCCGCGTCGGCGACCGGGATCAGGTCGCGTACCTCGGCGAGCGCGAACAGCCGGTGGTCGGCCGGGTTGTCGTGCGCGACGCCGTGGAACAGGTACACGTCCTCGGCCGAGGGCAGCCGGTCCAGCGCGAAGTTGCCCAGCCGCCACAGGTCCAGCCGCTTGGCGAGCATCGGGTGCAGGTTGCGGTACAGCGGCTCCTCGACGAAGCCGCTCTCCGACTGGCGGTAGGTCAGGTGCTGGGTGCGCAGGTGCTCGGGTACCTCGCCGGCGGTCGTCACCGTGACGTCCAGCCTCCACAGTGGACGGTCGAACCGGCAGCCGGCGAGCAGTTGCCGTACCTCGCCGGCGAGGGTGTCGATGCCGGCCAGGTCGCCGTCCCGCCAGGTGAGCAGGTCGACGACCACCCTGCGGTGCGGGTCGGCCGCCGCGAGGTGCGCCGCCACTGCGCGGGAGAACCCGGGCAGCTGCGCCAGCGGCGCGAACGCGGTGACCAGGTGGATCCGCTTTCCCTCGACGTCGTAGTCGGTGGCGCAGATGAGATAACCGTCGTGCACGGTGAAGTGCAGCGGACCGAGGTCGCGGGTGCGGTAGTAGCGCCGGGTGTAGACCTCCAGGAGCACCTCGTGGAACCGCGCGTCGTCGCTGCCCCGCCAGTGCCGCAAGAGCACGCCCCGCAACGGTTGTGGTGAGCCGCCCGGCCGGGCTGTCTGTGCCGCGGTGCTGGAGTCGTTGCGCAGTCCGGCCAGCAGACCGTCCACTGTGGAGTACTCGGTCGCCAGGATGCCGGTGAGCAACGGCTCGTCGAGGAACCGGAACCGCACATCGCGGGCGAGGTCGGCGACGAGCTGGTGGCGGCCCTGGGCGGAGGCGGCGAGCCGGTCCAGCCGTTCCCGCAGCCGGGCCGCCGCCTCGCCGATCGCGGCACCCGGCGCCAGTTCCGCGCTGTGCCGCAGCCGGCGTTCCAGGATGCCGGCGACGACCGGTACCAGTTCGCCGACCCGGCTGAACGACCGGAACATCCACACCACAGCCGCTTCCAGCTCCGGTGTGCGCTCCAGACCCGTTACGCCGTACCGGCGCAGCGCGACCGCGAGGCGTTCCCGGTAGGCGTCGGGCAGCCCGGCCCGCTCCGGGTCCAGCCACTGCAGGTACGACAGGAGGTACTCCTGCGGCGTGTCCAGGCCGTCCTCCTCGGCCGGTCCGGTGCGCGGCCGGAACAGCGAACCCACGTCGGCGAACAGGTCCAGCAGCCCGTCCTCGCACGACAGCAGGCCGGGATCGGCCGGCGGCGACACCTCACCGAGCCGGCGCTGCCGGGTCAACAGGCCGCGCACCGTCGCCGGATCGAGGTCGTAGCCCAGCAGGTAACTGCGCAGCGCGCCGTAGACCCGTTCGCACGGCGGGGTTCCGGCCGGCTCGGCGGCGACCAGGCCGGTGAGGTCCAGTGGTGTACGGGTACCGGTCGTGGACTCCTCGGCCGGCGTCGCGCGGATCCGCAGCAGCGGCGCACCGGCGTCGACCTGAGCGTTGGCGGATACCTCGACCGAGGCCACCACACCGCCGTACGGCGCGGTGACCGTCGCCTCCATCTTCATGCTCTCCACCACGAGCAGCGGATCGCCTTCGGCCACCAGGTCGCCGGGCACCACCCGTACCGACACGACGAACGCCGGCCAGCCCGAGCGCACCACGCCGCCGTCGTCGCGCACCACGGTGTGCGCGGCACCGTCGACGTCGACCCGGAACGCCGGGCCGTCGGACACCGCGAGCACGCGGTGCTGCCGGCCGCCCACGAGGACCCTTCGGCGGTACCGGTCGATGCGGTCGACGGCGATGTCGGCGAGCGTGCCGCCGGCGTCGACCCGGTAGGTGCCCGGTCCGGTGCGGAAGACCCGCAAGGGGTAGCGCACGCCGCGGTACCGCAGCACGCTCGCATGCCCTACCTCCGCCGGAAGTTCCGGACGGCCGCGCCCGGCGTGGACGTGGAATGCCGTGCGCTCGGCCTGCGCGTCGGCCTCGTACGCCTCCGCGGCGGCCACCAGCAACGCCACCGGATCAGCTTGCGGCACATGGCCTTCCACCGCGGTGAGCCGGTCCAGCCAGTGGTTGTCGAAGTGCCCGTCGCGCACCTCGGCACGGTCGAGCAGGCTCAGCAGGAAGGAACGGTTGGTGGTGCCGCCCTCGACGACCACGACGGTCTGCGCGAGCGCGCGGCGCAGCCGGGTCAGCGCCTCGGCGCGGTCGTGCCCGTACGCGATGATCTTCGTGATCATCGAGTCGAACTCGGCCGCCACCACGTCGCCCTCGCGCACGCCGGTGTCGATGCGGATGCCGGTACCCGTCGGCATCGCCAGCACCGCCAGCCGGCCGGGTGCCGGCGCGAAGCCCTGCTCCGGGTCCTCGGCGCACAGCCGCGCCTCGACCGCGTGCCCGCGCACCGCTGGCGGCTCGCCGACGAGACGACCGCCGCCGGCCACGTGCAGTTGCAGCTTCACCAGATCCAGCCCGGTGGTCTCCTCGGTCACCGGATGCTCCACCTGCAGCCGGGTATTGACCTCCATGAACAGGTACCGGCGGGTCCGCGGGTCGACGAGGAACTCGACGGTACCGGCGTTGTGGTACCCGGCCGCCGACATCAGCCGCACCGCCGCGTCCTTGATCTCCTGTTCGGTACCGGCGTCCAGCACCGTCGACGCCGACTCCTCGATGACCTTCTGGTGCCGCCGCTGGATGCTGCAGTCGCGCACGCCGACCGCCCATGTGGTGCCGTACCCGTCGGCGATCACCTGTACCTCGACGTGCCGCGCGGCCGCCACGAGCCGCTCCACGAACACGGTCGGGTCGCCGAACGCCAGCTGCGCCTCGCTGCGCGCGCCGTCGAACGCGTCGGCCAGGCCGGCCGGCTCGGTCACCACGCGGATCCCGCGCCCGCCGCCGCCCGCGGCCGCCTTGAGCACCACCGGGTACCCGATGCGCTCGGCGTGCCGTGCCGCGTCCTCGACGTCCTCGACCGGGGCGCCGGACCACGGTACGACGGGCACGTGCGCGCGCTCCGCCACCCGCTTGGCGGCCACCTTGTCGCCGAGCAACCGGATCGTCGCGCTGTCCGGCCCGACGAACACGATGCCCGCCTTCTCGCAGCGCTCCGCGAACGAGGCGTGCTCGGCGACGAAGCCCCACCCGACCCAGACCGCGTCGGCCTTCGCCGCGGTCAGCAGGTCGATGACGTAGGCCTCGTCGAGGTACCGCGACCGGCGGTGGCCGGATCCGGGGTCGACATACGTGGCCGGTCCCATCGACACCGCCTCGTCCGCCTCGCGCACGAACCACGCGTGCGCGTCCGGATCGGTGTACAGCACGATCGCGGTGATCGGCGGGCGGGTACCCTCGCCGTTCAGTTCTGCCACCGCCGTCAGGGCGCGCATGGCTGGCTCGCCGCGGTTGACGATCGCCAACCGCCGGATCTCGGTCATCGGAGCGCCCCCCTCAACTGTCCATTGTGGACGCGATCGGTGCGCGCACGTCGTCGGTCAGCGGCTGGGGGAGCGGCACCGTGCGGTAGTCGGCCAGCCGCAGGAGCACCCGGCCGGCGGCGTCCAGCACCGCGCAGTCGAACCCGTCACCGGCGGGCGTGACGACGGCGGTCAGGTCGTCGCCTTCGACCGTCTCCGCCAACAGCTGCAGCGTGCCCACGTGCAGGGGCAGCGCGAGCCGCCCGGTCTTTCCCGCCTCCCAGAGGCCGGCCGTCTGGAAGCACAGCTCCACCAGGCGCGGACCGGTGAGCGTCGGTCCGGCGGCGGGATCGTGGCCCGCCGGAAGGCCGGTGGCGAACCGTCCGGCCGCACCGCCGCCGGTACCCCAGGCGCTGGCGACCACCTGGTACGCCGGCCCGTGGAAGTACAGCTTGTAGACCTCGGCCGGGGTGAGGGAGCGCTGCGCCGGCGCCGGTACCGTGTCGGTCTGCGGTGCTGGCGCCTCGTTGGTGAAGCGCACCGAACCGGTGAAGTGGACCGTCCTCTGTGGAGTGTCCGTGCCGGGCAGGGTCCGCTCCGCGCTCAGCGTGCAGTCGGCCACCAGGTCGGTGCCGTCCGGCCGGACCCGTGCGGTGACCGTGAGCGTGCGCGGCTCGTCGCGGTAGAACTTCACCGGCGCCCGGAAGTCCACGTTCTCCAGGCCGGCCAGGTACCGGTCGGGTACCAGCAGCCGGGCCGCCTCGACGAACGACTCCATGCCCATCACGCCGGGCAGGACCGGGGTGCCGTCGATGCGGTGGTCGTCGAGGAACGGCGTACCGGCCGGGTCCAGCGTGGTACGCACGATCAGTCCACTGTGGACGCTCGCGGTCACCTCGCCGACCACCGGTCCGGCCAGACCGGTCAGGGCGCCGTCGGCCAGCCCGCCGCGCGGGTGGTACTCGATCGCCATCATAACCAGCGCACCGGCGACCACGAGCTCACCGCGGTACCCGCCGCTGGTCGCGGCGGCAGCATCTGCACGCCCGCCGCCTCCATCACCTTCGGGATGGAACCGCGCGTCGCCATGCCGATGCCGCCCCAGGCGGTCCAGTCCAGCGCGATCGCCCTGGTGTCCGGACGGCTGCGCCGGAAGCTGCTGGTCACCTTGCACAGCAGGTCGTTCGCGGCGCTGTAGTCGGTCTGCCCGACGTTGCCGAACCGGCCGGCCACCGAACTGAACACCACGGTCGCGCCGATCGGCAGGTCGCCCGCCGCGTGCAGCACGTTGCACCAGCCGTCGGCCTTCACGCCGAACACGAGGTCGAACTCGCGCGGTTCCTTGTCCGGCAACGCGTGGCTGATCTCCAAGCCGGCCGCGTGCAGCAGCACGTCGATGCGGGCGCTGGTACCGCGTACCTCGGCGAGCACCTTCTCCACCGCGACCGGGTCGGTCAGGTCGACGCAGTGGTAGTGCGCGGTACCACCGGCGCGCTCGACCGCCTGCACCGCGGCGAGCGCGGCCTGCAACCGTTCGAACCGGGCCAGTTCCTTGTCGATGACCACCGGCGTGGCCCGCTCGCCGCGCTCCTTCAGCCGCGCCGCCACGTCCAGCTTGAACCCGTCCCGGTCGGTGATGTAGCGCCGCAGGTCCGGATCGGCCGGGTCCGGTGCCGGCGTCAGGTCGAGCAGATGGAACGTGCCGCGCGACGCGGTCGCGAGATCCGCGGTGATGGCCGACACGATGCTGCCCGCCGCGCCGGTCACCAGGAAGGTGGTGTCCGGCCCGAGTGCCAGCCCGCCGGTACCGTCCCCGAACGGAACCTCCGCAAGGGCGACGCCCCACCGGTGCCCGTCGGCGTACCCGACCTCCACGCAACCGGGATCGGTCAGCGTCTCCTCGACGAGAATGTCGGCCAGCGCCGCGGTCTTGCGGCTGAGCGCGAAGTCGACGGCCTTGACGAGCACGTCGGTCTGTTCCTTGCGGTACGCCTTGGCGAAGCCGGTCACCGCGCCGCCCAGCGGGCAGGTCGCGCCGGCCTCGTCGTAGCCGTGGTATCCGCCGAGGCGGGTTCCGGTGACCAGGAACGGCCGCTGCGGGTACAGGTGACGCATGGTGGCGTAGAGCGCGCCGACCCGGCGCCGCAAGGCTTCCCGCCACCGCGGCAGGTCCAGCTCCGCCAGCGGTCCCTCGTCGTCGAGCGCGGGAAGCCAGTACACGCCGTGGATCGCGCCGTCGCCGAGCCGGCCCGGGATCGCGTCGGCGTCGAGCCCCGGCTCCAGCACGAGAACGTCCACGCCGACCTTGCGCAGCCGCGCGGTGAGCGCCTCGCCGACGCCGCCCTCGTCCGGCATGACGACGACCCGGGTACCCGCGCCGAGGCTCACCCCGGTGGGCGCGCACACCGACAGGTCCGGCCGCAGCGCGACGACCGGTACCCGGCGTGGTATCCCGTCGTCGGCCTGTTGCGGCGCCGGGGCTTGCGTCGGGGTCGGCTCCTCCGCGGGCGCGGAAACGGCCTTCTTCTCCGTGACCCAGCCGATGACGTGGCTGAGAGTGGGGAAGTCGCGCAGTTTCAGGTTGTCGTCGCGGGCGACGTTGAACCGTTCGCGTACGGCGGCGAAGACCTCGGCCTGTTTGACGGTGTCGACGCCGAGGTCGGCTTCCATGTCGAGGTCGACGTCGAGCAGTTCGGGTGGGTACCCGGTGAGTCCGGACACGATGTCCACGACGGCTGCGGTGACGTCGTCGGCTGCGGCTGCGGCTGCGGCTGGGGCTGCGGTTGCGGTTGCGGCTGCCGGCTCGGGCAGCGGCTCGGGTACCGCGACGGGTTGCGGTGCGATCACCGGTTCGGCAAGCGCCACCGGTTCCGGTGCGACCGGCACGGCTGTCACCGCCGGTGCGGCGCCGTCGACGACGCGCAGGCGCCGCTGGACGACCTCCAGTCGCGCACCGGCCTGCCCGCTGACCCGATCCAGCCAGCGCTGCCACGTCGCCGGGTCGACGATCCGGTATCCGTACCCGAGATCGTCCGGTGAGCGGCGCCGCCCGTCCGGTACCGGGGTCCAGCGCAGCAACGCCATCGCGATCTGCGAGCCGAACCCGGCCGCCAGCCGCAGGGCGTACCGCACCGGGTACGCGCCGCCGGTCGACAGGTTCAGCATGCCGAGTTCCGGGTCGGGCTCCTTGAAGTTGGGCACCGGCGGCACGATCCCGGTCTCCAGCGCCTTGATGGCGACCACGTCCTCGATGCCGGCGCCCATCGCGTGGCCGGTGAACCCCTTGGTGTTGGTGATGACGACCGCGTCGGCGTCGCGACCGAACACGTGCCGCAGCGCGTTGATCTCCGCGGCGGCGCTGCCGCCCCGGGCCGGCGTGTACGTCTCGTGCGACACGAACACGGTCTCCCGTGCGGTCGCGTGCCGGTCCATGCCACGCGCCTCGGCCTGCCGTACCAGGTTCTCCATCACCTGGCCGATGTGCTCCACGTCGAGCCGGGTGCCGTGGTACGCGCTGTTCGCGGTGACCGCACCGAGCACCTCACAGATCGGCTGGATGCCGCGCTCCCGGGTGGCTTCGGCGGACTCGACCACGAACGCGGCCGCGCCCATGCCCACGATCATCCCGTGCCGCCGGCGGTCGAACGGCGTCGCCGCGTCCTCGACCACGTCGTCGGTGGCCGCCGCACCGGAGGCGAGGAAGCCCGAACCCAGCCACGGCAACAGGTTCTCCGACGTCGCGTCGTCCGCGGACACCACGATGACGCGCCGGCACCGGCCGGCCCGGATCCAGTCCTCGGCGACGCAGACCGCCTGCGTGGTACTGGCACAGGCGGCGTTCAGCTGCGTGTTCGGTCCGCGCGCGCCGATGATTTCGGCGAACTGTGCGTGCCCCATGGACAGCACGCGGAACAGGAAGCGCCGGTCGAACGTGTACGGCTCAGCAGCCAGTATCCGACGCAGCTCGGCGATCCGCCGGTCCACCTCGGCGGCGGCGGTCTCGTCGCCACGCATCCGGGACCGTACCGCCTCCAGCGCCAGCAGTTGCTCACGCCGTCCCCGGTCGGTGAAGTACCGCTCCAGATCGCGGGCGAAGTTGTCGTACCCGGGGAACGCCGACGCGAACACCACGCCGGTGTCGTCGCGCATCGCCTCCGGCAGCCCCCACCTGTCCGGCAGCCGGGTACCCAGCGTCGTCGTCTTGTAGCGCATCACCAGCGGGATGCCGGCGTCGCGCAACGCGTCGAAGCCGGCCCCGATCGCCAGCCGGGTACTGGTGTCCAGCGCCTCGTCGCGGGCGGCGTCGACGCCGAACTCGGCGACGACGTCGAACGGCGCGTGCCGACCGGCCAGCTTGATGACGTCGGCCTCGCGGTCGATGGTCTCGAACGTCGGGTCGCCCGACTCGCGCTTGACCAGCCGGGTGATGTGGTGGTCGACCATCGCCCGGCGGAACCGGTGCGGGATCGTGTCGATGAACTGCTGCCCGTCGAGGATCCGGGCCACGTTCTCGTCGTCGAACACCCGCGCGACGCCGGGCAGCCCGAGCGCGGCGCCGGTGATGGCGACGGGTTCGGTGGCGGCGGGCGGAACCGGGCCGGTTGCGACCGGGGCGCCGGCGGGTACGGGCGCGCCGCCCTGGTACACCCGTAGGCCCTGTTCGAGGACGCCGGCGAAGAGCCGGCCGAGTTCGGCGAACCGTTCGTCGGTCATGGCGGTCCTCTCGGATGGGGCGGTGACGACCGGCGCGGCCGCCGCGACAACGGGCGCCGCGACAACGGGCGCCGCGACAACGGGCGCCGCGACGACCGGCGTAACCGGGGCCGGCGCGAGGCCGAGGCCGGCCGCGTACAGCCCGCACAGCGCCTGGTTGAACGCCACCTCGTCGGCGAACTTGGGGTGGTTGGTGAACAGCGCGAGGACGTCGTCGTGCACCGTACCGAGCACGTCCTCCACGAAGCCGTGCAACGCCTTCTTCGGGCCGACCTCGACGAACACCCGGGCACCCGCGGCGTACAGCGTGCGCAGCCCGGCGACGAACTGCACCGGCGAGGCGACCTGCCGGCCGAGCAGATCGAGGATCGTCTCCACGTCGGCGTCGGCCGGGTAGAACCCACCGGTCACGTTCGACACGATTGGCTGTACCGGTGGCCGGATCGAAAGGCGCCGCAGGGATTCCACGAGCGGCGCGCTGACCGGCGCGACGATCGAGGTGTGGAACGCGTGGCTGACCGGGATGCGCCGGGCGTTCATCCCGGCCGCCTGCAACGCCTCGACGGTGCGCTCGACCACAGCGGTCGCGCCGCCGATGACCGCCTGCCCGGTGCTGTTGATGTTCGCGATGACCACGTACCCGTCGGCCGCGGCGACGATCCGCTCGATCTCCTCCAGCGGGCCGAACACGGCCGCCATCGCGCCGTTGTCCTCGATCGCCAGGTGCGCCATCTCCCGGCCGCGCGCGCTGACCGCTTCCAGGGCGGCGTCGAAGGTCAGGGCGCCGGCGGCCACCAGGGCGCCGTACTCGCCGAGGCTGTGTCCCATCACCATGTCCGGCCGGATGCCGTACGTGGCAAGGAGATCGGTCAGCGCCAGGTCGGCGGTCAGCACCGCGGGCTGGGTTATCTCGGTCTGCAGCAGCTGCCGCTCGTCGGCCTCGGTCGGCTCGTCGACGAAGATGTACGACGACAGCGGCCGGTCCAGCAACGGGGCCATCACCCGGTCGGCGTCGGCGAACGCGTCGGCCACCAGCGGTACCCGCGCACGCAGCCCGCGCAGCATGTTCACGTACTGGGAGCCCTGTCCGGTGTACAGGAACGCCACCTTCGGCGCCGGCCCGCGGCCGAGGAAGATGCCCTGTGCCCGCAGCATCCGCCACACCGCCGCGTTGGCCGAACGCAGCGCGTCGGCCGCCCTACGCGCCTTCGCGGACAGTTCGGCCGCGTCGCCGTAGTCGATGGCGACCCGGATCGCCGCGTCGGCGAGCCCCGGATCCGGCGGTACCGCAACGGATCCCGGGTCGGCCGCCAGCCGTTCGAGCTGTGCCGTCACGTCGGCCTCGTCGCGGCCGCCCACAACCGCCGCCCCGCGCAACGGGAGCTTCGTCTCGGCCGCCGGCCGGGAAACCGCCACCGACTTCGGCGCGTCCTCGCGCCGGTACCGGCCCGGCACGTACTCCTCCAGCACCAGGTGGAAGTTGGTACCCCCGAAGCCGAACGCGCTCACCCCACCGGAACGCGCGCCGCCGTCGGGTGGTGCCGGCCACTCGCGCAACGACGTGTTGACCCGGAACGGTGTCTCCGCCCAGTCCACGTTCGGGTTCGGCGTCTCGAAGTGCAGGCTCGGCGCGATCACCTTGTCGTACAGGCTGCGCACCATCTTGAACAGCCCACCGGTACCGGCGGCCGCCTTGAGGTGACCGATGTTCGACTTCACCGAACCGAGCGCGATGCTGCCCGGTGCCGCACCGGCCTTGGCGAAGACCTCGGTGAGGCTGGCCAGTTCGGTCGCGTCGCCGACCCGCGTCGAGGTACCGTGCGCCTCGACGTACCCGGCCTCGGCCGGATTGAGATGCGCGTTGGCCCACGCGCGCTCGACGGCCAGCCGCTGCCCGACCGGGTTCGGCGCGGTGATGCCCTTGCCCTTGCCGTCACTGGAGCCGCCGAGCCCCAGCAGCACCGCGTAGATGCGGTCGCCGGACTTCTCGGCGTCGGACAGCCGCTTGAGCACGAACAGCGCCGCGCCCTCGCCCATCACGAAGCCGTCGGCACCCGCGTCGAACGGCCGGGTACCCGTCGCCGACAGCGCGCCTATCTTGCAGAACTTGACGAACGCGGCCACGCCCATGTTGCGGTCCACGCCACCGGTGACCACCGCGTCGTAGTCGTGCGCCTGCAGTCCCCGTACCGCCGCGCTGGTCGCCGCGAGCCCGGACGCGCAGGCGGCGTCGGTGGTGAAGTTGGGACCGCGGAGGTTGAACAGGTTCGCCACCCGGCCGGCGATGATGTTCGCCAGCTCGCCCGGCATGGTGTCCTCGGTGACACCGGGGAACCCGGTGAAGAACGCCTCGCGCGTCTGCTCCAGCAGCTGTCCCTTCACTCTGCTCGGCAGCGCGGCGAACGACGGGGTACCCCGCAGTGCGTGCACGAACTCCGGGTACTCGATGTGCAGGTTGGTCCAGTAGTGCTTGTCGCCGCCGATGGCGTTGCCGATGATGACCGCGACGCGCTCCGGATCGACCTGCCAGCCCGGCCAGCCCGCGTCGAGCAGGGCGGCGCGGGAACCCACGACCGCCCACTTCTGCCCAGGGTCAAGCTGCTCCGCCACCTTGGGCGGTACCGGCAGCCGCCAGCCGACCGGGTCCCACGCGTACTCCCGGACCCAGCCGCCGATGCGCGAGTACGTCTTGTACGGCGCATGCGGATCGGGGTCGTAGTACCGGTCCGGGCTCCACCGCTCGGGCGGCACGTCGCTGATGCAGTACCGGCCGTCGCGGATGTTGGCCCAGAAGGCGTCGCCGTCCGGGGCGTCGGGCATGATGGCGCTGACGCCGACAACAGCGATCGGCTCGGGCGCGTAGTCAGTCATCGTCTCTCATCCCTCAGGCGTTGCGGGCGTACAGCACGTCCGCGAGGTGGTCCATATCCGCGAGAAGCCCGGCCTGTGCCGCGCGTACCGCATCCAGCCGCATCGCATCGGCCAGCCCGGCCACGGCGGGATCGCCCGGCGGCAGCGCCCCGGCGACCCAGCGCACCCCGTCCAGGGCGACCTTCTGCGCGGCCTCGCGGGCGAAGATGCGGCTGATGGTCGCCAGCGCCGCGGCGTCGAACCGCTTGTCGGCCTTCTCCGGCAGCGTCCCGTTCGCGGCCGCGTGCGCGCGGCGGGCAAGCGCCGCAGCGCTTTCCGCGTAGGCGATGAGTTCGCCCAGCCGCAGCAGCACGTGCTGGTTACGGGTCAGCCGGCCGACCCGGCAGGTCTCCAGGAGCGCGGCGAGGCCGTCCAGCGCGAGCGCGGCGGTGTCCGCGCCGACGGTTGCGCCGAGCGCGGCGGTCTCGCGTGCCTTCGCGCGGTAGTACCCGCCCTGCGTCTTGAGATGCTGCTGCCACCGGTCCCGCGCGACGGTCATCTCCAGGATCTCCGAGGTGCCCTCGTAGATGACGGTGATGCGGACGTCCCGCTTGACCTTCTCGACGACGTACTCCCGGGTGTACCCGTACCCGCCGTGCGCCTGGATCGCCGCCTCCGCCGCGGCGTTGCCCGCCTCGGTCGCCATATACTTCGCGATCGCGCCCTCGGTGTTCAGCGCCCCGTTCTCGCCTTCGCCGGCATCGATGCGGGTCGCGGTCTCCTCGACGAACGCGCGCGCCGCCTCCAGCCGCACCGCGTGCGGCACGATGAGCTTGTGGGTGTACCCCTGCTTGCGCGACAGCGGCGCACCGCCCTGCACCCGCGTGGTGGAGTAGGTGATCGCCCGGTCCAGCGCCTCCCAGCCGCCGCCGAGCCCGAACGCCGCGACCATCAGCCGGGTGTACCCGAAGACGTGTTGCGCCTGTACCAGACCGCGCCCCTCGACGAGCCCGACGACCTGTGACGCCGGGACGAACACGTCGTCCAGGAACAGCGCGGCCGTGTTGGACAGCCGGATGCCGTGCTTGTCCTCCGGCCGGCCGGAGGTGAAGCCCGGCGTGCCCTTCTCCACCACGAACCAGGTCGGTCCGCCGGGCGTCAACGCGAGAATGGTGTACAGGTCGGCGATGGAGCCGTTGCTGATCCACTGCTTGCGCCCGTTGATGCGGTACCCGCCGTCGACCGGCGTTGCGGTCGTCGTCAGCGCGCCGAGGTCGCTGCCGGCCTCCGGTTCCGTTGCGCCGTAGGCGAAGATGGCGCCCTGCTCGGCGATGCGGCCCAGCCAGTCGAGCTTCTGCTCCTCGGTCGCGCCGACCAGTACCGGGTCGCTGCCGAGGAACGTGGCGAACACCGATGTGGCCACGCCGATGTCGATGCGGGCCATGTTCTCGCAGACCCGGTACGAGTCGAAGGAGCTGCCGCCCATGCCGCCGTACGCCTCCGGGATGAACACCAGTTGCACGCCCAGTTCGTCGCCGCACATCGCGCGGACCAGATCCTCCGGGCAGATGTCCTCGTGGTCGAGCTCCAGCTGGCGCTTGAGCGGCAGGGCGCTCTCGACGAAGTCGTGCAGCGAGTCGAGCATCAGGGTGAGCGTGGGCAGGTCGAGCCCGGTGGTTGGATTCATGGCGCCCCTCCGGGGGTGGTGGATGCGGGGATGCGGACCGACCGCAGGAGTACCTCGGACACGTCGGTCACCTCGACGTCGGCGCCCGCGTGGCCCTGCTGCTGGCGCAGCGCGACCCCGTCGGCGAGCATGACGATGCAGTACGGGCAGGCCGCGGTGACCAGATCCGGTTGCTGTGCAAGCGCTTCGTCGGTGCGGTTCTCGTTGATGCGGGTGCCGATCGTCTCGTCCATCCACATGCGCGCACCGCCGGCGCCGCAGCAGAACGAGCGTTCCCGGTTGCGGGGCAGCTCGGCCAGGCGGGTACCGGGCACGCTGCCGAGGATCTCCCGGGGCGGCGCGAAGATGCGGTTGTGCCGGCCGAGGTAGCACGGATCGTGGTACGTGACGGTCGCGTCGACCGGGGTGACGGGTACCAGCCGGCCTTCGGCGACGAGCCGGGCCAGCAGCTGGGTGTGGTGCAGCACCTCGTAGTGCCCGCCCAGTTGCGGGTACTCGTTGGCCAGAGCGTTGAAGCAGTGCGCGCAGGTGGCGACGATCTTCCGGACACCCGCCGCGTTCAGGGTGTCCACATTGGACTGTGCGAGCATCTGGAACAGGTACTCGTTGCCGATGCGCCGCGCCGGGTCACCGGTGCACGTCTCCGCGGCGTGCACGGCGAACCGCACCCCGGCCTCGTGCAGCAGTTCGGCGACCGCGCGGGTGGTGCGCTGCCCACGGCTGTCCAGCGCACCGGCGCAGCCGACCCAGAACAGGTACTCGACGTCGGCGGGCAGCTCGCCGTCCACGACGGGTACCTCGAACGGCAGGTTCTCGATCCAGCCGAGGCGCTCGCGCGTGCCGCGGCCCCACGGATCCCCGGCGTGTTCCAGGTTGCGCAGCATGATGCCAGCCTCCTCGGGGAACGCGCCCTCGACGAGGACCTGGTACCGCCGCATGTCCACGATGTGGTCCACGTGCTCGATGTCGACCGGGCACTGCTCGACGCAGGCGCCGCACGTGGTGCACGACCACAGCACGTCCGGCTCGATTACCCCGCCCTCGCCGACGAGCGGCTGCGCCGGGGATGAGCGGTCCAGCGCAAAGTCGCGCAGGCTCATCACCAGCAGCTTGGGCGACAACGGTTTGCCGGTGTTCCAGGCAGGGCACTGCGACTGGCAGCGGCCGCACTCGGTGCACGTGGCGAAGTCGAGCAGTCCCTTCCAGGTGAAGTCCTCGATCGCGCCGCGCCCGATCCGGTCGTCCTCGCCGGGGTCCTCGAAGTCGACCGGCTTGCCGGCGGAGTACACCGGCAGCAGCGCCCCCAGCGCCCGGGGCCGGCGGGAGAACGCGACGTTGAACGGGGCGGTGAAGATGTGCAGGTGTTTGGAGTGCATGACGAGCACCAGGAACGTCAGCACGATGCCGATCGCGAGCAGCAGGCCGACCGTCTCGATGACGGCGTTCGCCGTGTCGCCCAACGACTTCAGCACACGGGCGACCGCCTCGGAGACGAACGCGCCGCTGGGGAACGGGAAGTAGCCGGTGTTGACCTGGGCGCCGCGGTACAGCAGCAGGCTCCACAGCACGTTGAAAATCATGAACAGGACGAGCCAGGCCGGACCGAGGTGCGAGCCGAAGAAGCGCGATCTCCGTCCCGCCGTCGCCGGCCGGTCCCACAACCGGATCCGCGCGAACGCGAGGATCCCGAGGAACGTCAGCACGATGAACAGGTCCTCGATGAACCCGAGCCACGGCATCTGCCCGATGACCGGGATGTGGAAGTCGCGTTGGAACAGCGCGCCGTACCCCTCGACGAGGGTCAGGCCGAGCACCAGGAAGCCCCAGAAGGTGAAGGCGTGCGCGAGTCCGGGTACCGTCCACGTGAAAAGCTTGCGCTGGGCGAGCACCTCGGCCGCCTCCGCGCGGACCCGCGCACCGGCACCGGCCGTGCGGCCCGGCTCGGCCGGCTGCCCCGCGCGGCCGAGCCGGACCAGCAGCAGCGCCCGCCGCCCGGCGAACCAGAACGCGACGGCCGTCATCGCCAGCCCCAGGACCATCCGCAAGACCATGGCCGTCAGCCCTTGCGCTTCTCGATCTCGTTGATCAGCGCGGGCAGCACCTTGTGCAGATCGCCCACGACACCGAAGTCGGCGTATTCGAAGATGGGCGCCTTCGGGTCCTTGTTGACCGCCACGATCGTGCGGGAACCCTGCATCCCGGCCAGGTGCTGGATCGCACCGGACACCCCGGCGGCCACGTAAAGCTGTGGCGCGACGGTCTTTCCGGTCTGGCCGATCTGCATCTCGTGCGGCCGCCAGGACAGGTCGGTGACCGCACGGGTCGCGCCGACCGCCGCGCCGAGCGCGTCGGCGAGCCGTTCGATGACCTCGAACGCCTCGGGCGCACCGACGCCCCGGCCGCCGGTCACGATGATGGCCGCGTCGGCCAGGTCCGGCCGGCCGGTGGAGGCGCGCGGGGTGCGGTTCACCACGCGCGCGCCGCGCGCCCGGTCGGACAGCTCGATCGCGAGCGGTTGCACCGCCGGCTGTACCGGGTCGGCGACGCGTTCCGGGCGCGCGGCGTTCGGCCGTACCGTGATGACGGGGGTACCGCGGCGGATCCGGCTGCGCACGGTCCACCCGCCGGCGAACACCGACTGGGTGACGACCGGCCCGTCGGGTCCGGCCGCGACGTCGGTCGCGTCGGTGATGATGCCGGAGTTGAGCCGGACCGCCAGCCGTGCGGCCACATCCTTGCCCTCCGGGTTGGACGTGACGAGCACCGCGGCCGGTGCCGCCTGCCGAACGGCCTCGGCGAGCACCTCGACCTTCGGTACCACCAGGTACTCGTCGAGGTCGGGGGAGTCGGCGGAGTACACGGCGGTGGCGCCGTACCCGGCGAGGAAATCAACGGTCGCCTCGTCGATCGGGCCGCATACCACGGCGGCCGGCTCACCGATGCGCCGTGCGATGGTGAGCAGTTCCAGCGACGGCTTGCGCACCGGGCTGCCACCCGGGCCGCCGCGCTCGACGAGTACCAGTACTGCGGTCACGGGTATCCTCCACTGTGGACGGTCGGCGGGCGCTACAGGAAGCTTGCGGTCGCGAGGTATTCGGCGAGCCGGCCAGCGGCGTCGCCGTCGTCGACGATGACCGTGCCGGCCGCGCGCGGCGGTCGGGGCTGGGTGTCCTCGACGACGGTCGCGGAAGCGGCCAGACCCACGTCGGCGGCGTCGATCCCGAGGTCGGCGAGCGACCACGTCTGCACCGGCTTCTTGCGGGCCGCCATGATGGCCTTGAACGCGGGGTACCGCGGCTCGCCGCTCTGGTCGGTCACCGAGACCACCGCCGGCAGCGTCACGGCGATCTCCTCGGTCGCGCTGTCGGTCTCCCGCCGCACGGTCAGCGTCGTCCCGTCGGTACCCAGTTCCGCTGCGTTGCTCGCCTGCGGCACCCCGAGCCGGTCGGCGACCATGGCGGGCACCACCGACATCTCCGCATCGGTCGACGCCATGCCGCACACGACAAGGTCGAACCCGATGCGCTGGACGGCTTTCGCGAGTACCAGCGAGGTCGCCAGGACGTCGGAGCCGGGCAGCGCGTCGTCGAGCACGTGCACTCCCCGGTCCCCGCCCATCGCCAGTGCCTTGCGCAGCGCGTCCGCCGCCGGTGCCGGACCCATGGTGAGACAGGTGATCTCGACCGGTACCCCGGCCTCACCGAGCCGCACGGCCTGTTCGACGGCGTACTCGTCGAGCTGCGACAGCCGCCCCTCGACGGCGCTGCGGTCGAGGGTCAGGTCGTCGGCGAACCGCCACGCGGCGGTCGGCTCGGGGACGTGCTTGACCAGAACGACAATCTTCATCGGAGGCCCGCCTCGGGGAGGGTGCAGGGTGGAAACGCTCGTTGGGGCAAACGCTAGGCCGGCGGGCATGATGGTCACAGGCGCCCAACGCCCCCAGTCGACGGGACCTTCGGCCTTAGCGCCCGCGGCCCGGAGGCGACAGGCTGTCACCATGCCGCACCGGTTGACGCCATTGGACGCGGCGTTCTTGGACGCCGAGGACGAAGATCGACATACCTCCATGGCCATCGCGTCGGTGACCGTGCTCGAGGGCCCGGTGCCGCCGCAGGACGAGGTGATCCGGGCGGTCGACGGCAAGTTGCCGCTGGTGCCGCGGTACCGGCAGAAGCTGCGCACCGTGCCGTTCGATCTCGGCCGGCCGGTGTGGGTCGACGATCCCGACTTCGACATCCGGTACCACGTGCGGCGCACCGCCCTTCCGGTACCCGGCGACGACGCGGCGCTGTGCCGGCTGGTCGGACGGCTGATGTCGCAACGCCTGGACCGTGACCGGCCGCTCTGGGAGTGCTGGGTCATCGAGGGCCTGGCCGGTGGACGGTGGGCGATGCTGTTGAAGGTCCACCACTGCATGACCGACGGCATCGGCGGGGTCAACCTGCAACGCACGATGTACGACCACACCGCGCAGCCGGGTACCGCAGTCGTCGACGGGTGGCAGCCGGCCGTGTCGCCGTCGACGTGGCAGCTGACCCTGGAGGCGTTGCGCGATCTCGTTTTCAGCCCGGCCGAGCAGGTACGGCTGATCTCCCAGGCGGTGTCCAACCCGACCTGGGCGGTGCGGCGGGTCGCCGCGACCACCAAGGGGTTGGTCGAACTGATGCGGGCGGTCGCGGTACCGGCGACGGCGTCGTCGTTGAGCGGCCCGATCAGCGGATACCGCCGCTACGCCGTCGGCCGTGCCCGGTTCACCGACCTGCACGCGGTCGCCCGGCATTTCCACGTGAGCATCAACGACGTCGTGCTCGCCGCGGTCAGCGGTGCCTTCCGGTCGCTGCTCATCGAGCGCAACGAGCGCCCGGACGCCCACGTGGTCCGCACCCTGGTACCGGTGTCCGTGCGCGCTCCGGACGAGCACGGTACCCATGACAACCGGATCTCGTTGATGCTGCCGTTCCTGCCCGTCGACGTCGCCGATCCGGTGGATCGGTTGCGCACCGTGCACGAGTCGATGAGCCGGCTCAAGAACAGCCGTGAGGCCGAGGCCGGCGAGGCGATGACCACGCTGGCGAAACACGAACCGTTCCCGCCGATCTCGTGGGGTATCCGGCTGGCGTCGCACCTTCCGCAGCGCAGCATCATCACGGTCACCACGAACGTGCCCGGCCCGCGTGAACCGCTGTACCTGCTGGGCCGGCGGATCCTGGAGATCCTGCCGTACGTGCCGATCGCGGTGCGGCTGCGCACCGGCGTGTCGATCCTGACCTACTGCGACGCGGTCGCCTTCGGGGTCACCTCCGACTACCGCAGCGCGCCGGAAGCCGACCGGCTCGCCCGCGGTGTCGAGGCCGGCGTGGCCGAACTGGTGGCGGCGTGCGCGGTACCGAAACCGCAGCCGCGCCGCCGGTCACCGCGTGCGCGCCGAACCTCGGCGTGACGGTGGGCCTTCCCAGCCGCGGCGCGCCGCGCGCAGGCCCGGCCGCGGGCGGGCGTCGCGGCTGCGGTACACGACGTACGGGCGGGTGAGGTACCAGAGCGGTGCGCTGAACGCGTGCACCAGCCGGGTGAACGGCCAGAAGGCAAACAGCAGGAACGCGGCCAGCACGTGCACCTGGAAGCCCAGCGGCACGCCGGCCATCACCGCCGGATCGGGACGCAGATAGAACAGCGAACGCAACCACGGCGACACGGTCTGCCGGTAGTCGTACCCGCCGCCGAGCGCGTTGGCCTTCAACGTCGCGAGCAGGCCCAGCACGATCACGCCGACCAGCACCAGGTACATCGCCTTGTCGTTGCGGGTGGTCGCGGTGAACACCGGACCGACCAGGCGCCGGCGGGCGATGAGGATCCCGAGGCCGATCAGCGTGCACAGGCCGGCCACGGTACCGACGAACACCGCGGTGAGGTGGTACGCGTTCTCGGAGATGCCGATCGCGTCGGTCCACGACTGCGGTACCAGCAGGCCGCCGAGGTGACCGAGCAGCACCAGCAGGATGCCGAAGTGGAACAGCGGGCTGCCCCAGCGCAGCACCGCGCTCTCGTAGAGCTGCGAGGAGCGGGTGGTCCAGCCGAACTTGTCGTACCGGTACCGCCAGGCGAGGCCGCCGGCGAACACCGCGATGCACAGGTACGGCACATGACCCACAGGACGGTGTTCACCGGTACCCCTCCAGTCCGACTTCCTCGCGGGGCGGCCCGCTGCGGGCGAGCCGGAAGGCCGCGGCCAGATCGGCGGCGCCCGGCGTCGGCAGCATCGCGCGTACCGCCTCGACCGCGTACCGGTACACCGACCCTTCGGCGGCAAGTGCGTCGGCCAGCAGGTCGATGCCGACCCGGTTGTCGCGCAACAGCACCCAGCCACCGTCGTCGTGCGCCGCGAGCTCCAGCACCGCCGGCAGGTGGTCGGGCAGCTCACCGTCCACGATGGACAGACCGGCGCGCCGGTACGCGGCGGCGAACTCCAGCAGTGCCGCGCCGCGCTTGCGGGTGTCGCCGCACGTGTAGTAGGTCAGGTACAGGCAGCAGCGGCGGCGCAGGTCGAACAGCTCCACGTATTCGGCGGCGAGCGCGGTCGGCACGGTACCGGCCCGGTGCGCGGCGACCAGCCGCAGCGGATCGGCAACGGTGGCCGGCAGTTCGTCGAGCGCCGCACGCAGTGTCGGCAACGTCGCCAGCACGTCCGGCTCCGGGTACCGCAGCAGCAGCGACGCGGCGCGGGCGGCGACGGCGCCGTTCACGGTTCGCCTCCGTCGCGCGGCTCGGCTCCCGGGTGCGGCGGGAACAGCCCGTTCGGCCGGCCCTTGCCGTCCCAGTTCAACAGGTTCACCCGTACCCGGTCCGGGTCGGCCGGGTCGATGAACGTGTCGCTGCGCTGGCGCGCGGCCAGCGCCTGGAAGTTCTCCACCGCAACGGGTGCGTACCGTCCCGACGCCTCGCCGACCGGCAGGTATACGGAGAACGCGACGTATCCGCCGAACGCGACGGCGTACAGCGCCGAAGCCTGCCAGGTGATGCGCAGCCGCAGGGTCGCGCCGAGCCGGCGGTGCAGCGGTTCGGTGGGCACCGTCCGGTCCGGGCTGTCCCGCAGCACGAGCGCCGCCACCACCGCATAGACCGCAAGCACGATGGCGGTCACCACGAACGGCGTCGCGGTACCGCGCGCGGCCACGAGCTTCACCGTCGTCAGCGCGCTGATCGCGGTGCCGCCCATGCCCATGCCGAAGATGCCGATCGCGAGACCGCGCCGCTGCGGCGGAAACCAGGCATTTACGAACGGTACCCCCACGGCGAACGCGGTGCCGCCGATGCCGAGGAAGAACCCGCCGACGAGCAGGCCGGCCAGCGACTCGTGCCGGCCAGCCCGAGGTACAGCACGGGAACGATGGTCAGCGCCGAGACGATCGGGAACAGGAGGCGGCCGCCGTACCGGTCGGTCAGCGCGCCGACCGGGATCCGGCCGACCGACCCGACCACCACCGGTACCGCGACCAGCAGCGCCTGCTGGAACGGGCTCAGGTGCAGCGCCTCCTTGAACCGCGGCGCCAGCGGGCTGAGCAGCGCCCGGGCCCAGAAGTTCACGGCGAACCCGGCGGTCGCCAGCGCGAGCATCAGCGTCCGTGTACGCATCGTCTTCTTTCCCTCGCAGTCGTCTTTCCCTCGCACTCGTCTGTCCGCCACGACCGGGCCAGCCGATCCTCCGGTCCGGCCGGCGAGCCGGACAGGGACTTTGGTCCCGCCATCACCCGGCCTATATACCGGAAAACGCCGTCGAGGTCGCCTTCCGGGCGGTTAACTGTCTTCAGTACCGACGAAGGGGATCACGATGGCACAACTGGTACGCGAGGCGATGACTTCCGAGCCCATCTGTCTCACCAACAACACCACCATCACCGACGCGGCCACGCAGATGCGCGACTACGACATCGGCGACGTACTCGTCACCGAGAACGGCCGCATCCGCGGGGTGCTCACCGACCGGGACATCGTGGTCCGGGCGCTCGCCGAGGGCCGCGATCCCGGTGCCACGACGATCGGTGAGATCGCCAGCAGTCACCTCATCACCATCGGGCCGGAGGATCAGGTCAGCCGGGCGATCGAGCTGATGCGCCAGCACAGCATCCGGCGGCTGCCGGTCTGCCAGGACGGCCGGCCGGTCGGCATCATCTCGATCGGCGACCTTGCGCTGGACCGGGATCCGCAGTCGGCACTGGCCGACATCAGCGCGGCGCCGGCCAACCACTGACGCGCACGCTCCCGGGCCCGGGTGGGCGGACACCTCACCCGTGCCCGGGCGCGAGGACCGGTGCCGACGACGCCACGCCGACCGCGACGCGGACCGTCGCGACGCACGGGACGTCGCCGCACTCGCAGACGAACTCCTGCACCACGCTGTCCGCGTCACCGGGCGCCCAGGGACGGGCGTGGAAACCGCGTACCTGAGCCACCACGGCCGCGTTGGCTTCCCGCAGCAACGCGCGCCGCTCGGCCACCGACTGCGCGCGTGGCCCTTCGGCGATAGCTCCGGCGAACAGTTCCTCGACCGCCGCACCGATGTCGTATGCTCGCGATGTCGTTGCACCGCGAGCGCGCCGCGATGGTGATTGACGTCCTCCGGTGTCGACCCAACCCAGCGCTGCCGCGGCGTCATCGACTCCCACCGGTGCGCCGCAACGATTCCGGCCCGCAGCGCCCGGTCGCGATGCTGCCAGGTGCGCGTGTCCGCGCCGTACCGACGCAACCCGTGCCGGCGCGCGATCCACAAGGCGGCAGTGGTCTTTCCGGCGCCCGGCGCGCCGCCGATCCACAGCACATGCCGCAGCGCCGTCACCGGCCGGCGCTCGGCGCCGTCGGTCGCGGGCCGGTCGGCGTCGGCGAGGGCGCCGTGGTCCGGCTGCCGGTCGGGGTGGGTTGCGGTGTCGACGAAGGGGTACCCGACGGCGCGACCGACGGTGCCGGCGAGCCGCTCGGCGCCGGGGCGGGCGGGCGGGTACCACCGGGCTGCGGATGGATCAGCTGCGGCGGATTCACCAGATGCGGGCTCGGCGCGACAAGCAACGCCAGCATGGCCGCCATCGCGACGAGTACGGCAGCGGTGCCGCCGGCGGCCGCGGTACCCACCAGCGCCCGGCTCTCCCGCGACCACTCGGTGCGCCGCCGCGCCCGCAGGTCCGGCGGCAGCGCGGCGCGTTGCGCGGCAAGGCTGTTGGCCGGCGCCGCGGCGAACCCGAGCGTGGGGAACAGCAACAGCCCGGCGAGTAGCGGGCCGCTGTAGGTCTGCGGCCGGGTCAGCGCGCCGGCGATGGCCAGCAGGCCGAGCACCGCGAGCAGCGTCTCGGCCCAGTTGGCCCGGAACGCCTCCCACCACGCGGCCCGCTCGCTGGTCTTGGGGGTACGCAGGAAAGCCGCGCGGCGCGCGAACAGACCCTGCACCGACGCCCGGGCGACGACCAGTGAGGTGGACTGCCACATGAAGAAGGCACCGATCGCGTCGCGCCACGAGGCACCGGTACCGCGGCGCAGCAGGGCGATCGCACGCACCAACCCGAGCGCGACGAGTACCGGGACGGTGGCCACGAGGAACGCGGTGAGCTTGCGGAACAACTGGTCCCCGCCGGTCACGATGTTGATGCTACCGGCCAGCAGGAACAGGAAGAACGCGAGGCCGAGCAGGTCGCCGTACCACTGCAGGCCGCCGCTCAGGTACGCCCAGCGCTGCGCGAGGCTGAGCCGGTCGGTGTCGGTACGGGCGCCGGGAAGCAGGGAACGCCAGTGCATCCGCAGGATCTGGATGCCGCCGAAGCACCACCGGTACCGCTGGCTCTTGAGCGCCTCGAAGGTCAGCGGCATGACACCGCGGCCCCACGACTGGTCCACGTGCAGGCCGGACCAGCCGGCGCGCAGCAACCGCAGCGACAGTTCCGCGTCCTCGGTGATGCACCACTCGTCCCAGCCGCCCAGCTTCTCCAATGCTTCGCGGCGGATGAGTCCCATGGTGCCGGCGAAGATGGCGCCGTCGTGTTCGTTGCGCGAGGGCTGGGACACCGCGAAGAAGTACCGGTAGGAGTAGTACAGCCGGCGGTAGTACGGCTCGTGTGCCCAGTCCCGGTAGTCCTGCGGCGCCTGGATGAACCCGACACCGGGGTCGGCGAACAGCGGCGCACAGCGGCTCAGGAAGCCGGGATCGATCTGGTAGTCGGAGTCGACGACACCGACCAGTTCGGCGGCCGGGTCGGTCAGCTCGCCCAGCGCGTAGTTGAGCGCACCGGACTTGTACCCGGGCCAGTCCTCCAGGTGGACGAACTTCACGCCGTGCGCGGCGCACCACTGCTCGACCGGCCGCCACAGCGCCTCGTCGTCGGTGTTGTCGTCGATCGCCACGATTTCGAACCGCGGATAGTCCAGGCGCAGCAACGAGTTCAGCGTCGCGATGACCATGTCCGGTGGCTCGTTGTGCGCCGGCACGTGCAGGCTCACGAACGGCGGTTGCGCGGTCTGCGGGGTGGGCGTGTTCTTCGTGATGCGCCGCCGCCAGC
>VAWN01000016.1:0-11623 GCA_005885555.1 Actinomycetota bacterium
ACTGCGACATCCCGGAGACCGGCGATCCCGACTACGCCTGGGTTCGGCTCCGGCTCGCCGACCAGTTCGTCCCGGAGTTCACCCAAGAACGGTGCCACGCCCCTACGGCTGGTCGCGACGGCCGGCGTACCGGTCGCGGGGATCCGCGGGCACGAGGACATTCGGCCCGACCGGGTGACTGGGCCGCCCCGGCGGTAGTACCGGAGCGCCCGATGCGGCGTGCACAACGACCGCACGCTGGTCGCGGCGAGGCGTCCATGGAGCATGGTGAGGAAACGGTCGCACGAAGTACGCTCCGCGGCTTGGCGCGTCCCCTGTTCAGGGCCAGGTACTCCTGAGGAACGAGGGGATTTGAACCCAAGAGAAACAGGTGATCGGTATTCGTCACTGACTGTCGTGTGCCGTCCGGCTGGCCGGCTCCGCCACGCGCTGACTTCAGATCAGACCGGTGTCCGCCGCGCGTACCAGCGCTTCGAGGCGGGACGAGGCGTGCAGCTTGTCGAGTACGTTGCTGACGTACCCCTTCACCGTGGCCTCCGACAGGCCGAGCCGGCGCGCGATCGCCCGGTTCGACAGGCCCTCGGCCAGCAGGTCGAGCACCTCGCGCTCGCGCGCGGTCAGCACCCGGCTGCCGGCCGGCGCCGGCTCGCCGGCCAGGCCCCGGACCAGCTGGAACGCGATGCGCGGATCGATCACCCGCCCGCCGGTCAGTATCATGCGCAGCGCCACGGTCATGTCCACCTCGGAGGTGTCCTTGAGCAGGCAGCCGTCCGCGCCGGCGGCCAGGCATCGGCGGATCTCGTCGCTTCGGTCGAACGCGGTCACCAGCACGACCGCGGCGGCCGGCAACGCGACGCGCAGCCGCCGGCACAGTTCCACGGCCGACATCGGACCGGGCAGGTGCATGTCGAGCAGTACGAGGTCGAACGGGTCGGCGACGGCGAGGGCCAGCGCGGCTGCCGCGTCACCGGCCTCGGCACAGTCGTCCAGCCCGAACGTCTCGCGCAGGATCGTGCGCAGCCCGCGCCGGGCTATCACGTGGTCGTCGACGACGAGGACCTTCATGGCGGTACCGGGCCGGAGCGGGTGGGCACATCGAGGCTCAGTACCTTGCCGCCACCCGGATCGTCGGTCAGTTCCAGCGCACCCCGCAGCTGCGCCGCCCGCAGCCGCAGCATAGCCAGGCCGGTACCGGTACCGACCGGTGCGTCGGCCGGCGGCGCGAGCGACCCCTGGCCGGACTGCAGTACCAAAGCCACACCGTCCGGCCGGTACGCCAGGTGCAGCACCGCCACCTCGGCACGCGCGTACTTGACCGCGTTGCGCAGCCCTTCCATCGCCGTGTCGACGAGCAGGTCCTCCACGGGCGGGGGCAGTTCGCGGCGGTCGCCCCGCCCGGTGAGGCGTACCCGGCAGCCACACGTGCGCTCGAAAAGCCGTACCTCGCCGGCCAATCGCGCCTCGAACGCGAGCCCCTCTCCGGGGCGGTTCAGCCGGTGCAGCGTAGAGCGCAGTTCGGTACGGGCGTTCGCGGCCGTCGCCTCGATCTCGGCGAGCGCGGCGGCCAGCGCGGCCGGGTCCTGCTGTCGTTGCCCGTAGTGCGCGGACACGCCGATCGCGAACAGCAGTTGCGCCACGGAGTCGTGCAGCTGTGTGGCCAGCCGCTGGCGTTCGCGGAGCGTGGCCAGTTCGATCTCCTGTTCGCGTACCGCCGCCTGGTGGATGGCCAGTTCCGCGTACGCGGCCACGAGTTCGAGCGTCCGCACGGTACGGTCGCCGGGCGGGCCGGTCGCGCGGGTAGCGGTGTACAGCAGCGCCTGGATCCGGTCCGGCCCGTTGACCGGTACGCACGCCATCCCGCGCAACCCCTCCACGTCGCAGACGACGTGCACGAAGTCCCGGCTGATCGTCGGGTCATCGCGGTAGTCGGCGACGGTCAACGGCCCCCGGCGCAGCAGCACCTGGCCACCGAGGCCGGCTCTCGGGCGTACCACTATCTCGCGGAACAGCGGGTCGCGGATGCCGTCGGTGACCGACATCCGGTAGTCGCCGGCCTCGTCGGCCACCGCGACGAACGCACTGTCCACGCCGAGCAGCCGCCGGGCCACCTCGGCCGAGGCGATCAGCACCTGCGGTGCGGTCTGCTGCCAGCCCACCGTACGCGCGATCTCCTCGGCCGAGGATGACATTGCCGGTACCCTCCTTTCAGCCGTCGGAGTGCAGCATTGGACGCAGCGCGTCCAGGGCCGCCGGATCGTCGATCGTGGATGGCACGGGCTCGTTCCGCCCGGCCGCGATGCCGCGCATGGTCTTGCGCAGGATCTTGCCGGACCGGGTCTTGGGCAGCGCGGCCACCACGTCGACGTACTTGACCGAGGCCACCGCGCCGATCTGCTCGCGGACCAGTGCGACCAGTTCGTCGCGCAGCTGCGCGGGATCGGCCCGGGTACCCGCCTTCAGCACCACGAAGGCGCGCGGCACCTGGCCTTTGAGCGCGTCGTGGATCCCGATCACCGCGCACTCGGCGACGACCGGGTGGCTCGCGACGACCTGTTCGATGGCGCCGGTGGACAGCCGGTGCCCCGCGACGTTGATGACGTCGTCGATGCGGCCCATGACGGTCAGGTAGCACCCCGGGTGCGCGGTGAGGTACGACGACGCGAACCGCTCGTCGTCGCCCCACAGCGTGGGCAGCGTACCGGGCGGCAGCGGCAGCCCGATGACGATCTCGCCGTCGGTACCGGGCGGTGCCGGTTCGCCCACGCCGTCCACGACGCGCACGTCGTACCCGGGTACCGGTACCGTCGCCGAACCGGGCTTCGTCGGTCGGGGTTCCAGGCCCATCAGGTTCGCCGCGATCGGCCAACCCGTCTCGGTCTGCCACCAGTGGTCGATGACCGGGACGCCGAGCAGGTCGTTCGCCCAGTGGTAGGTCTCCGGGTCGAGCCGTTCGCCGGCCAGGAACAGGTACCGGAACCCCGACAGGTCGTGCCTGGCGATGTGGCTGCCCGACGGGTCTTCCCGCCGGATCGCCCGGAAAGCGGTCGGCGCGGTGAACAGCGTCTTGACGCCGTGTTCGGCGATGACCCGCCAGAACGCGCCGGCGTCCGGCGTGCCGACCGGCTTGCCCTCGTACAGGATCGTCGTACAGCCGGTGATGAGCGGCGCGTACACGATGTACGAGTGCCCGACGACCCATCCGATGTCGGAGGCCGCCCAGTAGACCTCGCCGGGCCGGGTGTCGTAGATGTACTCCATGCTCCAGCGCAGCGCGACGGCGTGCCCGCCGTTGTCGCGCACCACGCCCTTGGGCCGGGCCGTGGTGCCCGACGTGTAGAGGATGTACAGCGGGTCGGTTGCGGCGACCGGTACGCAGTCGGCCGGTTCGGCGTCGGCCATCGCCTCGGTCCAGTCCACGTCCCGCCCGGGTACCAGCTCCGCCGTGACCTGCGGACGCTGCAGGATCACGCAGTGCCGCGGCGTGTGGTTGGCCAGCTGGATCGCCTTGTCCAGGATGGGCTTGTACTCGAGCACCCGGTTGACTTCGATGCCGCAGGACGCGGAGACGACCACCTTCGGCGCGGCGTCGTCGATACGCAACGCCAGCTCGTGCGCCGCGAACCCGCCGAACACGACCGAGTGCACCGCCCCGATCCGGGCACACGCCAGCATCGCGACGACGGCCTCGGGCACCATCGGCAGGTAGATGACCACCCGGTCGCCGTGGTGTACGCCCAGGCCGCGCAGTACGCCGGCGAACCGGGCCACCTCGTCGCGCAGTTCGCGGTACGTGAGCGTGCGGCCGGTACCGGTCACCGGGCTGTCGTAGACCAGTGCGCACTGCTCGGCGCGCCCGTCCCGGACGTGCCGGTCCACCGCGTTGAAGCAGGTGTTCAGCACGCCGTCGGGAAACCACTCGATCGCCTTGGCCGCCGCACCCCAGAACCCGTCCGGATCGGCGATGCTGCGCCGGAACGCCTCCGCGTAGCGGCCCATGACGGCACTCCTCTCAGTCCTTGCCGAGCGGCCCGACAGGCAGGATCTCCCGCCCGTACGACGCCTCGCACACCTCGGCGGCCGACAGGTACGCCGCGCACCCCGCCACGACCAGGCCGAGGTACCCGCCGACCTTCACCGCGCCGGGGCTGGCCGCGATGTTGGTACGGAACGAGGCCAACCACATCCAGGCGCTGAAGATGCCCCAGGCGATGAGGTACAGGCCGACCGCGTGGCCGACCTCGGCCTTCGGCACGTCCTTGAGGAAGAACTGCGCGAGCGCCCAGAACGACAGCCAGAACGCGCCAAAGCTGCTGAACAGCACACCCCCGAACGTCTTGCCGGCACGCAACTGGATGATGCCCGCGATGAGCTGAGTCGTACCGCCGAACGTGAACGCCACGGCGAACACGACCGGCTCGACGCCCTTGGCCACAAAGCCCGCGTTCACCATGCTCAGCAGGAATGTGGTGAGCGCGAACGCGGCCAGCGCCAGCGGTGCGGAGTTGCCCCACTGCTGCGACGCGGCCGCCGCCCCCGCTTCGGTATCTGCCGGATGGCCTGTGGGCGGCGCCAGGCGTTGCTCTGTAAGTGCCATCGGGTCCTCCTGGTTACTCGGCGCGGCACGCTGGGGAATTTCGACAGCGTGCGGCCTGCCCGCCCATCCCGGCAGCGGCAAAGGTCCCGACCAGACCCCGCCGAAGGTAGCCCTGGCGGGCCCGATCCGGTCGGTCGAGGGTCATCGGTCCACCTCAGCCACCGGCGTCCACATGTGTCCGGACGCTGACCGGGCGCATGTCGGTCCACAGCTCAGCGATGCGGTCAAGGCAGGCTTCGCGGGAGCCGGGCTCCCCCACGGTTGCCCAGCCGGCCGGTACCGGCCGGTCCTGCCACCACACCGAGTACTGTCCCTCGTCGTTGCGGACGATGACGAAGCCGTCCTCAAGGTCGTGGTCGGGCATGGCGTCCACCCTTCACAGTGTGTGTCTGTGTAGTGTTGCGCCTCTCATTGAGCGATGTCTTCGTCCATAAGCCCCGATCGGGCACTTCACGGGTCCCCGTCGGCCAGGACCTTCGGCCCCATCGACTGCATGGTACTGATTTCGTAACTGATTTCGTCACCGCTCTCACATACGTAACTGACTTGGCCACACCGACGCGGTGTGGGAGCCGTCTTGGCGTTCTGTACCGGGTCCTACCTGGTCATTCGTGCAATCGATCACCGAATACGCGGGAATCTGCGTGCCGTTCACCGACTCCGCAGAAAGTCGTATCCCGGGGGAGCGGGCCGGCCCGGAATCCTCGGGCCTTTATACCCTATTGGCTCTTGCCGCCGCAGTCGTCTCATGGAGCGTGCAATTGACGACGGGCACAGTGAGCCCAAGCCCAATGACGACTCGTCGATAGACACGACATAGGTATCTCCGGCCCAAGTCTGGAGGATCGCGGTGGTACGGGATGCGTCACTCGACGGATGCGCGACACTCGTCGATCATTTTCGGGACAACTTCCTGGCGCAGCCGGACGCCTGCACGTACCGGTTTCTCATCGACGGGGAGGGTGCGCCGGTCACCGTCACCAACGCCGAGTTGGACCTGCGGGCACGGGCCATCGCAGCCACCATGCGGCAGCGGGTACCGGCGGGGGAACGGGCGCTGATCGTCTGCCCGCCCGGTCTGGACTACGTCGCCTCCTTCTTCGCCTGCCTGTACGCGGGCGTCATCGCCGTACCGGTGTACCCGCCGAACCCCGCGTTGCTGCACCGGACGCTCCCCCGCCTGATCGGTGTCATCGAGGACGCGCGGCCCGCGGTCGTGCTGGCACCGCGGTTCATCGCGTCGATGCGCGGACACATCGCCGAGTACGCTCCGGCGGTCTCGGACCTGTCCTGGCACAGCGTCGACGAGGTCGACACGGCAGCGGCGCACGAGTGGCGAAGACCCGCGCTCGACCCGTCCGACATCGCATTTCTCCAGTACACCTCGGGGTCGACCGACCACCCCAAGGGCGTCATGCTCAGCCACGCCAACCTGCTGCACAACCTGGCGGCCGTCCGGCGCAACTTCGGCTGCGGACCGGACAGCCACGCGGTCATCTGGCTACCGCCGTACCACGACATGGGACTGATCGGCGGCCTGCTGGAACCCGCGTACGGCGGGTTCCCGGTGACCTTCATGTCGCCGCTGGCCTTTCTGAAGCGGCCCAGCCGGTGGCTACGGGCCATCTCCGAGCTCAGGGCGACCATCAGCGGCGGCCCGAACTTCGCCTTCGACCTGTGCGTGGCGAAGATCCCGGCGGATGAACGGCCGGACCTCGACCTGAGCACGTGGGAGCTGGCGTTCACCGGGGCCGAACCGGTGCGCGCGGAGACCATCGACGGGTTCGCGCGCACGTTCGCGCCCAACGGGTTCCGGCGGTCGGCGTTCTATCCGTGCTACGGCCTGGCCGAGGCCACGCTGATGGTCTGCGGCGGGAACCGGACCACCGAGCCGGTGACCCGTCGCCTGCAGGCCGGGGCGCTGGCGGCGAACACGATCCTGCCCGCCGGTACCGGGGACGACGAGCTGACCAGGATCGGCTGCGGGCAGGCGATCGCCGGGCAGGACGTGGTCATCGTGGATCCCACGACCCGCACCCGGGTGGCCGCCGACCAGGTCGGTGAGATCTGGGTGTCCGGGCCGAGCGTCGCGCTGGGGTACTGGCAGAGCCCGGACGTCACGGCCGAGATCTTCGGCGCCCGCCTCGCCGACACGGGCGAAGGCCCCTTCCTGCGTACCGGAGACCTGGGTTTCCTGGACAGCACCGAGCTGTTCGTCGCCGGCCGACACAAAGACGTGATCATCATTGCCGGCCGCAACCACCACCCGAGCGACATCGAGCGCTCGGTCGAGCAGGCCCACCCGGCCCTGCGCCCCGGTTCCGGGGTGGCGTGCTCGATCGAGGCGGACAACGAGGAACGGCTGGTGATCGTCCACGAGGTCGGCGGCAACCCGGCAACGCTCGACAGCGTCCGCATCATCTCGGCGATCCGCGCCACCGTCGCCGTCGAACACGGCCTGCACGTCCACGCGGTGATACTGGTCCGGCCCGGTGGTGTGCCGAAGACCTCCAGCGGCAAGGTCCAGCGGTCCGCATGCCGCGCCGCCTTCCTCAACGGCACGCTCGAGCCGCTCGCCGCCTGGAGTCAGTCCTCACCCGCCCCCGCAGGGCTGGACCAGCCGTCTGCGCGGCGCGAGCCGTTCTCGGCACGGCGATCGCAGGTCGAACGGTGGCTCACTCGGGAGCTGGCGGTACGGGCCGATGTGCCGGTGAGCGCCGTCGACCCCGGCCGGCCGATCGCGAACTACGGCCTGCACTCGGCAGACATGGTGGGACTGGTCGGCGACCTCGAACGCTGGCTCGGCCGCACGCTGCCGGCCACGCTCGCCTGGGAGTACCCCACCGTGGAGGCCCTGGCCGAGTACCTGAGCCGAACCTCGGACGGCGGGCCGGAAACCGCGCAGGCCGCCCGCCCCGACCTCCCGCAACTGCCGGCTCCGGCGCCGCACGAGGCCGGCCAGGAAGCGGCCGAGCCGATCGCGGTCATCGGGGTCGGATGCCGCTTCCCCGGTGGCGTCGATGGTCCGGCGCAGTACTGGCGGCTGCTGTGCGAGGGCCGCGACGCGGTGACCGAGGTACCGGCCGACCGCTGGCCGGTCGAGGACTTCGTGGACGACGACCCGACGGCTCCCGGGAAGACCACGACCCGCTGGGGTGGCTTCCTCGACGGGATCGACCGGTTCGACCCGCACTTCTTCGGCATCTCCCCGCGCGAGGCGGCGCGGATGGATCCCCAGCAACGGCTGCTGGCCGAGGTCGCGTGGAGCGCGCTGGAAGACGCCGGACTGTCCGCCGAGCGCGTTGCCGGCTCGCCGACCGGGGTGTTCATCGGCATCGCCACCAGCGACTACGCGCGACTGGAGTTCGCCGACGCCGACCGGATCGACGCCTACACCGGTACCGGCAACGCGTTCAGCATCGCCGCCAACCGGCTGTCCTACCTGTTCGACCTGCACGGGCCGAGCATGGCCATCGACACCGCCTGCTCCTCGTCGCTGGTCGCGGTCCACCTGGCCGCGCAGAGCCTGCGCGCCGGCGAGTGCGACCTGGCTCTCGCCGGCGGCGTCAACGTCATCCTCTCCCCCGCCCTGGCCATCAACTTCAGCAAGGCCGGGGCCATGGCGCCGGACGGGCGCTGCAAGGCCTTCGACGCCCGGGCCGACGGCTACGTGCGGGCCGAGGGGGCCGGCGTCGTCGTGCTCAAGCCGCTGTCCCGCGCGCTCGCCGACCGGGACCGCGTCTACGCCGTCATTCTCGGCGGCGCGGTCAACCAGGACGGCCGGACCAACGGCCTCATGGCGCCCAACCTGCACGCCCAGGAAGCTGTGCTCACCGCCGCCTACGCCAGCGCGGGGGTGCGACCGGAGCAGGTGCGGTACGTAGAGGCGCACGGTACCGGGACGCTGCTGGGCGACCCGATCGAAGCCAAGGCCCTGTCCGCGATCGTCGCGCCGGGGCGTGACCCCGACCGGCCGTGCCTGATCGGCTCGGTGAAGACCAACTTCGGGCACCTGGAGGCCGCCGCCGGGATCGCCGGGCTCATCAAGGTCGCGCTGATGCTGCGGTACCGGCAGATCCCGGCGAGCCTGCACTACCGGCAGCCCAACCCGCACATTGCGTTCGGCGAGCTGGCCCTGTCGGTCGTCGACGCGCAGCGAGCCTGGCCGGACGCCGACGGGCCGGCCCTGGCCGGGGTCAGCTCGTTCGGCTTCGGCGGTACCAACGCCCACCTGGTCCTACGGGAGGCACCCGTGGCCGCCGCGGCCGGCCATGCCATCGGGGATCCGCCGTACGTGCTGGCGGTCTCCGCCGGTACCGAGGACGCGCTGCGCGAGCTGGCCGGGCGGTACGCGCGGCGGCTGGACGACGAGGCCGCGCCCGCCGCTGTGTGCGCCGCCGCGGCGGTGCGCCGCACGCATCACGAGCACCGGCTGGCCGTCGTCGGCGGCTCGGCCGATGAGCTGCGGTCGGCTCTGGCCGCGTTCGCGCCGGGCGCGGAACACCCGGGGTTGTTCTCGGGCCACCGGCAGGTGGGCCGCCGCCCGCGGGTCGCGTTCGTGTTCTCCGGCCAGGGTCCGCGGTGGTGGCCGCTGGCCGCCGACCTCATCGAGGCCGAGCCGGTCGTGCGCGACGTCCTGGAACGCTGCGACGAGCTGCTGCGGCGGTACGCCGACTGGTCCCTGATCGAGCAGCTCACCGCTGACCGGGACGGCTCCCGCCTGGCCGACCCGGCCGTCTGCCAGCCCGCCCTGTGCGCGGTGCAGGTGGCCCTGGCGCAGTTGTGGCGGTCGTGGGGCGTGGAGCCCGGTACCGTCGTCGGGCACAGCGTCGGCGAGGTCGCCGCGGCACACGTGTCCGGCGCTCTGACCCTGGACGACGCGCTGCTGGTTGCGCTGCACCGCGGCCGGGTGATCCGCCCCGCTATCGGCAAGGGGAAGATGGCGGTGGCCGCCCTTTCCCTGGCTCGGGCGCGGCAGGTTCTCGCCGGGCACGACCCGGCGACCGTGTCGGTGGCCGCGAACAACGGCCCGGAGGTCACGGTGTTCTCCGGCGCCACGGACGCGGTGCGGGACCTGGTCGCCGCGCTGGAGGCTGACGGGGTCACCTGCCGGGTCCTGGAAACGGTCGACTTCGCCTCGCACAGCCCGCAGATGACGCCGTTGCAGGACGAGCTTCGGCGGTCGCTGTCCGCGCTTGACCCGCACGCGGCGACGATTCCGATGGTCTCCACGGTCACCGGGGGCGCCGTCGACGGAAGCGGACTCGACGCCGGGTACTGGGCGGCCAACCTGCGCCAGCCGGTCCTTTTCGACGGGGCGGTCACCACCCTGGTGGACGCCGGGTACGACACGTTCGTCGAGATCTCGCCGCACCCGATGCTCGGCGGCGCGGTCGCCGAACGCCTGCAGCGGCAGCAGCGCGACGGGATCGTGGTGGCGTCGCTGCACCGTGACGTGCCGGGGCGGCCCGCCGTCCTGGAGCCGCTCGCCGAGCTCTACTGCGCCGGCTACCCGGTCCAGTGGAGCCGGATCCACGGCCCGAGCGTCCCGATGGTGGAGCTGCCGTCCTATGCCTGGCAGCGGCAGCGGTACTGGCTCGACGACGAGTACGGGCACCGGCGGCGGCCACGCACGGGCGGCCACCCGGTGCTGGAGTCGTTCGTCCACGCCGCCACCGAGCCGCGCGCCTACCACTGGTCCGGTCGCGTCGACCTCGACGGCTTCCGGTACCTGGGCGACCACCGCGTGGACGGGACCGCGGTGCTGCCCGCGAGCCTGCTGCTGGACGCGGTACTGGCAGCCGCCGCAAGCGTGCTTGGCGGGAAGACACCGGCGCTCGGCGCCGTCCGATTCACGCGCATGACGGTCGTGGACGAGGCGGCGGACGAGCCCAACCTGCAGCTCGTGCTGTCCCCCGAGACCGCTGACACCGGTTCGTTCCAGGTGTTCAGCCGCGGCGGACCGCAGCCGGCGGGCCAGGACTGGACACCGGTCGCCGACGGGCGCTTCCACGCCGCGCCGGTCACCGACGCCGGGACGGCCGGCGAGAGCCTGGCCGAGCTGCGGCAGCGCTGCCTGCAACGGCTGGACGTGGCCGGGCACTACGCCGCGCTGCGCGGTGCCGGACTGCAGTACGGGCCCGCCTTCCAGGGCATCGACCAGCTGTGGAGCGGTGCGCGGGCGGCGGTGGCCCGGCTGCGCGCACCGTCCGAGCTGAGCGCCGACCGGGACCCGTACCTGGTCCACCCGGCCCTGCTCGACAGCTGCCTGCAGGTGATGGCCGCGGCTCTCGAACGTACCGGGCCGGACACCGCCGCCACGTACCTGCCCGTCGGGATCGGCCGGTGCACGCTGTCCGGGTCCCGCGCGGTTCCGCGCTGGGCCTACGCGGAGGCGGGATCCCCCGAGGACGACCGCATCACCGGCGGCCGGGTGGTGCTCTTCGACGAGGCCGGTGACCGCGTCGGCGAGGTCGGGTCGGTCACGCTCCAGCGGCTGGACCGTGGTGGGGCGCCGGATCCGGTCGCCGGATCGATGTTCGAGATCGGGTGGCAGGAGGTCACCCTGGCGCCCCGGGCCGACGACGAGCTGGCGGTGACCGACGGATGGTGGTTGCTGTTCGCCGACCGGGGCGGGCTCGGCGACGGCCTGCGCACGGCACTGCTAAGCCGCGGCGCGCCGGCCGTGACCGTGACGGCCGGCCGGCGGTACCGGCGGATGAGCGCGACCGAGTTCGAGGTCGACCCGGCGTCGGGGAACCATTTCGCCGCGCTGCTCGCCGACCTGCACCAGCAGTGGCCGGAGCGGTGTGCCGGTGTGGTGTACATGTGGGGCCTGGACGCGTCGCTTGCCGAAGAGGCCGTCGCCCCGGACGCCGGCTGTGTCCCGGTGCTGCACCTGCTTCAGGCGCTGGTACCGGCCGATCGTGCGCAACCACCGCGGCTGGTGCTGGTCACCCGCGGCGCGCAACGGCTCGGTACCGAGCCGCAGGCACCGGCGCTTGCCCAGTCCGTGCTGTGGGGACTGGC